>NZ_FMUC01000008.1:0-316339 GCF_900100935.1 Pseudomonas sp. NFACC25
CACCCAAGCAATTTGACTACTCGAAAGAGCATCAGATTGCGGTGTGTGAAGACGCAATGAACCGAAAGTTCGAGATCTCACAAAACACCGACAGCTGTCACATACCCAATTTGCTGAAGCGAGGCCAGCCGGCCACGACTCAGTACCCGAATTTCTTGACGACCATAGAGCATTGGAACCACCTGATCCCATCCCGAACTCAGCAGTGAAACGATGCATCGCCGATGGTAGTGTGGGGTTTCCCCATGTGAGAGTAGGTCATCGTCAAGATTAAATTCCGAAACCCCATTTGCGAAAGCAGATGGGGTTTTGTTTTGGGCGCTCGGAAAGTGCGAAGAGGCGCCTCGGCAGGGTCTTCAGTGCTAAAGGCCTTTCTATGCAATGACCCTGCGCATGGCTATCATGCGTGCCTCATTGTGAGGCGATACTTGCATGCTGACGTTGTTAGAACTTCTAAAAGATGGCCGATTCCATTCCGGAGAAGCACTTGGCGCAGCCCTGGGCGTTAGTCGCAGTGCTGTCTGGAAGCAGCTCCAGCATCTTGAGGCCGAATTGAATCTGCCGGTCCACAAGGTTCGTGGGAGGGGGTATCAATTAGCTTCGCCGCTGGTTTTCTTGAGTTCCGAGCAGATTGCACTGCATGCGTCTTCCCTGGCGTGGCCTATCCATATCTACGACTCCATCGACTCGACAAATGCCGAGGCTCTGCGACTTGTTGAGGTTGAGCGTGCGACGCCGTACCTGGTGCTTGCGGAGCAGCAAACGGCGGGAAGAGGGCGACGTGGTCGAAAGTGGGTCAGCCCGTTCGCTCAGAATGTGTATTACAGCCTCTTATTGCGTATCGAGAATGGTCCGCGACAACTGGAAGGCCTGAGCCTTGTGGTTGGCTTGGCGGTAATGCAGGCGTTGCGTGAGTCTGGAGTGCGGGGTGCGGCTCTGAAGTGGCCAAACGACGTCCTGGTGGGGCAGAAGAAGATTGCCGGGATTTTGCTGGAACTCGTAGGGGATCCCGCGGATATTTGCCACGTTGTCCTCGGCATCGGTATTAACGTGAATATGCAGAAGGCTGAAGAGGTTGATCAGCAATGGACGTCATTGCAGTTGGAGACGGGGTCTCCAGTGGATCGTAACTCTCTGGTGGCGCGCCTGTGCATGCAGTTGCAAAGCTACTTGGATCGACACAGGGCGCAAGGATTTTCATCGCTTCGGGATGAGTGGGAAAAAGGTCACGCCTGGCAGGGAAAGGCGGTGTCACTCATAGCGGGCGCCAACCGTGTCGATGGGGTGGTGCTGGGTATCGACGGTCAGGGGGCATTGCGTTTAAGTGTCGGTGGTGTTGAGAAAATATACAGTGGTGGTGAGTTAAGCCTGAGGTTGCGTGATGATTCTTGAGCTCGACTGTGGGAATAGCTTCATCAAGTGGCGCGTACTTGATTTGGATCGGGCGACGGCATCTGCAGAAGGTGTCGCTAGTTCGGATGTTGCATTGATTGAAAGCCTGTCAGTGCTGCCTGGTGTGTTGCTGACACATTGCCGGTTGGTGAGTGTTCGTGCTCTGGACGAAACAAAAAACCTGGTTGATGCATTGGTGGAGGTCTTTGGCGTTGCGGTTTCCTGCGCTGTTTCTGCGCGAGAAATGGCTGGGGTGCGCAACGGTTACGAAGATTTCGAGCGTCTTGGTCTTGATCGCTGGTTAGCAATGCTGGGCGGCTTCAAATTGGCGTCGGGCGCATGCCTGGTGCTTGATTTCGGCACGGCTGCTACTGCAGATTTTGTTGCCGGTGATGGTGAGCATTTAGGTGGCTTCATCTGTCCTGGTATGCCCCTCATGCGTAATCAGCTGCGCACGCATACGCGCAAGATACGTTACGACGATGCAGCTGCCGAGAGAGCCTTGGAGCGCCTATCGCCAGGGCATACGACCGTAGAGGCTGTAGAACGTGGCTGTACGTTGATGCTCAGAGGGTTTGTGCTGACCCAGCTTGAGCTGGCCAGAAGTTATTGGGGGGATAACTTCACTGTATTCCTGACGGGGGGCGATGCTGATTTGGTGAGGGATGCCGTGCCTCAGGCTCGACTCGTTCCTGATTTGATTTTCGTAGGTCTGGCAATGGCGTGCCCTTTATCTTGAGGTGTTTATGCGTTGGTTGTTTTTGCTTTTATTGATCCTGAACGCCTTCTACTACATATGGCATCAGCAAGAGGCGCCGTTGCGTGCTAAAGACGTGACTCCTCTGAGCCTCTATCGGAATACGCAGCAGGATATTCGCCTGCTGAGCGAGTCTTCCGACGCTGTGATGCGCAAGGATCGGGCTAAGGCATCTGATGCGCAAAATACTTGCTTATACATTGGTGGCTTTGCCGACCAGCGACAGGCGCAATTCCTCGAGCAGCGCCTCACTAGCCTGGATATAAAGGTTAAGGTACAGCTGCTGAGTGCTCCTGATGCGCAAGGTTACTGGCTTCGAGTTGCCCCGGAAAGCCGACGCCTGGCTGACGACCTGCCCTTTGAAAACCTTGCTAAGGAATTCAATGAGTTAAAACATAAAATAATGCTGTGCGAAGGCATTGCAACTCTCGAATAGTTTGCATAGAATGGCGCCCGCTTCGCAGTGAAGACCTTTAAGGTCTAAGGTGCGAAGCGAAGGTCAATGCAGCTAACCTCATATTTTTAATGAGAAAATGCTTGACAGAAGGCCGGCGTGATGTAGAATGCCGGCTCGCTTAGGAGGGGTTCCCGAGCGGCCAAAGGGATCAGACTGTAAATCTGACGTCTACGACTTCGAAGGTTCGAATCCTTCCCCCTCCACCATTTTTAGCGTGAGCTGCAAGCTCCGCGGGTATAGTTTAGTGGTAGAACCTCAGCCTTCCAAGCTGATGATGCGGGTTCGATTCCCGCTACCCGCTCCAAGTTTGCAGGTTGTGCACGGTGTTTCGCTCTTGTAGCTCAGTTGGTAGAGCACACCCTTGGTAAGGGTGAGGTCAGCGGTTCAAATCCGCTCAAGAGCTCCATATAACAAGGCAGATATGAAAATATCTGCCTTTGTTTTAACGGCTGGCTCGGCTTGATGGTGTTCAGATCGCTTGTTGTTGAGTGATTTCAAGTCTTTGGGGGTTGGTTGTTGTAAAGTCTTTTTCGGGTCTGCATAATGGTCGGCCTGATTTTGTTTTAGGTCAGTAGCTCAATTGGCAGAGCGACGGTCTCCAAAACCGTAGGTTGGGGGTTCGATTCCCTCCTGACCTGCCAGATTCACGTGGTGTGTCTGGCTTTCTTTTCACAGGATCTTCATAGATGACTCCTAAGGCTGAAGCTCAAAGCTCTCGTTTCGATCTCGTCAAGTGGCTCGCTGTAGTCGCTTTGGTGGTCGTGGGCGTTGTTGGCAACCAGTACTATTCTGCTTCGCCGATCCTGTACCGCGTTCTCGTTTTGCTCGCCCTTGCTGCTGTAGCTGCCTTTGTAGGCCTGCAGACTGCCAAAGGCAAGTCTTTCGCGGTCCTGGTGAAGGAAGCTCGCACCGAAATTCGTAAAGTCGTTTGGCCAACTCGCCAAGAAACCACGCAGACCACGTTGATTGTTGTGGCTGTTGTTCTGGTTATGGCGTTGCTGTTGTGGGGGCTTGATTCCCTGCTCGGCTGGCTTGTTTCCTTGATTGTTGGCTAAGGGTGTCCCGTGGCTAAGCGTTGGTACGTTGTGCATGCTTACTCGGGTTACGAGAAGCATGTTATGCGCTCTTTGCTGGAGCGCGTAAAGCTGGCAGGCATGGAAGATGGCTTCGGCGAAATTCTGGTTCCCACTGAAGAAGTGGTTGAAATGCGGAATGGTCAGAAGCGCAAGAGTGAGCGCAAGTTCTTTCCTGGCTACGTGCTGGTACAGATGGACATGAACGAAGGTACTTGGCACTTGGTCAAGGACACTCCTCGTGTTATGGGTTTTATCGGCGGTACGGCTGATAAGCCTGCTCCGATCACTGACAAAGAGGCAGAAGCAATTCTGCGTCGTGTCGCCGACGGTAGCGACAAGCCCAAGCCGAAGACGTTGTTCGAGCCGGGTGAGGTTGTTCGTGTCACAGATGGTCCGTTTGCTGATTTCAACGGGACCGTCGAAGAGGTTAACTACGAAAAGAGCCGGATCCAGGTCGCGGTGCTCATTTTCGGTCGCTCTACTCCGGTAGAGTTGGAATTCAGCCAGGTCGAGAAGGTCTAGCTGAGTAAGCATCCCAACCCCGCAGCCTTAGGCTGTGGGGTTTTGTCGTCACTGGGATAAACGCGCAAGTAACCGGGGAGCCTTTCGAGGCGCTTGAACCCGTAATTGGAGTGCCTCATGGCCAAGAAGATTACCGCTTACATCAAGCTGCAAGTGAAGGCCGCTCAGGCCAACCCAAGCCCACCTGTTGGTCCAGCCCTGGGTCAGCACGGCGTGAACATCATGGAATTCTGCAAGGCTTTCAACGCCCGTACTCAGGGTCTTGAGCCAGGTCTGCCGACTCCAGTGATCATCACTGTATACAGCGACCGTAGCTTCACTTTCGAAACCAAGTCGACCCCGGCTTCGGTTCTGCTGAAGAAGGCTGCTGGTCTGACTAGCGGTTCCGCTCGTCCTAACACCGTTAAGGTTGGCACCGTAACTCGTGCTCAGCTGGAAGAAATCGCGAAAACCAAAAACGCGGATCTGACTGCAGCTGATATGGATGCAGCCGTGCGTACCATCGCCGGTTCTGCTCGTAGCATGGGCCTTAACGTGGAGGGTGTGTAATGGCTAAGCTGACCAAGCGCCAAAAGGCTATCGCCGGCAAAATCGAAGCGGGCAAGTCCTACAATTTTGTAGACGCTGCTGCTCTGCTGACCGAGCTGTCGACTGTCAAGTTCAGCGAGTCCGTTGACGTTGCTGTAAACCTGGGTGTTGACCCACGTAAATCTGACCAGGTCGTTCGTAGCGCTACTGTGCTGCCACACGGTACTGGTAAGACTGTTCGTGTAGCTGTCTTCACTCAAGGCCCGGCAGCTGAAGCTGCTCTGGCCGCCGGCGCTGACCGCGTTGGTATGGACGACCTGGCTGCCGAAATGAAAGGCGGCGACCTGAACTACGACGTAGTTATTGCTTCCCCGGACGCAATGCGTGTTGTAGGCCAGTTGGGTCAGATCCTGGGCCCGCGTGGCCTGATGCCTAACCCTAAGGTTGGCACCGTAACGCCAGACGTAGCTACCGCGGTTAAAAACGCCAAGGCTGGTCAGGTTCGTTATCGTACCGACAAAAACGGCATCATTCACACCTCCGTTGGC
Organism: Pseudomonas sp. NFACC25; assembly: GCF_900100935.1. Lineage (NCBI taxonomy): Bacteria > Pseudomonadati > Pseudomonadota > Gammaproteobacteria > Pseudomonadales > Pseudomonadaceae > Pseudomonas > Pseudomonas sp. NFACC25. Next base: position 5,281 of record NZ_FMUC01000008.1, read on the forward strand.
AAGGTCGGCTTCGACGCCGTCAAGCTGAAGGAGAACGTTGAAGCCCTGATCGCCGATCTGAAGCGTATCAAGCCAGCTTCCTCGAAAGGTATCTACGTCAAGCGCGTTACCCTGAGCACCACCATGGGCCCAGGCCTGGTCATCGACCAAGGCTCGCTGGACGTATAAGACACAAGTTGGCGCAAGCGATTGCGCCAATTGAAAGATTGGGGTCCCTGCCTGGCGGGGGCTATCCAAGACCGTAGGCGACGCAAGTCTTAAACCAACAAGCCTACGCAGATGGTGCTCCCGGTTCCTTACCGAATCAGACACCAAAACGACATCCGGCTCCGGCCAGATGAAACGGTAACAAGCAGGAGTTAAACCCGTGGCAATTAATCTCGAAGACAAGAAGGCCATCGTCGCTGAAGTCAACGAGGCTGCCAAAGCTGCTCTGTCCGCTGTCGTGGCTGATGCCCGTGGTGTGACAGTAGGCGCTATGACCGGACTCCGTAAAGAGGCTCGTGAAGCTGGCGTATACGTACGTGTTGTACGTAACACCCTGCTCAAGCGCGCCGTTGCTGACACTGAATACAGTGTCCTCAACGACGTGTTCACTGGCCCGACTCTGATTGCCTTCTCCAAGGATCATCCAGGCGCTGCTGCCCGTTTGTTCAAAGAGTTCGCTAAGAGTCAGGATAAGTTCGAGATCAAGGCAGCTGCGTTCGAGGGCAAGTTCCTCGCAGCTAACCAAATCGACGTACTGGCAACACTGCCGACCCGCAACGAAGCCATTTCGCAGCTGATGAGCGTGATTCAAGGCGCTACCAGCAAGCTGGCTCGTACTCTGGCTGCAGTTCGCGAGCAAAAAGAAGCTGCCGCAGCCTAAGGCTGAGCAACTTCTCTCGCGTATTTTTGTTTATTTCGATGGCCGCGTAGGCCGTCCCCCAATTCAGGAAATACAGCAATGTCTATCTCCCAAGACGATATCCTCAACGCCGTAGCTGAAATGTCGGTTCTGCAGGTTGTTGAGCTGATCAAAGCTTTCGAAGAAAAATTCGGCGTTTCCGCTGCCGCTGCTTCCGCTGGCCCAGCTGCTGCTGCTGCCGTTGTTGAAGAGCAAACCGAATTCAACGTCATGCTGACCGAAGCTGGCGAGAAGAAAGTAAACGTGATCAAGGCAGTACGTGAACTGACCGGTCTGGGCCTGAAAGAAGCCAAGGCTGTAGTTGACGGCGCTCCTGCCATGGTTCTGGAAGCTGTTGCCAAAGAAGCAGCTGACAAAGCCAAAGCTACTCTGGAAGAAGCAGGCGCTAAAGTCGAGCTGAAGTAAGCATCGACCTTGCGTCTCCAGCCCAAGCGTTAAGCTGAAGGCTGATGGCTGGTGGCTCTTGCCACCGGCCTTTTTCCGTTCTTGGCTGTCGACTCGGTCGCCGCCATTAACGCGCTGTAGCCACCCGATGCGGTGGTGCAAACCATGGGGTTTGCAAGATTTTCTGGCTGCTCCCGTCGGGAGGGCCAAACAAGCAGGTGACCAAGCTGGGGAACGCTGATGGCTTACTCATATACTGAGAAAAAACGTATCCGCAAGGACTTTAGCAAGTTGCCGGACGTCATGGATGTCCCGTACCTTCTGGCTATCCAGCTGGATTCGTATCGTGAATTCTTGCAGGCGGGAGCGACCAAAGATCAGTTCCGCGACGTGGGCCTGCATGCGGCCTTCAAATCCGTTTTCCCGATCATCAGCTACTCCGGCAATGCTGCGCTGGAGTACGTCGGTTATCGCCTGGGCGAACCGGCATTTGATGTCAAAGAATGCGTGTTGCGCGGTGTTACGTACGCCGTACCTTTGCGGGTAAAAGTCCGTCTGATCATTTTCGACAAAGAGTCGTCGAACAAAGCGATCAAGGACATCAAAGAGCAAGAAGTCTACATGGGCGAAATCCCATTGATGACTGAGAACGGTACCTTCGTTATCAACGGTACCGAGCGCGTTATCGTTTCCCAGCTGCACCGTTCCCCGGGCGTGTTCTTCGACCACGACCGCGGCAAGACGCACAGCTCCGGCAAGCTCCTGTACTCCGCGCGGATCATTCCGTACCGCGGTTCGTGGTTGGACTTCGAGTTCGATCCGAAAGACTGCGTGTTCGTGCGTATCGACCGTCGTCGCAAGCTGCCGGCCTCGGTACTGCTGCGCGCGCTCGGCTACACCACTGAGCAAGTCCTGGATGCGTTCTACACCACCAACGTATTCAGCCTGAAGGATGAAACCCTCAAGCTGGAGCTGATCGCTTCGCGTCTGCGTGGTGAAATTGCTGTCCTGGACATTCAGGATGAAAAGGGCAAGGTCATCGTTGAGGCTGGCCGTCGTATCACTGCGCGCCACATCAACCAGATCGAAAAAGCGGGTATCAAAGAGCTGGAAGTTCCCCTGGACTATGTCCTGGGCCGTACTACCGCGAAGGTCATCGTTCACCCGGCTACAGGCGAAATCCTGGCTGAGTGCAACACCGAGCTGAACACCGAGATCCTGGCCAAAATCGCCAAGGCGCAGGTTGTTCGCATCGAGACCCTGTACACCAACGATATCGACTGCGGTCCGTTCGTCTCCGACACCCTGAAGATCGACTCCACCAGCAACCAATTGGAAGCGCTGGTAGAAATCTATCGCATGATGCGTCCTGGCGAGCCACCAACCAAAGACGCTGCAGAAACCCTGTTCAACAACCTGTTCTTCAGCCCTGAGCGCTACGACCTGTCTGCGGTCGGCCGGATGAAGTTCAACCGTCGTATCGGTCGCACCGAGATCGAAGGTTCGGGTGTGCTGTGCAAGGAAGACATCGTTGCGGTCCTGAAGACTCTGGTCGACATCCGTAACGGCAAAGGCATCGTCGATGACATCGACCACCTGGGTAACCGTCGTGTTCGCTGCGTAGGCGAAATGGCCGAGAACCAGTTCCGCGTTGGCCTTGTGCGTGTTGAGCGTGCGGTCAAAGAGCGTCTGTCGATGGCTGAAAGCGAAGGCCTGATGCCGCAAGACCTGATCAACGCCAAGCCAGTGGCTGCGGCGGTGAAAGAGTTCTTCGGTTCCAGCCAGCTCTCGCAGTTCATGGACCAGAACAACCCGCTTTCCGAGATCACCCACAAGCGCCGTGTTTCCGCACTGGGCCCGGGCGGTCTGACCCGTGAGCGTGCTGGCTTTGAAGTGCGTGACGTACACCCGACTCACTACGGTCGTGTATGCCCAATCGAAACGCCGGAAGGCCCGAACATCGGTCTGATCAACTCCCTGGCCGCCTATGCGCGCACCAACCAGTACGGCTTCCTTGAGAGCCCGTACCGTGTGGTGAAAGACGCCCTGGTTACCGACGAGATCGTGTTCCTGTCCGCCATCGAAGAAGCTGATCACGTGATCGCTCAGGCTTCGGCCACGATGAACGACAAGAAGGTCCTGATCGACGAGCTGGTAGCTGTTCGTCACCTGAACGAGTTCACCGTCAAGGCGCCGGAAGACGTCACCTTGATGGACGTATCGCCGAAGCAGGTAGTTTCGGTCGCAGCGTCGCTGATCCCGTTCCTGGAACACGATGACGCCAACCGTGCGTTGATGGGTTCCAACATGCAGCGTCAAGCTGTACCGACCCTGCGTGCCGACAAGCCGCTGGTAGGTACCGGCATGGAGCGTAACGTAGCCCGTGACTCCGGCGTTTGCGTCGTGGCTCGTCGTGGCGGCGTGATCGATTCCGTTGATGCCAGCCGTATCGTGGTTCGTGTTGCTGATGACGAAGTTGAAACCGGTGAAGCCGGTGTCGACATCTACAACCTGACCAAATACACCCGCTCGAACCAGAACACTTGCATCAACCAGCGTCCGCTGGTGCGCAAGGGTGATCGCGTTCAGCGTAGCGACATCATGGCTGACGGTCCGTCCACCGATATGGGTGAATTGGCTCTGGGTCAGAACATGCGCATCGCGTTCATGGCATGGAACGGCTTCAACTTCGAAGACTCCATCTGCCTGTCCGAGCGTGTGGTTCAAGAAGATCGCTTCACCACGATCCACATTCAGGAACTGACCTGTGTGGCGCGTGACACCAAGCTTGGGCCAGAGGAAATCACTGCAGACATCCCGAACGTGGGTGAAGCTGCACTGAACAAGCTGGACGAAGCCGGTATCGTTTACGTAGGTGCTGAGGTGGGTGCGGGCGACATCCTGGTTGGTAAGGTCACTCCGAAAGGCGAGACCCAACTGACTCCGGAAGAGAAGCTGCTGCGTGCCATCTTCGGTGAAAAAGCCAGCGACGTTAAAGACACTTCCCTGCGTGTACCTACCGGTACCAAGGGTACTGTCATCGACGTACAGGTCTTCACCCGTGACGGCGTCGAGCGTGATGCTCGTGCACTGTCCATCGAGAAGACCCAGCTCGACGAGATCCGCAAGGACCTCAACGAAGAGTTCCGTATCGTTGAGGGCGCGACCTTCGAACGTCTGCGTTCCGCCCTGGTAGGCCACAAGGCTGAAGGCGGCGCAGGTCTGAAGAAAGGTCAGGACATCACCGACGAAATCCTCGACGGTCTTGAGCACGGCCAGTGGTTCAAACTGCGCATGGCTGAAGATGCTCTTAATGAGCAGCTCGAGAAGGCCCAGGCCTATATCGTTGATCGTCGCCGTCTGCTGGACGACAAGTTCGAAGACAAGAAGCGCAAACTGCAGCAGGGCGATGACCTGGCTCCAGGCGTGCTGAAAATCGTCAAGGTTTACCTGGCAATCCGTCGCCGCATCCAGCCGGGCGACAAGATGGCCGGTCGTCACGGTAACAAAGGTGTGGTCTCCGTGATCATGCCGGTTGAAGACATGCCGCACGATGCCAATGGCACCCCGGTCGACGTCGTCCTCAACCCGTTGGGCGTACCTTCGCGTATGAACGTTGGTCAGATCCTTGAAACCCACCTTGGCCTCGCGGCCAAAGGTCTGGGCGAGAAGATCAATCGTATGATCGAAGAGCAGCGCAAGGTTGCTGACCTGCGTAAGTTCCTGCACGAGATCTACAACGAGATCGGCGGTCGTAAGGAAGAGCTGGATACCTTCTCCGACCAGGAAATCCTGGATCTGGCGAAGAACCTGCGCGGTGGCGTTCCAATGGCTACCCCGGTGTTCGACGGTGCCAAGGAAAGCGAAATCAAGGCCATGCTGAAACTGGCAGACCTGCCAGAAAGCGGCCAGATGCAGCTGTTCGACGGCCGTACCGGCAACAAGTTCGAGCGCCCGGTTACTGTTGGCTACATGTACATGCTGAAGCTGAACCACTTGGTAGACGACAAGATGCACGCTCGTTCTACCGGTTCGTACAGCCTGGTTACCCAGCAGCCGCTGGGTGGTAAGGCTCAGTTCGGTGGTCAGCGTTTCGGGGAGATGGAGGTCTGGGCACTGGAAGCATACGGTGCTGCTTACACTCTGCAAGAAATGCTCACAGTGAAGTCGGACGATGTGAACGGTCGTACCAAGATGTACAAAAACATCGTGGATGGCGATCACCGTATGGAGCCGGGCATGCCCGAGTCCTTCAACGTGTTGATCAAAGAAATTCGTTCCCTCGGCATCGATATCGATCTGGAAACCGAATAACACGTGACGCGAATCGAGAGCGGGGCTGTTTAGCCCGCTCTCTGCTCCGCCAGGAGGAAAGGCCTTGAAAGACCTACTGAATTTGCTGAAAAACCAGGGTCAAGTCGAAGAGTTCGACGCCATCCGTATTGGATTGGCATCGCCTGAGATGATCCGTTCGTGGTCGTTCGGTGAAGTTAAAAAGCCGGAAACCATCAACTACCGTACGTTCAAACCTGAGCGTGACGGCCTGTTCTGCGCCAAGATCTTTGGCCCGGTAAAGGATTACGAGTGCCTGTGCGGTAAGTACAAGCGCTTGAAGCACCGTGGTGTGATCTGCGAGAAGTGTGGCGTTGAAGTTGCGCTGGCCAAGGTTCGTCGTGAGCGCATGGCGCACATCGAGCTGGCTTCGCCGGTTGCCCATATCTGGTTCCTGAAATCGCTGCCGTCCCGTATCGGCTTGCTGATGGACATGACCCTGCGTGATATCGAACGCGTTCTCTACTTCGAGAGCTATGTCGTTATCGATCCAGGCATGACTACCCTTGAAAAAGGTCAGCTGCTGAACGACGAGCAGTACTTCGAGGCGTTGGAAGAGTTCGGTGATGATTTCGATGCCCGCATGGGTGCCGAAGCTGTCCGCGAACTGCTGCACGCTATCGACCTGGAGCACGAGATTGGTCGTCTGCGCGAAGAAATTCCGCAAACCAACTCCGAAACCAAGATCAAGAAGCTGTCCAAGCGTCTGAAGTTGATGGAAGCCTTCCAGGGTTCCGGCAACCTGCCAGAGTGGATGGTGCTGACCGTTTTGCCGGTTCTGCCGCCAGATCTGCGTCCGCTGGTGCCGTTGGATGGTGGTCGTTTCGCGACTTCCGACCTCAACGACCTGTACCGCCGTGTGATCAACCGTAACAACCGCTTGAAGCGCCTGCTCGATCTGTCCGCTCCGGACATCATCGTGCGCAACGAAAAGCGTATGTTGCAGGAAGCTGTCGATGCCCTGCTCGACAACGGTCGTCGTGGCCGCGCTATCACCGGTTCCAACAAGCGTCCTCTGAAATCCTTGGCTGACATGATCAAGGGTAAGCAAGGTCGTTTCCGTCAGAACTTGCTCGGTAAGCGTGTTGACTACTCTGGTCGTTCGGTAATTACCGTAGGCCCGACCCTGCGTCTGCACCAGTGCGGTCTGCCTAAGAAGATGGCACTTGAACTGTTCAAGCCATTCATCTTCGGCAAGCTGGAAATGCGCGGTCTCGCGACCACCATCAAAGCGGCCAAGAAAATGGTCGAGCGCGAGCTGCCAGAGGTTTGGGACGTTCTCGCTGAAGTGATTCGCGAACACCCGGTTCTCCTCAACCGTGCACCGACCCTTCACCGTCTGGGTATCCAGGCGTTTGAACCGGTACTGATCGAAGGTAAGGCTATCCAGCTGCACCCTCTGGTCTGTGCTGCGTACAACGCCGACTTCGACGGCGACCAAATGGCCGTGCACGTACCGCTGACACTGGAAGCCCAGTTGGAAGCGCGTGCGTTGATGATGTCGACCAACAACATTCTGTCGCCAGCCAACGGTGAGCCAATCATCGTTCCGTCGCAGGACGTTGTATTGGGTCTGTACTACATGACCCGTGAGGCGATCAACGCCAAAGGCGAAGGTCGTGTGTTCGCTGACCTGCAGGAAGTTGACCGTGTGTTCCGTGCCGGCGAAGCCGCACTGCACGCCAAGGTCAAGGTGCGCATCAACGAAACGGTCAACGACCGTGATGGCGGCAGCGTGAGCGGCACCCGTATTGTCGACACCACCGTAGGCCGTGCGCTGTTGTACCAGGTTGTGCCAAAAGGCCTGTCGTACGACGTCGTCAACCTGCCGATGAAGAAAAAGGCGATCTCCAAGCTGATCAACCAATGCTATCGCGTGGTTGGTCTGAAAGAGACCGTGATCTTCGCTGACCAGTTGATGTACACCGGTTTTGCCTATTCGACCATTTCCGGCGTTTCCATCGGTGTTAACGACTTCGTTATCCCTGATGAAAAAGCCCGCATCATCAGTGCAGCTACTGATGAAGTGAAAGAGATCGAAAGCCAGTACGCCTCGGGCCTGGTAACACAGGGCGAGAAGTACAACAAAGTGATCGACCTTTGGTCCAAGGCCAACGATGAAGTGTCCAAGGCGATGATGGCCAACCTCTCGAAAGAGAAGGTCATCGACCGTCACGGCGAAGAAGTTGACCAAGAGTCCTTCAACTCGATGTACATGATGGCCGACTCGGGCGCACGGGGTTCTGCTGCGCAGATCCGTCAGCTCGCCGGTATGCGTGGCCTGATGGCCAAGCCGGACGGCTCCATCATCGAAACGCCGATTACTGCGAACTTCCGTGAAGGTTTGAGCGTACTCCAGTACTTCATCTCTACTCACGGTGCTCGGAAAGGTCTGGCGGATACCGCGTTGAAAACCGCTAACTCCGGTTACCTGACGCGTCGTCTGGTAGACGTTGCGCAAGATCTGGTTGTCACCGAGATCGACTGCGGCACCGAGCACGGCCTGCTGATGACTCCGCACATTGAAGGCGGTGACGTTGTAGAGCCGCTGGGTGAGCGCGTACTGGGTCGTGTTATTGCCCGTGACGTATTCAAGCCAGGTACCGAGGAAGTTATCGTTCCTGCCGGCACTCTGGTTGACGAGAAGTGGGTCGAGTTCATCGAACTCAACAGCATCGACGAAGTGATCGTTCGCTCGCCGATCAGCTGCGAAACCCGCTACGGCATTTGCGCCAAGTGCTACGGTCGTGACTTGGCTCGTGGCCACCAGGTGAACATCGGTGAAGCGGTCGGCGTTATTGCCGCCCAGTCCATCGGTGAGCCGGGTACCCAGCTGACCATGCGTACGTTCCACATCGGTGGTGCGGCAAGCCGGACCTCCGCAGCCGACAGCGTTCAGGTGAAGAATGGCGGTACTGTCCGCCTGCACAACCTGAAGCACGTTGAGCGAGTGGATGGTCACCTGGTTGCTGTGTCCCGTTCCGGTGAGCTGGCAATCGCTGATGACTATGGTCGTGAGCGTGAGCGCTACAAGCTGCCGTACGGTGCTGTGATTTCGGTTAAAGAAGGTGACAAGGTCGACGCTGGCGCAATCGTGGCCAAGTGGGATCCGCACACTCACCCAATCGTTACCGAAATGAAAGGTACCGTGACCTACGTGGGCATGGAAGAAGGCATCACGATCAAGCGTCAGACTGACGAATTGACCGGTATGACCAACATTGAAGTACTCGACGCGAAAGATCGTCCAGCTGCCGGTAAGGACATCCGTCCTGCTGTGAAGATGGTCGACGACAACGGCAAGGATCTGTTGCTGCCAGGCACTGACGTAATCGCTCAGTACTTCCTGCCAGCCAACGCCCTGGTCGGTGTAGCGGATGGTGCGAAGATCGCGATCGGTGATGTTATCGCGCGTATCCCGCAAGAGACTTCGAAGACCCGTGACATCACCGGTGGTCTGCCGCGTGTTGCCGACTTGTTCGAAGCTCGTCGTCCGAAAGAAGCGTCGATCCTTGCAGAAGTCAGCGGCACCATCGCGTTCGGTAAAGAAACCAAGGGCAAGCGCCGTCTGGTCATTACCCCGAACGACGGTACCGATCCGTACGAAGAGCTGATTCCAAAGTGGCGTCACCTGAACGTGTTCGAAGGCGAACAGGTAAACCGCGGCGAAGTGATCTCCGACGGCCCGAGCGATCCACACGACATCCTGCGTCTGCTGGGTGTGAGTGCGCTGGCCAAGTACATCGTCAACGAGATCCAGGACGTTTACCGCCTGCAAGGCGTGAAGATCAACGATAAGCACATCGAGACCATCCTGCGTCAGATGCTGCGTAAAGTTGAGATCGCTGAATCCGGCGATTCCAGTTTCATCAAGGGCGACCAGATGGAACTGACTCACGTGCTGGTGGAAAACGAGCGTCTGGCTGGCGACGAGAAATTCGTTTCCAAGTTCACTCGCGTACTGCTGGGTATCACCAAGGCGTCGTTGTCCACTGAGTCGTTCATCTCGGCGGCCTCCTTCCAGGAGACCACTCGCGTACTGACCGAGGCAGCGGTAACCGGCAAGCGCGATTACCTGCGCGGCCTGAAAGAGAACGTGGTCGTGGGTCGTCTGATCCCGGCTGGTACCGGTTTGGCTTACCACAGCGAGCGTAAGCGTCGCCGTGATGCTGACAAGCCGTTGCGCGTAAGCGCCAGTGAAGTGGAAGCTGCACTGACCGAAGCACTGAACTCAAGCGGTAACTGAGTTCTGCGGTAAATAAGTCTGGGCCCTGGCAGCCCCATTCGTCGGATCAAGGCAGTTTTGCCCGGGTTCGACGGGAGGGGAGGTCGGGGCCTTGCCTTGACTGGGGGCAAGATCCTCTTTAGACTCTTGTACCCCTAAATTTGGCGGGAATTCGTTCCTGCCATTTTGCTTTTCTTGCAAGACAATAGCGTCGCAAGACAACAGTGGAGCTAGTAGATGGCAACTATCAACCAGCTGGTACGTCAGCCGCGTAAGCGTATCGTCGAGAAATCCGACGTGCCTGCGCTGCAGAACTGCCCGCAACGTCGTGGCGTATGCACCCGTGTGTATACCACCACGCCGAAAAAACCTAACTCGGCACTGCGTAAAGTATGCCGTGTGCGCCTGACCAACGGTTTCGAGGTTTCCTCGTACATCGGCGGTGAAGGCCACAACCTGCAAGAGCACAGCGTGGTACTGATCCGCGGCGGTCGTGTAAAAGACTTGCCAGGTGTTCGTTATCACACCGTACGCGGCTCCTTGGATACTTCCGGCGTTAAAGGTCGTAACCAGGGTCGTTCGAAGTACGGTACCAAGAAGCCTAAGTAGTAGCGGCTTTTTGTAAAACTGAATCATCTTATTTTCTGAGTCGATAAGAGTAAGGTCGGAGGCGTCCCGAAAGGGCACCGATTCCGAGCGAACCTGAAGACCGTTTGAGGGCTTATCCATGCCAAGAAGACGCGTAGCAGCCAAGCGCGAAGTGCTTGACGATCCAAAATACGGAAGCCAAATTCTGGCCAAGTTCATGAACCACGTGATGGAAAGCGGCAAGAAAGCCGTTGCCGAGCGTATCGTTTATGGCGCGCTGGAAAAGGTTAAAGAACGCAAGAACAGCGACCCCCTGGAAATCTTCGAGAAAGCTCTCGACGCCATCGCTCCGCTGGTCGAAGTGAAGTCGCGCCGTGTAGGCGGTGCTACTTACCAGGTTCCGGTCGAAGTTCGTCCGTCCCGTCGTAACGCTCTGGCAATGCGCTGGTTGGTAGACTTCGCCCGTAAGCGCGGCGAGAAGTCTATGGCTCTGCGTTTGGCCGGCGAACTGTTGGACGCTGCTGAAGGTAAAGGTGCTGCTGTTAAGAAGCGTGAAGACGTGCACCGTATGGCTGAAGCTAACAAAGCTTTCTCGCACTACCGCTTCTAATCTTAGCTTCACTAATTTTGCGAGGGCTTTATGGCTCGTACTACTCCGATTAGCCGCTACCGTAACATCGGTATCGTTGCTCACGTGGATGCTGGTAAAACCACCACCACCGAGCGCGTACTGTTTTACACCGGCAAAAGTCACAAAATGGGCGAGGTGCATGATGGCGCCGCGACCACAGACTGGATGGTTCAGGAGCAGGAGCGTGGTATTACCATTACTTCTGCTGCTATTACCGCCTTCTGGAAAGGTTCCGAGAAGCAGTACAAAGATGAGCACCGCTTCAACGTTATCGATACCCCAGGCCACGTAGACTTCACTATTGAAGTTGAACGTTCCCTGCGCGTACTCGACGGCGCTGTCGTTGTGTTCTGCGGTACCTCGGGTGTCGAGCCTCAGTCGGAAACCGTATGGCGTCAAGCCAACAAATACGGCGTTCCACGTCTTGTTTATGTAAACAAGATGGACCGTGCTGGTGCCAACTTCCTGCGCGTGATCGGTCAGATCAAGCAGCGTCTGGGTCACACTCCGGTGCCAATCCAATTGGCTATCGGTTCCGAAGACAACTTCCAGGGCCAGATCGATCTGATCAACATGGAAGCGGTCTACTGGAATGACGCTGACAAGGGTATGGTTCCTGTTCGCAAGCCTATCCCTGCAGAATTGCAGGAACTGGCTGACGAGTGGCGCAACAACATGGTTGAGGCTGCCGCCGAAGCCAGCGAAGAGCTGATGAACAAGTACCTCGAAGGTGAAGAACTCACCAACGTGGAAATCAAGGCCGCTCTGCGTCAGCGTACTATCGCTGGTGAGATCGTCTTGGCTGTTTGCGGTTCTTCCTTCAAGAACAAGGGTGTTCCCCTGGTTCTCGACGCCGTGATCGACTACCTGCCTGCTCCTACTGACATTCCTGCTATCAAGGGTACCAACCCTGATAATGAGGAAGAAGAGATGGAGCGTCATGCTGACGACAGCGAGCCGTTCTCGGCTCTGGCGTTCAAGATCGCTACCGACCCATTCGTGGGTACTCTGACCTTCGTCCGCGTTTACTCGGGCGTGTTGGCCTCCGGCGACGGCGTGATCAACTCGGTCAAAGGCAAGAAAGAGCGTGTGGGTCGTATGGTGCAAATGCACGCAAACGCCCGTGAAGAGATCAAGGAAGTGCGCGCTGGTGACATCGCGGCCTTGATCGGCATGAAGGACGTCACCACTGGTGAGACTTTGTGCGACGCTGCCAAGCCAATCATCCTGGTTCGCATGGACTTCCCGGAGCCGGTTATTTCGGTTGCCGTAGAGCCTAAGACCAAGGATGACCAGGAAAAAATGGGTATCGCTCTGGGCAAGCTTGCTCAGGAAGATCCATCTTTCCGCGTCAAAACTGATGAAGAGACTGGTCAAACGATCATCTCTGGCATGGGCGAGTTGCACCTGGACATCCTGGTTGACCGGATGCGCCGTGAGTTCAACGTCGAAGCCAACATCGGTAAGCCTCAGGTTTCCTATCGTGAGCGCATCACGAAAAACTGTGAAATCGAAGGCAAGTTCGTTCGTCAGTCCGGCGGTCGTGGTCAGTTCGGTCACTGCTGGATCCGTTTTGCTCCTGCTGACGAAGGTCAGGAAGGTCTGCAATTCGTGAACGAAGTAGTGGGTGGTGTTGTTCCTAAGGAATACATCCCTGCTATCCAGAAGGGTATCGAAGAGCAGATGAAGAACGGTGTTGTTGCCGGCTATCCGCTGATCGGCCTGAAAGCAACCGTTTTTGACGGTTCTTACCACGACGTCGACTCCAACGAGATGGCGTTTAAGGTGGCTGCTTCCATGGCAACCAAGCAACTGGCCCAGAAGGGCGGTGGTGAGTTGCTTGAGCCAATCATGGCGGTAGAAGTTGTTACACCTGAAGACTATATGGGTGATGTCATGGGCGACCTTAACCGTCGTCGCGGCATGATCTTGGGTATGGAAGACACGGTTTCCGGCAAAGTGATTCGCGCCGAGGTTCCGTTGGGTGAGATGTTCGGTTATGCGACCGACGTTCGCTCCATGTCCCAGGGTCGCGCAAGCTACTCTATGGAATTCAAAAAATACAACACAGCTCCGGCGCACATCGCTGAAACTGTATCCAAAAAACAAGGCTGATTCAGTCCTTTAGGCAAGGAGTTAATTGTCGTGGCTAAAGAAAAATTTGATCGTTCCCTACCGCACGTCAACGTTGGCACTATCGGTCACGTTGACCACGGTAAAACCACTCTGACCGCAGCTCTGACTCGCGTCTGCTCCGAGGTTTTCGGTTCTGCAGTCGTTGATTTCGATAAAATCGACAGCGCTCCAGAAGAAAAAGCTCGTGGTATCACCATCAACACCGCGCACGTCGAGTACAACTCGAAGATCCGTCACTACGCTCACGTTGACTGCCCAGGTCACGCTGACTATGTGAAGAACATGATCACTGGTGCTGCCCAGATGGACGGCGCGATCCTGGTTTGCTCGGCCGCTGATGGTCCGATGCCACAAACCCGTGAGCACATCCTGCTGTCCCGTCAGGTAGGCGTTCCGTACATCGTGGTTTTCCTGAACAAGGCTGACCTGGTAGACGACGCTGAGCTGCTGGAACTGGTTGAGATGGAAGTGCGCGATCTGCTGAGCACTTACGACTTCCCAGGCGACGACACTCCGATCATCATCGGTTCTGCTCGTATGGCGCTGGAAGGCAAAGACGATAACGAAATGGGCACCACTGCCGTTCGTAAACTGGTTGAAACCCTGGACAGCTACATCCCAGAACCAGTTCGTCTGACCGACAAGCCGTTCCTGATGCCAATCGAAGACGTATTCTCGATCTCCGGTCGTGGTACTGTTGTGACTGGTCGTATCGAGCGCGGTATCGTTCGCGTTCAAGATGCGCTGGAGATCGTTGGTCTGCGTGACACTACCAACACTGTCTGCACTGGTGTTGAAATGTTCCGCAAGCTGCTCGACGAAGGTCGTGCTGGCGAGAACTGCGGCGTTCTGCTGCGTGGTACCAAGCGTGACGACGTTGAGCGTGGCCAGGTTCTGGTTAAGCCAGGTTCGGTTAAGCCGCACACCAAGTTCACCGCAGAAGTTTACGTTCTGAGCAAGGAAGAAGGCGGTCGTCACACTCCGTTCTTCAAAGGCTACCGTCCACAGTTCTACTTCCGTACTACTGACGTGACTGGTAACTGCCAGCTGCCAGAAGGCGTTGAAATGGTAATGCCAGGCGATAACATCCAAATGGAAGTTACCCTGATCAAGACCATCGCAATGGAAGACGGTCTGCGCTTCGCTATCCGTGAAGGCGGCCGTACCGTTGGTGCTGGTGTTGTAGCTAAAATCATCGAGTAAGCGTCTCTTCTGAGATAGCTTCGATGCTTTGAAAAGCCCCCGCTCAGCGGGGGCTTTTTTATTGGGTTGACACCTATCTAGGGCGTCTATAGAATTGCGCCTCCTTTTAACGGGCGTATTGCGCTCGCTGGGAATAGCAGCCGGAGTCTGAAATCCAATGCAAAATCAGCAAATCCGTATCAGGTTGAAGGCTTTTGACCATCGCCTGATCGACCAATCCACCCAGGAAATCGTGGAAACCGCGAAACGTACTGGTGCTCAAGTGCGTGGTCCAATTCCACTGCCTACCCGTAAAGAGCGGTTCACCGTTCTGGTCTCCCCGCACGTCAACAAAGACGCGCGTGACCAGTACGAGATCCGTACTCATAAGCGCGTACTGGACATCGTCCAGCCAACGGATAAAACCGTTGATGCTCTTATGAAGCTTGATCTGGCGGCCGGTGTGGAAGTACAGATCAGCCTCGGCTAAGACTTGGGTCTTAGTCGTGTAACGCTCTGAAATGGGCGGCCATAGCGGGTGAAAGCCCCGTACACTCATGAGGTTTACAACATGACTATTGGTGTAGTCGGTCGTAAATGCGGTATGACCCGTATTTTCACCGAAGAAGGTGTCTCCATTCCGGTTACGGTCATTGAGATCGAGCCGAATCGCGTCACCCAGTTCAAAACTGAAGAAACCGATGGCTATCGTGCAGTGCAAGTCACTGTCGGCGAGCGTCGCGCTTCGCGTGTGACTGCTGCTCAAGCAGGTCACTTCGCTAAAGCAAACGTTGCAGCTGGTCGTACTGTCATGGAGTTCCGTCTTGAAGAAGGCGACTACCAGGCTGGCGATCTGATCAACGCTGAAATCTTCGCCGCTGGTCAACTGGTTGATGTAACCGGTCAGTCCAAGGGTAAAGGCTTCCAGGGTACGATCAAGCGTTGGAATTTCCGTGGTCAAGACAACACTCACGGTAACTCCGTTTCCCACCGCGTCCCGGGCTCTATTGGCCAGTGCCAGACTCCTGGTCGTGTATTCAAGGGCAAAAAAATGTCCGGTCATATGGGCGCTGAGCGCGTGACCGTGCAGTCCCTCGAAGTAGTGCGCGTCGACGCTGAACGCAATCTGTTGTTGGTCAAGGGTGCTGTTCCTGGCGCTACTGGCGGCAACCTGGTTGTACGTCCAGCGGCCAAGGCTCGCGGTTAAGGGGAAGCTGACATGCAATTAAATGTAAATGACGCTCAAGCGATCGAAGTTTCCGAACTGACATTTGGCGGCGAATTCAACGAGACGCTGGTTCACCAAGCAGTCGTGGCCTACATGGCCGGCGGCCGTCAAGGTAGCAAGCAGCAAAAGACCCGTTCCGACGTTCGTGGTGGCGGTAAGCGCCCTTGGCGTCAGAAAGGTACTGGCCGTGCTCGTGCCGGTACTATCCGTAGCCCAATCTGGCGCGGCGGCGGTACCACTTTCGCAGCTCGTCCGCAGGATCACTCTCAGAAGCTCAACAAGAAGATGTATCGCGCAGCACTGCGCTCCATCCTTGCTGAACTCGTGCGTACTGATCGCCTGGTCGTGGTTCAGGACTTCGCTGTTGAAAGTCCAAAAACCAAAGATCTGCTGGGCAAACTGAACAACATGAGCCTGACCGACGTTTTGATCGTGTCTGAAGCTGTTGATCAGAACCTGTACCTGGCTGCTCGTAACCTGCCACACGTTGATGTACGTGACGTGCAAGGTTCCGATCCAGTTAGTCTGATCGCATACGACAAGGTGTTGATCACCGTGTCGGCCGTGAAGAAATTCGAGGAGCTGCTGGGATGAACCAGGAACGCGTATTTAAAGTTCTGCTTGGCCCGCACGTTTCCGAAAAGGCTACGGTTCTGGCTGACAAGAAAGGCCAGTTCGTTTTCAAGGTTGCAACTGACGCAACCAAGCTGGAAATCAAGAAGGCCGTCGAAAGCCTGTTCAGCGTGAAAGTTGAGCGTGTTACTACCCTGAATGTTCTGGGTAAGAGCAAGCGCACTGCTCGCGGTCTGGGCAAGCGTAATGACTGGAAGAAGGCAGTTATCTCCCTTCAGCCAGGCCAAGATCTCGATTTCAGCAGCAGTGCTGAGTAAGGAAGGGGTGCATCATGGCAATCGTTAAATGCAAACCGACTTCCCCTGGCCGCCGTTTTGTGGTCAAGGTGGTCAACCAGGAGCTGCATAAAGGCGCTCCTCACGCACCGCTGCTCGAGAAGAAATCGAAGACTGGTGGTCGTAACAACAATGGTCGTATTACCACTCGTCACATTGGTGGTGGCCATAAGCAGCATTATCGTCTGGTCGATTTCCGTCGCAACGACAAAGATGGCATCGCTGCCACTGTCGAGCGTATCGAATACGATCCAAACCGTACTGCTCACATCGCTCTGCTGCTGTACGCAGATGGCGAGCGTCGCTACATCATCGCGCCTAAAGGTGTGAGTGCTGGCGACCAGCTGATCGCAGGTGCCTTGGCACCGATCAAGCCGGGCAACGCTCTGCAACTGCGTAATATTCCAGTTGGTAGCACCGTACACGGCATCGAATTGAAGCCAGGTAAAGGCGCGCAAATCGCTCGTTCCGCTGGTGCTTCGGCTCAGCTGATCGCTCGTGAAGGTGTCTACGTGACCCTGCGTCTGCGTTCTGGTGAGATGCGTAAAGTGCTGGCTGAATGCCGCGCGACCCTGGGTGAAGTCTCGAACTCCGAGCACAGCCTGCGTTCGCTGGGTAAAGCTGGTGCCAAACGCTGGCGTGGCGTTCGCCCAACCGTTCGTGGTGTTGCCATGAACCCGGTTGACCACCCACACGGTGGTGGTGAAGGTCGTACCTCTGGTGGTCGTCATCCGGTATCGCCATGGGGCTTCCCGACTAAGGGCGCGAAGACTCGTGGTAATAAGCGTACCGACAAAATGATCGTCCGTCGTCGCAAGTAAATAGAGGGATACGACAGTGCCACGTTCTCTGAAAAAAGGTCCTTTTATTGATCTTCACCTACTGAAGAAGATCGAAGTGGCGGCGGAAAAGAACGATCGCAAACCAGTTAAGACCTGGTCGCGTCGTTCGATGATCCTGCCACAAATGGTCGGTCTGACCATCGCTGTACACAACGGTCGTCTGCACGTCCCAGTTCTCGTTAACGAAGACATGGTCGGCCACAAACTAGGCGAGTTTGCCGGTACCCGCACTTATCGTGGGCACGTGGCAGACAAGAAAGCCAAGCGTTAAGGGGTAAGGAAATGGAAGTAGCCGCTAAGTTGTCGGGCGCTCGAATCTCCGCCCAGAAAGCCCGCTTGGTCGCCGACCAGATCCGCGGGAAGAAGGTGGGCGAAGCGCTCAACCTGTTGGCTTTCAGCAGTAAGAAAGCCGCCGAGATCATGAAGAAAGTGCTGGAGTCGGCCGTAGCCAACGCCGAGCATAACGAAGGCGCAGACGTTGATGACCTGAAGGTCAGCACCGTTTTCGTCAACGAAGGGCGTTCGCTGAAGCGCATCATGCCGCGTGCCAAAGGCCGTGCTGATCGCATCGTCAAGCGGTCTTGCCATATCACTGTCAAGGTTGCTGACAAGTAACGGAGTCGAAGAGATGGGTCAGAAAGTACATCCCATTGGCATTCGCCTGGGAATCGTCAAGGAGCACACCTCCGTCTGGTACGCAGACGGTCGGACTTATGCGGACTATTTGTTCGCTGATCTGAAGGTGCGTGAGTATCTCCAAGACAAACTAAAAAGCGCGTCCGTAAGCCGTATCGATATCCATCGTCCGGCGCAAACTGCACGTATCACCATCCACACCGCTCGTCCAGGTATCGTTATCGGGAAGAAAGGTGAAGATGTTGAGAAACTGCGTCAGGACCTGACCAAGCAAATGGGTGTGCCTGTGCACATCAATATCGAAGAGATCCGCAAGCCGGAGCTCGACGGTATGCTGGTTGCGCAGAGCGTAGCTCAGCAGCTGGAGCGTCGCGTAATGTTCCGTCGCGCTATGAAGCGCGCCGTACAGAACGCCATGCGCATTGGTGCCAAAGGCATCAAAATCCAAGTGAGCGGTCGTCTCGGCGGTGCTGAAATCGCACGTACTGAATGGTATCGCGAAGGTCGTGTGCCACTGCACACCCTGCGTGCCGACATCGACTATGCCAACTACGAAGCTCACACCACTTACGGTGTGATCGGTGTAAAGGTTTGGATCTTCAAAGGCGAAGTAATTGGTGGTCGCCAAGAAGAACTGAAACCACAAGCACCAGCGCCTCGTAAAAAAGCTGCTAAGTAAGGGGTACGCCAAATGTTGCAACCAAAGCGTACGAAGTTCCGCAAGCAGATGACAGGCCACAACCGTGGTCTGGCTCAGCGCGGTAGCAAAGTCAGCTTCGGCGAGTTCGCGCTGAAGTCTGTAGCTCGTGGTCGTCTCACCGCTCGTCAGATCGAGTCAGCGCGTCGTGCACTGACCCGTCACGTTAAACGTGGCGGCAAGATCTGGATCCGTGTATTCCCGGACAAGCCGATCTCCAAAAAGCCTCTCGAGGTTCGGATGGGTAAAGGTAAGGGTAACGTGGAATACTGGGTAGCCCAGATTCAGCCAGGCAAAGTCCTGTATGAAATCGAGGGTGTAACTGAAGAGCTGGCGCGTGAGGCTTTTGCCCTGGCTGCTGCAAAGCTGCCGCTCGCCACCGCCTTTGTTAAACGGACGGTGATGTGATGAAAGCGAATGAACTTCGTGAAAAATCCGCACAGCAGCTGAACGAGCAACTGCTCGGCCTGCTGCGCGACCAGTTCAATCTGCGTATGCAGAAAGCAACTGGCCAGTTGGGGCAGTCTCATCTGCTCTCGCAAGTTAAGCGTGACATCGCTCGCGTGAAGACTGTGCTCAACCAGCAGGCAGGTAAGTGATCATGGCTGAAGCCGAAAAGACTGTCCGTACGCTGACTGGCCGTGTTGTCAGCGACAAGATGGACAAAACCATCACCGTTTTGATCGAGCGTCGCGTTAAGCACCCGATCTACGGTAAATATGTTAAGCGTTCGACTAAGCTGCACGCGCACGACGAAACCAATCAGTGCCACATCGGCGACAAAGTCACTATTCGTGAAACTCGTCCGCTGGCCAAGACCAAGTCTTGGGCATTGGTTGATGTTCTCGAACGCGCTGTGGAAGTCTAAGGACTAGGGGTCGGAGAAATTATATGATTCAGACTCAATCCATGCTCGATGTGGCCGATAACAGCGGCGCTCGCCGTGTTATGTGCATCAAGGTGCTGGGTGGCTCCCATCGTCGTTACGCTGGTATCGGTGACATCATCAAGGTTACCGTCAAGGAAGCAATTCCTCGCGGTAAAGTGAAAAAAGGCCAAGTGATGACTGCTGTTGTAGTCCGCACTCGTCACGGCGTACGTCGTGCAGATGGCTCCATTATCCGCTTTGATGGCAACGCTGCTGTTCTTCTGAACAACAAGCAAGAGCCGATCGGCACCCGTATCTTTGGGCCAGTGACCCGTGAACTTCGTACTGAGAAGTTCATGAAGATCGTCTCGCTCGCCCCAGAAGTGCTGTAAGGAGATCCGACATGCAAAAGATTCGTCGTGACGACGAGATCATCGTGATCGCCGGCAAAGACAAAGGTAAGCGCGGTAAGGTGCTTAAGGTTCTCGCTAATAACCGTCTGGTTATCGGTGGTCTGAACCTGGTCAAGCGTCATACCAAGCCTAACCCGATGTCGGGCGTGCAGGGCGGTATCGTCGAGAAAGAAGCTCCGCTGGACGCTTCTAACGTCGCCATCTTCAACGGCGAAACCAACAAGGCTGACCGCGTTGGTTTCAAAGTAGAAGACGGTAAGAAAATTCGTGTCTTCAAGTCGACCCAAAAAGCGGTTGATGCTTGAACACTGCTAGGTAGATTAGACCATGGCACGACTACAAGAGATTTACCGGAAGGAAATCGCCCCTAAGCTTAAGGAAGAACTTAAGCTTGGGAACGTGATGGAAGTTCCGCGCGTTACCAAAATCACCCTGAACATGGGTCTGGGCGAAGCGATCGGTGACAAAAAAGTCATCGAGCACGCTGTTGCTGACCTGGAAAAGATCACCGGCCAGAAAGTCGTTGTGACCTACGCTCGCAAATCCATCGCTGGCTTTAAAGTCCGTGAAGGTTGGCCGATCGGCGTCAAAGTGACTCTGCGCCGTGAGCGTATGTACGAATTCCTGGATCGTCTGCTGTCGATCTCCCTGCCTCGGGTTCGCGACTTCCGCGGCCTGAATGCCAAGTCCTTCGATGGTCGTGGTAACTACAGCATGGGCGTGAAAGAGCAGATCATCTTCCCGGAAATCGACTACGACAAGATCGATGCTCTCCGCGGTCTGGACATCACCCTGACCACCACTGCCAAGAACGATGATGAAGGTCGCGCCCTGTTGCGTGCTTTCAAATTCCCGTTCCGCAACTGATTGGAGTAGGACCATGGCCAAGATGAGCATGAAAAACCGCGAGCTGAAGCGTCAGCTCACGGTTGCCAAGTACGCCAAGAAGCGTGCAGCACTGAAAGCAATCATCGTTGATCTGAACGCAAGTCCAGAAGCGCGTTGGGAAGCTACAGTTGCCCTGCAGAAGCAGCCACGTGACGCAAGCGCTTCGCGCATGCGTAACCGCTGCCGCCTGACCGGTCGTCCACACGGCGTTTACCGCAAGTTCGGCCTCGGCCGTAACAAACTGCGTGAAGCGGCAATGCGTGGTGACGTACCAGGTCTGGTTAAAGCCAGCTGGTAAGTACTTTCAGCGTCCAGGTGGTCTGAATCGAAAGATACTGACCGCCGGTGACCTTGAATCTGGAACAAGCCCCTTTTGGGGCTTGTTTCATTTCCGGAGTGTGTCTAAAATACGCGGCTCGCCTGAGCCCGTGTTTTTTACCCGGAAGTTCTCAGCGACATATGTAGCCGCAAGGCTAATTTTTTTGTATTAGGAGCGTCTAGCCCATGAGTATGCAGGACCCGTTAGCGGACATGCTAACTCGTATCCGTAATGCCCAGATGGCTGAAAAGTCCGTCGTAAGCATGCCGTCTTCCAAGTTGAAGGTTGCTGTTGCCAAAGTCCTGAAAGACGAAGGCTACATTGCGGGTTATCAGATCAGCAGCGAAATCAAACCACTGCTGTCCATCGAGCTGAAGTACTTCGAAGGCCGTTCGGTCATCGAGGAAGTGAAGCGCGTTAGCCGTCCAGGCCTGCGTCAGTACAAGTCCGCTGAAGATCTGCCGAAAGTTCGTGGCGGTCTGGGCGTGTCTATCGTCTCCACCAACAAAGGTGTGATGACGGATCGTGCTGCGCGCGCTGCCGGTGTCGGCGGCGAAGTTCTTTGCACTGTGTTCTAAGGGGGGATAAGCATGTCTCGCGTCGCTAAGAACCCCGTTAAGCTGCCAGCCGGTGTCGAAGTCAAATTCGCAGGCCAACAGCTTTCGGTGAAGGGTGCCAAGGGCACTCTTGAACTGAATATCCATTCGTCCGTTGAGATCGTTGAAGAAGCTGGTGAGCTGCGTTTCGCTGCTCGCAATGGCGATCAACAAACTCGCGCAATGGCTGGTACCACGCGTGCGTTGGTAAACAACATGGTCCAAGGCGTAAGCCAAGGCTTCGAGCGTAAGCTCCAGCTGGTCGGTGTTGGTTACAAAGCGCAAGCAAAAGGCACGGTTTTGAACCTGGCCCTTGGCTTCTCGCACCCAGTGGATTACGAACTGCCGGAAGGCATCACCGCTGAGACTCCTAGCCAGACCGATATCCTGATCAAGGGCATCGATAAGCAACTGGTAGGTCAAGTGGCTGCTGAGATCCGCGACTTCCGTCCACCAGAGCCGTACAAAGGCAAAGGTGTGCGCTACGCGGACGAAGTCGTCCGTCGTAAAGAAGCCAAGAAGAAGTAGGGCATAGCAAATGACCGACAAAAAAGTTACTCGACTGCGTCGCGCTCGCAAAGCACGCCTGAAAATGCACGAACTCGAAGTCGTGCGTCTCTGCGTGTTCCGCTCGTCGCAGCACATCTACGCCCAGGTCATCTCGGCCGACGGCAACAAAGTCCTGGCCAGCGCCTCGACTTTGGATAAAGAACTGCGTGATGGTGCCACTGGCAACATCGACGCGGCCACAAAGGTTGGCCAGCTGGTCGCTACGCGTGCTAAGGCCGCTGGCGTCTCGCAAGTGGCTTTCGACCGCTCTGGCTTCAAGTACCACGGCCGCGTTAAAGCGCTGGCTGATGCTGCTCGTGAAGCTGGGCTGGAGTTCTAAGTTATGTCAAATAACGACCAAAAGCGCGACGAAGGCTACATTGAGAAGCTGGTTCAAGTTAACCGCGTAGCCAAAACCGTTAAAGGCGGCCGTATCTTCACTTTCACCGCGTTGACCGTGGTGGGTGATGGTAAAGGGCGCGTTGGCTTCGGCCGTGGCAAGTCACGTGAAGTGCCTGCTGCGATCCAGAAGGCAATGGAAGCTGCTCGTCGCAACATGATCCAAGTTGATCTGAACGGCACCACGCTGCAGTACGCAATGAAGTCCGCTCACGGCGCTTCGAAGGTGTACATGCAGCCTGCTTCTGAAGGTACCGGTATCATCGCTGGCGGCGCTATGCGTGCTGTCCTCGAGGTTGCTGGCGTTCAGAACGTTCTGGCCAAGTGCTATGGCTCGACTAACCCGGTAAACGTGGTTCACGCCACTTTCAAGGGTTTGAAAGCTATGCAATCTCCTGAATCCATTGCCGCCAAGCGTGGCAAAAGCGTCAAGGAGATCTTCTGATCATGGCTACCGTTAAAGTAACGCTGATCAAAAGCATGACCGGCCGCATCCCTAACCACAAATTGTGCGTTAAGGGTTTGGGTCTGCGTCGCATCGGTCACACTGTAGAAGTCCAGGATACTCCCGAGAATCGCGGGATGATCAACAAGGCTTACTACATGCTGCGTGTCGAGGGTTAATCGATGAAACTCAATGATCTGAGTCCAGCGCCGGGTTCCCGTCGCGAAAAGCATCGTCCGGGCCGTGGTATCGGTAGCGGTTTGGGTAAGACTGGTGGCCGTGGCCACAAAGGTCAAACCTCCCGCTCCGGTGGCACCATTGCTCCAGGCTTTGAAGGCGGTCAACAGCCGCTGCATCGTCGCCTGCCTAAGTTCGGCTTCGTTTCCCTGAAGGCCATGGACCGCGCAGAAGTGCGTCTGTCCGAGCTGGCTAAAGTGGAAGGCGACATCGTTACTGTGCAGACCCTGAAAGATGCCAACGTGATCAACGTCAACGTACAGCGTGTGAAAATCATGCTGTCCGGTGAAGTGACTCGCGCTGTCACTATCGGCAAGGGAATCGGCGCCACCAAAGGTGCGCGTTCGGCTATCGAAGCAGCTGGCGGCAAGTTCGAGGAATAAATGGCTAAGCAAGGTGCTCTCTCAGCGCTCGGCAAAGGCGGTATGTCTGAACTTTGGGCTCGTCTGCGTTTTCTGTTCCTGGCGATTATCGTCTACCGAATAGGCGCACACATCCCGGTTCCAGGTATCAACCCGGACCGACTCGCAGACCTGTTTCGACAGAATGAGGGGACCATTCTTAGCTTGTTCAACATGTTTTCTGGCGGTGCGCTGGAACGGATGAGCATTTTTGCACTGGGGATCATGCCGTACATCTCGGCATCGATCATCATGCAACTGATGACCGCCGTCAGCCCGCAGCTGGAGCAGTTGAAGAAGGAAGGTGAAGCTGGCCGTCGCAAGATTAGCCAGTACACCCGCTACGGCACTGTCATCCTCGCCCTGGTCCAAGCTATCGGCATGTCCGTTGGCCTGGCTGGGCAGGGTGTTGCGTTCACTGGTGACTTTGGCTTCCATTTCGTCGCGGTATCCACGTTTGTGGCTGGTGCGATGTTCATGATGTGGCTGGGTGAGCAGATTACTGAGCGTGGTGTTGGTAACGGTATCTCGATGTTGATTTTCGCAGGTATCGTCGCCGGTCTTCCGAGAGCAATCGGGCAGTCTTTCGAGTCTGCACGTCAGGGTGATATCAATATCTTCGCCCTGGTTGCCATCGGTTTGCTGGCAGTAGCGATTATCGGTTTTGTGGTGTTCATTGAGCGTGGCCAGCGTCGTATTGCTGTTCACTACGCCAAGCGTCAGCAGGGCCGTAAGGTTTTTGCTGCGCAGACCAGCCACTTGCCGCTGAAAGTGAATATGGCCGGTGTTATTCCGGCAATTTTCGCGAGCAGCATTTTGCTGTTTCCGGCTTCGTTGGGTACCTGGTTTGGTCAGTCTGAAAATATGGGCTGGCTGCAGGACCTCTCTCAGTCGATCGCTCCTGGTCAGCCGTTGAATATTCTGCTGTTTAGTGCAGGGATTATTTTCTTCTGCTTCTTCTATACGGCGTTGATGTTCAATCCGAAAGACGTAGCGGAAAACCTGAAGAAGTCCGGTGCCTTTATTCCGGGTATTCGTCCAGGTGAGCAGTCGGCACGCTACATTGATGGCGTTCTGACTCGTTTGACCCTGTTCGGTGCTCTATATATGACGGCCGTGTGCTTGTTGCCCCAGTTCCTGGTGGTTGCAGCAAACGTTCCGTTCTACCTTGGCGGGACCTCGTTGCTGATCGTGGTCGTGGTTGTGATGGACTTCATGTCCCAAGTACAATCGCACCTCGTTTCGCACCAGTACGAATCCCTGATGAAGAAAGCCAACCTGAAGGGTTACGGCAGCGGCATGTTGCGCTGAGTACCCATAAGGTTCGAGGAGTTGGTGATGAAAGTTCGTGCATCGGTGAAAAAGCTGTGCCGTAACTGCAAGATTATTCGCCGCGAAGGTGTTGTTCGAGTAATTTGCAGCGCGGAACCGCGTCACAAACAGCGCCAAGGCTGAGTGTGATCCGCTTGAAGCCCGGCAGCTAGTGCGCTGCCGGGTTGATTATTTGTTATTACAGCGATATTATCTCGCGCCCTATTTCTTGGCTTCCGGGGCGTAGGTAGCTGTCAATTGGAGTCCCACTGAATGGCCCGTATTGCAGGCGTTAACATTCCAGATAACAAGCACACTGTTATCTCGCTGACCTACATCTATGGTGTTGGTCGCACTACTGCGCAGAAAATTTGCGCGGTTGCTGGGGTAAACCCAGCCGCTAAGATCAAGGATCTGAGCGACGAGCAGATTGAATTGCTGCGTGGCGAAGTGGCGAAGTTCACCACTGAAGGTGACCTGCGTCGCGAAATCAACATGAAAATCAAGCGTTTGATGGACCTCGGTTGCTATCGCGGTCTGCGTCATCGTCGTGGTCTTCCAGTGCGCGGTCAGCGTACCAAGACTAACGCGCGTACCCGTAAAGGTCCGCGTAAGCCGATCCGCAAGTAATCGCCCCAGCGAATCGACAGGAAAATTATCATGGCAAAACCTGCTGCTCGTCCTCGTAAAAAAGTTAAAAAGACAGTGGTTGATGGCATCGCCCACATCCATGCATCTTTTAACAACACCATCGTGACCATCACCGACCGTCAAGGTAACGCGCTTTCTTGGGCTACCTCCGGTGGTTCGGGTTTCCGCGGTTCCCGCAAGTCCACGCCGTTTGCTGCTCAAGTAGCTGCTGAACGTGCTGGTCAAGCTGCGCTGGAATATGGCCTGAAAAACCTCGACGTTAACGTCAAAGGTCCAGGTCCAGGTCGTGAGTCTGCTGTCCGTGCTTTGAACGGCTGTGGCTATAAGATCGCCAGCATCACCGACGTGACGCCAATCCCGCACAACGGGTGCCGTCCGCCGAAGAAGCGCCGCGTGTAATCCAGGAGATTGTAAAGAATGGCTCGTTACATTGGTCCAAAATGCAAACTCGCTCGTCGCGAAGGCACCGATCTCTTCCTGAAGAGCGGCGTGCGCGCGATCGAATCGAAGTGCAACATTGAAGCAGCACCTGGTATCCACGGCCAACGCCGCGGTCGCCAGTCCGATTACGGCACCCAACTGCGTGAAAAGCAGAAGGTCCGTCGTATCTACGGCGTTCTCGAGCGTCAGTTCAGCGGCTACTACAAAGAAGCTGCTGGCAAGAAAGGTGCAACCGGTGAAAACCTGCTGCAACTGCTCGAATGCCGTCTGGACAACGTTGTATACCGTATGGGCTTTGGTTCGACTCGTGCCGAATCCCGTCAGCTGGTATCGCACAAGTCGATCAGCGTTAACGGTCAGACCGTAAACGTTCCGTCCTACCAGGTTCGTGCTGGTGACGTGGTCGCAGTTCGCGAGAAAGCAAAAAACCAACTTCGCATTGTCCAAGCTCTCGATCTGTGTGCCCAACGTGGCCGCGTAGAATGGGTAGAAGTAGACACTGAGAAGAAGTCGGGCGTTTTCAAGAACGTTCCTGCTCGCAGTGATCTGTCCGCCGACATCAACGAAAGCCTGATTGTCGAGCTCTACTCCAAGTAAGGGCTAGAAAATAGGTGCATCCATGCAGATTTCGGTAAATGAGTTCCTGACACCCCGCCACATTGATGTGCAGGTTGTCAGTCCAACCCGCGCCAAGATCACTCTCGAGCCTCTCGAGCGTGGTTTTGGCCACACCCTGGGCAACGCGCTGCGCCGCATCCTGTTGTCCTCAATGCCCGGCTGTGCAGTAGTCGAGGCCGAGATTGACGGTGTGCTCCACGAGTACAGCGCCATCGAAGGTGTACAGGAAGACGTAATTGAAATCCTGTTGAACCTTAAAGGTCTGGCTATCAAGCTGCACGGCCGTGACGAAGTTACGCTGACCTTGTCGAAGAAGGGTTCGGGGGTGGTTACCGCTGCCGATATTCAGCTGGATCATGATGTCGAGATCGTTAACCCCGATCACGTAATCGCTAACCTGGCGTCTAACGGCGCCCTGAACATGAAGCTCACCGTAGCTCGTGGTCGTGGTTATGAACCGGCCGACTCGCGTCAGAGCGATGAAGACGAAAGCCGCAGCATTGGTCGCTTGCAGCTTGACTCTTCGTTCAGCCCGGTTCGCCGTATCGCATACGTGGTGGAAAACGCCCGTGTCGAGCAGCGTACTAACCTGGACAAGCTGGTTATTGATCTGGAAACCAACGGTACTCTGGATCCTGAAGAGGCTATCCGCCGCGCTGCAACCATTCTGCAACAGCAGTTGGCTGCGTTCGTCGACCTCAAAGGTGACAGCGAACCAGTGGTAATCGAGCAGGAAGACGAGATCGATCCGATCCTGCTTCGCCCGGTTGACGATCTGGAACTGACTGTACGTTCGGCTAACTGCCTTAAGGCGGAAAACATTTACTACATCGGCGACCTGATTCAGCGTACCGAAGTAGAACTGTTGAAGACTCCGAACCTGGGCAAGAAATCCTTGACTGAAATCAAGGACGTTCTGGCCTCCCGCGGTCTGTCCCTCGGCATGCGCCTCGACAACTGGCCGCCTGCAAGTCTTAAGAAGGACGACAAGGCGACTGCCTGATCGTCGTAATCACCGAACGTGAGTTTGGTAAGGAATGAACCATGCGTCATCGTAAAAGTGGTCGTCACCTGAGCCGTACCAGCTCGCACCGCAAGGCCATGTTTCAAAACATGGCGGTGTCGCTGTTCGAGCACGAGCTGATCAAAACTACACTGCCGAAAGCTAAAGAACTGCGTCGCGTTGCTGAGCCGCTGATCACTTTGGCCAAGACAGACAGCCTGGCTAACCGCCGTCTGGCTTTCGACCGTACTCGTTCGAAAGCTATCGTTGGTAAGCTCTTCAACGACCTGGGCAAGCGTTACGCTACCCGTGAGGGTGGCTACCTGCGCATCCTCAAGTGCGGTTTCCGCGCTGGCGACAACGCGCCTATGGCGTACGTCGAGTTGGTTGATCGTGCTACTGCCGGCGAAGCTGTAAGCGCCGAGTAAGACGACAAGCTGTAACGAAGAACCGGGCCTAGTGCCCGGTTTTTTGTGCGCGTAACAAAAGCGCGATGTGTACAAGCTTCCTCAGACAGCGCTCAGCACTATGTGCGCGGGGGTATTGTTAGTTATTCTCTATTGAAGCTTACGATTTAATGAATTTGTAGGTGTCATGTTGATGGTCAATACTCCCTCCAAGCCGATTAGCCGGCAGTTCCAAGTCCGACCTGAGGAAAATTGAGCATGAGCCAGAATAAAATCCTTACCACCGCCAGCGGCGCTCCCGTTGCGGATAACCAGAATTCCCGTTCAGCCGGCCCGCGCGGCCCGCTGCTTCTTGACGATTTTCACCTGATCGAGAAACTTGCCCATTTCAACCGTGAAAACATCCCTGAGCGTCGCGTACACGCCAAAGGGTCGGGTGCCTACGGTACTTTTACGGTCACCCGGGACATCACCCAGTACACCAGCGCCAAATTGTTCGAGTCCGTTGGTAAGCAAACTCCAACGTTCCTGCGTTTCTCTACTGTGGGCGGTGAGCGTGGTTCCGCAGACACCGAGCGCGATCCCCGTGGTTTTGCCTTGAAGTTCTACACCGAAGAAGGTAATTGGGACATCGTGGGTAACAACACACCGGTGTTCTTCATACGCGATCCGCTGAAATTCCCCGATTTCATCCACACTCAGAAGCGGTTACCGCAAAGCAACCTGAAAAGCGCGCAAATGATGTGGGACTTCTGGTCGCACTCTCCAGAAGCGCTGCACCAGGTCACCATTCTGTTTTCGGATCGTGGTATTCCCGATGGCTACCGTCATATGCATGGCTTTGGCAGCCACACCTACAGCTTGATTAACGCCCGCGGTGAGCGGCACTGGGTGAAGTGGCACTACAAAACCAAGCAAGGCATCAAGAACCTGGCGCCGGCTGAGGCGGCCCGCCTGGCCGGTACTGATCCTGATTACGCCCAGCGTGATCTGTTTGGTGCGATCGAGCGCGGTGACTTCCCGAAATGGCGGGTCTGCATCCAGATCATGACCGAGGCCCAGGCGAACGCCCATTACGAGAATCCGTTTGATGTGACCAAAACCTGGTCGCAGAAAGAATTCCCGTTGATTGAAGTGGGTGAGCTGGAACTTAACCGCAATCCGCAGAACTACTTCGCTGAAGTAGAGCAGGCTGCATTTGGCCCAAGCAACATGGTTCCAGGCGTTGGCCTGTCGCCAGACCGTATGCTCCAAGGTCGGGTTTTCGCTTACGCAGATGCTCACCGCTACCGTGTGGGTACCAACCACCAGCAATTGCCGGTGAATGCTCCGCGCAGCCCGGTCAACAGCTACCAGCGTGATGGCTCGATGGCATTTGGCAGCAATGGTGGTGCGACTCCGAACTACGAACCGAACAGCTACGCCGAAGCTCCGAAGCAAGCGCCACAGTACGCCGAGCCTGCATTGCCCTTGAGCGGTGCGGCTGATCGTTACGATCACCGTGAAGATACCGACTACTACAGCCACGCAGGTGCGCTGTTCCGCCTGATGAATGATGAGCAGAAAGCACTGCTCACCAATAACATCGCCGGCGCAATGAGCGGTGTCTCCAGTGATGTGGTCCAGCGTCAACTGCAGCACTTCTATAAGGCAGATCCTGCTTATGGAGACGCAATCGCAAAGGCACTGGGTGTATCGCTTAACTGACTCTAAACGATAAGCAGAACCGCCCTCATTTGGGCGGTTTTTGCGTTATTTCAGCTACTTTTCTGCGGAAATCTTCACTTTTCTGCCGTTAGTCCCGTGACCTCCGAGTCAGCATGGTTCAAACTACAGACTTTCAAGCAGGGAGATGTAGGGCGATGCAAGGTCACCCCGACGTAATCGATTACCTCAACACGTTGCTGACGGGCGAACTGGCAGCTCGTGATCAATATTTCATCCACTCGCGCATGTACGAAGACTGGGGTTTTACCGAACTCTACGAGCGTATCAACCACGAAATGGAAGAAGAGGCACAGCACGCCGATGCACTGATGCGTCGTATCCTGATGCTCGAAGGTACGCCACGTATGCGTCCCGACGATCTGGATGTGGGTACCAGCGTACCTGACATGCTTGCAGCCGATCTTCGTCTTGAATACAAGGTGCGTGCCGCTCTCTGCAAGGGCATCGAGCTCTGCGAACAGCACAGCGACTTCGTCACGCGGGAAATCCTGCGCGTGCAGTTGAACGATACCGAAGAAGATCACACCTACTGGCTGGAAAAGCAGTTGGGCTTGATCAAGCTGATTGGCCTGGAAAACTACCTGCAATCGCAGTTCTGATTTCCTACAAAAAAGCCCCTGTCACCTCAGCAGTGACAGGGGCTTTTTATTGAGCCTGATAAATCAGGCCCGGTCGCGCGCCAGCAATGGTTTCAAGTAGTAACCCGTATGCGATTGTGGCATCTCGGAGACCTGCTCCGGCGTACCCACCGCAATGATCTGGCCGCCCTTGGATCCGCCTTCCGGCCCTAGATCCACCAGCCAGTCGGCCGTCTTGATCACATCCAGGTTGTGCTCGATCACCACCACGGTGTTGCCGTGATCACGCAAGCGGTGCAACACATCCAGCAATTGCTGAATATCAGCAAAGTGCAGGCCGGTTGTCGGTTCGTCCAGGATATACAAGGTCTTGCCCGTATCGCGTTTGGACAGCTCGCGAGACAGCTTCACCCGCTGCGCTTCACCACCGGACAGTGTGGTCGCCGACTGCCCCAGCTTGATATACGACAGGCCCACATCCATCAGCGTCTGCAGCTTGCGCGCAAGCGCCGGAACCGCATCAAAGAACACCCGCGCTTCTTCGATGGTCATCTCCAGGGTTTCGTGGATGCTCTTGCCCTTGTACTTGATCTCCAGGGTTTCGCGGTTGTAGCGCTTGCTCTTGCACACATCGCACGGCACGTAGATGTCCGGGAGGAAGTGCATTTCCACCTTGATCAGGCCATCGCCCTGGCACGCTTCGCAGCGACCGCCCTTGACGTTGAACGAGAAGCGGCCTGGCCCGTAGCCCCGTGAACGGGATTCCGGCACGCCAGCAAACAGCTCACGAATAGGCGTGAACAGCCCGGTGTAGGTCGCCGGGTTGGAGCGCGGTGTGCGGCCAATCGGGCTTTGGTCGATATCGACCACCTTGTCCAGGTGTTCCAGGCCCTTGATGCTGTCGTGCGCGGCGGCTTCCAGGGTGGTGGCGCCGTTCAAGGCGGTGGCACTCAAGGGGAACAGCGTGTTGTTGATCAGCGTCGACTTGCCTGAGCCGGAAACACCGGTCACGCAGGTCAGCAGGCCCAGTGGTATTTCCAGGTCAACATTGCGCAAGTTGTTGCCACGCGCGCCCTTGAGGTGCAATGCCATCTTCTTGTTGCGCGGTGTACGCTTGGCTGGCACTGCGATCTTCACGCGGCCGGACAGGTACTTGCCGGTCAACGAGTCGGGATGTGCCATTACCTCCGCAGGCGTGCCCTCGGCGACAATATGTCCTCCATGCACGCCGGCGCCTGGGCCAATATCCACCACATAGTCCGCCAGGCGAATCGCGTCTTCATCGTGCTCGACCACGATCACCGTATTGCCGATATCCCGCAGGTGCTTCAGCGTGCCCAGCAGGCGATCGTTATCCCGCTGGTGCAGGCCAATCGAAGGCTCATCGAGGATGTACAACACCCCCACCAGGCCGGCACCAATCTGGCTGGCCAGGCGAATTCGCTGCGCTTCACCACCGGACAACGTATCCGCGCTGCGATCCAGCGACAGATAGTCCAGGCCAACGTTAACCAGGAACTGCAAGCGCTCGCGGATCTCCTTGAGGATCTTGTCGGCAATTTCCCCACGGCGTCCGGTGAGCTTCAGTACACCAAAGTATTCACAGGCATCGCCGATCGGCAGGTTGGTCACCGCCGGCAACGTCTTCTCACCCACCCATACATGCCGCGCCTCACGGCGCAGGCGAGTGCCCCGGCAATCCGGGCAAGGTTGGGTGCTGAGGAATTTCGCCAGCTCCTCGCGCACACTCGCCGATTCAGTCTCGCGGTAGCGCCGCTCCAGGTTCGGCACGATGCCTTCGAACGGGTGGGAGCGCTTGACGATGTCGCCACGGTCGTTCAGGTACTTGAAGTCGACGTTCTGCGAGCCGCTGCCATTAAGGATGACTTTCTGCTGGTCTGCTGGCAGTTGGTTGAAAGGTACTTCAAGGCTGAACTTGTAATGGGCCGCCAACGACCCGAGCATCTGGAAGTAGTAGACGTTACGCCTGTCCCAGCCGCGGATCGCGCCCTCCGCCAATGTCAGGTCGCCGTTGACCAGGCGCTTGATGTCGAAGAATTGCTTCACGCCCAGGCCATCGCAGGTCGGGCAGGCACCGGCCGGGTTGTTGAAGGAGAACAGCTTGGGCTCCAGCTCGCTGATGGCGTGGCCACAGATCGGGCAGGCAAAGCGCGCGGAGAAGATGATCTCTTCACCCGGCTCGTCATCCATCGGCGCCACCAGGGCAATGCCATCCGCCAGCTTCAACGCGGTCTCGAACGATTCCGCCAGACGCTGCTGCAGGTCGGACCGCACCTTGAAGCGATCGACCACGACATCAATCGAGTGCTTCTTCTGCTTGTCGAGTTTCGGCGCTTCGTCCAGCTCATACAGCTTGCCGTTGATACGCGCACGTACGAAACCTTGAGCACGCAGCTCTTCGAATACAGAGAGGTGTTCGCCCTTGCGCTCGCGAATCACCGGCGCCAGCAGCATCAGCTTGGCACCTTCCGGTTGGGCCAGCACCAGGTCGACCATCTGGCTGACGGTCTGGGCCTCCAGCGGAATGTCGTGGTCCGGGCAGCGCGGGATGCCTACCCGCGCGTACAGCAGGCGCAGGTAGTCGTAGATTTCGGTGATGGTGCCCACGGTGGAACGCGGGTTGTGGGAGGTCGACTTCTGCTCAATGGAAATCGCCGGCGACAGGCCTTCAATGGTGTCGACGTCCGGCTTTTCCATCATCGACAGGAACTGCCGGGCATAGGCCGACAGCGATTCCACATAGCGACGCTGACCTTCGGCATACAGCGTGTCGAACGCCAGGGACGATTTGCCGGAGCCGGACAAGCCGGTGATGACGATCAGTTTGTCCCGGGGCAGGGTCAGGTCGATGTTCTTCAGGTTGTGGGTTCTAGCCCCACGAATCAGGATCTTGTCCAAGATGGCCTCGCACGGCGGGCGTAAATAATGCAGGAGTATACGGCTAAAGACTGGATGAATATACACTGTCAAAGTGCCGGGTGCAGCCTTACATGAAAGCTGCGCGGCAAAGCGCCGCATATACCCTCTCACTCGATGGGACTGGTAGAATCGCCGCCGGTTCACACGAGGTTTTTCCATGCACGATCCCCACAGCGAACGCATGAGTAGCGGCGAGACCCGAGCAGCAAGCGGTCTGGCCCTGGTGTTCGCGTTCCGTATGCTTGGCATGTTCATGGTGTTGCCGGTGCTGGCGACCTATGGAATGGATCTGGCAGGCGCAACCCCCGCGCTGATCGGCCTGGCGATTGGCGCCTATGGCCTGACCCAGGCGATTTTTCAGATTCCGTTCGGAATCATTTCCGACCGGATTGGCCGGCGTCCGGTGATTTACCTCGGGCTGATTGTCTTCGCCCTCGGCAGCGTGCTCGCGGCACAATCCGATTCGATCTGGGGCGTGATCGCCGGACGCATCCTGCAAGGTGCCGGGGCGATTTCCGCTGCCGTCATGGCGCTGCTTTCCGACCTGACCCGTGAGCAACACCGCACCAAGGCCATGGCCATGATCGGCATGACCATCGGTCTGTCGTTCGCCGTGGCCATGGTCGTGGGCCCGTTGCTGACGCGCGCCTTTGGCTTGCACGGCTTGTTCCTTGCCACCGGCGGCATGGCGTTGTTCGGGATCGTGATCGTGGCCTTCATGGTGCCGCGCTCCACCGGCACGTTGCAGCACCGTGAGTCGGGCGTCGCACGCAAGGCCCTGTTGCCGACGCTCAAGCACCCGGACCTGTTGCGCTTGGATTTAGGTATCTTCGTATTACACGCAATGCTGATGTGCAGCTTCGTCGCCTTGCCCCTGGCGCTGGTGGAAAAAGCCGGGCTGCCCAAGGAACAGCACTGGTGGGTCTACCTCACGGCACTGCTGATTTCGTTCTTCGCCATGATCCCGTTCATTATCTATGGCGAGAAGAAACGCAAAATGAAACGAGTTTTGCTCGGCGCCGTAGCGACATTGATGCTCACTGAACTATTCTTCTGGCAGTTCGGCGACAGCCTACGGGCGCTGGTCATCGGTACGGTGGTGTTCTTCACCGCGTTCAACTTGCTGGAAGCTTCGTTGCCTTCGCTGATCAGTAAAGTTTCACCGGCCGGTGGCAAGGGCACGGCAATGGGGGTGTATTCCACCAGCCAGTTCCTGGGTTCGGCGTTGGGCGGCATCATGGGCGGCTGGATGTTCCAGCATGGCGGTTTGTCGGTTGTGTTCCTTGGATGCGCCGGGCTGGCTGCACTTTGGTTGGCCTTTGCTGTTACCATGCGCGAACCTCCCTACGTCACAAGCCTGCGTTTGCCGCTATCGCCTGAGGCGATCCGTGAAAGCGGCCTGGTAGAGCGCCTGAAGGCCGTCGTAGGGGTAACGGATGCTGTCGTGGTCGCGGAAGAGGCGGCCATTTACATCAAATTGGACACCGAATTATTGGATCGCGCGACGCTCGAGCAACTGGTCAACCCAGTGCCGACAGCGCGCCCAGCATAGGAGAACGTTATGGCCCGTGGGGTTAACAAAGTCATATTGGTCGGTACATGCGGCCAGGATCCCGAAGTTCGCTACTTGCCTAACGGTAACGCCGTGACCAACCTGAGTCTGGCGACCAGCGAACAGTGGACCGACAAGCAGACCGGCCAGAAGGTCGAGAAAACCGAATGGCACCGTGTGTCGATGTTCGGCAAGGTGGCAGAGATCGCCGGTGAATACCTGCGCAAAGGTTCGCAGGTCTACATCGAAGGCAAGCTGCAAACCCGCGAGTGGGAAAAAGACGGCATCAAGCGTTACACCACTGAAATCGTGGTCGACATGCAAGGCACCATGCAACTGCTGGGCGGTCGTCCACAGGGTGACCAACAAGGCCAGGGCGGTATGTCCAACTCGGCACCGCGTCCACAGCAGTCGCGTCCGCAGCCAAGCCAGCAGCCACAGCGTGAGTCGCGTCCAGCGCCGCAACAGGCCGCTCCGCAGCCAGCTCCGGATTTCGACAGCTTTGATGACGATATTCCGTTCTAGGATATCGCTCGGCGCAATCCGTATAGCTTTCCCAAAAAGCCCCGTGAGCCCTGCTCTCGGGGCTTTTTTGTAATTTCGTGATGCATGAAGCTGCACCCGCAACGGATTAAATGATGGGATGGACGATCGCTGGCCCTGGCATTTGTCCTCAGGGGCCACTCGATTTAGGCTGTAACCCACTTCCACAGAACAAGGAGAGCCGCGATGACCTGGTCTGCCAAGCAATACACGATGTTTGAACAACAACGCACTCGTCCGGTACGTGACCTGGTCGCGGCCATTCCGAATACCGCGGTGCACACAGCGGTGGACCTGGGTTGCGGCCCCGGCAACTCCACCCAGGTATTGGCCGAGCGTTTCCCGCAGGCGCAGGTGACGGGCCTGGACAGTTCCGAGGATATGCTGGTCGACGCCCGCAAGCGCCTGCCCGCGCTGAACTTTGAGCTGGCGGACATCGGAGCCTGGAGTCCGTCGCAGCCATTCGACGTGATCCTTGCCAACGCCTCGCTGCAATGGCTGCCAAACCACGCCACGCTCTATCCGCATCTGGTCGACCAGTTGACGCCTGGCGGCACGCTCGCCGTACAAACCCCGGACAACCTCAATGAACCCGCCCACCGGCTGGCGCGCGAAGTGGCGGCAGATGGCCCATGGGCGGCAAAGATCGGCGCGTTCCAACACAATGAGCGCCACTCGGTGAGCTACTACTACGAGTTGCTGAGCCAACACTGCAGTACCGTGGATGTGTGGCACACCACGTACCAGCACCCGCTGTCGGATCATGCCGCTGTGGTGGAGTGGTTCAAGGGCTCGGGCTTGCGACCCTTTCTCGCGCCACTGACCGATAGCGAAAAAGCCGCTTTCCTACAGGAATACCAGGCGCGGATTACACAGGCTTATCCAGCACTAGGCGATGGCACTGTATTACTGCCCTTCCCGCGCCTGTTTATCATCGCGACCCGCTGACGGCACAGAAGCAAGCAGCGCTTACGCCGCTGCTGCTTGCGCCTTCAAATACTCATCCGCCGACACCACGCCTGCGTAGCCAAATGCCAACGACGCCATATATGCGCCATGCACCTGCGCCGCCGGAATCACCTGCCCATTGAACTCCAGATCGCGGGTGGCGCATGCGTCATGAATCACCGTGACCTTGTAGCCCAGGTCCGCTGCGGCCCGCACCACCGCATCGATGCACATATGGCTCATGCTGCCGACCACCACCAGTTCGGTGATGCTGCGCTGTTCCAGAAGGGCGCGTAGAGGGGTTTCGCGGAACGCATTGACGAAATGTTTAAGCACCACCGGCTCGCTGCCCTCGTTCAGCACCTTGGGGTGCAAATAGGCGCCCTCAGAGTTCGGCGTGAAAAACGGTGCATCCTCGGACGTGAACTCATGGCGCACATGAATCACTGCCTCCCCGTTCTGGCGAAACGCCTGGAGCACCTGCGCAGCCTTGTCCGCGGCGGCTTCCACGCCATCGAGCGGCCACTTGCCTTGAGGGAAGTAGTCGTTCTGGATATCGATTAGGATGAGCGCTTGCTTGGCCATGGGTATTGCCTCGTGATGGGTTGATGGGGCCAGTATGTTAGCTGGCGCCGGGGCGGGGGATTGGCTGCACCGACAATAACAGGGGGAAAACTGACAATGGCGGTTGTTGAGCTGGGCGTGTTGATCTACCACGGTGCGCAGTTGGCAGCGGTGCATGGGCTGACCGATCTGTTCGGTGTCGCCAACCGGATCGCCGCCGAGCATCAATCCGCACAGCTGCCGTTGCTGCGGGTGAGCCACTGGCAGGTGGATGGCGATGGTATACCCACGCGGGTATTCGACAGCCACCCAGGGCCTGAGCAACCGATGATGGCGGTGCTGGTGCCGCCTTCAATCGGCGAGTTCACCGAAGACCAGGCGCCGCCTGCACTGCTCGAGTGGATTCGTCAGCAACACGCTGCGGGCACCGTGCTCGGTGGCGTGTGCATCGGTTCGATCCTGCTGGCGCGCAGTGGGTTGTTGGATGGGCGTAGCGCCACTACCCATTGGTCTTCCGCCAAGTCCTTTGCCGCACGTTACCCTGCTGTGCGCCTGGAAGCGGATAAGCCCATCGTCGATGACGGCGACCTGATCACCACCGCCGGGCTGATGGCCTGGTCCGAGCTGGGCCTGCGCCTGGTCGACCGCCTGATGGGCCCCAGCGTCGCCGCCGCTACCGCGCGTTTCCTGGTGATCGAGCACAGCGACAGTGCCAGCCAGTGCGGCAGCAACTTTGCGCCGATCCTCAGCCATGGCGATGTGGCCATCCTCAAGGTCCAGCATTGGTTGCAAGCCAGTGGCGCGGTGGATGTGTCCGTGGCCGCCATGGCGCAAGAGGCGGGGCTGGAAGAGCGCACGTTCCTACGGCGTTTTCGCAGTGCCACGGGATTGAAACCCACCGAATACTGCCAGCATTTGCGCGTCGGCAAAGCGCGGCAAATGCTGGAGTTCACCACCGCCACCATCGACCACATCGCCTGGACCGTGGGGTATCAGGACCCTGGTGCGTTTCGCGCCACCTTCAAGAAGATCACCGGTTTGGCCCCCAGTGATTACCGCAGCCGTTTTGGCGTGTGAATCGTGCAGAACGCCCCACGGTCAAGGGGGTGTCGTGCAGAATAATACAGGCCAACTGCTATCGCTTTTTGCGCAAGTGATTGATTTCAAACCCCTCACTTTTGAACCTGCCTTGGCCTGATCCCTGCAACCTTCCACCCACACACATGGCGGGATGGCCAAGGGGGATGCATGACCCCGACTCAACGCAAGAAATGGGTAGTCGCTCACTCCACGCGAGAGGGCGCTCCCCGGCATGAAGTCGAAACCAACCGAGCCCTTGCGCGCTGGCTGGCGCAAATCCTTGGGCTCAAGTACGGCGGTGATTACGATCCACGCAAACACGCCGGCCGTGAACGCTACCTGCTTCCCACGCAAACACTGATTGGCCCTGCACAGGCGCTGGCCCTTGATATCAAGGGTCCCGAAGACCTGTGGGGCGGTTATGTGGAGCATGATTTCATCGGCACCAAAGCCATCAGTCACGGCCTGCTGGGGCCGGACGCCGCGGCCCCCGAAGGCTGGTCGCCCTTGTTCTGCGAGCGCGTGCGCGACGTTGTGCTGGACGGCCTGAGCGTATTTGCGCTCAACGATGCACGGGAAGCCGCCAAACGCCTGCTCTACAGCGGGCCGATCCGCCTGAAGCCGGTGCATGCCTGCGCCGGGCGCGGCCAAGAGGTTATCCACAGCCTGGATGAGTTCGAGGCCGTGCTGGCGCGCCCCGAAGCGGCCCGGATGTTCAGCGAAGGCGTCGTGCTGGAACAAGACCTGCACGATGTGGTCACCCATAGTGTGGGCCAGAGTTTTATCGGCGATCACGTCATCAGCTACTGCGGCGAGCAATACCTGACCCAGGACGGACAGGGCGAGGAAGTCTACGGTGGCTCCAACCTGTTGGTGGTGCCTGGCGGTTATGACGATTTGCTCAAGCTCGAGCTGCCCGGCGACGTGCGCCAAGCCATCGAGCAAGCCCAGGTCTTCGACGCGGCCGCCGATGAGGCTTACCCGGGTTTCTACGCGTCCCGGCGCAACTACGATATCGCCCAGGGCCTCGACAGCGACGGCCAGCGGCGCAGTGGTGTGCTTGAACAATCCTGGCGCATGGGTGGCGCCAGCAGCGCGGAAGTCGCGGCGCTGCAGAGCTTTATCAACCACCCGGGCCTCAAGGCCATTCAGGTGTCTTCGGTAGAAACCTACGTGGACCAGGCGCTGCCCGCGGATGCTATCGAGGTGTACCGAGGCCCGGCGGAAAACAGCGACTTTCTTCTCAAGTACGTGACGGTCAAATCTTATGACGGCTAGAAGCGAAAGCATTGCGATCGACATCGACGACGAACAGATGAGCGGCACGTTCCTCAGCCCCAAATCGAAGGTGCCGGGGGTGTTATTCGTGCACGGCTGGGGCGGTAGCCAGGAGCGCGACCTGGAGCGCGCCAAAGGTATCGCCGGCCTGGGATGCGTGTGCCTGACGTTCGATCTGCGTGGCCACGCGGGCACAGGTATCCCGTTGTCCCGCGTCACCCGGGAAGACAACCTGCGCGATCTGCTGGCGGCCTACGACCGACTGCTCTCGCACCCGGCCATCGACACCTCGGCGGTGGCGGTGGTGGGCACCAGCTATGGCGGCTACCTGGCGGCGATTCTCACCTCATTGCGCCCGGTGCGCTGGCTGGCGCTGCGCGTGCCGGCGCTGTACCGCGACCAGGAATGGCTCAAGCCCAAGCGTGACCTCGATAAGGCCGACCTGATGGATTACCGCAGCACCCTGGTGCACGCCGAAACCAACCGCGCGCTGCAGGCCTGCGCGCAATTTACCGGTGATGTGCTGATTGTCGAATCGGAAACCGACGACCATGTGCCCCACGCCACCATCATGAGCTACCGCGCGGCGTGCCAGCACACGCACTCCCTGACGCACCGCATCATCGATGGTGCCGACCACTCCCTGAGCGATCCAGTGTCACAACAGGCCTATACCTCGATCCTGGTGGACTGGATCACCGAGATGGTGGTGGGGGAACGGTTGAGCATCATCCAGTCCCAGTAACGCGGTCATGCCGGTGTTTTCTTCACCCGTAGCGCCTTGGCTTTGGCCTCGACACCGAGGTACATCACCAGGGCGATCAGCAGCGGCAGGATAAAGTAGATGGCCCGATAGGCGATCAGCCCGGCCAGCAAACTGCCGCGCGACGCTTCATGTTGCAGCAGTGCGATAAACACCGCTTCCAGTACCCCGAGCCCGGCGGGGATATGGGTGATGACACCGGCGATCGCGCTGATCAACAGCACGCCCAGCACCAGCGGGTAGTCCAGCTTGGCGGGCAACAAGGTGAAAATCACCGCGGCCATCAGCGACCAGTTCAACGCGCCCAATGCCAACTGCAGGCACGCCATGCGCAGCGACGGCAGGTTGATCTCGATGCCGCGAATCGACCATGCACGCTTTGTCGAGAATTGGCACGCCGCCAGATAGCCCAGGCTGGCCAGCACCAACAGCACACCCACGCCCTGCAGGGCGCCGCTGCTGAGCTTCCAGCCCGGCGGCATGGTCACCAGGCCGCTGCTGAACACCACCCCGGCCAATGCCATATAGCCGAACCAATTGGTGGCCAGGCTCAGCCCGAGAATCTTGGCGATATTGCCGGTGCTCACCCCCAGCCGCGAATACAGCCGATAGCGCATGGCGATTCCGCCGACCCAGGCACTCAGGTTCAGATTGAACGCATAGCTGATGATGCCGACCGGCAGGATCTGCTTCCAGCGCAGCGGTTGGCGAATGTAGGTGCGGCCGATCAAGTCGAAGCAGGCGTAGACGATAAAGCTGCACAACGTCAGCGTGCCCGCGATCAGCAGGGTGCGCAGCTTGAAATCGCCCAGGGTCTGAAACACTTCGCTCCAGTCGATACGCCTTGCGAGCAGGGTGAACAGCACGATCAGCAACAGGAAGAACGCCACGGTCAGCGGTTTCTTCCAGCGCTTGAAGCGTGAATCGCTGGCTTCAGATGTCATGGGTGCGAGCCTCGAAGGGTTTCAACCGTGGCTTGTGCGCCGGCAACCAGCCGGTCAGCGCGGGGAAGTGGCGCATCACATGGAACACCAGGAAACCGACGGTCAATCGCCATAGCCACAGGCGCGGCTTGCGGTTTTCCGGCATGGTCTGGCAATGCTCCTTGGCGAGTGCGTCCAGGCGTTCGTACAGTTGCTGATTGAACGCCCGGTCACGAATCAGCACGTTGGCCTCCAGGTTCAGCGACAGGCTCAACGGGTCGAGGTTGCTCGAACCCACGGTGCTCCACTCGTCATCCACCAGCGCAACCTTGCCGTGCAGCGGGCGTTGGCAATATTCATGAATCACCACGCCATCCTTGAGCAAGTAGTCGTAGAGCATGCGCGCGGCCAGCTTGGCCAGCAGCACATCGGGCTGGCCCTGCATGATCAATTGCACCTTCACGCCACGGCGCGCCGCATTGCGGATCTCGCGCAGCAGGCGGTAACCGGGGAAGAAGTAGGCATTGGCAATCACCGCGCGTTCCCGGGCTTTGCTCAAGGCATGGATGTAGGCCTCTTCAATGTCGTCGCGGTGTTGCAGATTGTCGCGGTAAATCAGGCGCACCAGGCCGTCGCCTGTATCGGTCGGCCAAGGCGATGGCCGTTGCTGGCGCCGTCGCCAACCGCGCCGCGTGCGCACCTGGCGACCGCTTTGGGCGAGGGCGAAATGATGCAGGTCGGCCACCGCCGGGCCTATCACCTGCACCGCGTAATCCTGCTTGGCCTCGGGGCCGAAATCCCCCAGGTGATCGGCAGAAAAATTGATCCCGCCGATAAACGCCACGGCGGCATCCACCACCACGATCTTGCGGTGCAGGCGGCGAAACCAGTTGGTGCGAATACCCAGGGTCTTGGACGCCGGATCAAACATCTGCACGGCCACCCCGGCCTGGGCCAATTCGCCGAGAAAAGCGGGGCTCAGTTCGCCGCAGCCAAAGCCATCCAGGCTGACCACCACCTTGACCCCACGCTGCGCCGCGTCGATCAAGATGCGTTGCAGCTCATGGCCGACCTTGTCTTCGAAGAGGATAAAGGTCTCCAGCAGGATCTCCCGCTGTGCCCCGCGCAAGGCGTCGAACACTTTGGGAAAGTAGGCCTCGCCGTTCTCCAGCAACGCGAGCCGGTTGTCAGGCTGCCAGCCGTAATCGAGGTCGCGGGCCTTGGCTTCATCCGGCGGCTGGTCGGTAGCAATGTGCTCAACGGCAATGTTCATAGTTCAATCTCCACCGACAGGGGCACGTGGTCTGACAGATGGGACCAAGGGCGGGTGGTCAGCACCTTGGGGTTATGAATCTTTAGATTGCGCACATAGATGCGGTCCAGTGCCAGCAGCGGCAAGCGCGCCGGAAAGGTGCGTGCGGGTTTGCCGTGGGCCTGCATGAAGACTTCCTGCAGGCCGCTTCGGCTGAGGTCGGCGCGTTGGCGCCAGTCATTGAAATCGCCGGCTACCACCAACGGCGCATCCGCCGGGATCTCGCTGATACGCTGCTCCAGCAAGCGCAATTGCTGCTGGCGATGCACCTCGCGCAAGCCCAGGTGGATGCAGATCGCATGCACTTCCTGTCCGGTGCCAGGCAAGCGCAGCACGCAATGCAACAGACCACGGTTTTCATGGCCGCTTTGGGAAATATCGAGGTTGTCGTAGCGCACGATCTGGAATTTC
This sequence comes from Pseudomonas sp. NFACC25, assembly GCF_900100935.1. Taxonomy (NCBI): domain Bacteria; kingdom Pseudomonadati; phylum Pseudomonadota; class Gammaproteobacteria; order Pseudomonadales; family Pseudomonadaceae; genus Pseudomonas; species Pseudomonas sp. NFACC25. Next base: position 48,143 of record NZ_FMUC01000008.1, read on the forward strand.
GACAGCAACGCATTGCCATGGTCGCCATGGGGGTAGACCGCGTTGCGCCCGTAGGCGAACTGCGGCCAGATGCTGTCGGCGAGGAACTCGTACTGCGGCATGTTCGGCCAGTCGCTGTAGCGCTGGGGATGGCGCTCGTGGGTGCCGTGGATTTCCTGCAGGAACACCATATCAGCGCCCACACTGCGCACCGCTTCGCGCAGCTCGGGCAGGATGAAACGTCGATTCAAGGCGGTGAAGCCCTTGTGGATATTGACCGTCAGCACCGTGAAGCGAGTGATGGCGACGCTAGGGGTGATGGGCACCCAGTCGGGGATCGCAGCCATGATTGCTCCTGTGAAAGAGTGAGGGGCCTGACCCCCGTTTATGGCTGACTGCGATTTTTGGCCGAAAGTTTCCACTGTCCTACAGGCGGCATAAACCCATTTGGATCGGTGTCCGGCAATAAGCAGGGGAACGATCAGTGCTCAAATCCGTCAGTTCCTTACAGACCCTTCTGAAGGAGCCCGGTGTTTTGCTGAATCTAAAGACTGCATTACTGCTCGGCGCGCTGCTGTTCTGCGGCAGCGGCGCACTGTACGCCGCGGCCACCGCGCCGGAGCCCGAGGCGCCGGCAAAGCCGGAGTTGCTGGTGGAGGGTGGATTGCTCGGTGCCATCAGTTCCAGCATCGATGATGTGCAGAACAAGCTCGACCTCAATCAGAACCTCGTTGATGCCTGGCGCTTGCGCGCGGATCGCGCGGCGGATGAAGTCGGCCGGTTGGTTGACCAGACGTCGGAGCGTTCGCCGTGGAGCGTGGCCGGCGACTTCCTGCTGCTGTCCAGTGTGTGGATTGGCGCCTTCGCGCTGTTGACGTTGCTGGGGCGCTTTATCGTGCGGCGCTTGAACCGGCGCCCGTTCGTCGAGCGCCGCGGGCGCCTGCAAGGCGTACTGGGTTATGTGGTGCCCTACACGATCCCGGCGCTGATCTGCCTGCCGCTGACGCTCTATGTCAGTCACTTCCTGCCCACGTCCATAGGCCGCGCCCTGGCGCTGTGCTTTGCCTATGCGACCAGCAGCGGCATCTTCTCCACGTCGATGCTGCTGTGCGTGATTGTGATGTTCAACGTCGGCCATAAGCGGCCGGCGGTGCAGATCATTCGCGACTACTGCCCCAAGCCGCTGTTTCTGATCGGCTTCCTCGCCGCCCTCAGCGACGCCCTGACCAGTCCACAGATCGCCCGCCAGCTCGGCGGCAATATCACCAGCAGTATCGCGGTGTTTACCGGCCTGTTCGCGGCGGTGATCTTTGGCGTGCTGGTGGTGCGCCTGCGCCGCCCGGTGGCCCACCTGATCCGTAATCGACCGCTGGCCCAGCGCCTGAAACACCCGGCGTTGCAGCAGTCGCTGCGGGTATTTTCCGGCCTTTGGTACTGGCCCATCCTGTTGATGGTGCTGGTCTCGGCGATCAACCTGATCGGCGCCGGCGACGACAACCAGAAAGCCCTGCGCTGCGCGCTGTTCACCACGATTCTGTTGATCGGCACGGTATTCCTGAGCACGGTGCTGCAACACCTGTTCAAGTCCCGCAGCCAAGTGGCGATCCAGCGCAGCAGTGCCTACAAGGAGCGTTTTCTCAGCCTCTTGCACGCGATCCTGCGTATCGTCATGGCCATCGCCTTTATCGAAATCCTCGGGCGCATCTGGGGCGTATCGCTGTTCGAATTTGCCCAGCGCAACTCGGTAGGCCGTGCGATCAGCGACTCCCTCAGCAGCATCGGCCTGATCCTGTTGATGACCTGGTTGTTCTGGGTCGTACTCGACACGGCGATCCAGGAAGCGCTGAAACCGCCGGTGAACAAACGCTCCAATCGCCAGCCCAGCACAAGGGTGAAGACCATCCTGCCGCTGCTGCGCAATGCGATCAAAATCATCCTGGTGGTGATCTGCGCAATTACCACCATGGCCAACCTCGGCATCAACGTCGCGCCGTTGCTGGCGGGGGCCGGTGTGGTCGGCCTGGCGATTGGTTTCGGATCCCAGCAATTGGTGCAGGACGTGATCACCGGCCTGTTCATCATCATCGAAGACACCTTGTCCATCGGCGACTGGGTGGTGCTTGATTCCGGCCACGCCGGCACCGTCGAAGGCCTGACCATCCGCACCCTGCGCCTGCGCGATGGCAAGGGGTTCGTGCATTCGGTGCCGTTCGGGCAGATCAAGGCGGTCACCAACCAGTCGCGGCAATTTGCCTATGCGTTCTTCTCGGTGCAGTTCACCTACGACACCGATGTGGACAAGGCCGTGGAGCTGATCCGCGAGGCCGGGCAGTCGATCCGCGACGATGTGTTCCTCAAGTACAACCTGCAAGGGCCGCTGGAGGTGTTTGGCGTCGACAAGATGGACCTCAATGGCGTGGTGCTCACGGCGCAGTTTCGTACTGTGTCGGGTGGGCAATACGCGGTGAGCCGTGCGTTCAACCAGCGTTTGAAAAAGCTTGTGGATAACTGTGATGCGGTGCACTTCGCGCAGACTTATCCACAGCAGGTTTTGTTGCCCAAGCGTACATCCCAGGTGGATGAGCCGGATGAAGAGGTGCCGGCGTCGGTGGTGTTGACGGAGCAGCCCAGGCCTCAATGAGGCCCTCAAATTCAATGCCTGATCAACTTCTCCTGCACCGCCTGCTGATCCACCTCCAGCAACACCTGCTGCTTGCCGGCGACCATCACCGCCGCCGGCAACCCATCCCGATACACAACCCGATTCCCACTCACCGCCGGCACCTTGCTGCCCGGTAACAATGTGCCCACCAGGTTCAGCGGGTCAGCCCCGCACACGGCGATCAAACTCCCGTCATGGGGGCGGCGCCGCACCTCGCGCAGCAACGGGATCGCCTCCGGCAACGCAAACTGCTCACCCGCCAGCCCGCTGACAAACCGCCCACCGCGAATCTCACCCCGGGCTTCCAGCCGATGGAATGTGCGCAGCAGTTCGCGCCAACTCGGCAACCAATCCGCCTCGCGCTCCAGCAAGCGCCAGAACACCACGCCATAACGGCGCAGCAAGGTCATCGCCACATGTTCCAGGGTCTCGGCCGAGTGCGGGCCGGCAGCGGTCGAGGGGCGGCGAATCAGTGCCCAGCGCCCGGCATCGTCCATGCCGCCGATAAACGCCCCACGCCCGCGCCGACTGCTGCGCGCCTGGCGCTTGCTGGCCGGGGTGGTCAGTGCGCGTAAGCCGGCAAAGCTGTCGGCATTCACCAGGCCGGCGCCGACCAGTTCCTGCAAGGCGGTTTCCAGTTCGCTGCGCAGCAGATGGGCTTCGTGCACCAGCTCATCGAAAAACAGCGCGCCGTGTTCGCGCAAGGCCAGGTGGACTTTCTGCGCCTTGGGCGACAGCGTCGTGCTGTCGGTGGGTTCGGTGAGCCCGCTCCACAATGCCACCTGGCTGCGCGGCAACAGCACCACCGGCGTACTGCGCAGGGCGATGGCGCCGGACTTGTTGCTCAAGCGCGTCCACACCAGCCTGCCACTGCGGCACAGCTCGTCGAGCCAGGTCGATGAGTAATCCTTGAGCCGCGCACTGAGCAGGTCACTGTCCCAGGCCGACGTGGCGGCGGCGTAGCCTTCGAACTGGCCTACAATCTGCGGCAGCATCGCGTTGCCCTGGCCCCGCGTGCTGTCGGACAGATGCTGCCAATCGAACAGGAAGCGCATGAAATCCTGCAGAGCCACCGGCTCGATTTCCCGGCGCAGGCGCTTGACCGTGTAGCGATGAATGCGGGCGAGCAGATGCCGTTCGCACCATTGTTCCTCGAGTGCGCCGGGGCTGAAGCGACCGCGCAGCACGTAGCCTTCCTGCTCCAGGCGGGCCAGCGCCTGGGTAACGTCGGCCAGCGGGAGGGCCAGTGGCGCGGCGATCTCGATAATGCTCTGCGGGCCGAAGCCACCGAGGCGTGCACGCAGCACCTCGACGAGTGCGTCGTCAAAGGTCCAGGGCTCATCGAAGCCGGGGAGCAACGGCAAGTTGTTAGGGTAGATCGCCTGCAAACACCCCAGGCGCTCCACCGCGACCCACAGGCCATTGGACAATTGAAAGGCGCGGCCAGCCTTGGCCAAGGCGTTCAGCCACTCGGCCCATGGCGCCGTGACTTCGTGACTGGTGATGCACGCCAGGCTCATCAGTGCCTCATGCATTTCATCCACGCCATGGGGCGCCGGCCAGGCCTCTTCGCGCACGCCGGCGATGGCGTCCGCATCCAGTGCGCCGAGGTCGTCGGTGCTCTGCGGGTCGCTCCAACGGCGGTTGAGCACGGCCTGGGTGCGGCGTTCTTCCAGCGGTGCATCGTCGAGAAAGGTGTAGGGGCGCGCGCTGAGGATTTCGGCGGCCATGGGCGAGGGCGCCGGCAGGTCGCGGCTGATCAAGCGCACTTCGCCGCGCTCCATGCGCCGCAGCAAGGCAAGCCAGGCGTCGCTGTCCATGGCTTCGTGCAGGCAGTCATCGAGGGTTTGTTCCACCAGCGGGTGCTCGGGCACTTCGCGTTCGCCGGCGAGGTTTTCCAGGCAGGCGATCTGGTCGGGGAACACACTGGCGATCAGGTCTTCGCTCTTCATACGCTGCAGCTGCGGCGCCACTTTGCGTCCGCCGGTAAAGCGCGGCAGCGCCAGGGCCACGCCGGCGTTCCAGCGCCAGCGCACGCCGAACAGCGGCGCATCCAGCACCGCCTGGATCAGCAGGTGTTCAGCACTGTGGCTGTTGAGGTAACGCCACACCTCATCCAGCTCGAAACTGTGGCTGGTGGATAGCGACAGCACGATCGCATTTTCGCTGGCTGCCGCCTGCAATTCGAAATTGAAGGTGCGGCAAAAACGCTTGCGCAACGCCAGGCCCCAGGCCCGGTTGATGCGGCTGCCGAACGGCGTGTGGATGATCAACTGGGTGCCGCCGGATTCGTCGAAAAACCGCTCCATGATCAACGTGTCCCGGGACGGCAACGCGCCGAGGGCCAGGCGCGCGCGGGCCAGGTAGTCGAGGATCTGTTCGGCGCTGGCGCGGTTCAGGCCAAGGGTGCCGGTGAGCCACTCTTGCGCCGGTTGCAGGTCGCCGGGGCTGGCGCTGAGCAGGGTGTCGAGTTGCCCCTGCAAACGCGCGACCGCGGCGGATAACTCATTGCTGCGCCCTGGCGCTTCGCCGAGCCAGAACGGAATGGTCGGCGGCTGGCCATGGGCGTCTTCGACCCGCACTTTGCCGGCTTCGACTCGCAAGATCCTGTAGGACGTATTACCAAGCTGGAAGATATCCCCGGCGATGCTTTCCACCGCGAAGTCTTCGTTGACGCTGCCGATGTTCAGGCTCTGGGGTTCGAGCAACACACTGTAGTCGGCGTTGTCGGGGATGGTGCCGCCGCTGGTCACGGCGGTCAGCCTGGCGCCACGGCGACCGCGCAGGGTGCGGGTCAGGGCATCGCGGTGCAGGTACGCGCTGCGGATACCCTGGCGCCCGTTGTAGCCGTCGGCGAGCATCTGCAACAGCGCCTGGTAGTGGCGTTCATCCAGGGTGGCGTAGGGCGCGGCGCGGTGGATCAGGTCGAGCAGGACCTGCTCCGGCCACTCCTGGGCACTGACCTCGGCGATGATCTGCTGGGCCAGCACGTCCAGGGGCGCCACCGGGATCTGCAAGGTGTCCAGTTCTCCCCGCCGCACACAATCGAGCAGGGCGGCGCATTCGATCAGATCGTCGCGGGTGGTGGCGAACAGGCGCCCCTTGGGCGTGCCGCCGACCTGGTGCCCGGAGCGGCCCACCCGTTGCAGAAAGCCGTTGATGGAGCCCGGCGAACCGATCTGGCACACCAAATCGACATCGCCGATATCAATCCCCAGCTCCAGTGACGCGGTGGCGATCAGCACTTGCAACTCGCCGGCCTTGAGCCGTTGCTCGGCATCCAGGCGCATTTCCTTGGCCAGGCTGCCGTGGTGGGCGGCCACGGCGCTCTTGCCCAGGCGCTCGCTCAGGTGCCGAGCCAGGCGTTCGGCCAGGCGCCGGGTGTTGACGAAGATCAGCGTGGTGCGGTGCTCACGGGCAAGGGCGGCGAGGCGGTCGTAGACCAGCTCCCAGACATCGTTGGCCATCACCGCCGACAGCGGCACCGGCGGAACTTCGATATCCAGGTCGCGGGGGCGGGCATGGCCGATGTCGACGATGTCGCACGTTCGCTCAGTGCCCACCAGAAAGCGCGACACGGCTTCAATGGGTTTTTGCGTGGCCGACAGACCGATGCGGGTCAGCGGCTCGGCGCACAAGCCTTGCAGGCGCTCCAGGCTCAGGGCCAGGTGGCTGCCGCGTTTGCTGGCGGCGATGGCGTGGATTTCATCGACGATCACCGTGCGCGCGCTGGCCAGCATCTGCCGGCCGGAGTCCGAGCCCAGCAGCACGTAGAGCGATTCCGGTGTGGTCACGAGGATATGCGGCGGGCGCTTGCGCATCTGTGCGCGGTCTTTCTGCGGGGTATCGCCGGTGCGCACGGCGGTGCGGATCACCAGTGGCGGCAGGCCCAGGCGCTGCAAATGCTCGGTGATCCCGGCCAGCGGGGTTTGCAGGTTGATCTGGATATCGTTGGACAGCGCCTTGAGCGGCGACACATACACCACCAGCGTCTCGTCCGGCAGTTGCCCGCCGTTGGCCAGGCCCTGGTGAACCAGGTCATCGAGCACCGCGAGGAACGCCGTCAGCGTCTTGCCGGAGCCGGTGGGCGCTGCGATCAGCGTCGAGCGGCGCTGGCGGATCAGCGGCCACGCCTGGGCCTGGGCGCTGGTCACCGAAGGGAAGGTGTGGCGGAACCAGGTGCTGACGGCGGGGTGGAAGCCGTTCAATACCGTGTCGGTTGATTCAGGAAGGTTCATGCCTAAGTTATGCGGCCCGCTCCAACAAGTTGCAACCCCGCACTTTATCCGTGACGGTTGCGCTACAAACCCGCAAAATGCAACGATTCTGGAATAAACCTACGGCACGCCTCACGGGCTTGCCGACCATAACCATCGTTCCAAACAGACCGGGCCTGCTCAATCTATGCGAATGCGCCTTATGTTACTGGGCGGCGGGAATGCCCTCGGGCAGGCGCTGATTCGCCTCGGTGCAGAGGAAGACATTGGTTTCCTCGCACCCAAACCGCCCCAAGACGGCTGGGATGCCGCAAGCCTCACCCAATTGCTCGACGACACCCGTCCCGATGCGTTGATCAACCTCGCCTACTATTTCGACTGGTTCCAGGCCGAAGCCGTCAGCGAAACCCGCCTGGCCGCCCAGGAGTTCGCCATCGAGCGCCTGGCCGAACTGTGCCAGCACCACAACATTACCTTGCTGCAACCGTCCAGCTACCGCGTGTTCGATGGCTCCCGCGCCACCGCCTACAGCGAAAAGGACGAGCCGGTGCCCCTGGGCCTGCGGGGCCAGGCGTTATGGCGGATCGAACAGAGCGTGCGTGCGACGTGTCCGCAACATGTGCTGTTGCGTTTTGGCTGGCTGCTGGATGACAGCGTCGACGGCACCCTCGGGCGCTTTCTGGCGCGTGCGGAAAAACCGGATGAATTGTTGATGGCGGACGACCGCCGCGGCAACCCGACGCCGGTGGACGATGCCGCGCGGGTGATCATCTCGGTGCTCAAGCAACTCGATTGCGCGGCGCCGCTGTGGGGCACTTACCACTACGCCGGGCATGAGGCGACCACGCCGCTGGCGCTGGGCCAGGCGATCCTCACCGAAGCGCGCAGCTACCATGCGCTGGCCATTGAAGCGCCCACCGCCCAGGCCCACGCGGCACGGCCGGATGCGGCAGACGAACCGCAGCATGCGGTGCTGGCCTGCAAGAAAATCCTCCACACCTTCGGCATCAAGCCGCGGGCGTGGCGAGCGGGGTTACCGGCGTTGCTGGACCGGTTCTACCGCCATAGCTGACACGACACAAAGCAAAATGTGGGAGGGGGGTTGCTGTGGTGATGGGGACTTGTCCCTCACCACAGCAACCCCCCTCCCACATTGGTTATGCAGTGTTGCTTAGAACTTGTAGCCGATACCCACCATGTAAACCATCGGGTCCACGTCCACATTGACCTTGGCCCGGGTGCCAGGCGCCACGGCGTTGTTTTCCACGGTGGCCTTGGTGCTGATGTCGATGTAGCGGGCCTGGGCGTTGATCATCCACTTGTCGTTGATCATGTAGTCCGCGCCGATCTGCGCAGCCCAACCCCAGGAGTTCTCGGCCTTGAAGTTGCTGAAGCCGGCTTCGGAGGCGCGGCTGCCGACGTGTTCGTCGTAGATCCAGGTGTAGTTGATACCGGCGCCTACATACGGCTGGAATGGGGATTTATTGTCCAGCGGGTAGTACACGACGCTCAGGGTCGGCGGCAGGTGTTTCAGCGTACCGAGCTTGCCGTTGGCGGCGCCGAGGGCGGTGCCCTTGATCTTCACGTCATGCTCGAACGGCGTGGCCGCCAGCAGTTCGATACCGACATGGCTGGTGAGCATGTAGGCGAAGTTCAAGCCCAGCTGGGTGTCGCTGCTCATGGTCGCCTTGCCGCCCAGGTTGGCGCCGGCCAGTGGGCCCTGGTCAACTTTGACGGTGCTGCTGTCTGCCTTCGGGTTCACGGTGATTGCACCGGCACGAATCAGAATGTCGCCCGCTTCGTGAGCGTGGACGGCAGGGGCGGCGAGTGCGAGGGCGAAGAGGGACGCGCCGAGCAGAGACTTGTTCATGGGAGCTCCAGAGGACGTTTAGAAGTTGTACGTCCAATGGTAAAGATCGTTCCGTCCGGTCTTTTGACTCAGCTCAATGAAAGGGCGATCAGCGTTATTCCGGCAGTTCGTAGATATAAATTTTCTCGGCATCCATCTGGTAGCCGGCGTCGGCCAGTTCACTGGTGGACGGTTTGACCTGCATCGCCCCCTCGATCCAGTACGGCTGGTAGAGCTCATCGAGCTTCACGCCGAGTTCGCTTTTCACGTGCACGATCTGATTCGATGGCGGCGGCGGCACATGGATGCACGCGCCGAAGTACGGCACCAGCAGGAACTCGGTGGTGCGCCCTTCTTCACTGACTTCCAGCGGCACGATATACCCGGGCAGGCGGATGTGCTGGCCATCGAGACTCTGCACCACCGGCGCATTGGGCAGATCCTGCTTGGCTGCTGGCGCCGCTTCGACGGACAAGGCATCGGCCATGTTCGACAGGTCGTGCAGCGGTTTCATGTTGGGGATTTCCGGCGGCGCGTCCGGCGGGATCATCTCCTGCCAGGACAAATCCCTGGGCTGGTCCTCCGCCCAGGCCGGCACGGCCACCAGCAGCAATAACGCAAACAGAGCGCGACGCATCGAAGCCTTCCTCATAAACGTATGGACAGCCCATCGGCCAGGGATTGTCGGTAGGCGCGCCAGGCGGGCACGCTGCCCATCAATAGCGCTGCCGCCAGGATACCGGCGAGCAGGGTCCATTCATATTCGCTGGGCCACGACATCGGCAGGTCGAGGCCGTAATTGGCCTGCAAATACCCGCGCGATGCGGCGATGCACACATACAGCAAGCCCACGCCTGCGATCACCCCGGACAGGGCCAGGGCGAAGGCTTCGAAAATCAGCAAGGTTGCGATATGCCACGGCCGCGCGCCCACCGAGCGCAGGATCGCCATTTCGCGGCGGCGTTCGTTGAGGCTGGTGAGGATCGCGGTGAGCATGCCGATCAAACCGGTCAGCACCACGAACAGCGAGATCACGAACAAGGCTTTTTCGGCGGTGCCCATCATGCTCCACAGCTCTTGCAGCGCCACGCCGGGCAGGATCGCCAGCATCGGTTCGCCACGGAATTCGTTGATCTCCCGCTGCAGGGCGAAGGTGGAAATCTTGTTGTTCAGGCCGAGCATAAAGGCCGTGATGGCTTGCGGGGTGAGGTCCATGTTGCGCGCCTGGTCGGCACTGATGCGGCCTTTGCCCTGGGCCGGTACGCCGTTGTGCCAGTCGATATGGATCGCCTCCATGCCGCCGAGGCTGATATGCAGCGTGCGGTCCACCGGCGTGCCGGTGCGCTTGAGAATACCGACCACGGTGAACGGTTTGTCATCGTGTTTTACCAGGCTGACCACCGCCACGCCGTGGGCCAGCACCAGCTTGTCGCCGAGCTTGTAGTGCAGGGCATCGGCGACTTCGGCGCCGAGCACCACTTCGAACGGGTCGGTGGCGAAGGCGCGGCCGCTGGCCAGTTCCAGGTTCTGTTTGCGCCCGTACTGGTAGTGCTCGAAGTACGACTCGTTGGTGCCCATCACCCGGTAACCGCGATGGGAGTCGCCGAGGGAAATCGGGATGGCCCATTTCACCTGGGGGTTGGCGGCGAAGTGCTCGTAGCTGTCCCACCGAATGTTGTTGGTGGCGTTGCCGATGCGGAACACCGAGTACAGCAGCAGGTTGACCGAACCGGAGCGCGCGCCGACGATCAGGTCGGTGCCGCTGATGGTGCTGGCGAAACTGTTGCGGGCCTCAACGCGCACGCGTTCCACCGCCAGCAGCAGGCACACCGACAAGGCGATGGCGAAGGCGGTGAGGATCGCGGTAAAGCGGCGGTTAGCCAGGCTGGCCATGGCTAGACGAAACAGATACATCTCAAACCTCTGCGGGCGTGGCGGCGCGATTGAGTTCGGCCAGCGACAGGTTGCGGTCGAACAGCGGCGCCAGGCTCTGGTCATGGCTGACAAACAACAGGCTGGCGCCGGCTTCGCGGCATTCGGCGAACAGCAGTCGAATGAAGGCTTCGCGGGCGTCGTAGTCCAGGGCGGAAGTGGGCTCGTCGGCGATCACCAACTCCGGTTGGCCGATCAGTGCACGGGCGGCGGCCACCCGTTGCTGTTGGCCGATGGACAACGAGTCGGCACGGCGCTCCAGCAGGTCTTTGTCCTTCAAACCCAGGTGCGCCAGCAAGGTCGCGGCGGCCTGGTCGACGCTGCCGTGGCGTTGGATCGCCCGTTGCGCGCGCAGCTTGGAAAAGTGACAGGGCAGCTCGACGTTCTCGCGCACCGACAGGAACGGCAGCAGGTTGAACTGCTGGAAGATATAGCCGGTGTGGTCAACGCGAAAGCGGTCCCGGGCGCCGGCCGAGAGTTCGGTCAACTCCTGGCCGAGCAGGCGGATGCTGCCCTGGCTGGGCTTCTGCACACCGCCGAGCAGGCCGAGCAAGGTGGTTTTGCCACTGCCGCTCGGCCCCTTGAGAAACAGGGTTTCCCCCGCTTCCAGGCGGAACGCGGGGATGTCCAGCAACTGTGGGTGACCGGGCCAGTTGAAGCCCAGGTCAGACAGTTCGATCAATGGGTGGGTCATGGGCACTCAGAACTTCAGGGTGGCTGCTGTGGCGGTTGCTTCAACACCTTGCTGGCCGCTCGGGCCGATCAGTTGTACCTGAATTTTCTGGGTGGCGGGGAAGGTCTTGAACACCTGGGTCAGGTCCAGGTTGCCCAGGGCGGTCGGCGTGGCACAGGTGAATTGGTAGTGGGCGTGGATTTCACTGTGATCGTGATGATGCTCGTGGGCGCCGTCTTTGGCGTCGTGGTCATCATCGTCGTCGTGGTCGGCTTCCGGTTTGTCGCCGAACAGCGGGCTGTTGAGTTCCTGGGAGCTGATCACGCAACCGGCGGCCTTGGGCAGGTTGAACAGCGCCAGTGGGTTCTCCAGTTGTTTGCGTGCAGCGGCGACCTTGGCTTTGTCGGCTGCGCTGGTGGCGAGGTGTTCGAAGCCCACCAGGTTCATCGCCGGGCTGTCCAGTTCAAGCTCCAGGGCCTGGCCGTCGAGTACCGCGTTAAGGCGGCCGACGCCATGTTCGTGGGCGCCGAGGCTGCCGTGTTCGTGATCGTGGTCATGCTCGTCGGCAGCTTGAGCGATGGCGAGTGGCAACAGGGCAAACGGCAAAGCAAGCAACAGACGGCGCATGGGAAAGCTCCAGAGATGAAAGTTTTGTTATGTGATCTTATAACAATAGTGCCGAGAGTTTGCCCGCCCGCTTGGCGTTGCGCAAGCCGCATGGGAGCATGCTCGTCAGAAAAAATGCAGGAGTAAGGACGATGTTGCGAATTCGTGGAACCATCGGCGACCTGCCGGTGGACTTGACCCTGGAGCTGGACGACGGCGATTGGGCACGACTCGGCGCGCAGTTGCAGGCGACGCCAGTGGCAAGCGCGACCGCCGTGCCGGCAGCGCCGGTCAAGCCGAACGATGATCTGTGGCAGAACGCCCAGGACCTGTTGCGCAACGCCGGGCAACTCAGTGGCCTGGAACTGCTTGATCGACTGGAAGGTTTGGCGGGGGATGCCGCGGCGGGCAAGCGCCTGTTGGTGCGCCTGCGCCATAGCGCCAAGGTCAAGGTGGCCAGCGGCGGGGATACGCCGCTGTACAGTTGGATCGGCGATTAGTACAGCGCGGCGAACAACTTGCGGCGGTACACGGTCACCAGCGGGTGATCATTGCCCAACAGTTCGAATACCTGCAGCAAGGTCTTGTGCGGCAGGCCTTCGCTGTAGCTGCGGTTGCGGATAAACAGCTTGAGCAAGCCTTCCAGCGCCGCGTCGTACTGCTGGCGCGCCAGTTGCTGAATCGCCAGTTGATAGGCGGCTTCGTCATCCTGCGGGTTTTGCGCCAGGCGGCTTTTCAGCTCGGCGGCGTCCGGCAGGTCGGCGGCCTGGCGCAGGAAGGTGATTTGCGCCTTGGCGCCGGCGAGCGCTGCTTTGTGGTCATCGCTCTTCACCGCATCGAGCACGGTTTGGGCTTCACCCAACTCACCGCGTTCGGCCAGGCAACGGGCGTACAGAATCAACGCGGCGGCGTTGGTGTTGTCTTCACCCAGCAGCGCCACCAGCACGGCCTCGGCGTCGCTGATGCGGCCATCGGCAAACAGCGCCTGGGCCTGCTCCAGTGGGTCAGCCGCCGCCGGTGGTGGCATCTTCACGTGAGGCTCCAGCAGCGCCCGCACCGCCGACTCCGGCTGCGCCCCGGCAAACCCATCCACCGGCTGGCCATCCTTGAACAGCACCACCGTCGGCAGGCTTTGAATGCCAAAGCGCGCGACGATGTCCTGCTCCGCCTCGCAATCGACCTTGGCCAGCAGCAGCTCACCCTGATAACTCTGGGCAATCTGCGCCAGCATCGGCATCAACGCCTTGCACGGCGCGCACCACTCGGCCCAGAAATCCACGAGCACGGGTTTTTCGAAGGAGTTCTGGATCACGGCCTGGTCGAAATTGGCGCTGGTGACGTCGAAGATGTACGGCGTGGGTTCACTCATGGGGCGTCTCGAATAAAGCGGGAATGGGGCAACTATAAGGGCTGGCGCCGCGAATGGTACAGGCTCACCTTGCGAAACTCCCAAGGCTCGGCCAAGTCCGGCAACGTCAGTGCATCGAGTATCTCCAGCCGTTGATAAGCCGGGTGCTGGAAGTCCCGCACGCGCGAGTCCGCCACCAGCGCTTCGCGGCCTCGGCTGAGGAAGTGGTCGAGCAACGGCAGGTTGGCGCGGTCGTAGAGCACGTCGGCGACCAGGATCAGGTCGAAGCGGTCGGCTTCGGCGAAAAAGTCCGCCGAGTAACTCAGTTCCACACCGTTGAGTTCGGCATTCGCCCGGCAGGACGCTAACGCCAGTGGGTCCAGGTCGCAGGCCACCACTTCCAGCGCGCCGGCTTTGACCGCGGCAATCCCGGCCACACCGGAGCCCGCGCCGAAATCCAGCACGCGCTTGCCTTTCACCCATTGCGGGTTCGCCGCCAGATACCGCGCCAGCGCCAAGCCGCTGGCCCAGCAAAAACTCCAGTAGGGCGGTTCATGCAGGATGCGTCGGGTTTCCTCGGGGCTGAAGGCGCGGTTCATGTTGTCCGCATCCAGCAGCCACAATGAAAGCGCGGTGCCCGGCAGCGGGCAGGGCACCAGTTGGGCGTCGCCGATCAGCGCGCTCAGGGCGCGCTGCAAGTCCAGCGGCGGCGTCATGGCGCCTTGACGAGTTCCAGAGGGCCGGTGGTCTGGGTGATCGCCTGGGTGATGCGCACGGCAGGCAGGTGCAGGATCAACTGGCCGGATTGGCTGGCACGGCCACGCAATTCAACCCGCGCACCGGCTGGGAACGCCTCGGGGTTGTAGCGCAGGCGGAAGGCCAGGGGCTTGCCGTTGCCGGTCAAGACGCTGCTCGCCAACAGTTGTTGCGGGCGCGAACGGTCATCGATCACCAGCAGCGCCATCTCGACTTCGGCGCCGGCCGGTACGTTGGTGAGGCTGCCGCTGATTTCGCGTTGATAGGCGGGCAGGGGACCGAGGTCTTCAATGCCGGGGACTTTTTTCTCTTGTGCAGGCGTCGGTTGAGGGGCGGCCGGCTTGGGGGCTTCGCTGCTGCAGGCGACCAGGACACTGAACACGGTGAGCAAAACAAGTGGTCGTAACTGCATGTACGGCTCCAGAAAAGGACAAAATCCGTGGCTTGAAATATAAGAAACATATAGGCCTGCCTATATACCGTAAAGGCTATGGCTTGTCTTGCCACAGGGATGCGCTACCATGGCCCTCCCTTTTTTTGTTGCCTGCCACCATGCACTGTCCCTTCTGCGGTGCCAACGACACCAAGGTCATTGACTCGCGTCTGGTCGCCGAGGGCGATCAAGTGCGTCGCCGGCGCGAATGCCTGGCCTCTGGCTGCGGTGAACGTTTCACCACCTTCGAAACCGCCGAACTGGTATTGCCGCGCCTGATCAAGTCCGACGGCAGCCGCCAGCCTTTCGACGAAGAAAAACTGCGCGCCGGTATGCAGCGCGCCCTGGAAAAACGCCCGGTGAGTGTCGAGCGGCTGGAGGCGGCGCTGGCGCATATCAAGCACAAGCTGCGCGCCACCGGCGAACGCGAGGTCAAGAGCCTGGTGGTGGGAGAGCTGGTGATGGGCGAGCTGCAAAAGCTCGACGAAGTCGCCTATATCCGTTTCGCTTCGGTGTATCGACGCTTCCAGGACCTCAACGAGTTCCGCGAAGAGATCGACCGCCTGGCCCGTGAGCCGGTCAAAGAATGAACCCACTTTCTGCTGAACAGGCTGTGCTGGACGCCCATTACATGGCCCGCGCCCTCGAACTGGCGCGCAACGGCCTGTACACCACCCACCCCAACCCGCGTGTGGGCTGCGTGATTGTCCGCGCTGGGCAGATTGTCGGCGAAGGCTGGCATGTGCGCACCGGCGAGCCCCATGCGGAAGTGCATGCCTTGCGGGCTGCCGGTGACAAGGCGCGCGGCGCCACGGCGTACGTAACCCTCGAGCCCTGCAGCCACTACGGCCATACCCCGCCGTGCGCCGATGCGCTGGTGAGTGCCGGGCTGGCGCGGGTGGTCGCAGCGATGCAGGACCCCAACCCGGAAGTCGCCGGGCGCGGCATGCAGCGCCTGGCCCAGGCCGGGATCGAGGTGCGCAGCGGCGTGCTGGAAGGTGAAGCCAGGGCCCTGAATAAGGGCTTCCTTAAGCGTATGGAGCATGGCCTGCCGTTTGTACGGGTCAAGCTGGCGATGAGTTTGGACGGCCGCACTGCCATGGCCAGCGGCGAAAGCCAATGGATCACCGGCCCCGCCGCCCGCGCCGCCGTGCAGCGCCTGCGCGCCGAAGCCAGCGTGGTGCTGACCGGTGCCGACACCGTATTGGCCGACGGCGCACGCCTGACCGTACGCGCCGCCGAACTCGGCCTGGACGACGCCACCACGGCCCTGGCCATGTCGCGCCCGCCGCTGCGTGTGCTGATCGACGGCCGTTTGCGCGTGCCGCTCAACGCACCGTTCTTCAAGGCCGGCCCGGCGCTGGTCATCACCTGCGTCACCGCGGAAAACCAGTTCCCCCGTGGCCCCGAGTGCCTGGTGGTGCCGGGCGTGGACGGCCAGGTCGACCTGCGCTCGGCGCTGGTGGCGCTGGCCGCCCGTGGTGTCAACGACGTCTTGGTGGAAGCCGGCCCAAGCCTGGCGGGCGCGTTTGCCCAGCAGGGCCTGGTGGACGAATACGTGATTTTCGTCGCCGGCAAGTTCCTCGGCTCCGCTGCCCGGCCTTTGCTGGACTGGCCACTTGAGAAGCTGGCCGACGCGCCCCAACTCAAGATCACTGAAATGCGCGCTGTAGGCGACGACTGGCGAGTCACTGCCATCCCTGTGCCAGCAGCGAGCGTATAATTCTGACCGGGCGCTCAAGTGCCCGCACCGTTTTCCAGGAGAAGGCCATGTTCACCGGCATTATCGAATCCATCGGCAGCATCCGCGCCATGACCCCCAAGGGCGGCGACGTGCGCCTGCTGGTTGAAACCGGCAAGCTCGACCTCGGCGACGTCAAGCTGGGGGACAGCATCGCCGTCAGCGGCGTGTGCCTGACCGTCGTCGAACTGCCGGGCAACGGCTTTGCCGCCGACGTCAGCCGGGAAACCCTGGACTGCACCGCGATGAACGACCTCAAGGCCGGCAGCCCGGTCAACCTGGAAAAAGCCCTGACCCCGACCACTCGCCTGGGCGGCCACCTGGTCAGTGGCCACGTCGACGGCGTCGGCGAAGTGGTGGCCCGCAGCGAAAATGCGCGCGCCGTGGAATTCCGCATCCGCGCGCCCAAGGAGCTGGCCAAGTACATTGCCCACAAAGGCTCGATCACCGTCGACGGCACCAGCCTGACCGTGAACGCCGTGAATGGCGCCGAATTCGAACTGACCATCATTCCCCACACCCTGAGCGAGACCATCATGGCGTCGTACCAGCCTGGTCGCCGGGTGAACCTGGAGGTCGACTTGCTTGCCCGTTACCTGGAGCGCCTGCTTATGGGCGATAAGGCCGCAGAGCCTGCCGCCGGTAACATCACCGAAAGTTTTCTGGCCGCTAACGGCTACCTGAAATCCTGACCAAGGGGGTGCCCTGTGGCGCTCAATAGCATCGAAGAACTGGTTGAAGACATCCGCCAAGGCAAGATGGTCATCCTGATGGATGACGAAGACCGCGAAAACGAAGGCGATATCATCATGGCCGCCGAGGCCTGCAAGCCTGAGCACATCAACTTCATGGCCAAGCACGCCCGTGGCTTGATCTGCATGCCCATGAGCCGCGAGCGCTGCGAGCTGCTCAAGCTGCCGTTGATGGCGCCGCGCAATGGTTCAGGGTTTGGTACCAAGTTCACCGTATCGATTGAAGCGACCACCGGCGTCACCACCGGCATTTCCGCCGCCGACCGTGCCCGCACCGTGCAAGCCGCTGCCGCCAAGGACGCCAAGGCCGAAGACATCGTCAGCCCCGGCCACATCTTCCCGTTGATGGCTCAACCGGGCGGCACCCTCGCTCGCGCCGGCCACACCGAAGCCGCCTGCGACCTGGCGCGCATGGCCGGTTTCGAGCCCTGTGGCGTGATCTGCGAAGTGATGAACGACGACGGCACCATGGCCCGCCGCGCCGAACTCGAAGCCTTTGCCGCCGAACACAACATCAAGGTCGGCACCATTGCCGACCTGATTCACTACCGGATGATCCACGAACGTACCGTTCAGCGGATTGCCGAGCAGCCACTGGACAGCGAACTGGGCCAATTCAATTTGGTGACCTACCGTGATTCGGTGGAAGGCGACGTGCACATGGCCCTGACCCTGGGCACCATCTGCGCCGACGAGCCGACCCTGGTGCGCGTGCACAACATGGACCCGCTGCGCGACCTGCTGATGGTCAAGCAACCGGGCCGCTGGAGCCTGCGCGCCGCGATGGCTGCGGTGTCCGAGGCCGGCAGCGGTGTGGTGCTGCTGCTGGGTAACCCGGTGGATGGCGACGTGCTGCTCGCGCATATTCGCGAAACCGCCGAGCAGACCCAGGTGAAAACGCCGACCACCTACAGCATCGTCGGTGCCGGTTCGCAGATCCTGCGTGACCTCGGTGTGCGCAAAATGCGCCTGATGAGCGCACCGATGAAATTTAATGCGATATCCGGATTCGATCTGGAAGTTGTAGAATACGTGCCCTCCGAATAAAGGCCGGCGCTTTTTGCCCCTTGTTCGCGGTTAAATCATCACTGAGGGACGCACTTTTCGCGTCCCGGCTCTTTAAGAGATTTGTCGAATGACCCTGAAGACCATCGAAGGTACCTTCATCGCCCCCAAAGGCCGCTATGCCCTGGTGGTTGGCCGCTTCAACAGCTTCGTGGTTGAAAGCCTGGTAAGCGGTGCCGTGGATGCCCTGGTTCGCCACGGTGTGAGCGAGAGCGACATCACTATCATCCGCGCCCCTGGCGCCTTCGAAATTCCACTGGTTGCGCAAAAAGTTGCTCAGCAGGGTGAATACGCGGCGATTATCGCCCTGGGCGCGGTCATTCGTGGCGGTACTCCGCACTTCGAATACGTGGCCGGCGAATGCACCAAGGGCCTGGCCCAGGTGTCCATGGAGTTCGGCGTGCCAGTCGCTTTCGGCGTACTGACCGTGGATTCCATCGAGCAAGCCATCGAGCGTTCCGGCACCAAGGCCGGCAACAAAGGCGCTGAAGCTGCCCTGTCCGCCCTGGAAATGGTCAGCCTGCTGTCGCAGTTGGAGGCCAAGTGATTTCCGACGAGAGCGATTGCTTCAACCCACGCGACGAGCGTCCAGCGGACGCCGGCAAGCCTTCGAAAAGCGAAAAGCGCCGTGCTGCCCGCCAGCTTGCCACCCAGGCGCTGTACCAGCGTCACATGGCTGGCACCTCGCTGAACGAGATCGAAGCGCAGTTTCGCGTCGATAACGACTTCACGTTTGCCGACCAGAGCTACTTCCACGACATCCTGCACGGCGTTCCGGCCAACCTGGCCGAGATCGATGCGGCATTGACGCCGTGCCTGGACCTGACCCTCGAAGAGCTGGATCCGGTTGAACTGGCCGTACTGCGCCTGTCCACCTGGGAGCTGCTCAAGCGCGTCGACGTGCCGTACCGCGTGGTGATCAACGAAGGCATCGAACTGGCGAAAGTCTACGGTTCGACCGACGGTCACAAGTTCGTCAACGGCGTGCTCGACAAGCTGGCCCCGCGCCTGCGTGAAGCCGAAGTGAAGGCGTACAAGCGCTAACCTGCGCTTGAGTCCTGAATGGGCGAGTTCGAGCTGATCCACCAGTACTTCGCCGCCGCGCCGTGCGCACAGGGCGGCGAGGGCATTGCCCTGGGGATCGGCGACGACTGTGCCCTGCTGGCGCTCCCCGCCGGGGAGCAGCTGGCAATTTCCACCGATACCTTGGTGGCCGGCGTGCACTTTGCCGACCCCTGTGACCCGTTCCTGCTCGGCCAGCGCTCGCTGGCCGTGGCGGTCAGCGACCTGGCCGCCATGGGCGCCCACCCCCTCGCGTTTACCCTCGCACTCACTACGCCGACCGTCGATGCCGATTGGCTGCAACGCTATGCCCAGGGGTTGAACGCCATGGCGCAAAACTGTGGTGTGGGCCTGGTGGGCGGCGACACCACGCGCGGTCCGCTGAGCCTGACCCTGACCGTGTTTGGTCGTGTCCCGGCCGGTCAAGCGTTGACCCGCAGCGGCGCACAGCCGGGCGATCTCTTGTGTGTCGGCGGCGAGTTGGGTAATGCCGCCGGTGCCTTGCCGCTGGTATTGGGGCAGCGCAGCGCCGATGCTGCGATTGCCGACCCGCTGCTGGCCCATTACTGGTCGCCACAACCGCAGTTGGCCCTGGGCCTGGCTCTACGGGGCAAGGCCACATCGGCGATGGATATTTCTGACGGCCTTCTGGCCGATTGCGGGCATATCGCCAAGGCCTCGGCTGTCAGCCTGTTGATCGAGCGCCAGAAGCTGCCGCTGTCCAACGCGTTGCTGGCGTTTGTCGGTGATGACGAGGCGCGGGTCGCCGCATTGAGCGGCGGCGATGACTACGTGCTGGTGTTCACCCTGCCGCCCGTCGAGTTGGCGCCGTTGCTGGCTGACGGTTGGCCGGTGCATGTTATCGGCCAGGTCCAGGCGGGGCAGGGCGTAACGCTGCTTGACGCTCTCGGGCAAGACATCACCCCGGCCATCCGTGGCTATCAACATTTTTGTCCGGCACCCTGAATCGCGTGCTGCGCTACGCTCTATTACGTCGTTCCGGATGCTGGATTTGCAGGAGATCATCGCCATGGATGTACGCCGCTGGCTGCTGATGCTGCTGTGTGTCCTTCCGGCATGGGCCCAGGCGCAGGAGGTGCCGGTGGTGCCCGGCAAGGTCATGCTGGCCAGCGAGGCCTGGGACGACTACACCAATGCCGACGGCAGCGGCCTGGCCTGGGATGTGTTGCGGCACGTCTTCGAACCGGTCGGGATCACCCTGCAAACCCGCATTGAGCCCTATACCCGCTCGGTCGGCCTGGCCCAGCGCGGTGAAGTGGATGGCTGGGTCGGTTCCTACCGCGATGAAGTCAAGGGTGTGCTCTACCCGCACTGGAACTTCGATTCCGACCCCATCTACGCCCTTGGGCTGACGACCTCGCCGATACCGAGCGCCGCGACGCTGGGGGATTATCGCCTGGCCTGGGTACGGGGCTACAAGTACGAGGCGTATTTGCCCCATGTACGCCGTTTCAATCAGATCCAGCGGCGCGATGGCATCTTGCCGATGCTGCAACATGGTCGTGCCGACTTCTACATTGATGCGCTCACCGAAGCCCGATACGTTCTCAGTCAGGCGGACGCCCCGTCCCAGTTCCGGCTCACCCACATCATCGACCTGCCGCTCTACGTGGGGTTTGCCGATACCGAGCGTGGGCGGGCATTACGCACCGTGTTTGACCAGCGCATGGCGGTCCTGGTGAAAAGCGGCGAACTGAAGCCGATTTTCCTGCGCTGGAAACTGCCGTATCCGTTCTGACCTGCATAGAACCGGGACGAAGGCCAATCAAACCGATTGATCTTTATCAGCGATAATTCAGCTTAAGCGTCTGTAGGAACCTGCTGTTACAATGCCCGCCTCTGTGAAATCTGAAATCAGGAGCACACGGTGCCCGTCGTTTTCGTCGCTGCTTCCAAGCTGCCTACCCCTTTTGCCACGTTCACCATGAGCGGCTTTCTCGAAGAAGCCACCGGGCGCGAGCACGTTGTGCTCAGCCTCGGCGATATCGCCGATGGCGCACCGGTTCTCGGTCGCGTGCACTCCGAGTGCCTGACCGGCGATGCGCTGTTCAGCCAGCGCTGTGACTGCGGCTCGCAATTGGAAGCCGCGATGCGCGCCATCGCCCGTGAAGGCCGTGGTGTGCTGTTGTACTTGCGTCAGGAAGGCCGTGGCATTGGCCTGCTGAACAAGATTCGCGCCTACGAGCTGCAAGACGGCGGCGCCGATACCGTCGAGGCCAATGAGCGCCTGGGCTTCGCCGCCGACCAGCGTGACTACGCGATCTGCCTGCCGATGCTGGAACACCTGGGCGTGAAGTCCCTGCGCCTGATGACCAACAACCCGCGCAAGGTCAAGGCCTTGACCGAGATGGGCATCGCCGTGGCCGAGCGCGTACCGCTGCACACCGGGCATAACCCGCATAACAAACTCTACCTGGCGACCAAGGCCAGCAAGCTCGACCACATGATGGGCAATGAGCATCAAGGCGAGGTCGACCGCGCGTGACCCGTGGCCAGGTGAAACGGCGACTGTCCTTCAGCTGGTGGCAGTATCTGGCCCTGGCGCTGCTCCCGCTGTTCGTGATCAACCTGGTGTTTGGCCAGGCCGAGCCCTTGCTGCCAGTGCTGGCCATGCCGTTCTTTATCGCCGGCGTGGCGTCGATGTTCCTCAGCCTGCGCTACTTCAACGGCTATAAACACGCCCTGATCGCCACCTCCAAAGCCCTCGATACCGCTGAAGAACCGGCTGCCTGGATCACCCTGGCGGCGCGTCGGCGCACGGCCTTGATGGTGGCGGCCGTGCCGGCCTGGGTGGGCGCACTGGCGGTGTTCGTCGGGCTGGAAGCGGTGCCGCTTTTCCTGTTGGCGCTGTCGACGACGGTGTTGTTTTACCTCTACCGCATCCCGCGTCAGTTGGGATGATGCGCCGCTGGCTGGCGATGCTGCTGCTGGCATTCAGTGCCCAGGGCCTGGCGGTCGAACGTGTCGTCAGTCTGGCGCCTTCACTTTCTGAAACCGTGGCTGAGCTGGGTGCTGCCGACCTGCTGGTGGGCGTGCTCGATGGCGGTGAGCGGCCAGCGGCGCTGGCGAAGGTGCCGTCGGTTGGGCGTTATGGGCAGTTGGACATGGAGCGCCTGCTGAGCCTCAAGCCCGACCTGATCCTGCTCTGGCCCGGCAGCGTCGGCCCCGCCCAGCGCGAGCAGCTGCAGCGCCTGAATATCCCGGTGTACGTCGCCGAACCCCATAGCCTCGAACAACTCACCACCCAGGTCCAGGCTATCGCGGAGCAATTGGGCCGTGCCGACGCCGGCCGGCAATTGGCCGCGCACCTGCGCCAGCGCCTGGCGCAGTTGCGTCAGCGTTATCAGCGGGCCGAACCGTTGCGGGTGTTCTACCAGGTGTGGAACCAGCCGCTGTACACCGTGGGCGGCGGCCAGATCATCAGCGACGCGCTGAGCGTGTGCGGTGCGCGCAATGTGTTTGACGACCTGAAGCTGCCCGCGCCGCAGGTCAGCATCGAGGCGGTATTGCAGCGCAATCCCGAGATGATCCTGGTGGGCGATCAGGCTCAGAAGGAAGCCTGGAAGGTCTGGCCAACCATGGCCGCGCGGGTGCGACTGGTTCCGGACAAAGGCCTGGAACGGCCCAGCGGGCAGATGCTGGAAGCGCTGGCGCGGCTGTGTCAGGTGATTGCTCCGAGCCGCTGAGGCCGGTCCAGGCCACAATCAGATTTCAGGTGTCCAGGTCACGCCAAACATCCACATCCGGCCTTCTTCACGGTAATCGTGATTGTTGACGAATGCCGGATCGTTGTAGCTGTAGCGCGCCCGCGCATAAGACTTGTCCAGCAGGTTGTCGACCTTCAGCGACAGCCCTACTTCCCGCGTCACCGCCCAACTCCCGCGCAGCCCGAGCAACCCATAGCCGCCCAGGCGCTGGGTGTTGGCTTCATCGTCATAGCTGTGGCTGATCGCCTGCCAACTGGCGCCCACGCCCACCTGGTCGAATTGCCGGTCGAGGTCCAGGCTCAACGTCCGCCGCGCCCGGCGGGCCAGGGTGTGGCCACTGTCGCGGTCGCGGGGGTCGATGATCGACAGCCCGAGGTTGCCTTGCCAGCCGAACAGGTCCTGCTTGAGCGCCGCCTCAACACCGTTGATGCGTGCCGACGCCACATTCTGCGGCTTGCCGGTTTGGTCGAGAATGATCGCATCGCTCAAATCAGTGCGGTACAGCGAAGCTTCCAGGCGCGTGCTGTCACTCAACTGGCTGCGCCACTGCAGTTCGTAGCTCTTTGATGTTTCGGGCTGCAGGTGGGGGTTGCTGTACTTCGTGTCCGGATAATAGAGGTCGTTGAAGGTCGGCGCGCGGAAGCTTTCGCTGTAGCTCAGCAGCAGGTCATTGTCGGGGTTGACCGGCAAGGTCAGGGTGCCGCTCCAGCTGTTCTGCCCGCCGAACTGCTGGTTCTGGTCGTGACGCAGGCCCAGTTCGGTGGAAAACCACGCGCTGTGAAAGCGATGCTGCACAAAGGCGGCGCGGTTCCAGCGGCTGTTTTCGGTAAAGGTGGTGGAGCCGTGGAAGCGGTCTTCGCACCAGTCGCCGCCGAGGATCAGGTTGTTTTGATCGTCCAGGGTCAGGTCGTTCTGCCAGTTGACCGAGTCGCGGTAGGTGTTGAATACGCTGAAATCATCGCTGAGGGTGTCGCGCTTGGTGTCGCGATTCTCGCTGTGGCCCAGCTCCAGGCGCGATTGCCAGTGCTCATTGAGCGTGGCGTCGACATAGCCGCTGGCGCTGCTCACGGCGTAGTCGGTGTAGGGTTTCTGGCCGACGGTTTGCCCGGTGGCGGCGGCGTAGCGGCCGAAGCTGTTGTCGTACTCCGACTTGCCACGGTTATCCAACAGATTGAAGCCCACCTCCAGTTCATCGCTGAAGGAGTGGCTGAGGTTCAGGCTCACGGACTGGTTGCGATAAGCATCATGGTCGCCGTCGCTGGGGAACGACTGGCGGGTTGAGTTGATGCCGGCCGTGTCATCCAGGCTCGCGCCCAGGTTGAAGCGCGTCTGTGTGTCACCGCCCGAAAGGCCAAGGCTGCGCTCCCAGGTGTTGTGGCTGCCGAACCCGAGTTTCACCCGCGGTTGCACGCCTTGCGCGGCATTGCGCCGGGTGAATACCTGGATCACGCCGCCGATCGCGTCGCTGCCGTAGATCACCGAGCGCGAGCCGCGCAGCACTTCCACCCGCTCAATCTGGTCGACGCTGAGGTATTGCAGGCCGCTGTCGCCGGAGGTGGTGTTGGCGATGCGCTGGCCGTCGACCAACACCAGGCTTTGGGCGGACTTGGTGCCCCGCAGGTAGATGCCCGGCAAACTGCCACGGCCACCGGAGGGGGCGACTTGTACGCCGGGCACACGGCTGAGCAGGTCGGTGAGGCTGGTGGGTTGCAGGCGGTCGATGTCGTCGCGGGTGAATACGGTGTTGGCGGCGCTGCTGTCGTTGCGTGCCTGGACCTGGCGGTTGGCGCTGATGACGACGTCGGGGAGTTTCAGGGCGTTGTCGCGGGTGTCGGCGAGCAATTCAGGGGAGGGCAAAAGAAGCGGCAAGGCAAGGTACAGGTGTTTCATGGGCTGTCCATAGCGTTTGAAGATGGCACAATCAAATGTGGGAGGGGGCTTGCCCCCGATTGCAGTGTGTCAGTCTCAGTAGCTGTAACTGATCCACCGCTATCGGGGGCAAGCCCCCTCCCACATTTTGGTTCCGGTTTCTACAGGGCCAGCAGCGCCAGGCGCTCGCGCACCGAAGCCTCGATCCCTGCTTCATCCAGCCCGCATTCAGCCAGCATCTGCGCCGGCTTGGCGTGTTCGACGTAGGTATCCGGCAAGCCCAAGTGCAGCACCGACCTGAGGATGTTTTCCCGCGCCAGGAACTCACTGACCGCCGCACCGGCACCGCCCATGATGGCGTTTTCCTCGACGGTCACCAGCAGCTCATGACTGTCGGCGATGTCGCGCACCAGGGCTTCATCCAGCGGCTTGACGAAGCGCATGTCGACCACGGTGGCGTCGATCTTCTCGGCCACCTTGAGGGCTTCGGCCAGTTGCACGCCAAACACGAGGAACGCGGTCCTGCTGCCCTGGCGACGCACAATGCCCTTGCCGATTTCGATAGGCTCCAGATCCTTCTCGATCAGCGCGTTGGGGCCGTTGCCCCGTGGGTAACGTACGGCGGCCGGGCCGTTATACAGGTGGCCGGTGCTGAGCATCTTGCGCAGTTCGTTTTCGTCGCTCGGCGTCATCACCAGCATGCCGGGGATGCAACGCAAGTATGACAGGTCGAAGCTGCCCGCGTGAGTCGGGCCGTCTTCACCGACTAGACCGGCGCGGTCGATGGCAAACAGCACGTCGAGGTTCTGCACCGCGACGTCATGCACCAACTGATCATAACCGCGCTGCAGGAAGGTGGAGTAGATCGCCACGACAGGCTTGGCGCCTTCACAGGCCATGCCGGCGGCGAAGGTCACCGCGTGCTGCTCGGCAATGGCCACGTCGAAATAGCGCAGCGGGAAACGCTCGCTGAACGCCACCAGGTCGGAGCCTTCCTTCATCGCCGGGGTAATGCCCACCAGGCGTGGGTCGACGGCGGCCATGTCACACAGCCATTCGCCGAACACACCGGAGTACTTCGGCCCGCTGGCTTTTTTCGGCGCAGCGGCGGGGGCGTCCAGGGGTTCCAGCTTGGTGATCGCGTGGTAGCCGATCGGGTCGACTTCCGCCGGCGCGAAGCCTTTGCCTTTCTTGGTGACGATGTGCAGGAACTGCGGGCCCTTGAGGTCACGCATATTGCGCAGCGTGGCGATCAGCGTGGGCAGGTCATGGCCGTCGATGGGGCCGATGTAGTTCCAGCCCAGCTCTTCGAACAGCGTGCCGGGGACCAGCATGCCCTTGGCATATTCTTCGGTGCGCCGGGCAATTTCCCAGGCGCCAGGCAGGCGCGAGAGCACCTTCTTGCTGCCTTCACGCATGCTGGCGTAGGTGCGGCTGGAGAGAATCTTGGCCAGGTAATTGGACAGACCACCGACATTGCGCGAGATCGACATGTCGTTGTCGTTGAGGATCACCAGCATGTTGGCGTTCACTTCCGGCGCATGGTTCAGCGCTTCGAAGGCCATGCCGGCAGTCAGCGCGCCATCACCGATCACGGCGATTGCCTTGCGGTCGCTGCCTTGCAGGCGGGCGGCAATCGCCATGCCCAGCGCTGCGCTGATCGAGGTACTGGAGTGGCCGACGCCAAAGGTGTCGTACTCGCTTTCGGCGCGGCGCGGGAAGGCGGCAACGCCGTCCTTCTGGCGCAGCGTGCCCATGCGCTCGCGACGGCCCGTGAGGATCTTGTGCGGATACGCCTGATGGCCCACGTCCCACACCAGCCGGTCATCCGGGGTGTCGAACACGTAGTGCAACGCGATGGTCAGCTCGATGACGCCCAGGCCGGCACCGAAATGCCCACCGGTCTGGCCGACCGTGTAGAGCAATTCCAGGCGCAACTCATCGGCCAGGGTTTCCAGCTCGGCTTCACCCAGACGACGCAGGCCGTCCGGCGTGGCAGCACGGTCGAGCAGGGGCGTGGACGGGCGCTTGCGGGGAATCTCTTGAAACGTCGTGGGCATCAGGCGAATCGTTATAGGTATAGAAGAGGCGGCAGTTTACCTCAAGCATCGCAAACTGCCCACGCAGAGCGCCGAACTTGGCCGATATGCGGCTGCAATGGCCGCCGTAATCAGTGGCGGCGTTCGACGATATACCGCGCCAGGTCACGCAGCGGCTCGGCCGCCGCGTCGAAAGGTCGCAGGGCGTCCAACGCTTGATCGCGTAGTTCCACGGCGTAGCCCTTGGCGGCTTGCAGCCCGAGCAGCGCAGGATAAGTCGGTTTGTCCCGTGCGATATCGGCGCCCTGGCGTTTGCCCAGGGTGGCGGTATCGCTTTCCACGTCGAGAATGTCGTCCTGCACCTGGAACGCCAGGCCAATGGCCCGGGAATAGGTCTGCAGGGCCGCCAATTGCGCGGTTTCGGCACGCCCGCTGGCCAGGGCGCCCAAGTGCACGGCGGCTTCGATCAGTGCGCCGGTCTTGTGGCGGTGCATGTGCTCAAGGGCTTTTTGATCCAGCTTGACGCTGACCGAACCCATGTCGATCGCCTGCCCGCCCACCATGCCCGCAGGGCCGGCAGCCAGGGCCAGTGCGGTGACCATGCGCAGGCGGATCTCGGCGTTGACGCTGCTCAGGCGTGGGTCCAGCAACGCGCTGAACGCCAGGCTCTGCAAGCCATCGCCGGCGAGGATCGCATAGGCTTCATCAAAGGCTTTATGGGTGGTGGGCTGGCCGCGACGCAGATCGTCGTCGTCCATGGCCGGCAAATCGTCGTGTACCAGGGAATAGGCGTGAATCAGCTCGACCGCACAGGCGGCACCGTTGGCCTGCTCGGCCGGCGCGCCCAGCGCTTCACAGGCCGCATACGCCAGCAACGGGCGCACGCGCTTGCCGCCATTCATCACGCTGTAGCGCATGGCTTCATACAGACGCTTCATTTCCGGGCTTGGCGCAACAAACAAGGGCTCCAGCGCCGCATTCACCCGGGCTTGGCTACTGGCCTGATACGCGTCGATCATTCCGGCTGTTCCGCGTCGAAAGGTTCTTCGGCCAACTCTCCGTCACGCTCCAGCAATACCTGGACCTTCTGCTCCGCCTGCGCCAACGCGCTCTGGCAGTCACGGGTCAGGCCGATGCCTTGCTCAAACGCCGTCAGCGAGTCCTCCAGCGACAACTCGCCGTTCTCCAGACGCTCGACCAATGTTTGCAGGTCGGCGAGGGATTGTTCGAAATCGAGTGCAACTTTTTTGCGGGCCATGGCGGCTATTCCGGTAGACGGTAAACCGGCGCGACACTAGCAGACATGGGGATTCTGGGCAAATGAGCGGGCAAATGAGTGGAGTGTCACTCGCCCCCTGTATTGACCTGATAACGCGTGCTGCGGCCGCCTCCGGGGAGACGGACCAGGCAGTTTTTTTCCAGCAGGTCCGCCAGGTGTCGCGTCGCTGTCGCCTTGGATACCTGCTCCACGCTGCGTAACAGGGTTTTAAGGAACCACTCGAGTTGGACGCTCGGTTGAATAACGAAAGCCTGCTTTTCAGGGCAGGCTTATCGCGAATCTCGGCTGACTTACTTCTGATGAGCCGTCAGCGCCGCATACCCATTCATCAAGTTGCGATAGTTAGGAATGCGCTGGGACAACAAATTCCCCAGGCCTTCGATATCGTTGCGCCAGTCGCGGTGCAGCTCACAGGCTACCGAAAACCAATTCATCAACTGTGCACCGGCCTGCGTCATCCGGCTCCACGCCGCCTGCTGCACCGTGGTGTTGAACGTGCCGGAGGCATCGGTCACCACAAACACCTCAAACCCTTCCGCCAGCGCCGACAAGGTCGGGAACGCTACGCATACATCCGTGACCACGCCGGCGATGATGATCTGCTTGCGGCCGGTGGCCTTGATTGCCTTGACGAAGTCTTCGTTGTCCCAGGCATTGATCTGGCCGGGGCGGGCGATGTACGGCGCGTCCGGGAACATCTCTTTCAACTCCGGTACCAGCGGGCCGTTGGGGCCTTGTTCGAAGCTGGTGGTGAGGATGGTCGGCAGGTTGAAGAACTTGGCCAGGTCGGCCAGGGCCAGCACGTTGTTCTTGAACTCGTTGGGCGAGAAGTCCTGCACCAGGGAAATCAGGCCGGTCTGGTGGTCGACCAGCAGGACTACGGCGTCGTCTTTGTTCAAGCGGTTGTAGGTTGGAGTGCTCATGGTTGAATCCTTTTTTGTTCAGGTTGGTTGGGCGTTGCGTTCAACATGGGCACAGATTAATGGGTGGATGCTGGGGGATAAATCGGCTGGAATGGGTAATACCGTCAACTAAAAGGAGACAATTCATGGGTTGTCAGCAGGATTTGTCCTTTTGATGATCGAAAAAGTAAGTCAAAAAATCTCACGCGTGAGCTATTGAGTGTGGCAAAAAATGCCTGTAGATTTTCTCACGCGTGAGTTTTTCACAGCGAGGTCAGTACCATGGAAAGCAGCTCTCCATCGAGTCCGCCTAGAGGGCCCGATACCGATTCAGCAAGCCTCAAGGGAGAGCGCTTGAAGCCGTCCGCCAAAAAGCCATCGAGCTTTTACATGAAGCAGATGCGTGCAGGCCTGGCGGCCGCCGGCTATGTGAAACACGAGACTTGGGTGCTTCCCGAAAACCGAAGCCTGCTCAAGCAGATGGAGAAACAGCTTCGCCAGCCGATTCTGGCTGGCTCATTCATGTCGGAGAATTTCATGAGCGCAGGTACCAACTGGAATATCGATCGCCTCTTCACCGCTCTTCAGGCCCTGGATGACGTGGTGTCCAAGGACATTACGCTTTCTCTGGTTCAAGGCTCCGAGTCCAGCATCAAGCTGGAAATGAACGACTTCGGTGGCCTGCCGATTTACATCGCGGTGGTGGGCGAGCAGATCATCGTCGACACCGTGCTGGTCGATGTCGAGTCCATCAACGATGTCGCAAAATTCAATGACGCGGTGTTGCGCAGCCGGGAAATGTTCCCGCTGTCCTCAATCGGCATCGAGTCCATGCCTAACGGGCAAGTGGTCTACAACATGTTCGGTGCATTGAGCTCCGATTCCAGCCTGACCAATATCGTCACCGAGGTGAAAACCCTGGTCGACAACGTGCAGCGCGCCAGCGAAGCCTTCGAACGTTTCTTCAATTAAGTATTCGGGAGTATCCAATGACTCAGTCCATCTGGAGCAAATTGTTCACCGCGCTGCGTGGCGGTGCCAACGAAGTCGGCGAATCGATCGTCGACCAACAGGCCCTGCGCATCCTCGATCAGGAAATCCGCGATGCCGACACCGCGCTGGCCAACGCCAAGCGTGAGCTGGTGAGCATCATGGCCAAGCACAAACTGGCGACTGATCGCGTCAACGAGTACGACGCCAAGATCAAGGACCTGGAGTCCAAGGCCGTGGCTGCCCTGCAGGCCAATCGTGAAGACCTCGCCCTGGAAGTCGCCGAAGCCATCTCGACCCTGACCAACGAGCGGGATGTCGAGCATAAGCAAGCCACCGAGTTCGGTGGCTATGCGGAAGGCATGCGCAAGGACATCACCAAGGCCGAAAGCCGGATCAAAAGCCTGCGCCAGCAAGTGGACATGGCCAAGGCGCGCGACAGCGTACAGAAGGCCCAGGTCAGCGCTTCCATCGCCAGCGGCGGTGCCAACGGCAAGCTGGAAACCGCCGTCGGTACGCTGAATCGCTTGCAGGCCAAGCAGCAGCAACGCGCCGCTGAACTGCAAGCCCAGGATGAACTGGCAGATGCATCGACCGGGACCGACCTGGAGCGCAAGCTGCGCGACGCCGGCATCACGCCGAACGAAGGCAGCGCCAATGCGATTCTGGAGCGTCTGAAGCAAAAATCGGCCGAGTAAGCAACGTCGCCGCAGGAAGGGCAGTGTCTGCCCTTCTTTTTTACCTCGAGGTCAGGATGGATGCCCTGAAGGGTTTCAAGACAATCGCAGGCCTGGCGCTGTTCATGGTCGCGCTGCAACTGCTCAATGCCGCTACCGGTTACAGCCTCATGGCGTTCGGCCTGATCCCGAGAACGCTGCAGGGCCTGCCCGGCATCCTCACCTCACCGTTTTTGCACGGGTCGTTTGCCCACCTGAGCGCCAACCTGATTGCCTTTGTGATCCTGGGCAGCCTGGTGATGATCGAAGGACTCAATCGGTTTGTGACCGTCAGCGCGATCATTATCCTGCTGGGCGGTTCGCTGGTCTGGCTGTTCGGTTTTGCGGGTGTGCACGTGGGGGCCAGCGGCTGGGTATTCGGGTTATGGGCCTACCTGTTGTCTCGCGCCTGGTTCCACAGGAGCTGGAGCAACCTGATCACGGCCGGTGTGGTGGCGGTACTGTATGGCGGACTGGTCCTTGGCTTCCTGCCTCGCCAAGGCGTTTCCTTCGAAGGGCATCTGTTTGGTGCCTTCGCCGGATTTATTGCCGCCAAGGTACTTCTCTCTCAACCACGCAGCAGGTTTAATGCCGGCTGAACGCACTTGAGCACCCAGGGAGTCAGGGACGCAATGCCGATTTTTCTTTTGTTGCGCAGGTACGCCGCGTCCCTCTTTCACCGCTTTGGCTGGGCGGGCCTGGTCGTTGCCTTGGCGGTACACCTGAGCACGGCTTATCTGGGCCTGGTGGTTCTGGGCGAACAACACCTCACCGCGCCCGCCACGTTCGTTTACTTCTATCTCACCACCACGCTGACCGTCGGCTATGGCGATCTATCGCCGCAGACCTCTTTGGGACGCTTGTTCGTGGCGACCTGGGTCATGCTCGGGGGCATTGCGCTGCTGACGGCGGCGATCGGCAAAACCACCAGCACTGTCATCGATGCATGGAGAAAAGGCATGAAGGGCAAAGGCGATTTCACCGGCAAAATCGGCCATACCGTGCTCATTGGCTGGGAGGGCGCGTCCAGTGAACGGGTCATCGAGTTGTTGCTGCAAGACGAAACCTCGAACGACAACCTGATCGTCATCTGCGATTGCACCCTTGAAGAAAACCCGATGCCGGGCAAGGCGGCCTTTATCCGTGGTGAGAGCTTGTCCTCCACAGCGCTGTTGCTGCGTGCCGGTGTGCCCGGTGCCGAGCGTGTGCTGGTGCGAACCCCGTCTGACGATCTGACGCTGGCCACCGTGCTGGCGGTGAATCAATTGAATCCGGTCGGGCACGTGGTCGCCCACTTCAATGCAAGTGAGATCGCCGCCCTGGCCAGTTCCTACGCCCCCAGCCTGGAATGCACCTCAAGCATGGCCATCGAAATGCTGGTGCGCGCCTCTCAGGACCCGGGCTCGTCGGTGGTCATTAATGAGCTGCTGTGCGTGGGGCAGGGCGCCACCCAATACCTGATGAGATTGCCCGAGGCGTTTGAAGCCACGTTCGGCGATCTGTACACCCAGATGAAAGAGCGCCACAACGCCACCCTCATCGGCTATCGCGCCAAAGGTGCCCCGCAACCGTCGATCAACCCGCCCAGTGCCACGCGCGTTGAAGGCGGCGAGCTCTTCTACATTGCCTCCACCCGCCTCAAGGAAATCTCCAATGGGATGGTTTAAACAGTTGATGGGGCTTGAGGCCCCGCAAGCGAATACACACTCGAAAGGCGCTGCCGAACCGCTGCCGACCACCGGGCCGCTTGGCCTGGCACCGGGCAAAGGCGTGATATTCGACACGACCCTGAAGTTGTTGCTCGACGGGAAGACCACGGTGGTTATCCCCGGCTCCCAGGAAATCTGGAGTAACGGCACCGTTGACCTCGGGCAGTCGACCTGGCTGTCGCGCTACTACATGAACGACGAGGATTACTGGCTGCAGGTGCACACCACGGGCGACATCGCCGGGCAGGTCGAGTCTGTGATCCTGTTCAACTACCTGAGCTACGTCACTATCAGCAGCGAAGCTGAATTGCGCCGGCTGGCGGGGCCGCAGAGTCCGATCGGGTTGCCGACCTACACCCACAACGGCGTCGAATACACGCGCGTGTGGGGCAGCGAGGCTGGCCAGACAGAATTGGTGGCCATGAGCGAGCACGTGATAAACCCCGAGGACTCCTACAGCGTCGAACACCGCTCGATGCTATATGCCCGTGACACCGGCCTGACCGATCGCCGCGAGTTTCTGCTGTTCTCTGTCGAAGAAGACGCTGAAGGCACCGTCAGCCTGAGCACCTCCCTGGGCATTTCGCTGTACACAACCGACTTGAATGCGCTCTAAAAAAGGAAGAAGTCCATGCTAGAAGCTCTCTCCATCTCCCTGAACAAAGCCGCCGTGCTCGGGTTTGTCACCTACATCCTGGGGGCTGCCGTACTGTTTGCGCTGTTCCAGTTCATCTACACCCGCGTCACCCCGCACAAGGAGTTCGAGCTGATCCGGGCGGGCAACGTTTCCGCAGCGGTCGCCCTGGGCGGCGCCATCGTCGGTTTCGCCATTCCGGCCAGCAACGTGATTGCCTACTCGATCAGCATCCTCGACTTCGTCGTCTGGGCGGTGATCGCAGCCGTCGTCCAACTCCTGGCGTTTCTGCTCACCAGTCTCGTGCTCAAGGGCACTTCCGAGCGCATCAAGAGAGGCGAGCTTGCAGCGGGCATCTACGTGGCGGCGGTGGCCATCAGCGTCGGCATGTTGAATGCCGCCTGCATGACACCTACCCAGAACTGATTGCGCACGGAGCTCCCGATGAAACGAAGCAAGTACGTCCAGCTTTCGCTGGCAGCGTCGGTCGCCATGGCGATATCCGGTTGCGGGCCGACGGAAAAAACCTACGATTTGCAGAAGAAGTACAACTTCCAGTCGGTGCAGCAATGTGCCGATGAAAAGCTTCCGGTGGACGTCTGTTCGGATGCCTACATGACGGCCATGGCCGAGCATCGCCGCATCGCCCCGGTATACGCCAGCCAGGCCGATTGCGATGCCGACTTTGTCGCCGGCTGGTGCCAACTGGACTCCAATGGCCAGTTCATTCCCAAGCTGGGCGGTTTCGAACTGACCGCCGAAGGCCAGGTGACACAATCCCAGGTCGACGCGGCCAACGCCCAGGCGGGCAACGCTCAGGCAAGCGGCGGCTCCGGCTTCTCCACCAGCAGCCTGCTGACCGGTCTGCTGATCGGCAACATGCTGAGCAGTAATCGCAACAGCTACCGCTCCGAGCCGGTGTATCGCTATCGCGATGATCGCGGTAACTACGGCAACTCCACGCTCAACCAGCGCGTCTCCAGTGGCGCGACGTTTGGCCGCTCGAATCAAGCCCGGTACGGCAGCAGCAATTACACCAACACGCTGCGCACCTCCAGCCAGTCGAGCTCCGTAGCGTCGGCCACCTCCCGTGGCGGCTTCGGCAGCAAGGCCAGCGCACGCAGCGGCTGGGGCGGCGGCGGGTCGAGCAGTTAAGGAAACCGGGCCATGAAGAAAATCCATTGCGCAGAGCGTCATGACTGGAAACAGACGGCTGAAAACCTCGGCTTTCTGTTCCATACCATCGACAACGAACCCTACTGGGACGAGCGCGCTTATTACCAGTTCACGCTCAAGCAAATCGAGCACGACCTCGAAGACCCGACCACCGAGATCCATGACATGTGCATGGACCTCGTCGCCCGCGTGGTCCAGAGCGAAGAACTGCTCGAACGCCTGAGCATCCCCGCGCCCTTCTTCGACATGATCAAAACCTCATGGCTCGAAGGCCACCCGCACCTGTACGGGCGCATGGACTTCTCCTACAACGGCACCGGCCCCGCCAAGCTGCTGGAACTCAACTACGACACACCGACCAGCCTCTACGAGGCCGCGGCGTTCCAGTGGGGCTGGCTGGAGCAATGCATCGAACGCGGCCTGCTGCCCAAGCATGCCGACCAGTTCAACAGCATCGACACCAAACTGCACCAGGCCTTCGCCCAACTGCAGATCAACCAGCCGTTCTACTTCGCCTCGATGAAAGACTCGGTCGAAGACAAAGGCACCACCGACTACCTGCGCCTCGTCGCGGAAAAAGTCGGCATCGAATCACGCCACATCGACATCGAAGACATCGGCCTGACCAGCGAAGGCCGCTTCGTCGATCTCCAGGACCGCTGGATTCCCCACCTGTTCAAACTGCACGCCTGGGAATTCATCTTCCACGAACCCTTCGGCGCCGCGATTGCCGAGAGCGACACCCAGTTTTTCGAGCCTGCCTGGAAATCCATCATTTCCAATAAAGGCATCCTGCCGCTGCTGTGGGAATTCAACAAAGGCCACCCGAATCTGCTCGCGGCCCACCTGGATACCGAACCGGGTAAAGCCGTACCAAAGGGCTGGGTGCGCAAGCCATTCTTCTCGCGGGAAGGGGCGAACATCGAGTTGCAAACGGCTGATGGGCTGATCGTGAAAGAGGACGGACCCTACACGGATGCGCCGTTTATTCTCCAGGAGTTTGCGCCGTTGCCGCGGTTTGGGGACAGCTACACGTTGATTGGGTCTTGGGTGATTGGGGACCAAGCGGCGGGAATTGGGGTGCGGGAGGATAATAGTTTGATTACCAAGGATTCGAGCCGGTTTTTGCCGCATTTGATATTGGATTGAGGCTGGCGCTTAAAGGGCCAGCAGGGCTGATCTCTCAGTGCGCATTGAATCGATGGTGCGCCTTGGGTGGCCGTATTGCCTTTATTGTAGACATGACGCAGTTGGTGGCGGATCGTGCTCCAGGGGCATGCAGCATAGATAGTGCCGCTGAGAGACAGGCGAGGCGATAGTCTTGCCCGCTTTGGCTATTCAATGATCCAACAGCTGTTGGATAAATTTGGTTTGTGGTTTTTGTGAGCATTAAAAAGCCGGCTTGTGGCCGGCTTCTCTGTGACCGCCTCAGCTTGTTTTTGACAAACCTCAGCAGCCTTCAAATCGCTCAGCCCACATTGCGTCGGGCTGAATAGTAGGGGCATCTGCGGGAAATCCTCCGCATCGCCGAGCAGGGTGGATAGCGCAAAGCCACCCCCTGCCAAATGTGCGGCGCATGATACCCACATTCACCTCAGTTGCCCACCTCCGGATCCGATTTAGAGCCTTCCCAGCCCAAAAGATGCTCATCCAGCGGCACGGGTGGGCGGCGGTTATTGAGGGTAGACCACCAGAACACCCACCCCACGATCTGGAAGTTCTGCTCAAACCGTTGTTCGTGGGTCAGGTATTCGTCCGGATGTTCACCGGCATTGTGGCTGCGCATGCGCAAGCCACCTCCAGGGCGGTTGTAGAGGTATTTGATGCGGAGCATTCCGTCGTGTTCGACCGCGTAGATTTCGCCGTCGATGATTTGGGTGCGGCCTTTGTCGATGGCGAGGGTGGCGCCTTGTTGGATGATGTCGATCATGCTGTTGTCGACCATGTAGGCGCCCAGCGCGCGGTCGGGGTTGACGTTGAGGGTTTCGAGGGTGTGCAGGGAAACGCGGATGCGTTCGGTTGAGGTGAAGGTGGGGTGGAGGGGGATCTCCACGTCGATTTTTTCCGGGCGGCAGGCGGGGCCTGTGAGGTATTTGCCAGTTTCTTCGCGGGCGGGGAGTCCTTTCCTGGTGCCGGGGCCTTCCAGCAGGAAGTTGGCCGGTGGGTGTTTGGGGCCTTCGCCGGTGCGTAGCCAACGGCTGGAGATGCACAGCAGTTCTGCGATCTCGTTGAGTCGGCCCATGGGTACACCGCGTTTGAACCAGTTGTTCACGTGTTGAGGCGTGACACCACGGTTCTTGGCGAAGTCGGAGGCGGAAAGATGAACTTCCCGTAATAGCGCTTTTAAGCGATCACCTGATGTATTCATAAACGCAGAGTTTACTGGCCGAGAAAACACATCAAATAAACCATGCGTTGAGTTAGGCCTGTAGGTTTTTGCTTAGTTGTAGCTTGTTAGTTCGGATTTGAACTGTGGTTAAACTAAGTTTATAAAGCATTGAACTGGTCGTTTAATTTTTCCCACAAAAAAAGCCCCGAATAATCGGGGCTTTTTCAATTGCCGAGGCAATGAGTAGCAGGTATCAGCCTTTGTAGGCAGCGACCGACTTCATGATTTCGGCGCGGGCGGCGTCTGCGTTGCCCCAACCGTCGATCTTCACCCATTTGCCTTTTTCGAGGTCTTTGTAGTTCTCGAAGAAGTGCTTGATCTGTTCCAGCAGCAGTGGCGGCAGGTCGGTGTATTCCTTCACGTCCACGTACAGCTGGGACAGCTTGTCGTGTGGCACGGCGATCACTTTGGCATCGCCACCACCGTCGTCGGTCATGTTCAGGATGCCGACCGGGCGAGCGCGGATGACCGAGCCTGGGGTAACCGGGTAAGGGGTTACGACCAGCACGTCGAGGGGGTCGCCGTCGTCGGCCAGGGTGTTCGGGATAAAACCGTAGTTGGCCGGGTAGAACATCGGGGTGGCCATGAAACGGTCAACGAACAGGCAGTCGCTGTCTTTGTCGATTTCGTATTTGATCGGCGCGTGGTTGGCCGGAATCTCGATGGCGACGTAGATGTCGTTCGGCAGGTCTTTGCCAGCCGGAATCTTGCTGTAGCTCATTGGGCGTTGCCCCCGTAGTTGGCCATATGACATGGCCGGATTGGCCTAAAAGTGGCGGCGATTATAGGCATATTCTGACGGCGATGCCATGCGCCAGACGTCGTACGGTCATTCGCCTTGTGGCTGATAACGCGGGTCGTGCGCTTGCAGTCGGGTCAGGCGGGCCAAGGGATCCTGGCGGTAAAAGCGGCTGAGTTGGGCGTACACCTGTGGATAACTGTTGACGAGTAAATCCGGGGCGCTGAAAAAATATTCGCTGGTGACCGCAAAGAACTCCGCCGGGTTTTCCGCCGCGTAGGGGTCTATCTCCGTCTCTGCATCGGGGTTGGCGTCCAGCTGGCGATTGAGGTCGTCATAAGCACCCTGCATCACGCTGGCCCACTCCCGCACGCGCATGTCGTGGTGCAGCGGCGGCAGGCCGTTGGCGTCGCCGTTGAGCATGTCGAGCTTGTGGGCCAGTTCGTGGATCACCAGGTTGTAGCCTTCCCACTGACCGCTGGCCAGTACGCCGGGCCAGGCAAGGATCACCGGGCCTTGCTGCCAGGCTTCGCCGCTGTGTTCGCCGTCCCACTCGTGTTCGATGCCGCTGCTGTCGCGATGGCGCTGGGGGCTGAGGAAGTCGTCGGGGTACAGCACGATTTCATGGAAACCCTGGTACCAGTCGAGGTCGCCCAGGTTCATCAACGGCAATTGCGCCTGGGCGGCGAGCAGCAGGCGTTGTTCCTGGTGCAGCTCGACGCCGGGCAGTGCGGTGAGGTGTTTTTCGGCGAGGAACACCACGCAGGCTTCGCGCAGCCACTGGTCCTGCTCGGCACTGATGCCGTCGAGGAAGGTCAGGTGGTCGCGCACCCGCTGCCAGGTGTCATCGGCAATCGGGTGCTTGGCCAGCAGGCGCCGGCGCCGCCAGGCACTGAGGGACCACATGGCGGGTTACTGCGACTTGGCTTCTGAAGACGTGCGACCAAAGCGGCTGCGGAACACGCCAATGATCATCGGCACCAGCGACAGCAGGATGATGAACACCACCAGCAGCGAGAGGTTTTTCTTGATAAATGGCACGTTGCCGAAGAAGTAGCCCAGGGTCACCAGGCCGCCGACCCAGAGGATGGTGCCCAGCACGCTGAAACCGAAGAAGCGTGCATAGGGCATTTTCGCGATGCCGGCAACGAACGGCGCAAAGGTGCGCAGGATCGGCAGGAAGCGCGCCAGGGTCACGGTCTTGCCGCCGTGCCTGTCGTAGAAGTCGTGGGTTTTTTGCAGGTAGTCGCGGCGGAAGATTTTCGAGTTCGGGTTGCTGAACAGGCGTTCTCCCGCCGTTCGCCCGATCACGTAATTGGTACTGTCGCCGAGGATTGCCGCCAGCATCAGCAGCCCGCCCAGCAATACCGGGTCCATGCCGCCGCCTGCAGCGACCGCACCGGCGATAAACAGCAGCGAATCACCCGGCAGGAACGGCATGACCACCAGGCCGGTTTCGCAAAAGATGACCAGGAACAGAATGGCGTATATCCACGGACCGTAGTTGGTTACCAGCATGTCGAGGTACACGTCGAGATGCAGGATAAGGTCGAGCGGGTTGAAATCCATGGATGGCACCTGTGTGAACGGCCCGACTCGGCAGGCCTGTGCGGAAGCTCGGGTAATAAGGCTACACGTTTATGTAGTGTTTCTTACAACCCTGAAAGGTCCGCATTATACGGATTGAGAGGTGAAAAGCCTGTTGGTTTTGTAGCGGGGGATGTCGTGGCGTGAGGTCTGAAGATCGCCAGAAATTCAATGTGGGAGCGGGCTTGCTCGCGAAAGCGGTGTGTCAGTTATAAATAGTCTGACTGACAAACCGCTATCGGGGGCAAGCCCCCTCCCACAAGGTGTCCATGGTGTCAGGGCGTCAGTCTTCGCTGATCGGCAAGGTATAGTTCTTGAACTCGGTGTCTTCACGAAACCCGATGGACTCGTACGTCTTCTGCGCCACCTGGTTATCACTGCTGGTCGATACCCGCAGCCGCACCGCGTGGGTTTCCTTGGCCATCTTCTTCGCCGTGCGCATCAGGTTATCCGCCACCAGTTGCCGGCGCGCGTCTTCGGCCACATAGATGTCGTTGAGGATCCACACGCGTTTAAGCGACAGCGAGGAAAAGCTCGGGTAAAGCTGGCAAAACCCGAGCACGCGTTTGTCGTCGTCATCGGCGAGGGCCAGGTAGATCACCGACTCCTTGCGGCGCAGGCGCTTTTCCAGGAAGGCCCGTGACGAATCCGGAAAGGGCAGGGCCCCGTAGAACTCGCGGTACTTGACAAACAACGGGGTCAACAGGTCCAGGTGTTCCAGGGTCGCTTGAGTAATCCGCATGCCAGGCCTCAACTTCCAAATGGGGTATGACCACACGAGCGGCCGTGACTTGATGCTGCCTAAAGGCGCGAAAAAGCGCAATCGTGCCGGGATCAGTCGGTGGGTGGGCTGAGCAGGAAATTGCCCTTCATCAGGTCCGGGTTGTCGGATTCAAGGGTCTGAACCTGCGCCTCGTCCTTCAGGTTGACCCCCGACAGCTGCCGGCGACACGCCTCTCGCATCAAGTACAGCAGGCGATGGGCCGCCATGCCATAGCTCAGGCCTTCCAAACGTACATTGGAGATGCAGTTGCGATAGGCATCGGTGAGGCCGACCTTGGGGTTGTAGGTGAAGTACAGCCCCAAACTGTCCGGCGAACTGAGCCCCGGCCGTTCACCGATGAGGATCACCACCATCTTGGCGCCGAGCAGTTGCCCGATTTCATCCGCGACCGCCACGCGGCCCTGTTCCACCAGGATCACCGGCGACAAGGACCACCCTTCGGCGTGGGTCTGTTCTTCCATGCGCGTCAGAAACGGCAACGTATGTTTATGCACTGCCAGCGCCGACAGACCGTCCGCCACCACGACCGCCAGGTCCATGCCGCCCGGATGCGCAGCCGCGTAATCCCGCAGGCTTTGGGCCGATTCGTCACTCAAACGCCGCCCCAGATCCGGACGTTGCAGATAGCTGTGCCGGTCGGTTGCCGCGCTGTGCAGCAACAGGCTATCGCGCCCACGCTCGGCCAACTGACTGCTCAGGCCGCCGTGGTCGAAGGGCAGGTGCACCGCGTCCCGTGCCTGGGCGTGGGCAAATTGGAAATCAAGTTGGGCGTTGGTGGGAATGCTGGTGCCGGTGCGGCCCAGGGCAATTCGCGCCGGGGTCAGGCGGCGCAGTTCCAGCCACGGGTTTTCAGGCAGGTCGAGTTGCACAGGCGGCTCCTTCATCCCAGTTGCGCCAGGGCGTGGCGAAACGCCGGTGGCAGGCTGTTGCCGAAGCGCACCTTGCCGTCGGCTTGCGTAAAGATGCCCATTTTGGCCAGCCACTGTTCAAACTCCGGCGCCGGCTTTAAACCCAATGTCTGGCGAGCGTACAAGGCGTCGTGGAACGAGGTGGTCTGGTAGTTGAGCATGATGTCGTCGGAGCCGGGGATGCCCATGATGAAGTTGATCCCTGCGACACCCAGCAGGGTCAGCAGGGTGTCCATGTCGTCCTGGTCGGCTTCGGCGTGGTTGGTGTAGCAGATGTCGCAGCCCATGGGCACGCCCAGCAGCTTGCCGCAGAAGTGGTCTTCAAGGCCGGCGCGGATGATCTGCTTGCCGTTGTACAGGTACTCGGGGCCGATAAAACCGACCACGGTGTTGACCAGAAACGGCTTGAAATGCCGGGCCACCGCATAGGCGCGGGTTTCGCAGGTTTGCTGGTCGACGCCAAAATGCGCGTTGGCCGACAAGGCGCTGCCCTGGCCGGTTTCGAAATACATCAGGTTCTGGCCCAAGGTGCCCCGGTTCAGGCTCAAGCCCGCCTCGTAACCTTCCTGCAGCACGCTCAGGCTGATGCCGAAACTGGCGTTGGCCGCCTCGGTGCCGGCAATCGACTGGAACACCAGGTCCAGCGGCACGCCGCGGTTGATGGCTTCGATGGACGTGGTGACGTGGGTCAGTACACAGGCCTGGGTGGGGATTTCGTAGCGCTGGATGATTGCGTCGAGCATCTCCAGCATGGCGCAGATCGA
The DNA here is from genome assembly GCF_900100935.1 of Pseudomonas sp. NFACC25. NCBI lineage: Bacteria > Pseudomonadati > Pseudomonadota > Gammaproteobacteria > Pseudomonadales > Pseudomonadaceae > Pseudomonas > Pseudomonas sp. NFACC25. Next base: position 89,431 of record NZ_FMUC01000008.1, read on the forward strand.
GGCGATGCTGTCGGTGGCCGGGTTGATGCCGATCATGGCGTCGCCGTTGCCGTAGAGCAGGCCGTCGAGAATGCTCGCAGCGATACCCGCCGGCTCGTCGGTCGGGTGGTTGGGTTGCAGGCGGGTCGACAGGCGTCCGCGCAGGCCCAGGGTGCCGCGAAACCGGGTGACCACCCGGATCTTCTGCGCCACCAGGACCAGGTCCTGCACGCGCATGATCTTCGACACCGCCGCTGCCATTTCAGGTGTCAGCCCCGGCGCCAATGCGCGTAGGGATTGTTCATCGGCGGCGTCACTCAGCAGCCAGTCGCGCAGGCCGCCGACGGTCAGGTGGCTGACCACGGCGAAAGCCTGCTTGTCGTGGGTGTCGATGATCAGCCGCGTGACTTCATCGCTTTCATAGGGGATCAGCGCTTCTTCGAGGAAGTGCTTGAGCGGAATATTGGCCAAGGCCATTTGCGCCGCCACCCGCTCACCGTCGTTCTGCGCGGCGACGCCGGCGAGAAAGTCCCCGGAGCGGGCGGGGCTGGCCTTGGCCATCACGTCCTTGAGGCTGTCGAAGCGGTAGGTCTGTGCACCCACCGCGTGGGAAAAGCTTGCCATACAGTGTCTCCTTGACGACGCGGGCAGGAGAGAACCCGCGTCGAGGTTTACGGCAGTTAGTGCAAGGCGGCCTCTGCGGCCTGGATCGCGGCGAATTCTTCTTCGGGCGTGCCTGCTACCAAGTGATGCCGGCTGTAGAAAGCAAAGTAAGCAATTAATACTCCATAGATGATCGCGGCGCCAATCACCACCCGTGGATCCACCAGAAAGCCCGCCACCACGGCCACGCAGGCCAGTACCAGGGCGACACCGGAGGTGAAGATGCCACCTGGCGTGCGATAAGGCCGGTCCATTTTGGGGCGACGGATGCGCAGGGTGATGTGCGCGGCCATCATCAGCACGTAGGAAATGGTCGCGCCAAACACGGCCACAAGAATCAACAAATCCCCTTGGCCGGTCAGCGACAGGCCGAAACCGATAATGCCGGGGATCACCAGCGCCAGTACCGGTGCCTTGCTCTTGTTGGTCTGGGACAGTTTGCGCGGCAGGTAGCCGGCACGGGACAAGGCGAAGATCTGCCGCGAATAGGCGTAGATAATCGAGAAAAAGCTCGCGATCAAGCCGGCCAGGCCGACCAGGTTGACGAAACTGCCCATCCAGGTCGAACCGCCATAGGACAGCGCCAGCGCTTCCACCAGCGGGTTACCGGATTTGACCAGCGCGTAGGTGCCCGCGCCGCCCGGTGCGATCACCAGGATCAACAGGGCAAAGCTGGTCAGCACCACAATGGCGCCGATCAGGCCCCGGGGCAGGTCGCGCTTGGGGTTCTTGGTTTCTTCGGCGGCCAGGGGCACGCCCTCTACGGCGAGGAAAAACCAGATCGCATAAGGGATCGCCGCCCACACGCCGACATAGCCAAATGGCAGGAAGGTGCTGGCGCCCTTGGCCTCGGTCACCGGAATATCCAGCAGGTTGGCGACATTGAAGTGCGGCACCATCGACACCAGGAACACGCCCAGCGCAATCGCGGCAATGGCGGTGATCACGAACATCAGCTTCAAGGCTTCGCCGACGCCAAAGATATGGATGCCGATAAAGATGATGTAGAACGCCAGGTAGATCATCCAGCCGCCGATGCCGAACAGCGACTCGCAATAGGCGCCGATAAATACCGCGATGGCGGCGGGGGCGATGGCGTATTCGATCAGGATGGCGGTGCCCGTCAGGAACCCGCCCCAGGGCCCGAAGGCACTGCGGGCAAAACCGTAGCCACCGCCGGCGGTGGGGATCATGGAAGACAGTTCGGCCAGGGAAAAGCACATGCACAGGTACATGGTGGCCATCAGCAATGTGGCGAGGAACATCCCGCCCCAGCCACCCTGGGCCAGGCCGAAGTTCCAGCCGGCGTAGTCGCCGGAGATCACGTAGGCAACGCCAAGGCCAACCAGCAGGACCCAGCCGGCGGCGCCTTTTTTCAGTTCGCGTTGTTGGAAGTATTGGGAGTCGACTTTTTCGAAGTCGACAGAAGATCCAGTCGGTTCGCTAGGCATGGGAAAGTACCTTTCATTGTTATTGTTTTTTAACTCGGCCTCTGTGTGCCGAATGCAATTGGCAAGTACTTGTGGAGAGCTAAGTGTGGGAGAGGGCAAGCCCCTCCCACATTTGAGTGCATTTCAACTGTGGGAGGAGGGGTTAGTTAGAAGAAACCCAGCGGATTAATGTCGTAACTCACCAGCAGGTTCTTGGTCTGCTGGTAATGATCCAACATCATCTTGTGCGTCTCACGGCCCACGCCGGACTTCTTGTAACCGCCAAACGCGGCATGCGCCGGGTACAGGTGGTAGCAGTTGGTCCACACGCGGCCCGCCTTGATCGCGCGGCCCATGCGGTAGGCGCGGTTGATGTCGCGGGTCCACACACCGGCGCCCAGGCCGAACTCGGTGTCGTTGGCAATCGCCAGGGCTTCGGCTTCGTCCTTGAAGGTGGTGATGCTCACCACCGGGCCGAAGATTTCTTCCTGGAACACGCGCATTTCATTGGTGCCCTTGAGCAGGGTCGGCTGGATGTAATAGCCGCCGGCCATATCGCCGGTGAGTTGCTCGACCTTGCCGCCGGTGAGCAATTGCGCGCCTTCGCCCTTGGCGATTTCCAGGTAGGACAGGATCTTGTCGAACTGCTGCTCGGACGCCTGGGCGCCGACCATGGTGTCGGTGTCCAGCGGGTCGCCGCGCTTGATCTGCTCGACTTTCTTCATCACTACTTTCATGAAATCGTCGTAGATCGACTCTTCCACCAGCGCGCGGGATGGGCAGGTGCACACTTCGCCCTGGTTGAAGAACGCCAGCACCAGGCCTTCGGCGGCTTTCTCGATGAACGACGGTTCGGCTTTCATGATGTCGGCGAAGAAGATGTTCGGCGACTTGCCGCCCAGCTCGACGGTGGACGGAATGATGTTCTCGGCCGCCGCATGCATGATGTGCGAGCCCACCGGGGTGGAGCCGGTGAAGGCGATCTTGGCGATACGCTTGCTGGTGGCCAGGGCTTCGCCGGCTTCCTTGCCGAAGCCGTGCACCACGTTCAGCACGCCCGGTGGCAGCAGGTCGCCGATGACTTCCAGCAGCACGTTGATGCCCAGCGGTGTTTGCTCGGCAGGCTTGAGCACCACACAGTTGCCGGCGGCCAGGGCCGGGGCGAGTTTCCACGCGGCCATCAGCAGCGGGAAGTTCCACGGGATGATCTGGCCGACCACGCCCAGCGGCTCGTGGAAGTGATAGGACGCGGTGTGTTCGTTGATCTCGGCGCTGGTGCCTTCCTGGGCGCGGATGCAACCGGCGAAGTAGCGGAAGTGGTCGGCGGCCAGCGGGATGTCGGCGTTGAGGGTTTCACGCACGGCCTTGCCGTTGTCCCAGGTTTCGGTGATGGCCAGCAGTTCGAGGTTCTGTTCGATGCGGTCGGCGATTTTCAGCAGTACCAGCGAGCGGTCCTGGGCCGAGGTCTTGCCCCAGGCGTCAGCGGCAGCGTGGGCGGCGTCCAGCGCCTTGTCGATGTCTTTGGCAGTGGAGCGCGGGAATTCGGCGATAGGCTTGCCGTTGACCGGCGAGGTGTTGGTGAAATAGTTGCCATCGACCGGGGCAACGAATTCGCCACCAATGTAGTTGCCGTACTTGGCCTTGAACGAAACGATCGCGCCTTCAGTACCGGGGTGTGCGTAACGCATGGTGGGTATCTCCTGGCTTTTATGTTTATTGGAGTGCAGCGCGCAAGCGCTTGATAAAGCGTAGAGCAAAGGTTGGGCCACTGCTTTGCAGGCCAGGAAAATCAAGGGCTTGGGGTTTGTTGCAAGGCGTTGCTGTGACACGGCTGGCACAGGCGCTGTGACAGTTTGTGCCATAAACGGTACAGGCCGTGACCGACGGGTCGGTCCGGGATTGCATTGGCTGGGTGCCTGGGGGATGCTGGTGGTTCTCACGCAGGGAGAATAATAAGAACATGCACAACGATCATTTCAGTCGCCATGCCCAGCAAGTCCTCACTGTGGCCCGTGGGCGCGACCCGTCGAGCGACCCGTCCATCGCCCGCTCCTGGCTGCGCTGCCTGGAGGACTACCACCTCGATCCTGCCCAGACCATCGCCCCTACGGTGCTTGAGCACGGCCGCCTGCTGGAAAGCCGCGAACGCCTGCAACAGGTGCTGCATATCGCCGGCAGCGAGATGAACAGCCTGCACCAGCAGCTGTCGGGCGCTGGCCATGCGGTGCTGCTGACCGATGCCCGTGGGGTGATCCTCAACTGTGTCACAGCGCCGTCCGAGCGCAAGATTTTCGAACGCGCCGGGCTGTGGCTCGGTGCCGATTGGAGCGAAGCGTGCGAGGGCACCAACGGCATCGGCACCTGCCTGGTGGAACGCCAGTCGTTGACCATTCATCGCGATGAACATTTTCGTGGGCGCCACACCGGGCTGACCTGTTCGGCGAGCCCGGTGTTCGACCCCCACGGCAACCTCTTGGCGGTGCTGGACGTGTCGTCGGCCCGGGAGGAGGTGTCGCGCCAGAGCCAGTTCCACACCATGGCGCTGGTCAACCTGTCGGCGAAGATGATCGAGAGTTGCTACTTCCTGCGTCACTTCGAAAACCATTGGCTGCTGCGCTTTCACCTGCAGGCCGAGTCGGTGGGCCTGTTCAGCGAAGGGTTGTTGGCGTTTGACGGCGAAGGGCGGATTTGTGCCGTCAACCAGAGCGCACTCAACCTGCTGGGGCAGGTGCGTGGCGGGTTGCTGGGGCAACCGGTGGAGGCGTTGTTCGAGTGTTCCCTGGACCAACTGCTCGGTCGCGCCAGTGCCAATGCCACCGCCAGTTGGCCATTGCGCACGCGGGATGGCCGGCACTTGTTCGCGGCCTTGCGTGGTCAATCGCGCAGTGTGCCTGCGCCCATCGCCAAGCCTGAGCCCGTGCGCCTGGCCGGTATCTGCCTCGGCGACCCGGCGCTGCAGAGTGACTTCCGCAAAGCGCTGCGGGTATTCGAGCGCGATGTGCCCTTGCTGATCAACGGCGAAACCGGCTCCGGCAAAGAGGCCTTCGCCAAGGCGGTGCATCACGCCAGCCAGCGTGCCGACAAGGCGTTCGTTGCCCTCAACTGCGCCGCCATCCCGGAAAGCCTGATCGAAAGCGAACTGTTCGGCTATCGCGGCGGCAGCTTTACCGGCGCGCGCAAGGACGGCATGCAGGGCAAGTTGCAACAGGCCGACGGCGGCACGCTGTTCCTCGATGAAATCGGCGATATGCCGTTGGCGCTGCAGACGCGCCTGTTAAGGGTGCTGGAGGACCGCATGGTGGTGCCCATCGGCGGTGAGCCCCAGGCGGTTGATGTCAGAATTATCAGCGCGACTCACCGAAATTTGCTGGAGCGCGTGCAGGACGGAAGTTTTCGGGAAGACCTGTATTACCGCCTCAATGGCCTGGAAGTCGGTTTGCCAGCGTTGCGTGAACGCAGCGATAAGCCTCAGTTGCTGGATTTCCTGCTGGCGCAGGAGGCGGGCGGGCAGAGTCTACAACTCGACCCGGCGGCGCGCTCGGCGCTGCTGACCTACCCCTGGCCCGGCAACGTCCGGCAACTGCGCACGGTGTTGCGTACGCTGGCGGCGCTGTGCGACGACGGGCGGGTCGGCCTTGAGGATTTGCCCGCGTTGATTCGCCAGGCACGGCCGCAAGCAGTGGCCGAGGCCAGGCTTGCCGACTCGCCCCTGGGCGACGCCGAGCGACTCGCCCTGCTCACGGCCCTGGAGCAACAGCGCTGGCACATGACCCACACGGCGGAGCAGCTGGGTGTCAGCCGTAACACGCTGTATAGAAAGCTGCGCCGGCACGGTATTGCACGGGCTGTGCCATAGATCGGTCCTACAGCTAAAGAGTGCGATTTTCGCCCCCCTGCGCTAACCTGCCTCGATGTTTACGAGGTCGACTATGCACATTCATATTCTTGGTATCTGCGGCACCTTCATGGGTTCGATGGCGGTTCTGGCCAAAGAACTGGGCCATCACGTAACGGGCTCCGATGCCAATGTTTACCCACCCATGAGCACGCAACTCGAGGCCCAGGGCATTGAGCTGACCCAGGGTTACGACCCGGCGCAATTCGACCCGGTGCCGGACCTGGTGGTGATCGGCAATGCCATGTCCCGGGGCAATCCGGCGGTCGAATACGTCCTCAACAAAGGCTTGCCTTACGTGTCCGGCCCACAGTGGCTGGCCGACCATGTGCTGCAAGGTCGCTGGGTATTGGCCGTCGCCGGCACCCACGGCAAGACCACCACCAGCAGCATGCTCGCCTGGGTGCTGGAACACGCGGGCATGAGCCCGGGCTTCCTGATCGGCGGCGTGCCGCAGAACTTCTCGGTGTCGGCGCGCCTGGGTGATACGCCGTTCTTCGTGATCGAAGCCGACGAGTACGACAGTGCGTTCTTCGACAAGCGCTCCAAGTTCGTCCACTACCGTCCACGCACCGCGATCCTCAACAACCTTGAGTTCGATCACGCCGACATCTTCCCCGACCTGGCGGCCATCGAGCGGCAGTTCCACCATTTGGTACGCACCATTCCGAGCGAAGGCCTGGTCATCCACCCGACCACCGAGCCGGCCTTGCAACGCGTGATCGAGATGGGCTGCTGGACCCCGGTGCAAACCACCGGTGCGGGCGGGCAATGGCAGGTGAAGTTGCTCAGTGAAGACGGTTCCCGGTTTGAAGTGCTGTTTGAAGGCGAGGCCCAAGGCATCGTCGAGTGGGACATGACTGGCCAGCACAACGTCGCCAATGCCCTTGTGACCCTGGCGGCCGCGCGGCATGTGGGCGTGGTGCCGTCCATGGGCATTGCTGCGTTGAGCGCATTCAAGAGCGTGAAGCGCCGTATGGAAAAGGTCGCCGACGTGAATGGGATTACTATCTACGACGACTTTGCCCACCACCCAACGGCCATTGCTACCACCCTCGACGGCCTGCGCAAACGTGTTGGCGATGCCCCGATCATTGCGATTGTCGAGCCGCGTTCAAACTCCATGAAGCTCGGCGCACACCGCGACGGCCTGCCGGAAAGCGTTAACGATGCCGACCAGGTGGTGTGGTATGCCCCGGCCAATCTCGGCTGGGACCTGCCGGCGATTGCGGCGCAATGCACGGTGCCGTCGAAAGTCTGTGATTCCATCGAGGGCATCATTGCGTTCGTCAAGCACCAGGCCAAGCCTGGCACCCATGTGGTGGTGATGAGCAACGGCGGCTTCGGCGGCTTGCACGGCAAACTGGCCGAGGCCCTGAAATGAGTGGCCCGGAGCGCGTCACCCTGGCGATGACCGGCGCATCCGGCGCGCCCTATGGCTTGCGCCTGCTCGATTGCCTGGTGCGTGAAGACCGCGAGGTGCACTTTCTGATCTCCAAGGCCGCGCAGTTGGTGATGGCCACCGAGACTGATGTCGCGCTGCCAGCCAAGGTGCAGATGATGCAAGCCTTCCTCACCGAGTACACCGGTGCGGCGGCGGGGCAGATCAAGGTCTACGGCAAGGAAGACTGGATGTCGCCGGTGGCTTCGGGCTCCGGTGCGCCGGCGGCAATGGTCGTGGTGCCGTGCTCCACCGGTACGCTGTCGGCGATTGCCACCGGCGCTTGCAACAACCTGATCGAACGCGCCGCCGACGTGACGTTGAAGGAGCGCCGCCAGTTGATCCTGGTGCCGCGTGAGGCGCCGTACTCGAGCATTCATCTGGAGCACATGCTCAAGCTGTCGAACCTGGGGGTGACCATCCTGCCGGCGTCGCCCGGCTTCTATCACCAGCCGCAGACCATCGATGACCTGGTGGATTTCGTGGTGGCGCGCATTCTCAACCTGTTGAATATCCCCCAGGACATGCTGCCGCGTTGGGGCGAACACCATTTGAGCAGCGATGAATAAGGCGCTGTTGGTGATACTGGCGCTGCAACTGGCCGGCTGCGCCACCGCGCGTACCCTGGACGCCGCGCAGCCCGGCGCGCCGGTGGTGTATGCCGGCACGCGATTGGATTTGTATGCAATGAACGGAGGTTGCTGCGCCAAGGACCGGTTCGGTGCCGAGGCGCCCAGCTATCCCGGCGTCGACCTGCCGGCCAGCGCGTTGCTCGACACGCTTTTATTGCCGCTGTCAGTGTTGACGGTGCTCGGTGTGGGATTTAACGCCACGGGCGGGCTCTAGCGCTGACCTGGGCACCACAAAACTAATGTGGGAGGCGTTACTTACCGAGCTTGCGCAGTTCATCCGACTCCACCACCCGCACCCCGTCCTGCTCTTCCAGCGCCAGGCGCCACATGGCCCGGGCCAGTTCGCAGACTTCAATGCCGTGGTATTTCCCCGGAATCAACCGTGACAGCGGCCCGGCCAGTTGCTCGGCCAAGCGGGGCTCCAGCCGTTCCCCCAGCAGCAACGAAGGCCGCACGATGGTCAATTGCGGCCAGTCCTGGGCCTTGAGTGCCTGTTCCATTTCCCCTTTGACCCGGTTGTAGAACACCGAGGATTTCGGATCGGCGCCAATCGCACTGATCACGATCAGGTGCCGCGCGCCCATCTCCCGCGCGCGCTTGGCAAAGGCTACGACCATATCCAGGTCGACGGCACGAAAAGCTTCTTCCGAACCGGCTTTCTTGATGGTGGTACCCAGGCAGCAGAAGGCAATATCCACCTGGCCGCTCAGTTGCGGCAGGAACACCGCCGGGTCGCCCACCGGGTTTTCCAGGTGCGGATGCTCGGCCAGTGGCTTGCGGCTGGGCGCCAGCACGCGGGTCACGGTGGGTTCGTTGAGCAGGCGGTCGAGCAGGTGTTCGCCGGTCAGGCCAGAGGCGCCAGCGAGCAGGATATGCTGAGGTGTCAGGTACATGGTGTTTCCCCCCTTGTTACACGTTACAGCTTAGTTGCCTTTGGCTTCCTTGCTATTCATTGAGACGCTTTCCAGCGCCTTTCGTGCCTGCTGCTTGCGTAATAATTGCCAATGGGCGATCACGCCTTTGGGGGCCCAGATCTGCGGTTCGGACGCTTCGAAGTTGTCTGCCTGTTCGCGTTCGCTCACATGCAGCTGCGCCAGCTTGAAGGCTTGCTGCAGATCGTCGGTCTGGTTGAAGGCTTGGGCGAAGAGGGCGTCGCCGAAGTAGGTGAAGTCGGCCTCTTCAGAACAGCCGAAGGACACGCGGTCGGCGCGCGAGGCGGTCATGATCAGGGTGCGTTCGTCTTTGAGCGCCGGGATGAAGCCGCCGGAGTAGCAGGCTGAAATCACCACGATCTTGTCGCGGTTTTTCAGCGGCGCGAGCACGGCGGCCAGTTCATCGGCGGGCAGGTCGGCCAGTTCCATGCGCGGTTGGTCCAGCACCAGTTCGTGTTCGTGGGTGCCGTGGCTGGTCATGTAGATAAACACCAGGTCTTCCGGCCCGGTGCGCTCGGCCAGGGTCTGCACGGCCCGGCGCAGGCTTTCGCGGGTGGCCAGTGGCCGGTCGGCGATATGGTCGCGGTGGTTGACCAGGCGGATCTGCCCACGGGCGCCGAAGCGGGTGGCGAGCATATTGCTGACGTAATCGGCTTCGCGCAGGAACACGCTTTGTTTACCGTCGCCGGCCACGGCCAGGGTGTACAGCTCCACGGCCGAGGTGGAGGCGGGCACGGCGGCGAGGGCGGTGTCCAGCAGGCGGCCCTGGGCCAGTACGCCGATTTCCAGCGGGTCGGGCAACAGCTTGCCGTCGGCATCACGCACGCGCATGCCGTTGACCCAGGTACCGGCCTGCACCGTGCCGTCGGTGAGTACCAGGGTGCCGCGACCTTGATAGTTGTCGCTGTCGAAGCCGCCGATATAGAAGCTGCCGTCGGTCAGGTTCAGGCGGCCTTCGCCGGTAAAGCGCCAGTCGCTGAACTGGCCGACGTAGTGGCTGCCGTCGACGCCGATCAACTCGCCCTTGCCGCTGAGTGCGCCTTCCTTGAACTGGCCGATCCACACGTCGCCATCGGCGTTTTCATAACGGCCCTTGCCGTTGAGCTGGTTCTGCTTGAACTGGCCGACATAGATGTCGCCGTCGGCGCTGTTGAATGTACCGTTGCCCTCCAGCTGGCCGTCGACGAAGTGGCCGCTGAATTGGTTGCCGCTGTCGTCATTGCGCTGGCCTTCACCGTTCGGCTTGCCGTGGGCGAACTGGCCCTGATACTGGCTGCCATCCGCCAGTTCCAGGCGGCCGAGGCCGGAATACTGGTCGTCCTTGAATTCGCCGCGATAGGTCATCTGCCCTTCTTTGAGGGTGCCTTCGCCGTTGCGCCGACCGTTCTTGAACCCGCCCACATAGTGGCTGCCGGCCGTGGTCAGGCTGCCCTGGCCATCGAACAGACCTTGCTGGAACTGGCCTTTATAGACTTCGCCGTTGCTGCCATGCCATTCGCCCTGGCCGTGCCACTGGCCTTTGTCGAACTGCCCGGCGTACCAGCTGCCGTTGGGATAATCCACGCGGCCCTGGCCTTGCAGCAGACCATTGACCACATCGCCCCGGTAACGACCGCCATCGGGCAGGCGCGCATCGGGCGGCAACAGCGATTCGCCGTCTCCGCAAGCGGTGAGCAACAGGGCAAGGGCAAGGGGAGCGAGTGGGCGCATAGCGGGATCCGGATAATTGAGCGCCGAGTATGCCGCAGCTGCGAGATTCATACATAAATTTACATACCCTGTGGCGAGTTTCAGTGGCTCGCCACAGGGATGGGCTTACACGAAGTAGAGCGACAACGACTCGGCGACGTAAGCGGGTTTTTCCTGGCCATCGATTTCCAGGGTGGCGGTGGCCTTGAGCAGCCATTGGCCGGGCTTTTTCTCGGTGACGTCGGTGAGGGTCACGTTCAGGCGCACCTTGGAATTGACTTTCACCGGCTGGATAAAGCGCACGCTGTCCAGGCCATAGTTGACGGCCATCTTCAGGCCTTCGGGCACGATCAGGATGTCTTCCATCAACTTGGGCATCAGCGACAGCGACAGGAAACCGTGGGCAATGGTGCTGCCGAACGGGGTTTGCGCGGCCTTGACCGGGTCGACGTGGATGAACTGATGATCGCCAGTGGCCTCGGCGAACAGGTTGATACGTGCCTGGTCGATGGTGAGCCATTCGGAACGTCCCAGTTCCTTGCCGACATAATCTTTGAGCTGCGCTACGGGTACATAGGGCATTGCGTCTCTCCTTGGTTCATCGGTGCTGTTGTTATGGGGTACAGAGAACCAATGTAGATCATCATGGCCAACCAGCCCGGTCAACCCACCATGCTTTTGGCGAATGCCGGAGCATAGGACGGGCATGCTTATAATGCGGGCGGGTCTTGAGGGGGGAGAGGACGGATGCTGTTACGCGGTCTGACATGGCTGGTGCTGTTTCAATTGATCGGCACGGCGATCAATCATTTGCTGCTGCCGGTACTGCCGGGGCCGATCATCGGCCTGCTGTTGATGCTCGGGTTCCTGATCTGGCGTGGCGAAGTCGGCGAGCCCCTGAGCCTGGCGGCCAGCAGCCTGCTGCGCTACTTGCCGTTGCTGCTGGTGCCGCCGGCGGTGGGGGTGATGGTGTATGCCAGGGATATTGCCGCCGATTTCTGGGCCATCGTCGGTGCACTGGTGTTGTCGCTGGTGATCGCCATGGGCTTTGTCGGGCTGTTGATGGAACGCATGGTCAAGCGCAAGGAGCAGGATCAATGATCTTCGACTGGCACGGCGCATGGACGGCGGTGATTCATCACCCGCTGTTCGGTATCGGGATCACCCTGGGCGCCTATCAGCTGGTGCTGGCGGGTTTCGAGAAAACCCGCTGGATTTTCCTGCAACCGGTGCTGGTCTCCATGCTGCTGGTGATCGGCGTGTTGCTCACGTGCGGCCTGAGCTACGCCGAGTACCGCAAGAGCACGGAGATCATGGGGATCCTGCTGGGCCCGGCGACGGTGGCCCTGGCGGTGCCGCTCTATCTGAACCTGCGGCGGATTCGGCAATTGTTCTGGCCGATTTTTACTACGCTGGTGATAGGCGGCGTGTTGGCCACCGGCCTGTGCGTACTGCTGGGCTGGTGGTTCGGCGCCGAACACAGGATGTTGATGACCATGGCGCCGAAGTCGGTGACCTCGCCGATTGCCATGCTGGTGGCCGAACAGATCGGCGGTGTGGCAGCCTTGGCGGCGGTGTTTGTGCTGATTACCGGGGTGGTGGGCGCGATGGTTGGCCCGGCGTTACTCTCGCGTCTTGGGGTGCACAGCCCCGAGGCGCGCGGCATGGCGCTGGGCATGACCGCACACGCCGTCGGCACCTCGGTGGCCCTGCAGGAAAGCGAAGAGTGTGGCGCCTTTGCGGCGCTGGCCATGAGTCTGATGGGCGTAGCCACAGCGGTGTTCCTGCCGCTGGCCGTGTCAGTGATTGTTTAAACCGGGTTTAAGGAAGCCTTTATGAGTCTGGCGCTGTTCCCCCTCAATACCGTGCTGTTCCCTGGCTGCATCCTCGACCTGCAACTGTTCGAGGCGCGCTACCTGGACATGATCAGCCGCTGCATGAAAAAGGGCGAAAGCTTCGGCGTGGTGTGCATCCTCGATGGCAAGGAGGTGGGCATGGCCCCGGATGGCTATGCCTTGATCGGCTGCGAAGCGTTGATTCGCGACTTCAAGCAGCAGGACAACGGCCTGCTGGGGATTCGCGTCGAAGGCGGGCGGCGCTTCCGCGTGCGAGACGCCGGCGTGCAGAAGGACCAATTGCTGGTGGCCGAGGTGCAATGGCTGGAAGAACTGCCGGACCAGGCGCTGGAAGAAGAGGATGCCGACCTGCTGGCCTTGCTCCAGGCCCTGGCCGAACACCCGATGGTCGCGTCGCTGGACATGGACACTCACGCCGATGGCCAGCAAGCCTTGGGCAATCAACTGGCTTATCTCTTGCCGTTCACTGAGGCCGACAAGATCGACCTGCTGCAACTCGACGACCCGCAGCAGCGGCTGGATGCGATCCAGATGCTGCTCGATGAGCTTCAGGGTGAGTTGTTTGCCTGAGCCTCGGATCTGTCCTGCGCGGTTTTCAGAGGTTTCCTCGTTGTTCCCTGCGCGTCGCCTGAAATAGTCACCGATCACACAACAATGATTGGGGGTGAACATGATTCGGCTAGCGCAATCGGAACAGGCCGCCTGGGACGTTTTTTTTGTCAGTATTGCCGTGCAGCTGCTGCCGCTGGATGCCAAGCGGGGCCCGGAATACATCGCTGAACGCGCCGCGGAAATCGCCGATGAGATGATGCTGGAGCGACGTGAGCGTTGTGTTGAACGCCGCGCCGCGCCAATCCATTGGCTCGGCCCGACCCAGGGTCAGTAGGCATACCTGAGCAGCGCGTGTGGGGTGCCGGTAAAGGCAATGAAGCCGAGCACCGCCACCACAGCGGGTAATACCAGCCACCAGGCCTTCTGCGGCATCGGCGGCAAAGGGCTGCGGTACTGGCAGACGGTGAGGCTGAATGCACACACGGTCATTGCCAGCAGCGTGCCAGCCAGGATGTCGGTGGGCCAATGGGCGCCAAGGTAGACCCGTGACAGCGCGATGAAGGCCGCAGGAATACAGCCCAGCAACATCCAGGTCAGGCGCAGGCGCGTGGGTTGTCCGCGACCGGCCAGCACCGCCAACGCCAGGAAAAACGCAAACGCACCGGAGGCGTGGCCGCTGGGCATGCTGAAGCTGGTCAATGGGTCGGTGAGGATTTCCGGGCGGCCACGGGCGAAAAACAGTTTGGTCCCGGTATTGATCACCGCCGCCCCGGCCAGTGTTGCACCGACAAACATGGCATGACGCCATTGCCGCGCCAGTAGCAGCAGCGCGGTGAATACGGCGCTGGCGAAGAACATTTTCTTGAACTCACCCAATTGGGTCACCATCACCATGGTCTGGTCCAGCCAGGGGCTGCGATGTTCCTGTACCAGCGCGCTCAGGCCCTGGTCAAAGTCATCCAGGTGGGTATAGCCGATAAACAGAGCGATCAATAATGTCAGGCTGGCGCCCCCTATCCACAAGGTCGCGCGACGATGGCCGCGCACGCTGGTGTGCAGGCTCAGTCCCAGCATGGCTGCCAGGCAGGCTGTAACAACCCCCGCCTCAGGCCAGAACCCTTCCGGCAATGGCAGGCGGAACGCAGCGCCGGTTGCCCAGCCCGGCAGCAGGTAGGCGACCGACCAACCGGCTGCCGCCAGAAGGCTGACCAGGGCGAAACGCGGGAACGGCATGTCGCACATCCCGGCCACCATCGGCAGCATCGGCCGCAATGGCCCGATGAAACGTCCCACCAGCAGACTGGCGATGCCGTATTTGTGAAAGTAGGTTTCCGCGCCGTTCATCCATTCCGGGTGGTGGCGCAGGCCGGGCAGGCGGCGGATGTTCTGATGGAAGTGTCGGCCGAGGAAGTAGGAAACCCCGTCGCCCAACAAGCCTCCCAGGAATCCCAGCAGCAGGGTTTCACTCAGGGACAAGGCGCCGCTGCCAGCCATTGCCGCAATGGCAAACAGCAGTACCGTGCCCGGCACGATCAGCCCGGCAATGGCCAGGCATTCCACGCACGCGACGATAAACACCGCCGCCGCCAGCCATTGCGGGTTGAGGGTCAGCCAGCCGGTAATGCCATCGAGCCATTGGCCCATAAATCGTTACTCCATCGCCACAGATTCAAATCAGGAAATAGTCGCGGCCTTCGACCTGGCCCCGGCGCAGCGGGTTCCGCGTGCAGTAGGGCGCATAGCCGGCATCGACGAAGCGGTACATCAAGTGCTCGTCACGGCCGCTGGGGATGCCCAGGCGGGTGGTCTGGATGATCTGTGTCGGTGTCTGGCCGACGTCTTCCACATAGAGCAATTCTTGATCAAAGCGCTTGGCATCCCACATCGGCACCTTCAGGCCCAGCGCCTTGCACAGCAACGTCTGGCCGGCACACAGCTTTTGCGACGAGCGCGGGCTGCCGTCGGCATTCGGGTTGTTCAGCAGCATCTGCGCCAGGCTGGCGGGTCCGGAGGTTTCATCGACCCAGGGATAGGCCGATTTGATCAGCACGGCATTGCCCGGCCCCTGCGCGCTGAAGTTCAGCGAATCGCCGCCACGGGCGTAGTACATATAGATATGCCCGCCATCCAGAAACAAAGCCTTACGCTTTTCTGTGTAGCCGAGTGAGGCGTGGCTGCCTTTTTCGGCCACGTAATAGGCTTCGGTTTCAATAATTCGCGCCGAAAGCCAGCTATCGCCGACGCGATGGCGGATGACTTTTCCAAGCAAATCTCGCGCGAGTATTTGCGCGTCACGGTCGAAGAAGCTGTCGGGCAGGGCGCTGGCGGGGAGTTGGGGCGAAGAACTGGGCATGGTGGCCTGGGGTTAATACGGCTAAATGTGACGGAATAATAACAACTCCCACCTTAATTACGGCTGAACCCCAGGTTTTTACAGTTCATTTCGACCATCCGCCCCTCACCGCTGTCAGTCGGGCGGCGTCACAGCTATAATCTGCCGCTTTCCTCTTTGCCAAGACTCCCTGACCATGACTGAGTCCGTTCTTGACTACATGACCCGCCTGGGTCGCGCTGCCCGTCAGGCCTCGCGGTTGATCGCCCGTGCGAGCACCGCGCAGAAGAACCGTGCCCTGCTGGCCGCCGCCGATGCTCTGGACGCTTCGCGCTCCGAGCTGACTGCCGCCAACGAACTGGACCTGGCCAACGGCCGCGCCAATGGCCTCGAGCCCGCCCTGCTGGACCGCCTGGCGCTGACGCCGGCACGTATCGACGACATGATCGAAGGGTTGCGTCAGGTGGCCAAGCTGCCTGACCCCATCGGTGAAATTCGCGATATGCGTTACCTGCCGTCCGGCATCCAGGTCGGCAAGATGCGCGTGCCCCTGGGCGTGATCGGCATCATCTATGAGTCGCGCCCGAACGTGACCATCGACGCCGCGAGCCTGTGCCTCAAGTCGGGCAATGCCACCATCCTGCGTGGCGGTTCCGAGGCGATCAATTCCAACCGCGCCATCGCCGCCTGCATCCAGCAGGGCCTGGCCGTGGCCGAGTTGCCGGCCGAAGTGGTGCAAGTGGTGGAAACCACCGACCGCGCCGCTGTCGGCGCGCTGATCACCATGCCGGAATTCGTCGACGTGATCGTGCCGCGCGGTGGCAAGAGCCTGATCGAGCGCGTCAGCCGCGATGCCAAGGTGCCAGTGATCAAGCACCTGGACGGCGTCTGCCACGTGTATATCGACATCGCCGCCGACATCGACAAGGCGATCCGCATCGCCGACAACGCCAAGACCCACCGCTACGCGCCGTGCAACACCATGGAAACCCTGCTGGTGCACGTCGGCATTGCCGAGCGCGTGCTGCCGCCGCTGGCTGCCATCTACCGTGACAAGGGCGTGGAGCTGCGCGGTTGCGAACGCACCCGTGCGCTGTTGGGCGCGGACGTGATCGAAGCCACCGAGCAGGACTGGTACACCGAGTACACGGCGCCGATCCTGTCGATCCGCATCGTCGACGACCTGGACCAGGCCATCGAACACATCAACACGTACGGCTCCAAGCACACCGACGCCATTGTCTCCGAGCATTTCAGCGATGCCCGGCGTTTCCTCACCGAAGTGGATTCCGCTTCGGTGATGATCAACGCCTCGACGCGCTTTGCCGACGGCTTCGAGTACGGCCTGGGGGCGGAGATCGGCATCTCCACCGACAAGCTCCACGCACGCGGCCCGGTTGGCCTGGAAGGCCTGACCAGCGAGAAGTACGTGGTGTTCGGCGACGGTCATGTGCGCACTTGATGGCTAAACGCATCGGGCTGCTCGGCGGTACCTTCGACCCCGTGCACATCGGCCATTTGCGCAGTGCCCTGGAAGTCGCGGATGCCTTGGCGCTGGATGAGCTGCGCCTGATCCCTAACTTCCGGCCGCCCCATCGCGACACCCCGCAGGTGTCGCCGCAGCAGCGCCTGGAAATGGTGCGCCTGGCCGTAGAAGGCATACCGCCGCTGGTGGTGGATGATCGTGAGCTCAAGCGCGATAAACCGTCCTACACTGTCGACACCCTGGAGCTGATGCGCGTTGAGTTGGCCGCGGATGACCAGTTGTTTCTGCTTTTGGGCTGGGACGCATTTTGCGGCCTGCCCTCTTGGCATCGCTGGGAGGAACTCCTCCAGCACTGCCACATCCTGGTTTTGCAACGCCCGGATGCCGACAGCGAACCGCCGGATGCCTTGCGCAACCTGCTGGCCGCGCGGTCGGTAAGTGACCCCTTGGCCCTGACCGGGCCGAACGGGAATATTGCATTCGTCTGGCAGACCCCGCTTGCGGTGTCCGCCACCCAGATCCGTCAACTGCTGGCCAGCGGGAAGTCGGTACGTTTCCTGGTGCCTGACGCGGTCCTGGCCTACATCGATGCGCACGGGCTTTACCGTGCGTCGAACTGAAAAGGCGCGCTTGAACGCACGAACACTCGTGCAGCGAGCGCCCGAACATATGAGCAAAACGAGTTTTTTATGACGAACAAAGACGTAAGCAAAGTAAAACGCAAAGGTACGTTCAAAAGCGCCCCGCTGCCGGTTGAAGCCCATGTTGGCCCGGAACTGGCTGGCGAAGAGCTGGTGAAAGTCGCCGTTGCCGCCCTGGAAGACGTGAAGGCCCAGGACATCCAGGTCCTGGACGTACGCGACAAGCAGAGCATCACCGACTTCATGATCATCGCCACCGGTACCTCCAACCGCCAGATCGGCGCGATGCTGGACAAGGTTCGCGAAGCCGTCAAAGCCCAAGGCGTGAAGCCACTGGGTGAAGAAGGCAAGGGCGACAGCGACTGGGTGCTGCTGGACATGGACGACGTGATCGTTCACATGATGACCAGCAATGCCCGTCAGTTCTACGACCTGGAGCGTCTGTGGAAAGGCGCCGAGCAGAGCCGTGCCGCCGATGGCAAGCACCACAGCCCGGAAGTGGGCCACGCGCACTTCGACAAGCTCAACAAAGACCAGGAATAAGGAACGGCTGTGCGCCTGCGTCTGATTGCTGTCGGTTCACGCATGCCCAAGTGGGTGGAAGAAGGCTGGCACGAGTATGGCAAGCGTCTGCCCGCCGAGCTGTCGCTGGAACTGGTGGAGATACCGCTCAACACCCGGGGCAAGAATGCCGACGTGGCGCGCTTCATCCGTCAGGAAGGCGAAGCCATGCTGGCCAAGGTCGGCCCCAACGAGCGCATCGTCACCCTCGAAGTGCACGGCAAACCCTGGAGCACCGAGCAACTGGCGGTGGAACTGGATCGCTGGCGCCTGGACTCGCGCACCGTCAACTTCATGGTCGGCGGCCCCGAAGGGCTGGCGCCGGAAGTCTGCGCGCGGGCGGACCAGCGCTGGTCGCTGTCGGCGCTGACGCTGCCGCACCCGTTGGTAAGGATCCTGATCGGTGAACAGCTGTATCGCGCCTGGACAGTTCTGTCCGGGCACCCTTATCACAAATAATCTGCGCCTCTCCCGATGACCCAGCCGATCCGCATCAAGGACCACGAGAAAGACGCACGTCTGGTACGCGCGCGGGTGGTGTTTGGCGCGATCATGGTGGTGGCGCTGATCGGGGTGCTGATTGCGCGCCTGTATTTCCTGCAGGTGATCCAGTACGACTACCACTCCACGCTGTCGGAAAACAACCGCGTGCATGTGCAGCCGATTCCGCCGACCCGTGGGCTGATCTTCGACCGTAATGGCGTGGTGGTGGCGGATAACCGGCCCAGCTTCAGCCTGAGCATGACCCGTGAGCGTTCCGGCGATTGGCAGCAGGTCCTCGATGTCATCGTCGAGGTGCTGCAGTTGACCCCGGAAGACCGGGTGATCTTCGAGAAACGCATGAAGCAGGGGCGTCGGCCTTTCGAACCGGTGCCGATCCTGTTCGAGCTGACCGAAGAGCAGATTGCGCGGATCGCGGTGAACCAGTTCCGCCTGCCGGGTGTGGAAGTGGTGGCGCAGCTGGTACGCCACTATCCCCAAGGGCCGCACTTTGCCCACTCCGTCGGCTATATGGGGCGGATCAACGAGAAAGAGCTGAAAAGCCTCGATCCCGTCAATTACAGCGGCACCCACCATATCGGCAAGACCGGCATCGAGCGTTTCTACGAGCCCGAACTGCACGGCCAGGTGGGTTACGAAGAAGTCGAGACCAACGCTCGCGGCCGTGTGCTGCGGGTGCTCAAGCGTACCGACCCGGTGCCGGGCAAGGACATTGTGCTGAGCCTGGACATCAAGCTGCAGGAAGCGGCCGAGATGGCCCTGGGCGGCCGGCGTGGTGCAGTGGTGGCGTTGGACCCGAAGACCGGCGAAGTGCTGGCCATGGTCAGCCAGCCGAGCTTCGACCCCAACCTGTTCGTGACCGGGATCAGCTTCAAGGCCTACGCCGAGTTGCGCGACTCCATCGACCGGCCGCTGTTCAACCGTGTGTTGCGCGGCCTGTACCCGCCGGGTTCGACGATCAAGCCGGCGGTGGCGATTGCCGGCCTGGATGCGGGTGTGGTCACGGCTTCCAGCCGGGTATTCGACCCGGGCTACTACATGCTGCCCAACTACGACCACAAATACCGCAACTGGAACCGTACCGGTGACGGCTATGTCGACCTGGATACCGCGATCATGCGTTCCAACGACACCTATTTTTACGACCTGGCCCACAAGCTGGGGATCGACCGCTTGTCCGCCTACATGGGCAAGTTCGGCCTCGGTCAGAAAGTCTCCCTGGATATGTTCGAAGAGTCCCCTGGCCTGATGCCATCGCGGGAGTGGAAGCGTGCGACCCGCCGCCAGGCATGGTTCCCGGGCGAAACCCTGATCCTCGGCATCGGCCAGGGCTATATGCAGGCCACGCCTTTGCAACTGGCCCAGGCCACGGCGCTGGTGGCCAACAAAGGCATCTGGAACCGCCCGCACCTGGCCCGGACCATCGAAGGCGAAAAGCCTGTGGATGAAAACCCGATCCCCGACATCGTACTGCGCGATCCGTCCGACTGGACCAAGGTCAACCACGGCATGCAACAGGTGATGCACGGTGCACGCGGGACCGCGCGCAAGGCGGCGATCGGTGCGCAATACCGTATCGCCGGCAAGAGTGGTACCGCCCAGGTGGTGGCGATCAAGCAGGGCGAGAAATACGACCGCTCCAAGGTCCAGGAACGCCACCGCGACCACGCCTTGTTTGTGGGCTTTGCCCCGGCCGACGACCCGAAAATCGTGGTGGCGGTGATGGTCGAGAACGGCGAGTCCGGCTCCGGTGTGGCGGCGCCTGTAGTACGCCAGGTGATGGACGCCTGGTTGCTGGCCGACGACGGCAGGCTCAAGCCCGAATATGGCGGCCCCCCTTCAACCCCCGAGGTTACGGCCAGTGAAGAGTAATTTTGACCGCATCCTCTCCAGCGAGGATGTGATGCGTCGCCGCGCGACTTTGTTGCAGCGCATGCACATTGATGGCCCGTTGCTGATCCTGCTGCTGACCCTGGCGGCCGGCAGCCTGTTCGTGCTGTATTCGGCCAGCGGCAAGAACTGGGACTTGCTGATCAAGCAGGCTTCGTCGTTTGGCCTGGGCCTGCTGTCCATGGTGGTGATCGCCCAGCTGGAGCCGCGTTTCATGGCGCGCTGGGTGCCGCTTGGCTATGTGGCCGGGGTGTTGCTGCTGGTGGTGGTGGACGTCATGGGCCACAACGCCATGGGCGCGACCCGCTGGATCAATATTCCGGGGGTGATTCGCTTCCAGCCGTCGGAATTCATGAAGATCCTGATGCCGGCGACGATCGCCTGGTACCTGTCCAAGCGCACCTTGCCGCCGCAGCTCAAGCATGTGGGGATCAGCCTGATCCTGATCGGCATCCCCTTTGTGTTGATCGTGCGCCAGCCGGACCTCGGCACCTCGCTGCTGATCCTGGCCGGCGGTGCGTTCGTGCTGTTCATGGGCGGGCTGCGCTGGCGCTGGATCCTCAGCGTGCTGGCGGCGGCAGTGCCGGTGGCCGTGGCCATGTGGTTCTTCTTTATGCACGACTACCAGAAGCAGCGGATCCTGACGTTCCTCGATCCCGAAAGCGACCCGCTCGGCACCGGTTGGAACATTATCCAGTCGAAGGCGGCCATCGGTTCCGGCGGTGTATTTGGCAAGGGCTGGCTGCTCGGCACCCAGTCGCATTTGGACTTTCTGCCCGAGAGCCATACCGACTTCATCATTGCGGTGATGGGCGAAGAGTTCGGCCTGGTGGGCATCTGCGCACTGTTGCTGATCTATCTTCTGTTGATTGGGCGTGGCCTGGTGATTACCGCACAGGCGCAGACGCTGTTCGGCAAATTGCTCGCCGGCAGCCTGACCATGACTTTTTTTGTTTACGTTTTCGTCAACATCGGTATGGTCAGTGGCCTGCTGCCGGTGGTTGGGGTGCCGTTGCCGTTCATTAGCTACGGCGGAACTTCGCTGGTGACATTGCTGTCAGCGTTTGGGGTTTTGATGTCGATTCATACGCATCGCAAGTGGATCGCACAGGTTTGAATAAGGTGAAGATGTCAATGCAAGTAATGCGCGGCTGGGCGACTCGGCATGCGTCCTGGATGGGCCTGATCGGGCTGCTGGGGGCAACGCACGAGGCGCAGGCCGGTGACTACGATGGCTCACCCCAGGTCGCCGAATTCGTCGGTGAAATGACCCGCGACTACGGCTTCGCCGGTGAACAGCTGATGGGCGTGTTCCGCGAAGCCCAGCGCAAGCAGGCGATCCTCGACGCGATTTCTCGCCCCGCCGAGCGCGTGAAGCAGTGGAAGGAATACCGTCCGATGTTCCTCACCGACGCCCGGGTGGCCCGGGGGGTGGACTTCTGGCGCCAGCACGAGGCCGTGTTGGCCCGGGCCGAGCAGGAATACGGCGTGCCGGCCCAGGTCATCGTTGCGATCATTGGCATTGAAACCTTCTACGGGCGCAATACCGGCAGTTACCGGGTAATCGACGCTTTGTCGACCCTGGGCTTCGATTACCCGCCGCGCGCCGACTTCTTCCGCAAGGAGCTGCGTGAGTTCCTGCTGTTGGCCCGTGAAGAGCAGGTCGACCCGCTGACCCTCAAGGGCTCCTACGCCGGGGCGATGGGCTTGCCGCAGTTCATGCCGAGCAGTTTTCGCGCCTACGCGGTGGATTTCGACGGCGACGGGCACATCAATATCTGGAGCAACCCGGACGATGCCATCGGCAGTGTGGCCAGCTACTTCAAGCGCCACGGCTGGGTCGGTGGCGAGCCGGTGGTGATCCGCGCCGATGTCAGCGGGGAGCGTGCCGATGAAGGCCTGACCCAGGGTATCGAGCCGGCCAAGACCGTCGGGGAGTTGCGGGCGCTGGGCTGGTCGAGTCAGAATGCGCCACGCGACGATATGCCGGTGACGGCATTCCGCCTCGAAGGTGAAAACGGCCCTGAATACTGGATGGGCCTGAAGAATTTTTACGCAATCACGCGTTATAACCGCAGTGTGATGTACGCCATGGCCGTGCATCAGCTGTCAGACATGCTGGTCCAAGCACGGGGCAACAAGTAATGCGGGCATCGCCGTTCAATCAACCGCTCAAGCTGGTGGCGTTCGCCGCGTTGTCCCTGCTCGTCGTCAGTTGTTCCACCAGCCGTGGCCCGGTACCGAAGTCCGGCGGCACTGCGGTGCGTTCCCAGCCAGGGCTGGACATCAACCGCGCGCACAAAGATGGCGCGCCGTGGTGGGATGTCGACGTGTCGAAGATCCCGGACGCCACGCCGACCCTGCACACCGGCCCGTACAAGGCCAACCCCTATACGGTGCTGGGCAAGTCCTACTTCCCGCTGCAGGACTCCAAGACCTACGTGCAATCGGGCACGGCGTCCTGGTATGGCACCAAGTTCCACGGCCAGAACACCGCCAACGGCGAAGTCTATGACCTGTACGGCATGAGCGCGGCCCACAAGACCTTGCCGCTGCCCAGCTATGTCCGCGTGACCAACCTGGACAACAACCGCACGGTGATCCTGCGGGTCAACGACCGTGGGCCGTTCTATTCGGATCGCATTATCGACTTGTCCTACGCCGCCGCAAAAAAACTCGGCTATGCCGAAACCGGTACCGCGCGGGTCAAGGTCGAAGGCATCGATCCGGCGCAGTACTGGGCCCAGCGTGGCAAGCCCGCGCCGTTGATGCTCAACGAGCCGCAGAGTGCGCAGCCGCAAGTGACGGCATCTACCGGCAAGATCGAACAATGGACACCGCCACCGCAGCAGCACGCACCGGATACCGTGGTCGTGCCCCATGCGGCACCGGGCGCCGCGGTCGCGGGCGGGCAATACCTGCAAGTGGGTGCTTTCGCCAACCCGGATGCGGCAGAACTGTTAAGGTCCAAGCTCAGCAGCATGGTCAGCGCGCCGGTATTTATCAGCTCCATCGTGCGTAACCAGCAAACGTTGCACCGTGTGCGCATGGGCCCGATCGGTTCGCCGAGCGAGGTAGCGCAAGTGCAGAACAGCGTGCGCCTGGCCAACCTGGGGCAACCCAGCGTGGTCACTGCCGAATAATAAATTGATGGTTGAGGCTCGCATGCGGGCCTGGACCCTGGTTGTTGGCTCGTTGAACAATAAAACCCAGGGGCAAGGGGTGAGCGGGCAACCGAACACGTGACAGTCTGGTAGCGGGCTGTCTGAATAAGTTTTGCCCGCGAGGGCAAGTTTCCATAAGCAATTTCGAGAGACGGATGAACATCACCACCTTAGCCAAACGCACGTGCCTGCTTCTTTCGCTGATCATCACCCCGGCCGCCTGGGCGGTTGAAATGGTACCGGCTTCACCGCAACTGGCCGCCAAGTCCTGGGTCCTCATGGATGCCGCCAGTGGCAACGTGCTGGTCGAGAGCAACGGTGACCAGCGCCTGCCACCGGCCAGCCTGACCAAGCTGATGACCGCCTACATCGCGACCCTGGAAATCCGTCGCGGCCAGATCGGCGAAAACGACCCGGTGACCGTCAGCGAAAACGCCTGGCGTACCGGCGGTTCGCGGATGTTCATCAAGGTCGGCTCGCAAGTCACTGTGAGCGACCTGCTGCACGGCATCATCATCCAGTCCGGTAACGACGCCAGCGTCGCCCTGGCCGAGCACATCGCCGGCAGCGAAGACGCATTCGCCGACATGATGAACAAAACCGTGGCCGACCTGGGCATGACCAACAGCCACTTCATGAACCCGACCGGCCTGCCAAACCCTGAGCACTACTCGTCGGCTCACGACATGGCGATCCTGGCGCGCGCGATCATTCGTGTCGACCCGGTGCACTACGCGATCTACTCCCAGAAGGAATTCTTCTGGAACAACATCAAGCAGCCTAACCGCAACCTGTTGCTGTGGCGCGACAAGACCGTCGATGGCTTGAAAACCGGCCACACCGACGAAGCCGGCTACTGCATGGTGTCGTCCGCGGTACGTGATGGCCAGCGCCTGATCGCCGTGGTCTTCGGCACCAACAGCGAGCAGGCCCGTGCGGCCGAGACGCAAAAATTGCTGACCTACGGTTTCCGCTTCTTCGAAACCCAGACCTTCTACCAGAAGGGTGCTGAACTGGCGACCGCGCCGGTATGGAAAGGCGCGACCTCACAGGTCAAGGCCGGCCTGGCTGAAGACCTGACCCTGACCATGCCTAAAGGCCAGCTGAAAAAGCTCGCTGCCAGCATGACCATGAACCCGCAATTGGTTGCGCCAATCGCCAAGGGCGACGTGATCGGTAAAGTCGAAGTCAAGCTGGACGACAAGGTGGTGCACAGCGCCGACCTGATCGCGCTGGACGCCGTCGACGAAGGTGGTATCTTCCGCCGCGTGTGGGATAGCATCCGTCTATTCTTCTACGGCTTGTTCAACTGATTGTGTGCACCTGCAAAGCCCCGCGTTGATCCGACGCGGGGCTTTGCCGTCGCCACGGCTTACCGCTTACGAGGCCGTTCTGCCATGACCGATAAAGAAGTAAAGGCGCCAAAGATCGAATTCCCGGTGACGGATTATCCCGTCAAGGTGATCAGCGATACCGGTGTAGGCAATAAAGACAGAATCCTGGATATCGTGCGTAAACACGCGACGATCAATGACAACCGGGTGGACGAGCGTTCGAGCACCAACGGTAAGTACACCACGATCCAGTTGCACATCGTTGCGACCGGTCAAGACCAGCTCTACGACATCAATAGCGAACTGCGGGCCACCGGCTTCGTGCACATGGTGCTGTGATGTCACAGGTCCTGGGCTTTCGCGAGCTCGGCCGGATGGACTACGAGCCCGTCTGGCACGCCATGCAGCGGTTCACGAATGAACGCGGTACTTCGGCGCCCGACGAAATCTGGTTGGTGGAACATCCACCGGTGTTCACCCAGGGCCAGGCCGGCAAGGCCGAACATCTGCTGCTGCCGGGGGATATTCCGGTGGTGCAGGTCGACCGAGGTGGCCAAGTGACTTACCATGGGCCCGGTCAACTGGTGGCGTACCTGCTGCTGGACGTGCGCAAGCTGGGTTTTGGCGTGCGCGACCTGGTGAGCCGTATGGAGGCTTGCCTGATCGAGCTGTTGGCCAGTTATGGCGTGAGCGCCGCGGCCAAGCCCGATGCACCCGGTGTGTATGTGGACGGCGCGAAAATCGCCTCCCTCGGTTTGCGCATTCGCCACGGTTGTTCCTTTCATGGCCTGGCCCTGAACGTGGACATGGACCTGGCACCGTTCCGGCGCATCAACCCGTGCGGTTATGCCGGGCTGGCGATGACCCAACTGAGCGACCACGCCACACCGATTAAATTTGCCGAGGTAAGTGCCCGGCTGCGTGCGCAGCTCGTCAAACACCTCGACTATGCTGAGCAGACGACCCTCACGGGCGGAATCGACTGATTATGACTACTGATGCAGTGCAAACCATGATCCCGACGCTGGACATCACCGAGCGTCCGGCCCCGGCCCCGCGTGCCAAGGTGGAAGCCGGCGTCAAGCTGCGCGGCGCCGAGAAGGTTGCACGCATCCCGGTCAAGATCATCCCGACCACCGAGTTGCCGAAGAAGCCCGACTGGATCCGCGTGCGCATCCCGGTTTCGCCGGAAGTCGACCGTATCAAGGCCCTGCTGCGCAAGCACAAGCTGCACAGCGTGTGCGAAGAGGCGTCCTGCCCGAACCTGGGCGAATGCTTCTCCGGCGGCACCGCCACCTTCATGATCATGGGTGACATCTGCACCCGTCGTTGCCCGTTCTGCGACGTCGGCCATGGCCGGCCGAAGCCACTGGACGTCAACGAACCGGAAAGCCTGGCCATCGCCATTGCCGACCTGAAACTCAAATACGTTGTGATCACCTCGGTTGACCGTGATGACCTGCGCGACGGCGGTGCCCAGCACTTTGCCGACTGCATCCGCGAAATCCGCAAGCTGTCGCCGAACGTGATGCTCGAGACCCTGGTGCCTGACTACCGTGGCCGCATGGACGTCGCGCTGGAAATCACCGCTGCCGAGCCGCCGGATGTGTTCAACCACAACCTGGAAACCGTGCCTCGCCTGTACAAGGCTGCGCGTCCAGGTTCGGACTACCAGTGGTCGCTGACCCTGCTGCAGAAATTCAAGCAGATGATGCCGCACATCCCGACCAAATCCGGCTTGATGCTCGGCCTGGGCGAGACCGATGAAGAAGTGATCGAAGTCATGAAGCGCATGCGCGAACACGACATCGACATGCTGACCCTGGGCCAATACCTGCAACCGTCGCGCAGCCACTTGCCGGTGCAGCGTTTCGTGCACCCGGACACCTTCGCCTGGTTCGCCGAGGAAGGCTACAAGATGGGCTTCAAGAACGTCGCCTCGGGCCCGCTGGTACGCTCTTCGTACCACGCCGACGAACAGGCCAAGCTGGTCAAGGCTAGCCTGGTTTCCTGATCGGGGTTCAGAGCCGGTGTGGGAGTGGGCTTATGTGGGAGGGGGCTTGCCCCCGATTGCGGTATGTCAGTCGCTACATGTGCTGGCTGATCCACCGCTATCGGGGGCAAGCCTCCTCCCACATTGGTTTCAGCGTTAGATAGGGAGATTCTCAGATGACCGCCGCCGTTCCAGCCCTTCGCTCTGAAGGCACCATCGCCCTGATCGCCCCCGCCGGCCCCGCCGTGCTGGACGTTGAAAAGGCCGGCCAATGGATGCGCACGCGCGGCTACGATCTGCGAATTTTCCCCGGTGTCTATGAGCGCGACGGCTACCTCGCCGGCAGCGATGCCGTGCGCCTGCGTGACCTGCACGCGGCTTTTGCCGATCCGCATATCGACGCTATCTTCTGTCTGCGCGGTGGTTACGGCACGCCACGGCTGCTCGACGCGCTGGATTTCGACCTGCTGCGTGCCAATCCCAAGCCGTTCGTCGGCTACAGCGACATCACCGCCCTGCACCTGGCAATCAACCGTTACGCCGGTTTCGTGACCTTTCACGGCCCGATGCTCAATGCCGACCTGCTCGGCGGCAAGCACCCCCCTACCGAGGCGTCATTGTTCAGCCTTCTGCGCGGCCAGTTGGGCGCCGGTAGCGTGCTGGCGCACCCGGTGGCCTACCCGCTGACCACGATCGAGCCTGGCATTGCCTGTGGGCGCTTGCTGGGGGGGAATCTGTCGATGATTGCGGCGGTCATGGGCACGCCATACGAAATCGACGCTGAAGGCATCATCCTGTTTATCGAAGACGTCAACGAACCGATCTACCGCATCGACCGCCTGTTGACCCATCTGCGTCTGGCAGGCAAGTTGGCCCAGGTCGCGGGTGTACTGGTCGGGGATGTGGCGGGTGTGGATAACGTGGCGCTGGAGCGCTTGCTGACGCAGACGTTCGAGCCATTGCGCATACCGGTGCTGGCCGGCTGGCGCAGCGGGCATTGCGATCCGAACCTGACGCTGCCCATGGGCGCCTTGGTACGGCTGGATGCGGGGGAGCAGCGGGTAGTGTTGGAGCAGGAAGTGGTCTTCAGGTCCTGAATCTGCTGGCGTTTGCTAAACCGCAATCGGGGGCTTGCCCCCGATTGCGGCAGTCGCCATAGGCGGATCTATCGGTTTTGCAGCGACTCCAGCAACTTCACCGTCGGATACCCATCCGCCGGCCAGCCCAGCGCCTGCTGTGCGGCCCGAATCGCCTTGCGCGTATTGGCGCCGATAATCCCATCCGGGTTGCCCGCGTCATAACCGTTGGCGCTCAACGCCGTCTGCAGATCAATGCGCTGGGAGCGACTCAGCGGCAGCTCATCCTTGGGCCAGTCACCACGGATCACACCGCCGCCGCCAAAGCGCTCCGACAACAGGCCCACCGCCAGTGCGTAGGACGACGAGTTGTTGTACTTGAGGATCGCGCGGAAGTTATCCAGCACCAGGAACGCCGGGCCACGGTAGCCTGCCGGCAGCAGCAGGGCGGCGGACAGTTGGTCGACATTCGGCGGCATGCTCGCGCCCGGTGGCAGTTGAATGCCCAGTTTCATCCACTCGGCAATGCTCTTGCGCACGCCGCCGTCAGCCAGGGCATAGTCGAAGTTCGCCGGCAATTGCTTGACTTCAAAGCCCCACGGCTGGCCTTTCTGCCAGCCGGAGCTTTGCAGGTAGTGCGCGGTCGATGCGAGGGCGTCGGCCGGGCTGTTCCAGATGTCGCGGCGACCGTCGCCATCGAAGTCCACCGCGTGGGTGTTGTAAGTGGTCGGAATGAACTGGGTCTGGCCCATGGCCCCGGCCCAGGAGCCCTTCATCTGGTCGGCGGCGATGTCGCCGTGCTGGATGATCTGCAATGCCGCCAGTAATTGCGCCTGGGCAAAGGCCGGGCGGCGGCCTTCATAGGCCAGGGTCGCCAGGGAGCGGATCACCGAATTATTGCCCTGGAACTGGCCGAAGTTACTCTCCATGCCCCATACCGAGACCAGCGCCTGGCGGTCGACGCCATAACGCTGCTCGATGCTTTGCAGGATGTCAGCGTACTTGATCAGCAGCGCCTGACCATTGCGTACGCGCACGGGCGACAGGGCGCCGTCGAGGTATTCCCACACAGGGCGGGAAAACTCCGGCTGGCTGCGGTCGGCGCGGATCACCGCCATATCGGGGGTGACATTGGCGAATGCGGTGTCGAAAACGTCGGCCGTGATGCCGGCTTGCAGGGCTTGCGCGCGAAAACCGGCCTGCCATTCAGCAAAGGTCTGGGTCGGTTGGATGTCGAGATTGTCCACGGCCAGCGGGGCCACGACGGCAGGGGCCACCACGGGTGCGGTCTGGAGCTTCGGCAAGGGTTGGGCATCGGCGGCGGTGGGTTTTTCCGCGCAGGCGACAAGCAGAATGAGGCTGGAGGCAGCGATCAATTGGCGAAGGTGCCAACGACGGGAAAGACAAGAGGGCATGCACAGGTCCAGGAATTACAAATCAGGCACAGACCTTATCATGCCAGAGGGGCGCTTGCCTTCAGGCAGCCAGAAAGTAAGAAGCCTCCCAGCTATTAGACTGGAAGGCTTCGCGGCGGTAGCTGCCTTTGCCCTTGCCGGCGCGTTCCTGACGGCTGCGGAACAGTGGCTGGGCGATGATGGATTTGGCCTTGTTGGGGCCATGCTTGGATGGCTTTTTGCTCATGGTCGATGCTCTTGATGGGGGGAGATGCGGCGCAAATAATCTGCCGAAGTCAGGCCGCTGTAAAGCCCATGAATTGTAAACGCAGTCAAAAATGTGGGAGGGGGCTTGCTCCCGATAGCTGTGGCTCAGTCAACAATGCAGTGGCTGACACGCCGCTATCGGGGGCCCCCTCCCACATTGGTTTTGCAGTGTTTTTAAGAGAGGGGTTATTCGGCGGGAAGTGCCAGGCGCTGACCGGCCATCAACAGCGATAAACGGCTCAGGCTCATCCACGGCGAACCCGCCGCCTGGCCCTTGATCTGTGCATCAATGCGCTGCGCTTCCAGCAACAGCTGCGCCCAGCGTTGCGCCGAGTGCCGTTGCAGGGCTTTGCTCATCAGGGGTTTGCGCTTGTCCCACACCGGTGGTCGCGCCTGGCTGAAGCACTTGTCCAGCGGCGTGCCCTGGCTGTATTGCAGGGCAATATTGGCCAATACCCGTAGCTCCCGGGCCAGGGCCCAGAGAATCACCGGTGGCTCCACCCCTTCGCCACGCAGGCCTTCGAGCATGCGCAGGGCATGGGCGGGCTCGCCGTTGAGGATCGCATCCACCAGCCCGAACACGTCAAAACGTGCACTGTCTGCCACGGCGCCCTGGACGGTCTCGACGGTAATCTGCCCGTCTTCGGCCATCAGCTTGAGCTTTTCGATCTCCTGGGCGGCGGCAAGCAAGTTGCCTTCGACCCGCGCGGCGATCAGCTCCACTGCATCCTGGGTCGCGGACAGCCCCGCCTGGGACAGGCGCTGGCGAATCCATTGCGGCAACTGATTGCTGTCCACTGGCCAGATCTGGATGAACTGGGTCTGCGCCCCTTCCACCAGGGCCTTGCCCCACTTGGTCTTCTGCGCGCTGCCGTCGAGCTTGGGCAAGCTGATCAGCAACACCGTGTCTTCGGCGGGCCGCGAGCAGTATTCCATCAGTGCAGCCGCGCCTTTATCACCGGGCTTGCCCGAAGGCAGGCGCAGCTCCAGCAGGCGTTTTTCGGCGAACAGCGACATGCTTGCGCCGGCTTGCAGCAGCGTGCCCCAGTCGAAACTGGCGTCGGCGCTGAATACCTGGCGTTCATCGAAGCCCTGCTGGCGTGCGGCGCTACGGATGGCGTCGGCGGCTTCCTGGCACAACAGCGGGTCATCACCGCTGACGATGTAGACAGGCGCGAGGCCACCTTGCAGGTGTTTGGCGAGTTGGGCGGGGGCGAGTTTCATAGGCAGGGTGAACGGGGCGCCTGGGGCGCCCCGTCTGGCTTACTCGACAGGGACTTCAACAGGCGATTGTTTCGGCGTGTTGTCTTCGTACTCTTTCGCGGCTTTCAGCGCGTCGGCATCGGCCTTGGCCTTGTCATCAGCACGTTGCTGCAAGGTTTCGAGTTGTTGCGGAGTCAGCAGCGACAGGCGCAGGACCATGCGTTGCACCAGCTCGCGACGCATCTCCTTGCGCACCTGGATGATTTCGGAGTCCGAACCCACCAGGTTGTTACCATCGTGGCTGACAATCTTCTGCACCTGGATGTTGTCATTCATCAACGGCAGGTGATCGCGGCCCTGGATTTCAAAGCTGAGCACGGTGCTCAGTTCGATATCGGACGCACGTCCGGCGCTGGCGTAGCTCAGGTTGCGCTGGGTTTCTTTCTCGTTAGCCAGGAACAGTTTGTAGGTCGCGCCGGTGTAGACGTGCACGCCGCTGTTTTCCAGGACCTGGCGCAGCTGGGTCACTGTCTCGCTGTAGGCGTCGCGAGCGCTGACGTCCAGTTCCTTGATCGTCAGGTCATTGGTGCCGGTGCCGCGCAGCTGGAAGCCGCAAGCGCTCAGCAGTACGGCAAGGCCCATAACCAGCAGATTGCGTTTGATCATTTTGTTGCTCCCCTTGAAACCATGTGGGCCTTATCGAGGCCCTGAAGGCTTTGTTCGGCGCAGGGCTTGAGCCCCACGCCCGATCCGATTAGCTAGCGACGATATTGACCAGTTTGCCAGGCACCACGATCACTTTGCGGATCGTCAGGCCTTCGGTAAAGC
Organism: Pseudomonas sp. NFACC25; assembly: GCF_900100935.1. Classification (NCBI taxonomy): domain Bacteria; kingdom Pseudomonadati; phylum Pseudomonadota; class Gammaproteobacteria; order Pseudomonadales; family Pseudomonadaceae; genus Pseudomonas; species Pseudomonas sp. NFACC25. The sequence continues at coordinate 121,170 of NZ_FMUC01000008.1, forward strand.
GCAGCACGTTCTCGTTGACCCGTGCGGCCGCTTCGACTTCTTCACGGCTGGCACTGGCCGGCATGTCGATCTGGCCGCGCAGTTTACCGTTGACCTGGATCACCAGTTGCAGCGTGTCCTGTACCAGGGCGCTGTCATCCTGTACCGGCCAGCGCGCATCGATGACCGCGTCGCTATGGCCCAGGCGGCTCCACAGTTCGTGGCTGATGTGCGGTGTGATCGGCGCCAGCAGCAGGGTGACCGTTTCCAGGCCTTCCTGTACCAGTGCGCGATCCTGTGCGGTGGCTTGCGGGGCTTTTTCCAGCACGTTCATCAGCGTCATCACCTGGGCGATGGCGGTGTTGAACTTGTGGTTCTGGCCCACGTCCTGACTGGCCTGCTTGATGGCCAGGTGGGTACTGCGGCGAATGAGTTTCTGCTCGTCGCTCAAGGACGCTACGTCCAGCTTGGCCGGCAGGCCCTGGCTGACATGGGCGTGCGCCAGGCGCCAGACGCGCTTGAGGAAACGGTGCGAACCTTCGACGCCGGAATCGGACCATTCGGCGCTCATGTCAGGCGGCGAGGCGAACATCATGAACAGGCGGCAGGTGTCGGCGCCGAACTGGTCGATCATCGACTGAGGGTCGACGCCGTTGTTCTTCGACTTGGCCATCTTCTCGGTGCCGCCGATTTCCACCGGCAGGCCGTCGGCGATCAGTCTGGCGCTGATGACCTTGGCCTTGCTGTCGCGCTCGAGCTCGACGTCCGCCGGGTTGAACCAGGTGTAGGCGCCATTGGCTTCGCGACGATAGTAGGTCTCGGCGATCACCATGCCCTGGGTCAGCAGGTTCTTGAACGGTTCGTTGGAACTCACCAGGCCTTCGTCGCGCATCAGCTTGTGGAAGAAGCGCGCGTACAGCAGGTGAAGGATGGCGTGTTCGATACCGCCGATGTATTGATCCACCGGCAACCAGTGGTCGGCTGCGGATTTTTCCACCAGGCCGCCTTCATAGTGCGGCGAGGCGTAGCGGGCGTAGTACCACGAGGACTCGACGAAGGTGTCCATGGTGTCGGTTTCACGCCTGGCCGGCGCGCCGCATTTCGGGCAGCTGCATTCGTAGAACTCGGGCATGCGCGCCAATGGCGAACCGGCGCCGTCCGGCACCACGTCTTCCGGCAGGACGACCGGCAACTGGTCTTCCGGCACCGGTACGTCACCGCAGGTCTGGCAGTGGATGATCGGGATCGGGCAGCCCCAGTAGCGCTGGCGGCTGATGCCCCAGTCGCGCAGGCGGAACTGGGTGCGCGAGGCGCCGAGGTTCTTCTTGATCAGTGCCACTTCGATGGCGTCGAAGGCGCCGGCGAAGTCCAGGCCGTCGAACTCACCGGAGTTGATCAGCGTGCCGTGCTCGTTGTAAGCGTCCTGCCATGGGGCCGGGTTGGTGTCGCCCGAACTGGTCCGGACCACGGACTTGATCGGCAGGTTGTATTTGACCGCAAATTCAAAATCGCGCTCGTCGTGGGCCGGCACAGCCATTACTGCGCCATCGCCGTAGTGCATCAGCACGTAGTTGGCGACCCATACCGGCAACTTCTCGCCGGTCAGCGGGTGCTCGACGAACAGGCCGGTCGGCAGGCCTTTTTTCTCCTGGGTGGCGACGTCGGCTTCGGCCACGCTGCCGCCTTTGCATTCGGCGATGAACGCCTGCAGCTCAGGATTGTTCTGTGCGGCCTGGGTGGCCAGCGGGTGCTCGGCGGCCACGGCGACGTAGGTCGCGCCCATCAGGGTGTCCGGACGGGTGGTGAAGACTTTGAGTGCGCCCGCTTCGCCGATGGAGTCGACGTTGTAGGGGAACTGCACTTCCATGCCCTTGGACTTGCCGATCCAGTTGCGCTGCATGGTCTTGACCTGTTCAGGCCAGCCCGGCAAATCGTCGAGGCTCGACAACAGTTCATCCGCGTAGGCGGTGATCTTGAAGTAGTACATCGGGATTTCGCGCTTTTCGATCAGCGCGCCGGAGCGCCAGCCGCGACCGTCGATCACCTGTTCGTTGGCGAGGACGGTCTGGTCGACAGGGTCCCAGTTCACGGTGCCGCTTTTTTTGTAGATCACCCCTTTTTCGAACAGGCGGGTGAACAGCCATTGTTCCCAACGGTAGTAATCCGGCTTGCAGGTGGTGACTTCGCGGGACCAGTCCACCGCCAGGCCCAGGCTGCGCAGCTGGGTCTTCATGTAGGCGATGTTTTCGTAGGTCCACTTGGCGGGGGCCACGTTGTTTTTCATCGCGGCGTTTTCCGCCGGCATGCCGAAGGCGTCCCAACCCATGGGTTGCAGGACGTTCTTGCCTTGCATGCGCTGGTAGCGGGAGATGACGTCGCCGATGGTGTAGTTACGCACATGCCCCATGTGTAGCTTGCCGCTGGGGTAAGGGAACATCGACAGGCAGTAGAACGTCTCCTTGCCTGGCTGTTCACTGACTTCAAAGGACTTTTGCTCGTCCCAGAAGGTTTGGGCGGCATTTTCTATTTCACGGGGCTGATATTGTTCGTGCATGGCTACTTTTGAACTGAATAGGGGTGGCCTAATCCTCTTCGGTGCAACGTTCAGGTTGTTCGACACCAAAAAGCGGCGCGTCCGTGCCCAAACCCTGCGGGAAGTGGAGTTACAGGAAGCGCCGTAGCATACATGACCCCACTCTATCGAGGGAAACCCTGATTGCGCGGCAAGGGCCGTCTGTCGCGGCGCCGGGCAGGCGCACACACGGGGACTACGCTGTTTATTGGGGAGCAGTTCTTTCTTCAATGAGGTGAGGGGATGGTTGAATCGCAGCGAATCGCAACGAAACCGGAAATCTACGAAGGACTGATCGACCGATTGGGTCGTGCATTGGATGCAGCGAGGACCGCGGGCCGATTGCGTGATGAACGGCCCGTCGAGTTGGAACTGCGCGGCTTGAGCCGTGCGGAGCTGGAACTGATCAAAGCTTACCTGGAACGTAATAGGCGCAGTGCGCCTCCTTGGGTGGCAACCCCGCCAGCCAGAGAACCTACGCACTCAGCCAAGGTGGTGTGGCTCAAGGACTTGTCGGCCGGTCGTGGCCCGGAAAGGCTCCGGTCCGCCCGCTTCAAGTAGTTCACTCCCCAGGAACACATCATCGTGCCATGTCACTGTAAAGATTGTCGCTAAACCCCGTTACACCTTAGGCTTCGGGCATCTATGGAGATGCCCGATGCCTATTCGTTATTTCATCAAACAACTGCTCCTGCCACCCGGCATTCTCTTGCTGCTGCTGGCCCTTGCCTGGTGGTTTCGTCGCAGCCGCCCCCGTTTGGCCGGCTGCTGCTTTGCCCTCGGGTTTGGCGGCATGTGGTTGATCAGCCTGCCGGTGGCGGTGGAGTGGGGCGCACGTGCCCTGGAGACCGAACCACCGTTGGCCCGTGAAGACTGGTCGACCCTGGCCCAGCGCGCCGATGCCATTGTGGTGCTGGGCTCGGGACGCGAGCGCGGCGACCCCGCCTGGGGTTCTGATCAGCCGACCGGTATCGGCCTGGAGCGCCAGCGGTATGCCGCGCGACTGGCCAAGGCCTCCGGGCTGCCGGTGCTGACCACCGGTGGCCTGCATTACGGCACGCCGCCCAGCGAGGCGCAGTTGATGGCGGTGTCGATGCAGGATGACTTCGGCGTTGCTGTGCGCTGGAAGGAAGAACGCAGCCGCACCACCTGGGAAAACGCGCAGATGAGTGCCGGGATTCTATTGCCCGAGGGCATCAAGCGTGTGGTGGTGGTGACCCAGGCCTGGCACATGCCGCGGTCGGTGTGGAGTTTTGAAAAGGCCGGCTTCACCGTGGTGCCGGCGCCGGTGGGGTTCCTCGGCGTGGACAACGCCCGGCCGCTGGGCGGCTGGATGCCGGAGTTCAAGTCGGTGTGGCAGAGCGGGCAGTTGATCAATGAAGCGGTGGGGCAGCTAGGCTACCGGTTGTTCTATCGATAACCCTGCTGATTAAAATGCAGATCAAAGTGTGGGAGGGGGCCAGCCCCCTCCCACATTTTGTTTCGCGTTGGCTGTTAAACGGTTTTGGCCATCCGGCCTGCCAGCAACGCCCAACCAAACAGCGCCAGGCACACGATGATCAGCGGCCACGAGCGCCATTGCAGGTACGGCGTCAGGTTGTGCATCGGCACCACTTCGCCGTAGAGAATGCCGCGTTCGAACTGCGGGATCTGCACGGTGATCTGCCCAAACGGGTTGATCAACCCGGTCACGCCATTATTGGTGGCGCGGATCATCCAGCGGCCAGCCTCCAGCGCACGCATCTGCGCCATTTGCAGGTGCTGCAAGGGGCCGATGGAGCGGCCGAACCAGGTGTCATTGCTGATGGTCAGCAGCAGGTCGCTCTGGGCTGAAAGGCCGGCGGCGAACTCCGGGTATACCACTTCGTAGCAAATGAACGGCGCAATCTGATAGCCCTTGGCTTGCAGCATCGGCTGGTCGGCAGGGCCCCGGGCGAAGTCCGACATGGGCAGGTCGAAGAAGGCAATCAGGCCGCGCAGCATGTCCTGCAGCGGCACGTACTCGCCAAACGGCACCAGTTTCTGCTTGAGGTAGGTGCCGTCACCTTCACCCACCACGGTGATGCCGTTGAAGTAGCGCTTCTGGTGATGCACTTCCTGGCGTATCGGCACGCCAGTGATCAACGCGGTGTGCCGGTCGGCCGCAAACTTGCCCATCATTCCCAGGTAGCCCTCGACGGACTCCTTGAGCACCGGCACCGCCGTTTCCGGCCACACTAGCAGGTCGACCGGCTTGGAGCTGAAGCTCATGTCGCGGTACAGCGCGAGCTGCGCATTGAGCTGCTCGGGGTCCCACTTCATGCTTTGTTCGACGTTACCCTGAATCGCGGCAACGCTCAGCGGCGCGCCGGACGGCGTGGTCCAGGCATGATGCTTGAGCGCCAGGCCGATGGCCCAGGGCGCTACCAGCAACACCAGGCCGGCGCCGATAAACCCATTGCGTTTGCCGGCCAGCAGGCGCGGCAGGTTGCACAGCAGGGCGGCCGTCAGCGCCAGGGCAAAGGAAATCAGCCACATCCCGCCCACTGGCGCCAGGCCGGTTAGCGGGCCGTCGAGCTGGCTGTAACCGGAATACAACCATGGGAATCCGGTGAGGAACCAGCCGCGAAAGGCTTCCTGGCCGACCCACAACGCGGCAAACGTGAGCGCATCCGCCAACGGCGCTTCATTGCGGCGCAACCAGCGCGCCCACAGCCAGGCGGGCAGGGCGAAGAACCAGGCAATGGCGGCGGTGAACAGCAGCATCAGGAACCCCGCCAGCAGCACCGAAGCGCCGCCGAAGTGGTGGATGCTGTAGTAGATCCAGCTGGTGCCGGCGCCAAACAGGCCGAACCCGAAGCACCAGCCACGGCCCAGGGCCTGGCGCGGCGTCAGCTCCCGCAGCCCGATATAGAACAATCCGACCGCAACCAGTGCAAATGGCCACAGGTCGAACGGCGCCAGCGCCAGGGTGGTGATGGCGCCGGCCACCACGGCCAGCAGATTACCGGGCCAGCCGGGGCGGGTCAGACGGCGCATATCAATCCTTAGCGGGCAATAGGTGTCAGGCGGATCAAGTGGATGCGGCGGCTGTCGGCATTCAGGATGCGGAAGCGATAGGCGCCGATCTCGGTGGTTTCGTTACGCTTGGGCAGGTGCCCGAACGCACTCATCACCAAGCCACCGACGGTGTCGAACTCGTCGTCGGAGAATTCGCTGTCGAAGAACTCGTTGAAGTTCTCGATCGGCGTCAGCGCCTTGACCAGGAAGTCACCGCTGGGCAGCGGCTTGATATAGCTGTCTTCTTCGACGTCGTGTTCGTCTTCGATGTCGCCGACGATCTGTTCCAGCACGTCTTCGATGGTCACCAGGCCCGCCACGCCGCCGTATTCGTCGATCACAATGGCCATGTGATTGTGGTTGGCGCGAAATTCGCGCAGCAGCACATTCAGGCGCTTGGATTCAGGCACGAAGGTGGCCGGACGCAGCAGGTCCTTGATGTTGAAGCTGTCACCGTTCTCCTTGAGGATCAGCGGCAGCAGGTCCTTGGCCAGCAGGACACCCATGACGTCGTCATGGCTTTCGCCGATCACCGGGTAGCGCGAGTGCGCCGAGTCGATCACGGCCGGGAGGAATTCCCGTGGGGTCTGGGTCGCCTTGATGCTGATCATCTGCGAGCGCGGGACCATGATGTCCCGAACCTGCAGGTCAGCCACCTGGATGGCGCCTTCGACGATGGCCAGCGCTTCGCTGTCCAGCAACTTGTTCTGGTGGGCCTCGCGCAGCAGCTCCAGCAGCTCCTGGCGGTTTTTCGGCTCGTGGGCAAAAGCCTGGGTCAGTTTACCCAGCCATGACTTTTGCCCGTTGCTCGATCGGTCTTCGCTCATAGCGATTACTCTAAATCCTTTGATGTGACAGTTGAGTGTTGATCAGTTTTCGTCGTCTGCATATGGATCCGGGTGACCCAATTCTGCAAGCAACGTTCGTTCCAGTGCTTCCATTTCCTCGGCTTCTTCATCGTCTATATGGTCGTAACCCAAGAGATGCAAGCAGCCGTGGATGACTAGATGGGCCCAGTGAGCCTCAAGTTCCTTACCTTGTTCCTTCGCTTCACGCTCGACCACCTCGACGCAGATCACCAGGTCGCCCAGCAGGGGGATATCCAGCAACTCATCGGGTACGTCGGCGGGAAACGACAGCACGTTGGTCGCGTAGTCCTTCTGGCGCCAGGTGTGGTTCAGCTCGCGGCCCTCGGGCTCGTCCACCAGGCGGATGGTCAGTTCCGAGTCGGCGCTGCGCTGGCGCAGGGCCAGGGCGCACCATTGACGGAACTGTTCTTCGCTGGGGGCGGGCGCTTCGGTGGCCAGCTGCAGGTCAAGCTCAAGCATCGCGGCGAACGTCCTTGGCTGGTGCGTCATCGCGGTGGTCGAAGCGCTCGTAGGCTTCGACAATGCGCTGCACCAGCGGATGGCGGACCACGTCCTTGGGCATGAAGTGCGTGAAGCTGATACCCGGCACGTCCTTGAGCACCTCGATCACCTGGGCCAGGCCGGACTTGGTGCCCTTGGGCAGGTCGACCTGGGTGACGTCACCGGTGATCACGGCGGTGGAGCCGAAACCGATCCGGGTGAGGAACATCTTCATCTGCTCGACGGTGGTGTTCTGGCTTTCGTCGAGGATGATGAAGCTGTTGTTCAAGGTGCGGCCGCGCATGTAGGCCAGCGGGGCGATCTCGATCACCTGGCGCTCGATCAGCTTGGCCACGTATTCAAAGCCGAGCATCTCGTAAAGAGCGTCGTAGAGCGGGCGCAGGTACGGGTCGATCTTCTGGGCCAGGTCGCCGGGCAGGAAGCCGAGTTTTTCACCGGCCTCCACCGCTGGGCGCACCAGCAGGATGCGGCGTACTTGTTCGCGCTCCAGGGCGTCGACCGCACAGGCCACGGCCAGGTAGGTCTTGCCGGTACCGGCGGGGCCGATGCCGAAGTTGATGTCGTTGCCGAGGATTTCCTTGACGTAGCGCTGCTGATTCAAGCCGCGCGGGCGAATCATGCCTTTTTTGGTGCGCAGGGCCACGCTGGCTTCGGCCACCGGGTTGTTGGCCAGGTCTTCCACGGCGGATTCCTGCAGGTACAGGTGCACCGTTTCCGGCGACAGCTCGCTACCCTTGGTTTCACGGTAGAGGCGGCGCAGCAGGTTTTCTGCAGACGTGGTGTGTTGGGGTTCACCAATAAGCTCGAACTGATTGCCGCGATTGCGGATCTCGATGCTCAGGCGTTGCTCGATCAGGCGCAGGTGCTCGTCGAACTGTCCGCACAGGTTGGCGAAACGGCGAGCCTCAAAGGGCTCGAGGAGAAAACGATGGGGTTCTGCTATGGGTGCGTTCAAGGTTGCTTTTAGCCGCCCTTTGGCTGTTTAGGTGAAAGAGAGGATAACGCCAGTGACGCGGGTACGAAAGCACTTACGTCATTGGAATGTTGCACGGTTCCAATGTGGGAGGGGGCTTGTCCCCCTCTCACCTTTATTGCACCAGCGAGCCGCGCAGCGAGTGCGGTTGCGCCGCATCGATATGCACGTCGGCAAACTGACCGATCAATGTCGGATTATCGCAACGGAAGTTGACGATCCGGTTGTTCTCGGTACGGCCCTGCAATTCACCAGGGTCTTTTTTCGAGTAGTCGGTGACCAGGATGCGCTGGATCGAACCGACCATTTGTCGGCTGATCTCGAAACCCTGCTGGTTGAGGCGATGTTGCAGCGCGTTCAAGCGCTCTTTTTTCAGCGCTTCCGGGGTTTCATCCAACAGGTCCGCCGCCGGGGTGCCGGGGCGCTGGCTGTAGACGAACGAGTAGGAGAAGTCGAAACCGACGTCTTCGATCAGCTTCATGGTCTGCTGGAAGTCTTTCTCGGTTTCGCCGGGGAAGCCGACGATAAAGTCCGAACTGATGCAGATGCCCGGCACGGCTGCACGCAATTTGCGCAGTTTGGATTTGTACTCCAGGGCGGTGTGGTTGCGTTTCATCGCCGAGAGGATGCGGTCCGAGCCCGATTGCACCGGCAAGTGCAGGTGCTTGACCAGTTCCGGCACATCGGCATGGGCCTGGATCAGGCTGTCGGAGAACTCCAGCGGGTGCGAGGTGGTGTAGCGAATGCGTTCGATGCCATCCACCGCAGCGACCACGCGGATCAACTCCGCCAGGTCAGCCAGGCGCCCGTCGTGGGTCAGGCCGCGATAGCCGTTGACGTTCTGGCCCAGCAGGGTCACTTCGCGCACGCCGTTTTCGGCCAGGTGGATGATTTCTGCGAGCACGTCGTCAAACGGCCGGCTGACTTCTTCACCACGGGTGTAGGGCACCACACAGAAGGTGCAGTACTTGCTGCAGCCTTCCATCACCGACACGTAGGCGCTCGGCCCATCGATGCGCGGTTCGGGCAAGTGGTCGAATTTCTCGATTTCCGGGAACGAGACGTCGACCTGGGGCAGCTTGGTGATGCGCGCGGCGTCGATCATTTCCGGCAGGCGGTGCAGGGTCTGTGGGCCGAAGACCACGTCGACATACGGCGCACGGTCGCGGATCGCGGCGCCTTCCTGGCTGGCCACGCAACCGCCGACGGCGATCACCATGTCCGGGTTGGCCAGTTTCAATTCGCGCCAGCGGCCCAGCTGCGAGTACACACGGTCCTGGGCCCGCTCGCGGATCGAGCAGGTATTGAGCAGGATCACGTCGGCATCTTCGGCGCGGGCGGTGACTTCCAGGGCCTGGTGTTCACCCAGCAGGTCGACCATGCGCGAGCTGTCGTACTCGTTCATCTGGCAACCGTGGGTTTCGATATAAAGCTTCTTGGCCATGGGAATCGTCAACTGGTGGTAAAGAACCGCGCATTATAGGGGTCATGCCCATCGGTTCCTAGCACTGTGCATCGGGTGCCATGCTATAGTTCGCGCCCTCTTTTATATCCCCCATGTGTTCCTCACCCACCATGACCAAACGTGAAGCTCCAATCTATAAGGTGATTTTCCTCAACCAGGGCCAGGTGTTCGAAATGTACGCCAAGCAGATCTATCAAAGTGATCTGTGGGGTTTCCTGGAAGTGGAAGAGTTCGTCTTTGGCGAGCGCACACAGCTGGTCGTCGACCCGGGCGAGGAAAAACTCAAGGCTCAGTTCGAAGGCGTGGTGCGCAGTTTTGTGCCGATGCATTCGATCGTGCGCATCGACGAAGTCGAGCGCCTGGGCACGCCGAAAATCAGCGAAGCCCGGGGCATGAGCAATGTCATGCCGTTTCCGATGCCGATGCCTGAGAAATAGGCTGGGTGTCAGGGCAGGGGTGAGAAGGGCGAGCGCCCATCGGCACTCTGCAGCTCCAGCAGGTAGTTGCGGAAAATCTGCCCCAGGACCTGGGTGGCCACTTCCAATTCATCGCGTTGCATGTGCTCGGCGACTTCGTCGGCGGTGTCCAGCGCGTCTTCGGCGCCGTTGACCGCGGCCATTTTCAGCACGATATAGGCCTGGACGTTATTGGCCGGCACGCCTTCGCCTTTGAAGAACATGGTGCCCAACTGGAATTGTGCCTGGGCGTGGCCCTGCAGCGAGGCTTTCTCGAAGTAGCTCAAGGCTTTGTTGAGGTCACGGGCCGGGTTCTTGCTGTCGTGGTAGTACTCGCCCAACTCGTATTGCGCCTGCGCATCCCCGCCGTCGGCCTGTTTCTGACACGCGCTCAGGGCTTCGGCCTGGCTGTCCGGCTGGGTATTGAGGGTGCAACGACCCATCGCTGGGATTAACAACGAGTTGCCGCCTGCCTGGGCATGTGCCAGCAGCGGCTGAAGGAGCAACAGGCAGCCCAGTACCAGGGTGCGGCCGGTGCGTTTCATGGGAATCGACTTACCTCTGACGGGGCGCGCGGATCCTCGGGGGATCCAATAAGCGCGCATTATGAAATAAGCAGGCCTCTGCTTACAAAGTCTTTACTCGTTTTTCTGCTGCTTAGGCAAGTTATCTGCCGGATTGCAGGTAAATTCTCGGAAAAATAAGGAAATCCCTGTAGGCAAAGTAGCAAATCTGACGCCGCCCACAGCGACGTCAGGTTTTTGCTCCGGCTTATTTCAGTGCGGCGAAGGCGCGCTCGGCGGCATCCAGAGTCAGTTTCAGCTCGGCGTCGCCATGGGCGATCGAGGTGAAGCCGGCTTCGAAGGCGCTCGGCGCCAGGTACACGCCGCCCTCCAGCATCAGGTGGAAGAAGCGCTTGAACAGGTCGGCATCGCTGCCCATCACATCATCAAAGGTGACGATGTCATCGGCGCCGCTGAAGTACAGGCCAAACATGCCGCCCGCTTGCGTGGTCACGAACGGGATACCGGCGGCATCGGCGCGCTGTTGCAGGCCGTCCAGCAGGCGGGTGGTGTAGTCGGTCAGCTCGGCGTGGAAGCCCGGGCGGCTGATCAGGCGCAGGGTGGTCAGGCCGGCCGCCATGGCCAGCGGGTTACCCGAGAGTGTGCCGGCCTGGTACACCGGGCCCAGCGGCGCGATGTGCTGCATGATCTCGCGCTTGCCGCCGAAGCAGCCCACGGGCATGCCGCCACCGATGATCTTGCCGAACGTGCTCAGGTCCGGCGTGACGCCGTAGTGCGCCTGGGCGCCGCCGAGGGCAACGCGGAAGCCGGTCATCACTTCGTCGAAAATCAGCACCACGCCGTGCTTGTCGCACTGTTCGCGCAGGCCTTCCAGAAAGCCCGGGGCGGGCGGCACGCAGTTCATGTTGCCGGCCACCGGCTCGACGATGATGCACGCCACGTCCTGGCCGACTTCGCTGAGCATCTGCTCGACGGCACCGATGTCGTTGAACGGCAGGGTCAGGGTGTGTTTGGCGAACGCTGCCGGTACGCCGGCCGAGCTGGGTACGCCTTGGGTCAGCGCGCCGGAACCGGCTTTGACCAGCAGGCTGTCGGAATGGCCGTGGTAGCAGCCTTCGAACTTGATGATGCTGTCGCGGCCGGTGAAACCACGGGCCAGGCGAATCGCACTCATGGTGGCTTCGGTGCCGGAGCTGACCATGCGCACCATCTCCATCGACGGCACGATGCTGCAGACCAGATCGGCCATCTCGGTTTCCATGGCGGTCGGCGCGCCGTAGGACAGGCCGTGCTCCAGTTGCCTGCGCACGGCGTCCAGCACGTCGGGGTGGCTGTGGCCGAGGATCATCGGGCCCCAGGAGCCGACGTAATCCACGTAGCGCTTGTCATCTTCGTCGGTGACGTAGGCGCCTTCGGCATGCTTGAAGAACAACGGCGTGCCGCCCACGCTTTTGAACGCACGCACGGGGGAGTTCACACCGCCGGGGATGTGTTTCTGGGCATCGGCAAACAGGGTTTCGGAACGAGACATGGTGAGGGCTCTCTGAATTCAGGATTTGATTAATGCGTTGAAGGCGCGGGCGCGGCGCGTGACTTCCTGGGTACTGTCGGCACCGAACAGGCCGTGGACCACGGCCAGCAGGTCGGCACCCTGGGCCACCAACGGTCCGGCGTTTTCCAGGGTGATGCCGCCGATCACGCAGATCGGCACATGCAGGCGCTTGCGGGCCTCGGCGAGCATTTCAACGGTGGCGGCCGGAGCACCCGGCTTGGTGTTGGAATTGAAGAAGCGGCCGAAGGCGACATAACTGGCGCCTTCCTTCGCCGCCTGTTCGGCCAGTTCGATCTGGCCGTGGCAGGTGGCGCCGATGATCGCCTTGGAGCCGAGCAGCGCACGGGCCGGCGTCAGTGGGCCGTCGGTCTGGCCCAGATGCACGCCGACGCCCAGGCGGGCGGCCAGGTCGAAGTCATCATTGATAATAAGCTGGGTCTTGTAGCGCGAGCACAGCTCCCGCAGTTTTTCCGCTTCGCGCAGGCGCCGGGCTTCGTCGCTGCTTTTGTCGCGGTACTGCAGCAGGGTCACGCCACCGTCCAATGCCGCTTCGACGTAGGCGAGGAACTTGCCGGCCAACAGTTGGCTGTCGGTAATGGCGTAAAGGCCACGTAGTTTCATCGGGCAGGCCTCTTGCTGTTAAGAGCAGATAGTTACGAGCAGAAATCCAGCGGCAGCCGGCGCGGTACGAACTGGCCCTGGCCGAGTTGTTCGGCATCACGCAGGGTGCGCCAAGTGTAGTTAAGTGCCGACTGCACCGCACTCACCAGCCCTTCGCCTTGGGCGATCCGTCCGGCCAGGGCGCTGGCCAGGGTGCAGCCCGAACCGTGATAGCTGCCGGGCAGGCGCTGGCAGGTAAAGGTCTGGCGCGTGCCATCACGGCTGTAGAGACGGTTGTGCACTTCGTGCTCATCGCCATGGCCGCCGGTGATCAACAGGTGCTTGATGAACGGCAACAGCTTCGCGGCGCATTCGTCGGCGGTGCCCTCGGGCAGTTCGGCGAGGATGCGGGCTTCAGGCAGGTTCGGCGTGGCGATCAGCGACAACGGCAGCAGCCGCTCGCGCATGGCGTAGCCGACTTCGTCCTTGCCCAGGCTGCCACCGCCGCCGGCGCGCAGCACCGGGTCGCACACCACCGGCAGGTGCGGGTGTGCCTGCAGCAGTTCGACCACGGTGTCGACCATCGCGGTGGAGCCGAGCATGCCCAGCTTGACCGCCGCCACGTCGGAGTCACCGAGGACGGCATTGGCCTGGGCCATTACCCACTCACGGTCCAGTACGCGGAAATCGCTGACATTGACGGTGTTCTGCACGGTCAGGGCAGTGACGGCCGGGGCCGCATGGCAGCCTTGGGCGAGGAGGGCTTCGATATCTGCCTGCAAGCCGGCGCCACCACTGGGATCATGGCCGGAGAGACAGAGGACAACGGGGCGAGAGCTGTAGATATTCATGGTGCGCGAGCTTACCACCAAACGCTTTTGGCGGGGCCTTCGGGCGATGGTTGAATGTTGTCGCGCGAACGCCGCTTTTTTGGCGTGTGCTCGGCTGTGAAAACGCTCTGAAAGCCTTGTTCTAGAGCCTTTCAAAAAATTATTTCAATGGTGTCCAATGGCCTTTGGCGGCTATGCTAAAGTGGATTCAAACAACTTAACTGTACCGCCGGTGTACGTCTTCTCAAAAGGAATGGGGGGCTTTTGACATAACCGGACAGGCCACGCTGGGGCTCGCATGCGCTATTTGCTGATCTTATTGTTGTGCGGGCTACCGATGCTCGCCAGCGCCATCGAGTTCAACCAGGACACCCGAAGCCTGCCGCTGGGCCGAGCCATGCAAGTGCTCGAAGACCCCACCGATGCCCTCACCATCGCCGAAGTAAGTTCTCCCGCCTACGCTGCTCAATTCAAGCACCATGACAAAGCCACCCTCAACGCCGGCTATTCGCGCTCGGTGTTCTGGCTCAAGGTCGACCTGCATTACGTGGCCAGGGACCCCCGTGCCCCCCGCACCTGGTTCCTGGAGTTGGCTTACCCGCCGCTGAATCATCTGGACCTGTACCAGAACGATGGCACCGGCAACTATCGGCTGGCCGGCCGTACCGGCAGTGCGCTGCCTTTTTCCAGCCGTGAGGTCAGCCAGAGCAACTACCTGTTCAAGCTCAATTTCGTGCCCGACCAGCAGCAAACGCTCTACCTGCGCCTGCAAAGCGAGGGCTCGATCCAGGCGCCGTTGACGCTCTGGGCCGGCACCGCTTACCTGGAGCAACAACCGCTGCGCCTGTCGGTGCTGGGGGTGATCTATGGCGTATTGCTGGGGATGCTGGTCTACAACCTGTTCATCTACCTGAGCGTGCGCGACACCAGCTACCTGTACTACATCCTCTACATCGCCTCGTTTGGCCTGTACCAACTGTCGGTCAATGGCGTGGCGGTGCAGTACTTCTGGCCGAACAACCCGTGGTGGGCGAATGCGGCGGTGCCGTTGCTGATCGGTTCGGCGGCGCTGTTCGGCAGCCTGTTCGCCCGCAGCTTCCTGCATACCGCGCAGCACAGCCGCTGGCTCAACCGGCTCTTGCTGGCACTGGCGGTGTGCGGCGGCGCAGTGATGGCGCTGGCGCTGCTGACCAGCTATGCCCTGGCCTTGCGCCTGGCGACCGGCCTGGCGCTGGTATTCACCGTGACCATCTTCGTCGCCGCCATCAAGGCCTGGTACTGCGGCCAGCGGGTGGCGCGGTATTTCATCATCGCCTGGTCGGCGTTCCTGCTGGGTGGCGTGGTGAACACGCTGATGGTGCTGGGCTACTTGCCCAATGTGTTCCTCACCATGTACGCCAGCCAGATCGGCTCGGCAATTGAAGTGGCGCTGTTATCCCTGGCCCTCGCCGACCGTATCAATGCCATGCGTGAGCAGCAGGCACAGATCCTGTTCGATGCCAGCCAGAAGCTCGAAGTGCTCAACCAGCAACTGGCCCGAAGCAACCGTCTCAAGGATGAATTCCTCGCGACGCTGACCCACGAACTGCGCACGCCCATGAACGGTGTGATCGGCTCCCTTGAGCTGATGCAAACGGTGCCGCTGGACGACGACCTGGCGCAGTACCAGCAAACGGCCGCCGGTTCGGCACGGGACATGATGCGCATGGTCAACGGCATCCTCACCCTCACCGAATTGCAGGCCGGGCGCCTGAGTGCCCAGCCTCGGGTGTTCAGCCTGCGCGGCGTGCTCGACACCTTGCGCCAGCAATTCAACACCAGCGCCCAAGGCAAAGGCCTGGCATTTTCCATCGATGTGGCCGATGAGCTGCCGGACCGTGTGGTGGGCGACGCCGACAAACTGCTCCAGTGCCTGGATTGCCTGTTGGACAATGCGTTCAAGTTCACCCGCGAAGGCTCCGTGCGCCTGCGGGTGGTGGGTGTGCCTCACAGTGATGGCGACGTGCGCCTGAGCTTCATTGTGACCGACACCGGTATTGGCTTCGCCTTCCTTGACGAGGCGACCTTGTACCAGCGCTTTTTCCAACTCGATGGCTCCATGACCCGCGAATACGGCGGCCTGGGCATCGGCCTGGCCATCTGCCGGCAATTGATCGAGCTGTTGGGCGGGCGCCTTACCCATCATTCCGAGCCGCACAAGGGCAGCCGCTTCCAGCTGGACGTGAACGTCAGCCCGGTGCCGATCGAGGTAAAACCGGTGCCCGGCCGGCAACGCGCGCCCCAGGATTGCGCGGTATTGCTGGTGGATGACAACAGCGTCGGCCAGTTGGCGGTGCGCGGCATGTTGCTCAAGCTGGGTTACCGGGTGAAAACCGTGGACAGTGGCCCGGCGGCGTTGGCGGCCTTGCAGGGGCAAAGCTTCGACGCGGTCTTGCTGGATGTGCCCGAAGGCGGCTTCTCGTTGTGTTGTCAGATCCGTGCACTGCCGGGCTGCGGTGAATTGCCGGTGATCGCCTTGAGTACGTCGCTGCACACGTCCGAGCGCGAGCGCAGCCATGGCATCGGCATCACCGATCGCCTGGCTAAGCCGGTGCGCTTCGAGGCGCTGCAGGCGGTACTGGAGCGCCACCTGTTGAGCGCGCTCGAGGGCGAAAGCGCCGGGCATTCGGCGGGTATGCCACTTTTTTAACCTGGATGACGGTGCTTAACTGAAAAAACCGGCCTCAATCGATCTGCGCCTTTATGGGTAGGTGCGCATTCGACAGGGCCTTTTTCCAGGAGGCCTGTCATGAACCTGCATCAGTTCGCCGAAACCCACGACGTCACCAACCAGCCGCCCTCCCTGGACGGCACCAACCTGTACCGCATCGACGCGCCCCTGCAAGACTGGTCGCGACGCTTTGGCGCCGGCTGGGCGCAGGCGCGCATCGATGCGTACGGGGCGTTGGCCGGCGGGCCGCTGATGGCGGCCGGGTTCCTGGCCAACCAGAACAAACCGGTGTTCAGCAGCCATGACCGGTATGGGCATCGCATCGACCTGGTGGAGTTTCACCCGGCCTACCACGAGCTGATGGGCACCGCGGTCGAGCATGGCCTGCCGTCGCTGCCGTGGGCCCATCCACAGTCCGGTGCCCATGTGGCGCGTGCGGCCATGACCTACCTGCACAGCCAGGCTGAGGCCGGCACCGGCTGCCCACTGACCATGACCTTCGCTTGCGTCCCGGCCCTGCGCTTGCAACCGGACCTGGCGCAGACCTGGCTGCCGAAAATCCTCAGCACCCACTATGACCCGCGCAATGTCGGCATTGCCCACAAGGCCGGTGCAACCATCGGCATGGCCATGACCGAGAAGCAGGGTGGCACCGACGTGCGTGCCAACACCACCCGCGCCTATCCGGTGGGCGCCGGCGGGCCCGGGCAAGCCTATGAACTGGTCGGTCACAAGTGGTTCTGCTCCGCGCCGATGTGCGATGCCTTCCTGACCCTGGCCCAGACCGACAAAGGCCTGACCTGTTTCCTGCTGCCCCGGCACCGCCCGGATGACACCCGCAACGAGTTCTATATCCAGCGCCTGAAAAACAAATTGGGCAACTGCTCCAATGCGTCCAGTGAAGTGGAGTTTCGTGGGGCCCTGGCCTGGATGATCGGTGAAGAGGGGCGTGGCGTGCCCACCATTATCGAGATGGTTGCCATGACCCGCTTCGATTGCATGGTGGGTTCCAGTGCCTTGATGCGCCAGGCGCTGACCCAGGCCAGCCATCACTGTGCTCATCGCCGGGTCGGTGGCCGTGTGCTCAGGGAGCAGCCGCTGATGCAAAACGTGCTGGCCGACCTCGCTCTGGAAAGCGAAGCCTCGCTGGCCTTGAGCATGCGCATGGGCTGCGCCCTGGACAATCTGGGCGATGAGCGGGAAGCCAAGTTCGCTCGGCTGGTGACGGCGGTGGGCAAGTATTGGATCTGCAAGCGCGCCCCGGCGATGATCAACGAAGCCGCCGAATGCATGGGCGGCGCGGGCTACGTGGAGGACAGCATCCTGCCGCGCCTGTACCGTGAAGCGCCGGTGAATTCGACATGGGAAGGTTCCGGCAATGTGCAATGCCTGGACGTGCTGCGCGCACTGTCCAAGGAGCCCGGCGTGCTGGAAGCGCTGTTTGTCGAACTCGGTGACGGGCATGGCGATAAGCAGTTGGCACGGCATATCGAACACCTGAAGTCGGCGTTCATGGACACCCAGGACATCCAGTACCGCGCACGGCAGTTGACCGAGGATATTGCCGTGGCGCTACAGGCCAAGTTGCTGCTGGAGGCCGGTCATGCGGCGGTCAGCGATGGTTTTATCGCCAGCCGTTTGGGCCAGTCGTCTGGCCGCGTCTACGGCACCTTGCCGCGTGGCGTCGATGTCGGGGCCATCGTCGCGCGCTCAAGTCCCAATGTCTCTGAATAAACACGGTCCACATGTGGGAGGGGGCTTGCAGCCATCTTGAGAGGCACTCCAATTCAAGGTTTGCGTCTGACAGGGATACAGGCAAGATAAAGGCCTGCAAGTCAGAACACAGGATGCTTACCGTGACCGAAGCTTTTGTTGTCGTTCAAACCGCCGAAGAGGCCGTGGATCGGCTGGCGGCCCTGCATGAGCGGGCTACCGGCGCGCTCAATCAAGCCCTCAAGCAATACCTCAAGGACCGCGTCGAACCCGACGCCGAACAACGCGCGCTGTTTCGCTACCCGGAACTGCGACTGACTTACCACTGCCACGGCGAAGTCCCACAGACTACCCGGGCGTATGCCAAGGTCCAGTTACCCGGGACCTACAGCGTAACCGTCACGCATCCGGCGGCGTTCCGTAAGTATTTGCTGGAACAACTGGTGCCGCTGATGCACGACTTCACCGTGACCGTGGAAGTGGGCGTCAGCCAGCAGAACATTCCTTATCCGTACGTAGTGGAGCAGGGTGACGAACTGGCCGGCTCCGGTGTGACCGCCGCGACCTTGGCGCGCGTGTTCCCCAGCACCGACCTGTCGGCCGCCACCGATGGCATCGCCGATGGCCTCTACGACTGGGAAAACACCGACCCGCTGCCCCTGGCGCTGTTCGATGCGGCCCGCGTGGACTTTTCCCTGCGTCGGCTGGTGCATTACACCGGCAGCGACTGGCGCCATGTGCAGCCGTGGATCCTGCTGACCAACTACCACCGCTATGTCGACCAGTTCATCCTGCATGGCCTGGAACAACTGCGCAGCGACCCGCGTTTTATCCGCATGGTGCTGCCGGGCAACGTCATCATCGATAAGAGCATGGACCACGGCGAAGCCTCGGCGATTGCCGCCGGCGTAGTGTGGCACCGCTACCAGATGCCGGCCTATCACCTGCAGGCCAGCGATGGCCACGGCGTGACTCTGGTGAACATCGGTGTCGGCCCGTCCAACGCCAAGAACATCACCGACCACCTGGCGGTGCTGCGTCCGCATTGCTGGCTGATGATTGGCCACTGTGGCGGCCTGCGCCAATCCCAGACCATCGGCGACTACGTACTGGCCCACGCCTATATGCGCCGCGATGGGATTCTCGACCGGGTGGTACCGCCGAACATCCCGATCCCGGCCCTGGCCGAAGTGCAGATGGCCTTGCAGCAGGCGGCGGCGAATGTCACCGGTGAGAAAGGCGAAGAGCTGAAAAAACGCCTGCGCACCGGCACCGTGCTGACCTACGACGACCGCAACTGGGAACTGCGCTGGGCCCAGGAGCGGCCGTTGATCAACCTGTCCCGCGCCGTGGCGGTGGACATGGAAAGCGGCACCATCGCCGCCCAGGGCTACCGCTTGCGCGTACCCTACGGCACCTTGCTGTGTGTGTCGGACAAGCCGCTGCACAGCGAGATCAAGCTGCCGGGTTCGGCCAACGCGTTCTACGAACGTGCGGTCAGCCAGCACTTGAAGATCGGCATCGAGGCGGTGGACCTGTTGCGCACCGAACTCAACTCGTTGCACTCGCGCAAACTGCGCAGCTTCGACGAGCCGCCGTTCCGCTAAGCGGTTGGGATGGTCATTTAGCGGTCAGGCCACTAGCATTGTCGGTCCTGACCGTTAGATGTTCCTTTGCCATGTCCCGTCCCACCCGTCCCGATTCGCGCCGCCCTGGCGTGAAACCTCCGTATTCTGCCGCGCGCCGTGTCGCCAAGGCGCCGCCGGCCGAGCCGAAGTTGGTGCTGTTCAATAAACCTTTCGATGTGCTGACCCAGTTCAGCGACGAAGGCGGGCGCGCGACGCTCAAGGACTTTATCGACATCCCCGGCATCTACCCGGCAGGTCGCCTGGACCGTGACAGCGAAGGTCTGTTGTTGCTGACCAACGACGGCCAGTTGCAGGCGCGTATTGCCGACCCCAAGCACAAGCTGGCGAAAACCTACTGGGTGCAGGTGGAAGGCGAACCCACCGAAGCATTGCTGCAACGCCTGCGTGACGGGGTGGAACTCAACGACGGCAAAACCTTGCCCGCCGAGGCCCGGCGTCTGGATGAACCGGCGTTATGGCCGCGCAACCCGCCGGTGCGCTTTCGCAAAAACCTACCGACGTACTGGCTTGAACTGGTGATTCGAGAGGGGCGTAACCGCCAGGTTCGGCGCATGACCGCCGCCGTGGGCCTGCCGACCTTGCGCCTGGTGCGTGTGCGTATCGGCGATTGGACAATCGACGGCCTGGATCAAGGCCAATGGAAGGAAGTGCCGGCGCGTTTATAAAGCGCCGGACTCGATGAGGCCGATCACCACGCTCTTGATGATGAACGCGGCCACGCCCAGGCCCAGCACGAAAAACAGGATGAACGAACCAAAGCGCCCGGCCTTGGATTTCTTTGCCAGGTCCCAGACGATAAAGCCCATGAAAATGATCAGGATAGTGACCAGGCCGGTCATCATCCATTCTTCGAACAGGGCGGGGTCGATGTTGTTCATGGGCTCTTCCAACGGGGCAGGCGGCAAGTATACGGCAGCGTTACAGGCGCAACATTGACCTGCGTCGGTGCGTCGCACGCAGACTTCACTGCTGGAACACAGGCCAAATGTGGGAGGGGGCTTGCCCCCGATAGCGGTGTGTCAGGCTGTGTATCTGGTGACTGATACTCCATCGGGGGCAAGCCCCCTCCCACATTCGATCTTCATTGTTCAGGAGATCAGGTGCGCAGGTGGGTCAGCGGCAGCTCGGTGCTGTTGAGCACCTGGTTGAGCACAAAGCTCGAGCGCACGCTGGTCACGCCTTCGATCCGGGTGAGGTGGCCCAGCAGCAGTTTCTGATAGTGGTCCATGTCCGGCACCACCACTTTCAACTGATAGTCCGCATCCATCCCCGTCACCAAGCTGCATTCCAGCACCTGGGGCAGGGTGCGGATGGCTGCTTCGAAGTTCTCGAAACGTTCGGGGGTGTGGCGGTCCATGCCGATCAGCACATAGGCCGTGAGGCTCAGGCCGAGCATCTTGCGGTCGAGCAGGGCGACCTGGCGTGCGATGTAGCCGTCGTCCTCCAACTGCTTGACCCGGCGCGAGCAGGGCGAAGGCGACAGGCCGATACGCTCGGCCAACTCCTGGTTGGAGATCCTCGCGTCGCGCTGCAATTCCGCCAAAATACTCAGGTCGTATCGGTCAAGCTTGCTCATTGGGTTGGCCTTTGTCGTAACTATTGCGGTGAATTATCCATGAAGGGTTAAAAATTGCGCAAGCACTGTTTATTGACGCAATCTTCGCAATCATCTGCCCGGCGCTGGCCTGTATCGTTATCAACAGAATCACCGCCTGGACAACAGTCCACAGCAGCTCGCCCAATCAGGCTGGCTGCGGCCGCCACCCCAGCAGGGTCGAGCCGGCCTCCAGGCTGCACACTGTCCACAAGACGGCGTGAGGTGAGCCAACGTCAAAAGCGTTGAGCATGGACGAAGTTCTCAAGGGGTGGCCGACGGGTCACCCCTTTTCTTTTGCCTTAAGAAAATTGTTCCTGTGACTGATAACCTGTCTCAGAACCGGGCGGGGCTTTTCCAGTCTCATCTATGAGGCCGGACCTTCCAGGCCCTTATCCGCAGTGAGGAATAGCATGAAGCGCATCTGGCATATGGCAGGTGTAGGTTTGCTGATGGTCACCGTCGGCACGCAAGTGATGGCCGACGAGCCGCGCCCTGAGGGTGGCGGCCAGCATGAAAGAGGACCGGAGGGTAACGAACAGCCGCGCCCGCAGAATAACCAGCCGCGTCCACAGAACAATCAACCCCGGCCGGAAAATAATCAGCCACGTCCACAGAACCCGCATTTTGATCGCGCCGAGCAACCGCCCCACGGTGGCGGGCAGTGGCAAGGTCGCCCGCAAGGTGCCGAACAGCCTCGGCCAGCCCCGCAGCCTGCGAACAACCTGCCGATCCAGAGTCGCCCCGATACCGTGCGCCAGACCCAGGAACCGCGTCAGGGTTACTACCGTGACATTCCTCGACGCAACGACGATAACCGCAATTGGGAGGCCGGCGGCCCAGGTTCGCGGCCGGGCTACAACGGGCATCCCAACGATAACCGCTGGCCAGGTCGCCCCGACGGCCATGGCAACGGCTGGGGCCCCGGCCCCCAGTATCGGCCTGGCTATGTCGTCGACCGCTTCCCCGACCGCAACTACCGGGTGCCGTACCGTGGCCAGGATTACTTCTTCTCCGGCGGCTACTGGTACCGCCCCCAAGGCCCGCGCTATGTGGTCGTGGCGCCGCCGTATGGCATCCGCGTGCATTACCTGCCGGACTATGCGCGCGAAGTGTGGGTAGGTGGCTCGCTGCTGTTCCTGGCCGCCGGCGCCTACTACGCCTACGAACAAAGCACCCAGCAATACGTGGTGGTGCAACCGCCGACGCAAGTGCCGGCGCCGCAGCCAGCACCGCAAGGCAATGGTTATGACGTGGTGGCGTATCCCGCCAACGGGCAGTCACCGGCGCAAGTGCAGCAGGACGGTTACGACTGTTATCGCTGGGCGGTGCAACAAAGCGGCTTCGACCCGCAGGCCGTCACCTACGCCCCTGACCCGGCGGTGGTGCAAACCTACCGCCAGGCCCAGGGCAACTGCCTGAGCAGTCGCGGGTATCAGGTGCAGTACTAGGCCTTGGCGCCCGTGACCACTTCCCGTGGGTCGGCGTGCACCAGCACTTCGGCGCGCGGGTAGGCTGCGTGAATGGCATCGGCGGCCTGGTCGCTGATGCCGTGGGCCACTGACAGCGTCAACTCCCCCGGCAGTTCCAGGTGCAACTGCACGAACCAATGGTTGCCGGAGATGCGCGTGCGCAGGTCATGGGCACCCAACACCCCCGGTACGCCTCGCGCCAGTTCCAGCATGTGCTGGCTGACGTCCGGCGGCAGTTCCTCGTCCATCAACACCGCAAAGCTTTCCCTGGCGATCTGGATCGCGCTCCACAAAATGTAGGCAGCGATGCCCAGGCCGAACCAGGCGTCGACCTGATGAAAGCCCATGCCCGCCAGCACCAGCGCCACCAGGATGCTGCCGTTGAGCAGCAGGTCCGAGCGGTAGTGCAACGAGTCTGCCCGCACGGCATTGGAGCCGGTTTCGCGCACAACCCGGTGTTGCAGCATCAGCAGCGCCACGGTCAGTGCCAGGGAAAACACGATCACCCCAATGCTCAGCCACGGCGCGCCGACCGGTTCCGGATGCTGCAGGCGCTCGTAGGCCTGCAAAGCGATCAACACCGCACTGCCACCAATGAACAACGCCTGGGCCATGCCCGCCAGTGACTCCGCCTTGCCATGGCCGTAACGGTGATCGTCATCGGCCGGGCGCAGGGCGTAATGCACGGCCAGCAGGTTCAGCAGCGAGGTCACGCCATCGAGCAGTGAGTCGGTCAACCCGGCGAGCATGCTCACCGAGCCGCTGAGCCACCAGGCGATGGCCTTTGTAACGATCAGCGCACAGGCCACACCCACCGAGGCGCGGGTGGCCAGGCGCAACAGCCGGGCGTGTTCGGGACTGCTGGTCATAAACGATCCTTAGGCGGCGGGTTGCAGGCCCAGGAGCGCAAGTTGTTGCACGCTGCCCTTGAACTGGATCATGCGTGGGTCGTCCAGCGGCAGGGTGCGGCCGGTTTCCTTCTGGATGATGCTTTGCAGCTTGGCGTTGTCGACCTTGCCGTCGGCGCCGATGGCTTCGTGGAGTTTTTCCGGGTCAACCTGGGCAGTCTTGCCGGGTTCGAAATAGATCGCGCCCGTGGCGAAGTCGACGCCGAACGCGATCAGGCCAGGGATCACGTAGAACAACAGGCCCACGGCATCGAGCACGGCAATGGTCGGGTCGATCTTGCCATCGATCTGGCCACGGCGGTCGGGGTAGAAAATCGACCCGCAGGCGGTGAGTTGGCTCAGCAGGGTGACGGCGAGGACACCGCCGATGACACGGGAAGCGATACGCATGGAGACTCTCCTGAACACGGTTGATACGGGACTATATAGCACTGCCATTGAGACCAGCGTCGGCATCCGGCAGTTCGCCGTTATACTCGCCGCTCTGCTTTGGAGCCAGTATGAATTCGTTGCCGATCGATGATGTTTTACCCGCCCTGCGTGACGCCTTGGCGAATCGCCATGAAGCCGTGCTGGAAGCGCCGCCCGGCGCCGGTAAAACCACCCGCGTGCCCTTGGCCTTGTTGAATGAGCCCTGGCTGGCCGGGCAGACCATCCTGATGCTCGAGCCCCGGCGCCTGGCCGCCCGTGCCGCCGCGGAACGGCTGGCCAGCGAACTGGGGGAGAAAGTCGGTGAAACCGTCGGCTATCGCATCCGTCTCGACAGCAAGGTCGGGCCCAACACGCGCATCGAAGTGGTCACCGAAGGCATCCTCACCCGTCGTTTGCAGGACGATCCGGCACTGGACGGTGTCGGCCTGCTGATCTTCGACGAGTTCCACGAGCGCAGCCTCGACGCCGACCTGGCACTGGCCCTGAGCCTGAACGGCCGCGACCTGTTTCGCGACGAGCAACCGCTGAAAATCCTTCTGATGTCCGCCACCCTCGAAGGCGAGCGCCTCGCCAGCCTGCTGGATGACGCGCCGATCCTGCGCAGCGAGGGGCGCATGTTCCCGGTGCAGATGCGCTGGGGGCGGCCGTACCAGGCCGGTGAATTCATCGAGCCGCGCGTGGTGCAAACCATTCTCGAAGCCCTGCACGATGAAACCGGCAGCGTGCTGGTGTTCCTGCCGGGCCAGGCGGAAATTCGCCGGGTCAACCAGCAACTGGCCGACGCCCTGGGGCACAGCCCTGACGTGTTGCTCTGCCCGCTGCATGGCGAGCTGGACCTCAACGCCCAGCGTGCGGCCATCGATCCGGCACCGGCCGGTAAACGCAAAGTGGTGCTCGCCACCAACATCGCCGAGACCAGCCTGACCATCAACGGCGTGCGTGTTGTGATCGATGCCGGGTTGGCGCGGGTGCCGCGTTTCGACCCCGGCAGCGGCATGACCCGCCTCGATACTCAGCGCATCTCCCGCGCCAGCGCTACCCAGCGTGCGGGCCGGGCCGGGCGCTTGGAGCCGGGGGTATGTTATCGGTTGTGGTCCGAAGACCAGCATGAAGGGCTGGCCGCGTATGGCAGTGCGGAAATCCTCGCCGCCGACCTCGCCGGCCTGGCCTTGCAACTGGCACGCTGGGGCGTCACGCCCCCACAGCTCGTGTGGCTCGATGTGCCACCCACCGCCGCCTATGCCCAGGCCCAGGATTTGCTGGTGCGCCTCGGGGCCTTGAATGACGAAAAACTCACGGCGCATGGCCAGAAGATGGCCGAGCTGCCGGCCCATCCACGTATCGCCCATTTGTTGCTGCGCGGGCAGGACCTGGGGCTGGCGGCCACGGCCTGTGATGTCGCGGCACTGTTGGGCGAGCGCGATATTTTGCGCGGCGGCGGCGCGGATTTGCACAGCCGCCTGGCGCTGATGTCCGGTGAAGAGCGTGCGCGCGGTACTCAAGGCGGCGTGCAACGCGCCAAGCAACTGGCGCGGCAATACCGTGGCTATTTGAGAGGCCAGGCGACCCGGCCGGTGGCCGACCCCGACCACCCGCGCTGGCTCGGCGCCTTGCTGGCGCTGGCCTACCCGGACCGTGTCGCCCAGCAACGTCGCCCCGGCGGTGCCGAATATCGCCTGGCCAATGGCCGCGCGGCATTATTCGCCGAGGCCGACAGCCTGATGAAACAGCCATGGCTGGTGATCGCCGACCTCGGCAGCCGCCAGGGCCAGCGTGAAGAACGTATTTATCTGGCGGCGGACTTCGATCCGGCGCTGTTCGACACGGTCCTCGCCGAACAAGTGCGCAACGTCGATCAACTGGACTGGGATGAGCGCGAAGGCGTGCTGCGCGCCGAACGCCAGCGCAAAGTCGGTGAACTGGTGCTCAGCCGCGAACCGCTCACCGGCCTCGACGAAGCCGCGCGCGGCCAGGCGCTGGTCAACCTGGTGCGGCGCAAAGGCCTGGAGCTGCTGCCCTGGACCCCGGAGCTGCGCCAATGGCAATCCCGCGTCCTGCTGTTGCGCCAGTTGGACGCCGGCAACACCAGCGAATGGCCCGACGTCAGCGACAACGCCTTGCTCGCCAGCCTGGAGCACTGGCTGATGCCCTACCTGGGCAAAGTCTCGCGGCTGAGTCACTTCGCCAACCTGGATATCTCCAGCTACTTGCACAACCTGTTGCCCTGGCCGCTGCCCCAGCGCCTGGACGAGCTGGCGCCGCAGCATGTGAAGGTGCCATCGGGTTCATCGGTGCGGTTGGACTACAGCGAACAGCCGCCGATCCTGGCGGTGCGCTTGCAGGAACTGTTCGGCCTGGCCGACACCCCGCGCATTGCCGGCGGGCGCCAGGTGGTGAAGTTGCACCTGTTGTCCCCGGCACGGCGGCCGGTGCAGGTGACCCAGGATCTGGCGAACTTCTGGCGCAGTACCTACGCCGAAGTGAAAAAGGATCTGAAGGGCAGGTATCCCAAGCATTACTGGCCGGATGATCCGCTGATAGCCGAGCCGACCGCGCGGATCAAACCCCGGAAGTCGTAACGCCAAAGATCCAAATGTGGGAGGGAGCAAGTCGAATCGTCGCACCGCCCCTCCCACATTAATCTTGTTGTGTGGGTTATTGCGCGGCGGGCAGCAGGAACCGTGCAATCACCGGCAGATGGTTGGAAATACGCAACGTATCCTCCTGCCGTACATTCGCCTCCACCCGCTTGATCCGCGGGCTGTAGAACAGGTAATCGACGGTGCGATCCGGGCCATCAATGCTCGGGTCATTGGGAAAGTACGTCAGCCATTTCTCACGATCAATCCCGCTGGATTGGCTGTTGCTCGGGATCATCGGGTACTTGTCCCACAGTAAATGCAGCTCACTGTCCGGCGAATACTGCCCGCGCTTACCCGCCTCCAAACGCAGGAACTGCCCCAGGGGCAGCAGGTTGAAATCCCCGCCGATCAGCCAGGGCGTGCCACGGCCTTCGAACTTGTCCAGCAGCTTCACCGTCGTTTGCACCTGTTCCTGCACCGCACTGCGCCCCGGCGCGTCGCCGTCCAGGCGGGTGTTGAGCACCGCCAGTTGGCCGCCATCGCTCAGGGGCAGGTAGGTCAACAGCAAGGCCGGCTTGGGTTGGAACTGGCGGCTGATGATATTGGCCTCGGGCGCCGGCAATTGCAGGCGTTCGGCGTGTTCGATCTGGTAGCGGCTCAGGGTCGCCAGCTTGCGGCCGACGCTGCCGAAGATATGCCGGTCGGGCACGAAGTCGGCTTTCCAGTCGAAGGCCTGGGCGCTGCACGGGTAGAGGTCGACCAGGCGCTCCTGCAAAAGCGTCAGCTGGTCCTGGTAGTGGGAAGGCTTGGCGTTTTCGTCGAGTTCCTGCAACAGCAGGATGTCGGGTTGTTCATCGCGAACCACCCGCGCCACTTCGTCGAGGCTGGCGGCCATGTCCTCTACGGTGGGGCGGTCGTCCGGGCCGCTGCCGTCGGCGGTGTCGTACCAGAACACGTAGTTCTTGCCGGCCAGGTATTGCACGTTCCAGGTCATGACCTTGAGCGCCTGCCCGGGCAACAGGGTTGGCGCACGGGGCGCGACGCAGCTGACGGGCAGGGTTTCCTTGGCGGCGGGGCGCCAGGTCAGGCTGTAGATCAGGGCCGTCAGCAGGCCTGCGACGATCAGCAGGCCCAGCAGGGTGATGCGCAATAAACGGGTCATCGGCTCGGCTTATGGCGTTTCAGGAGTGGCGTGGAGCATATCACCGCGCGTCGGCATCGCCACCGATCAGCATGAATAAACGGAACAGCACCACGCTGGTGAACAGTTGCAGGAAGCTGTGGGCGCTGTCCATCAACAGCCCCACCAGCGGCGCGGGGTTGGGATAGGCCGCGACGCTGGCGCCCTTGAGCAGCCACAGAGGCGTCATGACACACAACAGGCACACCAGGATTCGCCAGAAATGCCCACGGGTCAGGCGCAAACTCTCCTTCATCGCCTCCAGTGCCGGCATGCCGCGCAATACCAGCAGGTACTCGGCGAACGCCAACACCACCATCAGCCACAGGCCCGGCAGGAAATACAGCGACAGGCCCAGCAGAATCAGGAGGGTACTCATGGCGGTCAGCAGGGCGAAGCGCGGCCACAGGGTCAGGGCCATGGCCCAGATGTCCTTGGTGCGCGGCGACTCGCCACGGGTGCGGGCGTCGAGAAACAGGATCAAGGCACCGGTGTACAGCGGGTACACCAGCAAGCCCACCACCACGCTGTAGCCGGGGAACGCATCCGCGCCGAGCGTGTGGTCGAGCAGCTGTTGCAACAGGGCTTCGAGGATCACCAATGGCAGGCACAGTTGGACGATTGCGCCCAGGTTGCCTCGGGTAAAACGGAAGGAGTCGCGCAATACGTCTAACGGATTCATCGGGTTCATCGCAGGCCTGAAAGCAAGGGCAACACTTTAACCGATCATGGCCAGCGGTAAGCAAATGTAAACCTTGAGTAAAGACCATTGAAACAACTCGTAACACCCCCATAACGGTTAAGCACCTGGCCTGATCACAGGCAAGGCCACGATTTCTACCGGCAATCTAACGAGGTCGCCATGAACAGCGAAGAGCAAACCCTGATCGATGGACTGTTTTCACGGTTGCAGCAAGCCGAAACGGACTCAGCCCCCCGTGACGCCCAGGCCGAAGCGCGGATCAAGGAGCATATGACTCGCCAACCGGCCGCCGGGTACTACA
The DNA here is from genome assembly GCF_900100935.1 of Pseudomonas sp. NFACC25. Classification (NCBI taxonomy): domain Bacteria; kingdom Pseudomonadati; phylum Pseudomonadota; class Gammaproteobacteria; order Pseudomonadales; family Pseudomonadaceae; genus Pseudomonas; species Pseudomonas sp. NFACC25. Next base: position 149,773 of record NZ_FMUC01000008.1, read on the forward strand.
TGACCCAGTCGATCCTGGTGCAGGAACACGCGCTCAAGAGTCTCGACGCGCAGAACAAGCAACAGGCGCAGCAGATCCAGCAATTGCAGGATGAGTTGCAGCGGGCCAAGTCCGCACAAGCGGCCCCGGCGAGCGGCGGTGGTTTCCTGTCGAGCATCTTTGGCGGCGGTTCCCGTGACCCGCAACCGGCCCAGAGCGCTCCGGCCTCTTCCGGCGGCGGCTGGCGTGAACCGGCGCGGCCGTCCTTTGGCCAGCCAGCGCCGCAACAGAACTATCAACAGCCGCAGCAACCGGCCGCCGCCCCCATTGGCAGCGGGTTCCTCGGTGGCGCGATGAAAACCGCCGCGGGCGTGGCCGGTGGTGTGTTGCTGGCCGAAGGCATCAGCAGCCTGTTCAACCACAACTCGCAACAGCCGCAGGTGGTGGAAGAGATCATCCGTGAAGAGCCGGCGCCCGCCAGTGACAACGGCAACTGGGGCAACGATGACCAGAAGTTCGCCGGCAATGACAGCTGGGGCAGCGACAACGCCTCGGACAGCTTTGCCGACAGCGACTATTCAGACGATTCCTCTTCCTTCGGCGACGACGATTCCTTCGTCTGACCCTTCCGGCCCGGGGCGCTGAGCCGCCCCGGTCTGATTTTTCCCGGCAACCTTCTCGCGGCTGGCATACTGGCACCCTTTCCGGGCCCTGGCGCCTGGCTGTCATGGGGAAGTGCGGTGAAGAAAATTGCAGTGTTCGCCGATGTACAAAACCTCTACTACACCGTCCGCCAGGCCTATGGCTGCCATTTCAACTACGCCGCCCTGTGGGCTGATATCAGCTCGCGTGGGCAAATCGTCGAGGCCTATGCGTATGCCATCGACCGCGGTGACAGCAAGCAGCAGCAGTTCCAGCAGATCCTGCGTAACCTGGGGTTCACGGTAAAACTCAAGCCGTATATCCAGCGCAGCGACGGCTCGGCCAAGGGTGACTGGGACGTGGGCATCACCATCGACATCATGGACGCCGCCGACCACGTTGACGAAATTGTGCTGGCCTCCGGTGACGGCGATTTCGACATGCTGCTCGACCGCATCATCCACAAGCACGGCGTCGAAGCCGTGGCCTACGGCGTACCGGGGCTGACGGCCAACTCACTGATACGTGCCGCCAGCCGCTACGTGCCGATCGAAGGCGCGTTGCTGCTCAAATAAGTACGGCGGCTTAATAAATAAAGGGTTAGACGGAGTTGGAACAGGTTTGGAACGTATAGCGGTCATCGACTTTGAAACCACCGGCATCACCCCGAGCAGCCACTGCCGGGCCACGGAAATCGCGGTGGTTATCCTCGAACGCGGCCAGATCGTGGACCGCTACCAGAGCCTGATGAACGCCGGTGTGCGCGTGCCTGGGTTTATCGAGCAACTCACCGGCATCAGCAACGCCATGCTGCGCAGCGCCCCGCCGGCCGAGCGGGTGATGAACGAAGTCAACGAATTCGTCGGCACCACGCCGCTGATGGCGCACAACGCCGCGTTCGACCAGAAGTTCTGGGATTTCGAACTCGGTCTGATCCGCCGCACCCGCCTGCAAAAATTCGCCTGCTCCCTGCTGCTGGCCCGCCGCCTGATGCCGGCTGCGCCCAACCACAAGCTCGGCACCCTCAACGCCTACGCGAAACTGCCCCACACCGGCCAGGCCCACCGCGCGCTGGCGGATGCGGAAATGGCCGCGAACCTCACGGCGCACCTGGCCCAGGAACTGCGGCGTACCCATGGCTTGCGCGAACTGTCCCACGACCTGCTGTGCACCCTGCAGAAAGTGCCGGCGGCGAAGATCAATGAGCATTTGAAGAAACATCGCGGGTTCTGACAGAACAACGCCGTTCAAGATGTGGGAGGGGCGGTTATCTGTCGTTCATCGAGGCTGCACACACTCCAACGCCCGATCCACCACCCCCTTCGCCATCTCCACCAAATGCATCACCGCCCGCTGCTGCACATCAATCCCCTCACCCGACAAGTGCGCAGTGCCCACCGCGCAATGCAGCAAATCCGCCGCATGGGCGAGGGCGTCTTCGAGGCTCAGGTTGTCATTCAGGATGAAGGGCGGGGCATCTTGAGGGCGTTTATCTGCTTTCTGAATAGTCGGTAGGCTTAGCCTTGCTGTCCTGTCGGACCTTTCTGGATTTTCCCTTCTCCCGTCTATAGCCCTTCGCTGCGACCTAAGATCCCGGCTGTCATTTACGTACAGGGACTACGTCATGCAGGAAAGCGATCTTCACACAGCAATCGTGCGAAGCCAGTTTGAGCTCCAAGGCAACGGCATTGATTTCGGCTCAACTTCAAGCATGGCGTTTCATTTGGGAAACACGATGACAAGTTGCCCGGCAGTCATGGTTTTACCTAATTCGCCAGGCTGGACCCACGGCGCCAGTTACCAGTTACTCAAGCCCGTTCATGCTGACTCCTCGGTGCCGAGCACCACGTTTGACGAACTCTGGAAATGTACACAGCAACACTATGGCTTGACGGCCGCAACGGTTCTCACTGGCGCCGCGGGCATACCTATAAGCAAAATTGCCGTGGGCACTTGGGTTCATGTTGGCTCCAGCAAAACGACGAACTTGGCGAGTCTCATTGGAATGCGCTTTTTCCCTCGTACATTGATCAGGCAACCCACGGTGGCCAGAATGGCGAAAGCAACGTTTGGCACCGTCCGGGTATTTGGCATTATTGGACGGGGCATTCCTTTCGTTGCTGCGGGGTTGGCTGTCTTTGATCTAATCAGTATTGGTAAGTGCGCCTATGAGGCAAGAAATGGAAGGTAGCCCGACTAGAGCCGAGATCAGCGAAAAGGTGATTCAGCTATTCGTCGATATCATCGGTTTCATCGACCGAAGCCAGGTCACGGAGCAAACGGACTTCATCCATGACTTCAAGATTATTGATGATGATTTGACCTGCTTTGTCATGCAGATCAAGTGGCAATTCAACTTGCAAGCGACCCAGGAAGATTGGGATCACATCACTACCATCCAGCAGATAGTTGACTTGATCGTTGAACGCTCGAATTTGCAGTGCGGCCACTGACGCCATCGGGAGCAAGCCCCCTCCCACATTTTGAATGTATTCACAAATCAAACTGTGGGAGGGGGCTTGCTCCCGATGGCGGTAGATCAGCCACCACTTTTGCCATTGGTTTCCAACTGCCCCAACGGCACCCGTCGCTCTATCGCGCTCGACAAAATAATCGAGGTCTTGCTGAACCCGAACTTCGCCAGCCGATTGATCAAACTCTCCAACTCCGGCATCGAGCCCACCGCCGCTTGCATGATCACGCACGGATCGCCCGTCACCCGGTGGCATTCGGTGAGTTCCGGGATTTCGGCCAGTGCGTCATACACCTTCTGGTTGCCGTGGTTGGTCAGCCGCAGTTCGATCACGCACTGAATCGGCAAGCCCACTTTCGAAAAATCCACCTTGGCCTGGTACCCGGTGATCACCCCGCTGGCTTCCAGCTTGGCCACGCGTTCGGCCACGGCGGGGGCGGAGAGGTTTACCGTGCGGGCCAGTTGCGCGTAGGAGGCGCGGCCGTCTTCGAGCAGGGCGCTGAGGAGCATGCGGTCGTATTTGTCCATATAAGGCTCCAGTTGCGGGTGGCTTTCGAAAGCATGGTTTATAGCCATAATAACCATGTTTTGAAAAGTGTATGGGCGGTTTAAACAGGTTTTGTAACTTATGTTTAACAACCTGCCTTTTTAGAATAAGCCTCTCTTATCTCTGCCTTCGAGCCGCCCAATGCCTGGCACACGTCGCTTTCCCTTACCGTTGATCGCCGCCTTTTTTGCACTGTATGTGATCTGGGGTTCCACCTACCTGGTGATTCGCATCGGCGTTGAATACTGGCCACCGCTGATGCTGGGCGGTATTCGCTTTTTGTTGGCGGGTGCGGCGATGTATGGATTTTTGCGTTGGCGTGGGGCGCCGGCGCCGACCTGGGAGCAGTGGAAGGCTGCTGCCAAGATCGGTATTTTGCTGCTGACCTTCGGCAATGGCGCGGTGAGTGTGGCCGAGCACACTGGGGTGTCGTCCGGCGTGGCGGCGCTGGCGGTGGCGACCGTGCCGTTGTTCACCTTGCTGTGCGGGTATTTCTGGGGCGCGCGCAATACCCGGCTGGAATGGGCCGGGGTGATCCTGGGCATGATCGGTATCGCCATGCTCAACATGGGCAGCACGTTGCAGTCTAGCCCCATGGGCGCCGCTTTATTGTTGTTTGCAGCGGCGTCGTGGGCGTTTGGTTCGGTGTGGAGTCGGCGCCTGCCGTTGCCGCCGGGCGCTATGGCCAGTGCCGCAGAAATGCTGGTGGCCGGGGTGACACTGTTGATCGCCAGCGCGCTGACCGGTGAGCGCCTGCAAGCCATGCCGCCGCTGGAAGGCTGGCTGGCCCTGGCTTACCTGGCCGTGTTCGGCTCGATCATCGCCTTCAACGCCTATATGTACCTGCTCAAGCACGTACGCCCGGCAGCTGCGACCAGCTATGCCTACGTCAACCCCGCCGTCGCAGTCTTGCTGGGGATTGTGTTCATCGGCGAGACCATCGGTGTGGAAGAGGCCCTGGCCATGCTGGTGATTATCAGCGCCGTGCTGTTGATCAGCCTGCCCCAGTGGCGAAAGCCCAAGCCGGAAATAAGGTAAACTGCCGCGCATTACGCCCTTGCGCTGAATTTTTCCTACGGTAACTACATGACTTTCGCCACACTTGGCCTGATCGAACCCTTGCTGCGCGCCCTTGAGATGCTCGGCTACCAGACCCCGACGCCGGTGCAGGCGCAAGCCATTCCGGCGGTGCTCGCCGGTCGCGACCTGATGGCCGCGGCCCAGACCGGCACCGGCAAGACCGCCGGTTTCGCCGTGCCGCTGCTGCAACTGCTGACCCTGGAAGGGCCGAAAGTCGCCGCCAACTCGGCGCGCGCGCTGATCCTGTGCCCGACCCGCGAGCTGGCCGAGCAGGTTCACGCCAGCGTTGCGGAATACGCCCAGCACCTGCCGCTCACCACCTACGCGGTGTACGGCGGCGTGAGCATCAACCCGCAGATGATGAAGCTGCGCAAGGGCGTCGATATCCTGGTCGCCACGCCGGGCCGCCTGATCGACCTGTTCCGCCAGAACGCGCTGAAACTCAACCAGCTGCAAACCCTGGTGCTGGACGAAGCCGACCGCATGCTCGACCTGGGCTTCTCCGAAGAACTGGCGAACATCTATCGCATGCTGCCGAAAAAGCGCCAGACGTTACTGTTCTCCGCGACCTTCTCCGATGACATTCGCCTGCTGGCCGGGCAGATGCTCAACGACCCGCTGAGCATCGAAGTCAGCCCGCGTAACGTCGCCGCCAACACCGTCAAGCAATGGGTAGTACCGGTGGACAAGAAGCGCAAGGCGGAGCTGTTTGTGCACCTGATGCGCAAAGGCCGCTGGAAGCAGGTGCTGGTGTTCGCCAAGACCCGTAACGGCGTGGATGCGCTGGTGGATAAGTTGCAGGGCCTGGGCATCAATGCCGATGGCATCCATGGCGACAAGCCGCAAGCCACACGCCAACGCGCGCTGGACCGTTTCAAGTCGAGCGAAGTGCAGATCCTGGTCGCCACCGACGTAGCGGCCCGAGGCCTGGATATCGAAGACCTGCCGCTGGTGGTCAACTTCGACCTGCCGATCGTGGCCGAGGACTACATCCACCGCATCGGCCGGACCGGTCGCGCAGGCAACACCGGTGAGGCGATTTCCCTGGTGTGTGCCGATGAAGTCAACATGCTCTCGGCCATCGAGATGCTGACCCGCCAGACCTTGACCCGCAAGATGGAACAGGACTTCGAGCCGGAACACCGCGTGCCGGATACCGATGCCAGCGGTCAGGTGGTGAAGAAGCCGAAAAAACCGAAGAAGCCCAAGGCATCCGGTGGCGGCGGTGGCAAGCGCAACCTCGGCAAGTGGGTGGACAGTGGTGACGTGGCGCCGGTGGAGCCTTCGATCAAGCCGGTGCGCAAGGTGCCGGTGTTTAATACCGGGCCGCGTAAGAAGAAGTGATTTTACGGGGTGGCTGATGGCCTAATCGGGGGCAAGCCCCCTCCCACATTTTTGATCTGTGAATACATTCAAACTGTGGGAGGGGGCTTGCCCCCGATGGCGGCTTTGAATCCACCGCAGATCTCAGCGGTTGAGCCACTCCAACATCCCCCGCCCAGCCGCTCTGCCACTGGCAAAACACCCCGTCAGCAAATACCCGCCGGTCGGCGCTTCCCAGTCCAGCATCTCCCCCGCACAAAACACCCCCGGTAATTGCTTGAGCATCAGCCGCTCATCCAACGCTTCAAAGGGCACGCCGCCTGCGGTGCTGATGGCTTCATCCATCGGCCGTGTCTTCACCACTGTCAGCGGCAACGCCTTGATAGCCACCGCCAATTGCGCCGGGTCATTGAAGTGTTCGGCGGGTGCCAACTCTCGCAACAGCGCCGCCTTGACCCCATCCAAACTCAATTGGCTGTGCAAATGCTTGCTCATCGAGCGCGAACCTCGCGGCTTGGTCAAGGCGGCCTGGACCTTGTCCAATGGCTTGCTCGGCAGCAAATCGATATGCACCGTCGCCGAGCCATTACGGTTGATCGCCTCACGAATCGGCGCCGACAGCGCGTAGATCAAACTGCCCTCGATACCGGTGGCGGTGATCACGCATTCGCCGAGTCGCGGCTTGTCATCCCCCAGCCCAATGGCGACGTTTTTCAGCGGTGCGCCGGCGAATTTGCTGACCATCAAGTCGCTCCAGGCCGACACCTCGAAGCCGCAATTGCTGGGTTGCAGGGCCACGCAAGGCACGCCTTTATCCTCCAGCAGCTTGAGCCAGGCGCCGTCGGAGCCCAGGCGCGACCAACTGCCGCCGCCCAAGGCCAAGAGCACGGCATCGCTGTGGACAACTTTTTCGCCGTCCGGGCTGTGGATAAGTAAATCACCCTCGGCATTCCAGCCCACCCAACGGTGCCGGGTGTGGATAACCACGCCCTGGTCGCGCAGGCGCTTGAGCCAGGCACGTAGCAGTGGGGCGGCTTTCATATCCGTGGGAAACACGCGACCGGAAGTGCCGATAAAGGTCTGGATACCCAGGCCATGAATCCATTCGCACAACGCTTCGGCATCAAACCCACGCAGCAACGCTGCCATTTGCGGGGCACGCTCGGCATAGCGCGCCACAAAGGCCGGGTACGCCTCGGAATGGGTGATGTTCATGCCGCCCACGCCCGCCAGCAGGAACTTGCGCCCCACCGACGGCATGCCGTCGTACAGGTCTACCCGCACCCCGGCCAGGCTCAAGACTTCGGCGGCCATCAGCCCGGCAGGGCCGCCGCCGATGATGGAGACGTGTCGAGAGGAAATATCGGACATGGGCAGGGCTACGATCGCGGAAATAAGCCGAGCATTCTACCCGAGGCGCGCGGCGTTGCCTGATCAAAAAATGTACAGCTTCCTACAGGCTAGACAGCTACGGGCTCTTAGACGCTTACGCTCAAGTTATCCACAGGCCGTTCCACAGGCATTGTGGGTAACGCCCACACTTCAATGACACCCTGATGACGTCCACACCCGCTGCGCGCTGTGGTGCAGGATGCCGTGGCGGCGGGCCAGGGCGGGGCGATCCTTGCTGTAGCCGCCACCGATCACGCCCATCACCGGGATGTCGCGGCCCAGGCAATGGCGCATCACGCTTTCATCGCGGGCGGCCACGCCTGCGTCTGTCAGCTTGAGGTAACCGAGGGCGTCATCCTTGTGCACATCGACGCCGGCGTCGTACAGCACCAGGTCCGGTTGGTAGAGCGGCAGCAGGTAGTTGAGGGCGTCGTCCACCACCGTGAGGTAGTCGGCATCGCCCATGCCCATGGGCAGCGGGATGTCCCAATCGCTCTGGGCTTTGCGCGCAGGGAAGTTCTTTTCGCAGTGCAGGGACACAGTGATCGCCTCCGGCGTGTCGTGGAGGATGCGCGCGGTGCCGTCGCCCTGGTGCACGTCGCAGTCGAAGATCAGCACGCGGTTGACCCGGCCGCTGGCCAGCAGGTAATGGCTGATCACCGCCAGGTCATTGAAGATGCAAAAGCCCGCCGGGTAGTCGTAGTGGGCGTGGTGGGTACCGCCCGCCAGGTGGCAGGCCAGGCCATGTTCCAGCGCCTGCTCCGCCGCCAGGATCGAGCCGCCGACCGCGCGCACGGTGCGCCGGGCCAGGGCTTCGCTCCAGGGCAGGCCAAGACGCCGTTGGTCTTCGCGGGACAACTCGCCGCTCATGTAGCGTTCGATATACCCAGGTTCATGGGCGAGGGCCAGAATCTCCGCCGGGCACAGCGACGGGCGCAGCAATTGGCTGTCTTCGGTCAGGCCGCTGGCCACCAGGTGGTCACGCAGCAGGCGGAACTTGTCCATGGGGAACCGGTGGTCTGCCGGGAACTCAGGGCTGTAGTCATCGTGGTAGATCAATGGCAAAGGCATGGGATTTTCTGACGGGGATCTGCGAAGGATCTTAACAGCGCTGTACACTCACGCACATGGCAAGGGGAGGGGACCCATGGAGGAGATATTGCAATTGGAAAGCGCGCGCCTGGTCATGCGCCAATGGCGCGATGCCGACCTGACGGAATTTGCGCGCATGTGCGCCGACCCGCAGGTGATGCGCTATTTCCCGGCCAGATTGAGTCACCTGGAAAGTGCCGCCCTGATCGGCCGGATTCGCGGCCACTTCGCCGAATACGGTTTTGGCCAGTGGGCCCTGCAACGCAAGGACACCGGTGAGTTCATCGGCCTGACCGGGTTGCAGAACGTCAGCTTCGAAGCGGACTTTACCCCGGCGGTGGAAATCTGCTGGCGCCTGGCCCGTGAGCATTGGGGCCTGGGTTATGCCAGCGAGGCGGCCTGGACCGCGCTGCGCTGTGGTTTCGACCGTTTGCAGTTGGACGAAATCGTCGCTTTCACCACTCAAGCCAATCTGCCATCACAAAAAGTCATGCAGGCCATCGGTATGCATTACGATCCCCAGGCAGATTTTGCACACCCCAAGGTCGCAGCCGATGACCCGCTGCGCCCCCACGTTTTGTACCGCATCACCCGCGCCCAATGGTTGGACACGCTGCACGGATAAGCAGCCCGGAATGCCCTCTCGATTGTTGTAGGAGTTGCTCTATGAGCCAAGTATTGGAAGATCTGGTGGACTTGCTGACCCTGGAGCCGATCGAGGAAAACCTCTTTCGCGGCCGCAGCCAGGACCTGGGTTTTCGCCAACTGTTCGGTGGCCAGGTGCTCGGCCAGTCGCTGTCGGCCGCCAGCCAGACCGTCGAAGAAGCGCGACATGTGCATTCCCTGCATGGCTATTTCCTGCGCCCCGGCGATGCGAAGTTGCCGGTGGTGTATTCGGTGGACCGTGTACGCGATGGCGGCAGTTTCAGCACGCGCCGCGTGACGGCGATTCAGAAGGGCCACCCGATCTTTACCTGCAGCGCTTCGTTCCAGTACGACGAGGCCGGCTTCGAGCACCAGACCACCATGCCCGTGGTGGTCGGCCCGGAAAACCTGCCGTCGGAGCTGGAGCTGACCCAGCAGCGCGCGCACCTGATTCCCGAGCATATGCGCGACAAGCTGCTGTGCCCCAAGCCGATTGAAGTGCGCCCGGTCACCGAAAAAGACCCGTTCAACCCGCAGCCGTCCGACCCGGTCAAGTACGTGTGGTTTCGCGCCGATGGTGCCCTGGCGGATACGCCGGCGCTGCACAAATACCTGCTGGCCTACGCCTCGGACTTCGGCCTGCTGACCACCTCGTTGCTGCCCCACGGCAAGACCGTGTGGCAGAAAGACATGCAGGTCGCCAGCCTCGACCACGCGTTGTGGTTCCACGCCGACCTGCGTGCCGATGACTGGTTGCTGTACGCCATGGACAGCCCATGGGCCGGAAACTCCCGTGGGTTCTCCCGCGGCAGCGTGTACAACCGCGCCGGGCAACTGGTGGCGTCGGTGACCCAGGAAGGCTTGATCCGCCATCGCAAGGATTGGGCATGAGCCTGACGGACGTTAAGCACTGGGTGTTCGACATGGACGGCACGCTGACGGTGGCGGTGCATGACTTTGCGGCGATTCGCGTGGCCCTGGACATTCCCCCCGAGGACGACATCCTCACTCACCTTGCCGCATTACCGGCGGACATCGCAGCGGCCAAGCACGCCTGGTTGCTGGAACATGAGCGCGAGCTGGCGCTGGGCTCCGTCGCGGCGGACGGTGCGGTGGAACTGGTGCGCGAGCTGGCCGGGCGCGGTTATCGCCTGGGCATTTTGACCCGCAATGCGCGGGAGTTGGCGCATATCACCCTGGACGCGATTGGCCTGGCGGACTGCTTTGCCGTGGACGATGTGCTGGGGCGCGACGATGCGCCGCCCAAGCCCGATCCGGGTGGGTTGTTGAAATTGGCGGCGGCGTGGGATGTATCGCCGAGCGAGATGGTGATGGTCGGCGATTACCGTTTTGACCTGGACTGCGGCCGGGCGGCAGGGGCGCGGACGGTGTTGGTCAACCTGCCGGAGAACCCGTGGCCGGAGCTGGCGGATTGGCATGCTGCAGACTGCGCTGCATTGCGCCGAATGATCCAGCTCCCATATTTTGAGACTGTTTCGTCAGGTATTACTGAGTGAACAGTACCTTCTGGCCCTCGGGCGACGTAAACATCCCATCCCCGTCATGCCCCACCCCCGGCACTTCCACCAGCGTCTGGCGCAACTGCGGATGGCGCTGCTTGAGGTAGTCAAAGTAGTTGTGCCCGCGAATCAGCCGATACGCGCCCTGGCTCTCGGCTTCGCAGCTTTTATCCAGCGCCGGGTGGTTCGGGTCGGTGTCCTGCTGGCCCAGCAGGTAAGTGATGGTGCGTGATACGTAGGCTTGTTCCAGCTGCTCGGCGCTTTGGCCGTTGGCGTAGGCCGGCAGGTGCTGCATGCCGTACTTCCAGGTGTTGAAGCCCGGGCAACTGGCGGTCTCGAACTTCACCGGCCGCTGTGGGCTGAAGTAGGCATAGGACGAGGGGTTGGCCACTACATAGCGCAGGCGGATACCCTCGGTTTGCAGGGCCGTGTGCGCGTGGCCGGTGAGGGCGAAGCGCTGCACCACCTGGCCACCGCCGGAGTGACCGGCGACCACGATTTCCTTCAGCGCCGGGAACAGCGTGCGGTTTCCCAGGTGCTTGATGATCTGGTCGAGGGCGCCGAAAGAGCTGATCTGGCCTGGGCCGGTGGAGGCATCGCCGGCCATCCAGTCATTGCCCTTCCAGCGCAGCAACTGATTGTCCAGATGGTTGCGCTTCACGTCGGCCCCATTGAGAAACTGCGGTGCGATTACCAATGTGGTGGGGCCAACGCCTGCGTGTTCGGCGGCATCCATTCCGCTTTGCAGGTAGGTCTGCGCATTACGCAGGCGCCCGTGCACGATGATCAACGCGCGGGTGACGTCGGGCAGTGGCTGGCGCCAGTCCTGGCTCAGCCCGAGGCTGAGATCGCCGGCCTCCAGATGAAAACGCTCGGGGCTGACCACCTTGACGCCCTGCTCGGCGGCCCAGGCGGATGACGAGATGAGCAACAGGCCCAACAGCAGTCCCAATCGTTGATTCATTTATAGGCTCTTGGCAGCGAACGTGTCGCATTGAGTGATCTGGCCCTGGGCGAAGCCTGTCTTGAACCAGCGCACCCGCTGTGCCGAGGTGCCGTGGGTAAACGAATCCGGCACCACGCGCCCCTGGCCCTGCTGCTGCAAACGGTCATCGCCGATGGCGTTGGCGGCGTTCAGTGCTTCTTCAATATCGCCAGGCTCCAGCCAGTTCAGGCGCTTTTGCGCACGGTTGGCCCACACACCGGCGAAGCAGTCGGCTTGCAGCTCCTGGCGCACCAGCAGGCCACCGTCGCCTTGCATTTGTCGGCCTTGCTGGCGTGCGGCCTGGATCTTCGACGAAATGCCCAGCAATGTTTGTACGTGGTGCCCGACTTCGTGGGCGATCACATAGGCCTGGGCGAAATCGCCGGCCGCCTGGAAGCGTTGGGACATTTCCCGGAAGAAATCCAGGTCCAGATAGACCTGCTGATCAGCCGGGCAATAGAACGGGCCGCTGGCCGAGGTGGCGCCACCGCAGGCGGAATTGACCCGGCCACGGAACAGAATCAGCTTCGGGTTCTTGTAGGCCAGGCCGTTTTCCTGGAACACCTGGCCCCAGGTGTCTTCGGTATCGCCCAGCACCGCGCGCACAAAGTCGGCTTGCTCATCGTTGGCCGGCGGTGCCTGGCGCGACTGCGTGCTCACCGAGGGTGCCTGTTCCATCTGGCCGGTCAACTGGCCGAGGATCTGCATCGGGTCCTGGCCGGTCAGCCAGCCGATGCCGACGATCAGCACAATCGCGGTCAGGCTCAGGCCCTTGCCGCCGCCAAAGCGCATCCCGCCACCGCCGCCGCCACTGTCATCGCGGGCATCCACCACGTTGTCGCTGCGTCGGCCTTTTTTCCATAGCATGGGGCAATCCTCTGTGTGCTAACCGTGATTGAGTATGGTCGGTATTAACGGCAATAGCCTTCGCCGGTGGCGACGATCAGGCAGTCTTTTTTGTCCGCCAGCCATTTCAGCCCGGTCGCTTCTCCGTCGCCGGCGCGTAGGAGTTGCGGGCCGTCCGGACGGGTGAAGGCGATGCCGTCTTCGGCCGCTTCACCCTTGAAGGTGCCCGAGTCGTCGGCGTCGAGGCCGTATTGCATGGTCAGGAGGTAATGGCCACGGCCGATGCTGTCGTCCTTGGCGATGGTCAGGTGCAGGCCTTCGACGCCGATCCATTTGCCGACCCATTTATCCGTGGGCGGGGTTTCGGGTACCAGGGCGGCCTGCACGGAAGGCGGCGCAGGTTTGGGCGCCGGCGTGGACGCCTGGTCGCAGGCGGTCAGCAGGGCAAGGGCAGAAAGAACAAAGAGGAATTTTTTCATAGCAACGAGGCCTTGGTTAAAAAGTATGCAATGCGCAGGCTAAGGTGCTGCGTTGGACTCGAATCCGGTGATTTAGTGCGCTGTTCGCCCGGTGTTTGGTTATGCTCTTGGGGCAGGCGCCAGCCCGGCTGCTAGATTACCGGGTTGAGCGCTGTTTCGTTCAGTGCTCAGCGTTCCGCTCGCCACGCAAGAGAATTCCATGACTGTCAGCACCCCCCTTTCCGGCGTCAACCATCCCTTCAAAGGCATTTTGCTGATCGTGTTGGCGACCTTCCTGTTCTCCAGCCACGATGCCTTGTCCAAGTACCTGGCCGGGTTTTACCCGATCGTGATGGTGGTGTGGGCGCGCTACGTGGTGCACACCTTGCTGATGGCCGGGATTTTCCTGCCGCAATCGGGTTTGCGGGTGCTGCGCAGTAAACGACCGGGGATGCAGGTGGTGCGGGCCTTGTGCCTGTTGGGCACCAGCCTGTTTTTCACCACGGCGTTGCATTACATCCCGTTGGCGGAAGCCACGGCGGTGAACTTCCTTGCGCCAATCCTGGTGACGGCACTGTCGGTGCCGCTGCTCGGCGAACACGTGACACGCGGCCAATGGCTGGCGGTGATCTGCGGGTTTGTCGGCGTGCTGGTGATCATTCACCCAGGCGGTGAGTTGTTTACGCCGGCGGTGTTGCTGCCGCTGTGTTCGGCGCTGTTCTTCTGCTTCTACCAACTGCTCACGCGCATCCTCAGCCAATACGACACGCCCACCACCAGCAACTTCTTCGCCGGGCTGTGCAATACCTTGGTGATGAGTGCGATGGTGCCGTTCTTCTGGCAGGTGCCCACGCTGTGGCACGGGGTGCTGATGCTGGCGCTGGGCACCTGTGGGATGACTGCGCACTTGATGCTGACCCAGGCATTCCGCTTTGCCGCACCGGCCTTGCTGGCGCCGTTCGGCTATTGCCAGATCGTCTTCGCGGGGTTGTTGGGCTGGCTGGTGTTCAACCATACCCCCGATGTAACCACGGTGGTCGGCATCGGGGTGATCTGCATGAGCGGTCTGGCCGCTGCCTGGCAGCAGCGGCGCAGGTGATCAGGCGTCTACGGTCGGAATCTTGCGCGGTGCCATGAAGTACATCCAGGTCAGCGCAATGAAGTACATCGCCGGGATCAGGGTGAACAACACGGTGTAGTTGTTGTTGGTGACGGTGAGGATGTGGCCGACGATCTGGGTCATGAACATGCCGCCGATGGCCGCGCACATGCCGCCGAAACCGAACACCGTGCTCATCATGTGCTTGGGCGTGTAGTCCATCACCAGGCTCCAGATGTTGGCGGTCCACGCCTGGTGCGCACCGATGGCCAGGGAAATGGCAAACACCGCGACCCACAACTGGCTGGAGCCGGCCGCCATGATCACGCCGACGATGCAGCAGGCAAACAGCAACATCGACAGCAACCGCGCCTTGATTGAGTTCATCCCACGGCCGATCAGGAACGACGACAGAATCCCCCCGCCCACGCTGCCGAAGTCGGCGGTCAGATAGATGATGATCAGCGGGATACCCATCTGGGTCACGTTGATGCCCAGGTTGTATTGCTGGTTCAGGAACGGCGGCAGCCAATACAGGTAGAACCAGAACACCGGTGCAGTGAGTGCATAGGCGATGGCGAAGGCCCAGGTGCCGCGCATGCGCAGGATGCGGCTGAAGGGTACGCCGGGTTGTTCCGGTTCGACTTGCTGTTGCACGTAGTCCAGTTCGGATTGTTTGACGGTTGGGTGGTCTTCCGGGTTGTAGTACTTCAAACCCCAGAACACCAGCCAGATCGCGCCCAGCGACGCCATGCACAGGAACGCCGCCTGCCAGCCCCACACATGCAGGATCAGCGGCAGCAGCATCGGCGTCATCATCGCGCCAACGTTGGTACCGGCATTGAAGATACCGGTGGCCACCGCGCGCTCACCGGCGGGGAACCACAGGCGCGTGGTCTTCACGCAGGCCGGGTAGTTGGCGGCTTCGGTCAGCCCGAGGATAAAGCGGCAGACCATAAAGCCGACCGCCGAAGTGGCCAGGCCATGGGCACCGGTGGCCAGGCTCCACAACAGTACGGCGCAGAAGAACACGCGCTTGACGCCCACGCGGTCGATCAGCCGGCCTTGCAGCACAAAGCCGACGGCGTAGCCGACCTGGAACCAGAAATTGATGTTGGCGTAGTCCATCGCCGTCCAGCTCATTTCCTTGGCCAGGATCGGTTGCATCACGCCCAGGGCTGCGCGGTCGATGTAGTTGAGGGTGGTGGCAAAGAACACCAGGGCCAGCATGCCCCAGCGGGTTTTACCCACGGCGAGGGCGCCGCGGATCTTGTCGCCGATGCCGGCGTGCGGGGTGCCCGGGCGCGCGGCCAGGGCGGAGTTTTGCGAAGGCATGTGGTTGTACCCGTTTTTTGAAATTTTTATGAGGTGTTGTGGGTCTTCTTTTGGGTGTCGCTGCGTGATTGATGGTGCGCAGTGGCTAAAAAATCGTCAATTCGCCAAAGAGGCTTAGTGTTCGATAATCGCACCAAAAACTAACCGGTTCGTACATTTTAATTGCTGCGGGTAGTCTGGGGGCGAATAATTTGCCACAAACAACAATTGCCGGGAGTCGCCCATGCAACGTTCCATCGCCACCGTGTCCTTGAGCGGTACCCTGCCGGAAAAGCTCGAAGCCATTGCTGCCGCCGGGTTCGATGGGGTCGAGATCTTCGAAAACGACTTGTTGTATTACGACGGCAGCCCCCGTGAGGTCAGGCAGATGTGCGCCGACCTCGGCATCGCCATCACCTTGTTCCAGCCGTTTCGCGACTTTGAAGGCTGCCGCCGCGATCGCCTGGCGCGCAACCTGGAGCGCGCCGAGCGCAAGTTCGACCTGATGCAGGAACTGGGCACCGACCTGGTGCTGGTGTGCAGCAATGCCTCGGCCGATTGCGTCGGGGATGAACGCATCCTGCTCGACGACCTCGGCCTGTTGGCCGAACACGCCGGCCGTCGCGGCCTGCGCATTGGTTATGAAGCGTTGGCCTGGGGCAAGCATGTAAACACCTGGCAGCAGGTGTGGAACCTGGTGCGCCAGGTCGATCACCCGAGCCTTGGGGTGTTGCTCGACAGCTTCCACACGCTGTCGCTCAAGGGCGACCCGAGCGCCATCGCGCAGATCCCCGGCGACAAGATCTTCTTCGTGCAGATGGCCGACGCGCCGATCCTGGCCATGGATGTGCTGGAGTGGAGCCGGCATTTTCGCTGCTTCCCCGGCCAGGGTGAATTCGACCTGGCGGGGTTCCTCGCGCCGATCATCAAGAGCGGCTACACCGGGCCGTTGTCCCTGGAAATTTTCAACGATGGCTTCCGCGCCGCGCCAACCCGCGCGAATGCGGCGGATGGCCTGCGCTCCCTGCTGTACCTGGAAGAGAAAACCCGCGAGCGCCTGCAACAGGAGGCGCCCGCGCAACCTGTCGAGATTCTGTTTGATACCCCGGCGGCCAGCGAATACGACGGTATCGAGTTCCTCGAATTCGCCGTGGATGAAAACCTCGGCGCCAAGCTCACCCATTGGCTGGAACGCCTGGGTTTCGTCAAGGCCGGCCAACACCGCTCCAAGAGCGTGAGCCTGCTGCGCCAGGGCGACATCAACCTGATCCTCAACTGCGAACCCTATTCCTTTGCGCATAACTTTTTCGAGGCCCATGGGCCATCGTTGTGCGCCACGGCGATTCGGGTCAAGGACAGCGCCAAGGCCCTGGAACGGGCGGTGGCCTACAAAGGCCAGCCCTACCGCGGCCTGGTCGGGCCCAACGAGCTGGAGCTGGCGGCGGTGCGTGCGCCGGACGGCAGCCTGATTTACCTGGTTGATCAGAGTGAGGGCGGGATCTACGACACCGATTTCAATCTGCAAGCGTCCAGCGCGGCCGGCGGTGGTTTGCTGCGCATCGACCACATGGCCATGGCCTTGCCGGCCGACAGCCTCGACAGCTGGGTGCTGTTCTACAAGAGCCTGCTGGATTTCGAAGCCGATGACGAAGTGGTACTGCCTGACCCCTACGGCCTGGTGAAAAGCCGTGCGCTGCGCAGCCGTTGCAGCTCGATTCGCTTGCCGCTGAATATTTCCGAGAACCGCAACACCGCGATTTCCCACGCGCTGTCGAGCTATCGCGGCTCGGGTGTGCATCACATTGCCTTTGACTGCGCGGATATTTTTGCCGAAGTGCGCCGTGCCAAGGAGGCCGGGGTGCCGCTGCTGGATATTCCGCTCAACTACTACGATGACCTGGCCGCGCGCTTTGATTTCGATGATGAGTTCCTCAGCGAACTGGCGTACTACAACGTGTTGTACGACCGTGACGCCCAGGGCGGTGAGTTGTTTCATGTGTACACCGAGCCCTTCGAGGGACGGTTTTTCTTCGAGATCATCCAACGCAAGAACGGTTACGCCGGCTACGGCGCAGCCAACGTGGCGGTGCGCTTGGCGGCGATGGCCAAATCCCGCAGCGGCGCGGTGCGCCAGGCGCGTTTATAACGGTGGGCCTGGTGCTTCCTTCGTAGGACGCCTCGGCCCATAATCGCGGCCTGCACAACAAAAATGGCCGTGAGCGCACCATGACCTCAAGTCCCGAACTCCCCGCGGTGTCAGACGCACCGCGCAAGAGTCGTAAGAACAACCCGGAAAAGACCCGCGAGAACATTCTCCAGGAAGCCATCGTCGAGTTTGTTCAGCAGGGCCTGTCCGGCGCTCGCGTGGATGCCATCGCCGAGCGCATCCATACCTCCAAACGCATGATCTATTACTACTTCGGCAGCAAGGAGCAGTTGTACGTCGAGGTGCTGGAGAAGCTCTACGGCGATATTCGCAACACCGAAACGCGGATGAACCTCACCGCCCTGGAACCGCGTGAGGCGATCCGGCGGCTGGTGGAGTTCACCTTCGATCACCACGATCAGAACGTCGATTTCGTGCGTATTGTCAGCATCGAAAATATCCACAATGCCGAGTACGTGAAGCGCACCGAAACCATCAAGGCGATGAACAGCAAAATCCTCGAGGGGCTAGGGGTGACGTTGCGCCGGGGCGCCGAGATGGGGCTGTTTCGCGAAGGGCTGGAACCGTTGGACGTGCACCTGCTGATCAACTCATTCAGCTTTTACCGGGTGTCCAACCGCCATACGTTCAGTGAGATCTTTCAGATCGACCTGTCGGATGAGGCGGTTAAACAACGGCATCGCGAGATGATTTGCGAATCGGTGCTGCGCTACCTGCAGGCCTGAGTACACCGCCTGACCCCATGTGGGAGGGCGCTTGGCTCCCTCCCAACTTTCAGATGTTCATGCTCTTGAAGTGCGCGAGCATCCGCTGCGCATCCGGCACCTCGCCACTGAACAACTCAAACGCCTTCACCGCCTGGAACACTGCCATGTTGCCGCCATCCAGGGTGCGGCAGCCCAAGGCGCGGGCATCGCGCAGCAGTTCGGTTTCCAGCGGGAAATACACAATTTCAGCCACCCACAGTTCGGCTCTCAGCAGGGCCGCGGGCACCGGTGTGCCGGGCAGCTTGGCCATGCCCATGGGCGTGGTGTTGACCAGGCCATCCGCCTCGGCCATGGCGTTCTCCAGGTGGGTGCCGACCTGGGCGCGACCGGCGCCGAAACGCTGGGCGAGGTTATCCACAAGGTCGCGGGCGCGACTGGGGTCCACGTCGAAAACGCTCAACTGTTCCACACCTTCGGCCAGCAGTGCATGCGCCACCGCGGCACCGGCGCCACCCGCGCCCATCTGCACCACGCGTTGGCGCGGCACATCGTTGAGGTTGCGGCGAAAGCCCTCGGCGAACCCCAGGCAGTCGGTGTTATGGCCGATACGCTTGCCGTCCTTGAAGACCACGGTGTTGACCGCTCCGATGCCTCGGGCCTCGTCGGACAAATCATCGAGCAACGGCAGGATTGCCTGCTTGCACGGGTAGGTAATGTTCAACCCGGTGAAGTGCATCAACTCGGCAGCCTCCAGCAGGTCGGGCAGGGCGTTGATGTCCAGGTGCAGGGGCTCGAGGTCGATCAGGCGATACAGGTAGCGCAAGCCTTGGGCGTCGCCTTCCTGCTCATGCAACGCGGGGGTGCGGGAAGCCTGGATGCCGGCGCCGATCAGGCCGGCGAGGATGCGCGGTTTCATCGGGCCGACCCCTTCAACAACTGGCTGAAATGTTCCAGGGCCAAGTGGTAGCCATGGCTGCCAAAGCCCGCGAGCACCGCCTTGGCGATGGGTGACACAAACGAGTGATGCCGAAACGCCTCGCGCGCATGCACATTGGATAAGTGCACCTCGATCACCGGCACTTCACTGGCCACCAAGGCGTCGCGAATCGCCACCGAGGTGTGGGTCCAGGCTGCCGGGTTGATCACGATACCGGCGCAGCGGGCGCGGGCGCCGTGGATCCAGTCGAGCAGTTCGCCTTCGTGGTTGGTCTGGCGGAATTCGATTTTAAGCCCCAGTTGTTCGGCGCTGCGGCCGCACAGGGCAGCGACGTCGGCGAGGGTTTCATGGCCGTAAGTCGCGGGTTCGCGGGTGCCGAGCAGGTTGAGGTTGGGGCCGTTGAGCACCAGCACGATGGGCGGCATACGGGGGATCTCCACAGTTCTTGTTGGTTGTGGGGATAAAATGTACTGGTTAGTTAATTTGGTCAATTGATGACGGCAGATGTGTTCGATTACCGAACCGTTAATCAGATGTGTCCGGCGCTCGAATCAGATTAGATATCAATTGAAAATCATTCTCGACAACGCTTAAGATGCCCGCCTGTTTCCTTTACATTCCAGGGAGTCGGTTTGTCGGACGTGGATCTCAAAGGCCTGTTTCTCAAGCACGCCGATACCCTGCGCGGGTATCTGGCGCGCAAGGTACGGGACCCGCAGTTGGCGGCCGACCTGGTGCAGGAGAGCTTCCTGCGCCTGGCGGAAAAACCTGCCGGCGAGCGTATCGACAACTCCCAGGGCTATCTCTATCGAACGGCGAGCAATCTGCTGATCGACCATATTCGCCAGGAAGCGCGGCGCAAGACAGACTCCGTGCCCCATGAGGCGCTGGCCGAGATTGAAGATGAAGTGGCCGGGTTGGAGGCTCAGGCAATGGCGCAGCAACAGCGACAGGCATTGAAGCAGGCGTTGGCGGAATTGCCGGAACGCACCCAGCAGATCTTCCGTCTGAACCGTATAGAGGGCATGACCCACGCCCAGGTCGCCCGGCATTTGGATATCTCCGACAGCTCCGTGCAAAAGCACCTGGCCAAGGCGCTGGCGTATGTGATGCAGCGCTTGCAGGACGGCGAGGTGGAGCCAGCCGACGAATGAATTACGGAAAAACCTCAGCTCAGACGTCACAGCGTCATATAACGAAAAATTCGAGATTCACACGTGAATAGCCAGGGTCCGCAACAGCACAGCATTACCGAGGAGGCCGCCGAGTGGGCGGTGCGCCTGCACGCCGGTGCCCTGACCGACCAGGAGCAGGCCGAGCTGCGCCAGTGGATCGCCTGCGACAGCCGCCACGAAGCGGCGCTGCGCTTTGCCGAACAGACCTGGGCGGCGTTGGGCGAGGTGCATAAGGACGAGAGCGTTCACCGCCAGCGCCCCGCGACTGCAGCGCTGCCCGTGCGTCGCTCCCTGCGGCGCAGGCCATGGCAACGTGCGGCGGCGGTCGCGCTGGTCGTGGTGGTGGCCGGCGTCGGCTGGCTGCGCGGGCCGGACGCCTGGCTGCGCATGCAGGCCGACTATGTCACCCAAAAGGGCGAGGTACGCACCGTGCACTTGGCCGATGGCAGCACGGTGGAGCTGGATTCCGCCAGTGCCATCCGCCTGGATTACGACGGCGTGCAGCGGCGTATCAGCCTGATCCAGGGCTCGGCGATTTTTGATGTGGCGCCGATGGCGGGTCAGGAGACCCGTCCGTTCGTGGTGCAGAGCGCCGGCGGGCAGACGCGGGCGTTGGGCACGCGGTTTGTGGTGGAGCGCGAGGCCGACCGCCGTGCTTGGGTGGGCGTGTTGCAGCACAGCGTCGAAGTGTCTTTGCACGCCTCGCCGAAAAAAGGCCCGAGCGATCGGGTGCTCCAGGAGGGCCAGGCTGCGCGCTACAACGCCCAGGAGGGGGTGGTGCCCCTGGATCAGTTCGATGTAGACCGTGCCACCAGTTGGCGACGCGGCGTACTGATCTTTGACCGCCAGCCCCTGGCCAAGGTCATTGAGCAGCTCAATCGCTACCGTCCGGGGCGGGTGGTGTTGACCCATTCCGATTTGGGCGAGCGCGAAGTCAGCGGCGTCTTCCGTCTCGACATGCTCGACAGCGCCCTCGGAACGCTCACCCAGGAACTTCAAGTGCAACGCTTGGACCTGGCAGGCCTCAGCCTGATCTATTGATGACCCGGTGGGAGGCCTGCTCTCACCCGCTTAAAACCCCCCTTCGCAAAAACTTTTTAAAAAACCTTACTGACTTCCTGTGCCTCGTACGTCTTGCTAGGTGAGAAGCATTCGCATAAACAAACATACGATCAGCGCAGGGAAACCAGAAATGTCAGCACTCACCAAGGGGCGTATCACCGGTAGCCGGTTAGCCCTGGCCATCCACTTGGGTCTGTTCGCCGCGGCCGCTCCCGTGTATGCGGTGCAACCTCAGGCGGACGCTGCCCAGTCGGCGGTGCGGGTGTTCGATGTCCCGGCGCAATCCTTGGGCAGTGCCGTATTGGCCTTTGCCGACCAGGCCGGTCTGCAGGTGCTGTTCGACAGCCCGCGCCTGCAAGGCTTGCGCAGCACCGCGCTCAAAGGCAGCTTCAGCGTGCAGGAAGGGCTTGGCCGTTTGCTCGGTGCCACGCCGGTGGAATATCGCTTTACCGGTGAGCGCCAGGTCACCCTCAACCGTGTCAGTGACGACCCCGACGGCGCCATGACCGTGGGCACCACCACCATCACCGGCAACACCAACGGCCAGGCCAGCGACTGGGTGTACCAGACCCCAAAGTCCGTGGCGGTGATCAGCCGCGACATGATCGATAAACGTCCGCCCCGTCACGCCGCCGACATGCTCGAAGAAACCGCCGGCGTCTACACCGCCGTCAACCAGCGCGACCCTGGCCTGTCGGTGAATATTCGCGGTGTGCAGGACTATGGCCGGGTGAACATGAACATCGACGGCATGCGCCAGAACTTCAATGTCAACGGCCACCAGCAGCGCAACGGCACCATGCTGATCGACCCGGAGTTCATCTCCAGCATCGAGATCGACAAAGGCAGCCAGTCGGGGCAGGGCGGTGCGGCCGTGCTGGGCGGCATTGCTTCGTTCAAGACCCTGGATGCCAGTGAGTTCCTCACGGACGGCAAGGACTACGGCGGCCGCCTTCGCGCCGGCAGCGGCATCGGTGAACTGGGTAACGGCACCGACTTCAACGGCAGCGGCGTGTTCGCCTTTGGTGATGAGCGCGGCGATGTCGTGCTGGGCTACAGCGAGCGGCATTTCGGTAACTACCGCGCCGGCCGGCACAACGACGACAACCTGGGCACCAACCTGCGCGCCAGGTCATCTGCCCCTGCGGCCTTCGACGACTGGTTGAACAGCGAAGTCGGCGACACCGGCAGCGTGACCCGCTCGCAGATCGTCAAGTTCGGCCTGAACCTGCCCAACGACCAGCGCGTGCAGTTGAGCTACCTGGAAACCGACACCGACAGTAACGATGCCTGGGGCTATATCGCCAACGACCTTCAGAGCACCTACTACGTACGCACCAGCAAAAACAATCTCAACGCCAAAAACGTCGCGCTGGACTACAGCTACAGCCCGGACAACCCGTTGATCGATCTCAAGGCCAAGCTCTATTACGTCACCACCCAGATGGATCGCAGCAACGCCCCCAACCTGTCGTCGCCAGGTACCGGTAACTACGTCGGCGCCTACACCGATCACTTCCAGACCGACACCTGGGGCCTGCAGGGTGACAACAGCTCGCGGTTCGATTTTGGCGAACAGGGGCATGTCGCCTGGAACTACGGGGTGGAGCTGTACCAGGACGAGTTCAAGCCCCGCACCAACAAAGTTGAAGCCACCAACAACCTGGGCTTGTTGCCTTACGCAGAGGGCGGCACGCCAGGGGGCAAACGCACCATCGCCAGCCTGTTCAACAACGCGCAGTACGAATATGGCGGCTGGCTGACCCTGGATGCGGGCTTGCGTTATGACCGCTATCGGCTCGAAGGCGAAACCGGCATGACCCTGTACCGGCGTGATCGCTTCTACAACAGCCTTGTCGGTGCCAGGCGTGTCTCGGAAGTGATGGAGGTCGACCGTGAAGAAGGCCAGTTTTCCCCCACCTTCGGTCTCGCGGTGAAACCGGGCGTGGACTGGCTGCAGCTCTATACCCGGTGGGGCAAGGGCTGGCGGCCACCGGCGGTGACCGAAACCTTCATGACTGGCCGGCCCCACGGTGGCGGTTCGGGAGAACGCGTATTTCCCAACCCCTACCTCAAGCCTGAAGAATCACGGGATTGGGAAGTGGGCATGAATGTCTTCAAGGAAGGCTTGTTTTTCAGTGACGATCGCCTCGGCATGAAAGTGGCGTACTTCGATACCCGGATCGAAAACTTCTCTTTCCTCAACACCAGCGTCAGCTTGCCGGAAACCCAGGTGGGTGGATTCCTCGGGACCATGGCTTACGTCAATAACACCAACCCGACGCGTTTTCGCGGGGTCGAATACCAGCTCAATTACGACATGGGCCGCGCGTACGCCAACCTCAGCTACACCCACATGATCGGCAGCAATGAGTTCTGCTCGAAGAACTATTACATGGGCGGCGCCAAGACCACCGGGCCAAGGACCACCCGCCTGGAGCGTTTCACCCTGCCGGATGGGCGCATCGGAATACGGCCGGTCACCACCTATGAGGTGTTGGATGACGACGTCGCCAACAACAAGGAAAGCTGCGGGCGAATCATGGGGAACGCCACGTACATGCCAGCCGATCGCGGCTCGCTGACCCTGGGTGCACGCTTCCTGGAAAAACGCCTGGATACGGGTGTGCGTGTGCGCTACAGCTCGGGCAACGGCGAAAACCTCAATCAGCAGGGCTACGAGTTGATTGATCAGGCGATGTGGCCCAAGTACACGCTCTATGACCTGTACGCCAGTTACTGGATGACGGATCAACTGAACATTGCACTGGCGTTGGAAAACGCCACCGATGAAGCCTATTTCGTCGCCATGGGCGACGCCAACAACCTCAGCCTGGCGCGCGGGCGAACCCTGAGCGGCATGTTGGAATACAAATTCTGATCAGCGTGCGCAGGCACTTGATCAACGGTTTTGCCCATGGGTGGGCAAAAAGGCGCGCCGCACCGGCGTGCTCATCAACAACGTTGTTTAACGAGGTTTAGCGATGACTATTTCTGTTAGCTACGATTCGGGCCTGGGTTCTCTGTCGGTATCGGACTACCTGAGCTCCTGGGCAGTGGGGTTCAACACTGCAGGGCACGGCACCAGCAACACCGGCGGCTTCAGCAACGGCACCCTCAGCGGCGACCAGTATTCGACCCACGGCGCCAACAACTCCGAGTACGCGTTCATTGCCGACAGCGACACCAGCAATGGCCTGCACTATGTGTTCAACCCGTCGTTGCCCGCCAGCAGCAACCTGAACCACTACCTGTGGGGCGACCTGGATAACGTGCAACTGGGCACAGGCCTGGGCGGCGGCAATGGCAGCGACTTCTCCCTGAGCGACTTCAAGGTCGCGTTCAACGGCCTCGACCTGAGCGCCGCCGAGGGCGCCGGCCGGGCTGGCAACGACGTACAAAGCGTTATCTACGGTTTGATGCAGGGCAACACCGCCGCGCTGGAAACCGTGCTCAACAACCTGCTCGACGACTTTGGCCTGTCCACTGCCAGCACCTTCGACGAAGTGTCTGCGGGCCTGGCGGCACACGCCAGCGCAGTGTCCACCGACGTTGCCCTGGTGGGCGTGCAGGACGTGGCACAGGACTGGGCACTCGCTGCCTGAACCTGCTGCCGCCTGAAAAAAGCGAATGGAAGATCGCTCTCCCATTCGCCGTACTACACCGCCGTCGCCCAAGCCTTCTAACTCTTCCGGCGACGGCGGTGCCGAATTCTGCGCAGCGCCGTATCGGCTGTCAACGCGGCGACGCTGCACGTTCAACCCCACGAGAATCCCCAGATGCGCCACGTCGGCAACGAAACCCTGGCCGCCCTCACGGCCTATAAAAGTGGCTTCTTCAACATCGGCCTGTTCTCGGCGGTGATCAACCTGCTGATGCTGGCTCCGGCGCTGTACATGCTGCAGGTATATGACCGGGTGCTGGCCTCGGGCAATCAGATGACCCTGTTGATGCTGACGCTGATGATCCTCGGCCTGTTCGGCCTGATGGGGGCGTTGGAGTGGGTGCGCAGCCAGGTGGTGATCCGCCTCGGCACGCAGATGGACATGGGCCTGAACCAACGGGTCTACGACGCCGCGTTCGAAGCGCAACTCAAGGGCGGCACCCAGGCGGCGGGCCAGGCGTTGCATGACCTGACCACCTTGCGCCAGTTCGCCACCGGCCAGGCGCTGTTCGCGTTTTTCGACGCGCCGTGGTTTCCGGTGTACCTGCTGGTGATCTTCCTGTTCCACCCCTGGCTTGGCCTGCTGGCGCTGGGCGGCGCGGCGATATTGATCGCGTTGGCGTGGATCAACCACCATGTCAGCCAGGCGCCGATGGCCCAGGCCAGCCAACTGTCCATCCACGCCAGCCAGCAGGCCACGGCCAACCTGCGCAATGCCGACAGCATCGAGGCCATGGGCATGCTCGCCACCTTGCGCGGGCGTTGGTTCAATCAGCACCAGGCGTTCCTCGCCCAGCAAAACCTGGCCAGTGAAAAGACCGCCGCCGTCACCGCCTGGTCCAAGGGCGTACGCCTGGCCTTGCAATCGCTGGTACTCGGCCTGGGCGCGTTGCTGGCGGTGCAGGGCGATATCACGCCGGGGATGATGATTGCCGGCTCGATCCTGATGGGGCGGGTGCTGAGCCCCATCGACCAACTGATCGGCGTCTGGAAACAATGGGGCTCGGCGCGCCTGGCCTACGAGCGCTTGTCGCAACTGCTGGCGGCCAACCCGGCGCGACCGCCGCGCATGAGCCTGCCGGTGCCCAAGGGCCAGTTGAGCGTCGAGCACATCAGCGCCTGCGCCCCCGGCAGCCGTCGACCGGCGCTGGCCAATCTGGGGTTCAACCTGCCAGCGGGGGACGTGCTCGGCGTGATCGGACCTTCCGGCTGCGGCAAATCCACCCTGGCGCGGGTGCTGGTGGGCGCCTGGGCACCGCTGGCCGGCAAGGTGCGGCTGGACGGCGCCGACCTGGCCCAGTGGGACAAACAGCAACTCGGCCCGCACATCGGCTACCTGCCCCAGGACATTCAATTGTTCGCCGGCAGCATCGCCGACAACATCGCACGGTTTGCCGAACTGGATAGCGACAACGTCCTGGCCGCCGCGAAAATGGCCGGCGTACATGAACTGATCCTGCAACTGCCCCAAGGCTATGACACGCAATTGGGGGAGGGCGGTGCGGGGTTGTCCGGTGGCCAGAAACAACGCGTGGCCCTGGCCCGTGCGCTGTACGGCCTGCCGGCGTTGATCGTGCTGGATGAGCCCAACGCCAACCTCGACGAAGTGGGCGAGCAGGCGCTGCTCCAGGCCATCACCCAGCTTAAGCAGCAGCGCCGCACGGTGATCCTGATTACCCACAAAGCCAATGTACTGAGCCTGACCGACCAGTTGCTGATCCTCAAGGACGGCCAGTTGCAGGCCTTTGGTCCGACGGCGCGGGTGCTGGAGGCACGGCAGAAACCGGCAGCCTCCAAACCGGTGTCGACCCTGAGCATGAGCTACCGCCTCGGCGAAGGAAAACAGGCATGAGCATGAGTAAGCCGGTGCTGGTCAGCGACCGCCCTCACACGGTGTTGGCGCTGGATGACAAAAAATATTCGCGCCTGGGCTGGTTGTTGGTGCTTGGCGGCTTTGCCGGATTTATCGGCTGGGCCGCGTTGGCGCCGCTGGACAAGGGCGTGGCGGTGTCGGGCAAGGTCATGGTCTCTGGCCATCGCAAGACCGTGCAGCATCCTGCCGGGGGCATCGTCGAGCGTATCGAGGTGCGTGACGGTGATGTGGTCAACGCCGGCCAGGTGCTGTTGCGCTTGAAGGAGACGCCCTTGCGCGGGCAGATGCAGTCGCTGCGCAGCCAGTACCTGGCGTCCCTGGCCAGTGAGGCGCGCTTGAGTGCGGAAAGCGAAGGGCTGCCCGCCATCACCTTCGGTCCTGAATTGCTCAACGAGCCGGAGGCGGCCAACACCCTGAACCTGCAACGGCAACTGTTCACCAGCCGCGCCCAGGCGCTGGCCACCGAGCAGCAAGGCCTGCGCGAAACCATCGCCGGTGCTGAGGCGCAGTTGCGCGGCACGCAGGATTCCCAGGCGAGCAAGCTGCAGCAACACGCGGCATTGAACGAGCAACTGCAAGGGCTGCGCGAGTTGGCGCGCGATGGCTATATCCCGCGCAATCGCCTGCTCGACAGCGAGCGCCTGTACGCCCAGGTCGACGGCGCGATTGCCGAAGACTACGGACGCATCGGCCAGTTGCAGCGCCAGGTTGTGGAACTGCGCCTGCGCATCCGCCAGCTCGGCGAAGAGTTCCAGAAAGACCTGCGCGGCCAGTTGGCCGAGACCCGTACCCGCAGCGATGACCTGCGTAACCGCCTGGCGTCGGCCGAGTTCGAACTGGCCAACAGCCTGGTGCGGGCGCCGGCCTCGGGGGTGGTGGTCGGGTTGGAGGTGTACACCGAAGGCGGCGTGATCAAGCCCGGCCAGGCCCTGATGGACATCGTGCCCCAGGGCGAACCGCTGTGGGTGGAAGCGCGGGTGCCGGTGCAAATGATCGACAAGGTGCATCCGGGCCTACCGGTGGAGTTGCTGTTCTCGGCGTTCAACCAGGCCACCACCCCACGGGTGGCCGGTGAGGTGACGCTGGTCTCCGCCGACCGCCAGGTCGATGAGCGCACCGATGAGCCTTATTACACCGTGCGCGCCCAGGTCAGTGCGGGGGGCATGCAACAACTGGACGGCGTGCGGATTCGTCCGGGCATGCCGGTGGAAACCTTCATCAAGACCGGTGAGCGTTCGATGCTCAACTACCTGTTCAAACCCTTGCTGGACCGTACCCACATGGCCCTGGTGGAAGAATGAAGGCGCTGTTTTTGACCCTGTGCCTGAGCGTTACACCGGCGGCACATGCCTTGGGTTTGCTCGACGCCTACGACCTCGCCCTGCGCAATGACCCGACCTTCCAGGCCGCCATCCAGGAGCGCGAGGCCGGTGAAGAGAACCGCGTGATCGGCCGAGCGGCGTTATTGCCGAACCTGTCCTGGAGCTATAACAACTCGCGCAACGAATCCGAAGTTACCCAAAGCACCGCCGTCGGCGATGTCACCAGCGACCGTGATTACCGCAGCTATGCCTCGACCCTGACTTTGCAGCAACCGTTGCTGGACTACGAAGCCTACGCGCGCTTTCGCCAAGGCACCGCCCAGGCGCTTATGGCCGATGAGCGTTTTCGCAGTAAGAGTCAGGAGTTGGCCGTGCGCGTGCTCAGTGCCTACAGCCAGGCGCTGCTGGCGCAGGAACGCATCGAGTTGAGCCGTGCGCAGAAACGTGCGTATGCCGAACGCCTGCAACTCAATGATCGCCTGCTCAAAGGTGGCGAAGGCACGCGCACCGATGTACTCGAAACCCAGGCACGCTTGAGCTTGGCCCAGGCGGAGGAAATCGAGTCGCTGGACGCCCAGGACAGCGCCTTGCGCGAGCTGGAAGCGATTGTCGGCCAACCGTTGCAGATCGAAGCGCTGGCACCCCTGGCCCGCCCATTCGACATCCCGCCCCTGGAGCCCAACCGCTTCGAAACCTGGCGCGAACTGGCCATGGCCAACAACCCCGAACTCAAGTCCCAGCACCACGCGCTGGACGTGGCGTCCTACGAAGTGGAGCGCAAACGCGCCGGGCACATGCCCAAGGTCAGCCTGTACGCCAGCAGCCGCCAGACCAGCTCCGATTCGGAAAGCAGCTACAACCAGAAGTACGACACCAACAGCGTCGGCATCCAGGTCAGCCTGCCGTTGTTTGCCGGCGGCTCGGTGTCGGCCTCTACGCGCCAGGCGGCCAATCAACTGTCCCAGGCCCAATACGAGCTGGACGCACACACCTCGGCGACGCTGGTGGAGCTGCGCAAGCAGTTCAACCTCAACACCAGTGGTGCGGCGAAAGTGCGTGCCTACGAGATGGCCGTCAGCTCAGCCACCGCACTGGTTACTGCGACCAGAAAGAGCGTCAGCGGCGGTGAGCGGGTCAACCTCGACGTACTCGACGCCGAACAACAACTCTTCACCGCCCGCCGCGACCTGGCCAATGCGCGGCATGCGTATCTGCTGGCCAGGATTCAGTTGAAGTATTACGCGGGGTTGCTGAGCGAGCAGGACTTGCGGGCGTTGGCGGGGTACTTCCAGCCTTCGGCATGAGTGGTTACAACCCGGCATTCGTCGGGTTTTTTGTGGTTACTAATCTGTGAAACAGCTTCGGGAATAGGGAGCCGGTTGTCGGGTGGCAGAGGGAAATTGTTACCTGGCGGAAAATAACCTAACGGATGGGTTACGATGAAAGTAGGTGTTTATAAGGGATATGTCATCTCGGTGTTTATCAGGGACGAGCATTGTCCGCCTCATGTACATGTCAGGGGCAGGGAATGGGATGCGCGGTTTCGTTTCAGTTTTTTGGATGGGGACGTTGAATTGTGGGACGTAGAGCCTGAACGGAGGCGGCCACCCACGGCGGTTCTGAAGGAAATACGCGAGGTAATCATGCAGCGACATTATCTGGCACGGGCACGCAGGATTTGGTGGGAAAAACTGCAAACGGTTTGCCTGGAGAACCATTCATGGAACTGGGACACCAGTGAATTGGTTCCAGGGTTAGTCATTCGACGTGGTGTCTACGTCATCGCAAGCGCCTGGCACGACGCTGTAGCGCAACGGACTATTTTGAATCTGGTAAGAGCGCCAGATTGCGTGGGGATTAATTTATGAAAATCGTAAAAGCCAAAGTCATACCTTATGTACCTCTCACTGACGCCGACATCGACAAGGCAATCGCCCGTGGCCGTAGGCTAAAGCGCCTGTACGCCAACGCCAGCAATGTGCGTTATGTAGACGACTGCATTTCCATCGGTTTCAGCGACGGCAGTCGCGTCATGCTGCCGGTGGCAGGGCTGCCGGAGTTCGAAGGGTTTTCAGAGGAAGATTTCCAGCAGTTGGAAGTCAGTTTCGGTGGCAAGGCTATTAGCTGTGAGGCCCGGGATCTGGATGTTTCGATCACGGGCCTGATCGCCACAAGCCAGCCGCTGATGGACCTGGCCACCAGCCTGGTAGCGTCACGCAACGGTCGCAAGAGCAGCGCCGCCAAATCCGCCGCCGCCCGAGCCAATGGCAAGAAGGGCGGCCGGCCACGCAAGAAGGAGCCTGAGGACGCTGAATTACCGCCGGGTCAATAACACCCCGGATTCCATATGGTGCGTCCAGGGGAACTGGTCAAACATCGCACACCGGGTAATGCGGTGGCTGTCATGCAGTTGCGCAATGTTCGCCGCCAGCGTCTCCGGGTTGCAGGAGATGTACAGGATATTGTCGAAGCGTCGGGTCAGTTCGCAGGTGTCCGGGTCCATGCCGGCGCGGGGCGGGTCGACGAATACGCTACCGAATTCATAGCTCTTCAGGTCGATGCCGTGCAGGCGGCGGAAAGGGCGTACTTCATTCAGCGCTTCGGTGAGCTCTTCGGCGGAGAGGCGCACCAGGGTGACGTTACCCACCGCGTTTTCATCGAGGTTGCTCAGGGCCGCATTCACCGAGGTCTTGCTGATCTCGGTAGCGAGCACTTTACGCACACGGGTGGCCAGGGGCAGGGTGAAGTTGCCGTTGCCGCAATACAGCTCCAGCAAGTCATCCGGGCGATCGCCCAAGGCTTCGTATGCCCAGTTGAGCATCTTCTGGTTCACCGTGCCGTTGGGCTGGGTAAAGGCGCCTTCGGGTTGGCGGTAACTGAAAGTGCGGCCGCCGACGTCGAGTTTTTCCACCACGTAGTCGTGGCCGATCACATCGCGCTTGCCCTTGGAGCGGCCGATGATGCTCACATTCAATTCAGTCGCCAGCTTATTCGCCGCCGTGTGCCAGTGCTCGTCCAGCGGGCGGTGATAACACAGGGTGATCATCGCGTCGCCGGCCAGGGTGGTGAGGAACTCCACCTGGAACAGCTTGTGGCTCAGGGCAGCGCTGGCTTGCCAGGCGGCCTTGAGCTGGGGCATCAACTGGTTGATGCGCTGGCTGGCGATGGGGAACGCTTCGATCAGGATCGGCGTGCGCTTGTCGTCCTGGGAAAACATCGCGTAGTGGCGTTCACCGCCTTCGCGCCACAGGCGGAACTCCGCCCGCAGGCGGAAGTTCTGCAGCGGCGACTCGAAGACCTGCGGCTCGGGTGCGTCGAACGGTGCCAACAGGTCACGCAAGCGCGTGACCTTGTCTTGCAGTTGAGCGGTGTAGCGTGTGGCGTCAAAAGTCATGCGTTGAACCAGCCCAGCTTGATCACAAACAGAATCGACAGAATCACCAGTGCCGGGTTGAGCTCACGGTAGCGGCCCGAAAGCAGCTTGATGGCGGTCCAGGCGATGAAACCGAAGGCAATGCCGTTGGCGATGGAGTAAGTGAAGGGCATCGCCAGGGCGGTGATCACCACCGGCGCTGCAACGGTAATGTCATCCCAGTCGATTTCGGCCAGGCCTGAGGTCATCAATACGGCGACGAACAGCAGCGCCGGCGCGGTAGCAAAGGCCGGTACGCTGGCGGCCAGCGGCGAGAAGAACAGTGCCAGCAGGAACAGGATCGCCACCACGATGGCGGTCAAGCCGGTACGGCCACCGGCGCTCACGCCCGCAGCGGATTCGATGTAGCTGGTGGTGGTCGACGTACCCAGCAGCGAACCGGCCATGGCGGCGGTACTGTCGGCGATCAGCGCACGGCCCATTTTCGGCATGTGGCCGTCCTTGCCCATCAGCCCGGCGCGCTTGGCCACGCCGATCAGGGTGCCGGAGTTGTCGAACAGGTCGACGAACAGGAAGGCGAAGATCACGCTGACCAGGCCGATGTCCAGCGCGCCCTTGATATCCAGCTGCAGGAAGGTCGGGGCCAGGGACGGCGGCATCGACATCAAGCCGCCAAACGCGGTGACGCCCAGCAGAATGGAGACGATGGTCACCGCCAGGATGCCGATCAGCACCGCGCCGCGTACGGCCAGGGCTTCCAGCGCAACGATCAGCATGAAGCCGAGGATGGCCAGGATAGGCGCCGGCTTGGTCAGGTCGCCCATGCCCACCAGGGTGTTGGGGTTGCCGACCACGATCCCGGCGTTGTGCAGGGCGATCAGTGCCAGGAACAGGCCGATACCGGCGGCAATCGCCGAACGCAGGGGCAGGGGAATGCTGTTGATGATCCACTCACGGATACGGAAGATCGACAGCAGGAAGAACAGCACCGCCGAAATGAATACCGCACCCAGCGCAACCTGCCAGGTGTGGCCCATGTGCAACACCACGGTGTAGGTAAAGAAGGCGTTGAGGCCCATGCCCGGTGCCAGCGCGATCGGGTAGTTGGCGATCAGGCCCATCACGGTCGAACCGATGGCCGCCGCCAGGCAGGTCGCGACAAATACCGCGCCCTTGTCCATGCCGGTCTCGCCGAGGATGCTCGGGTTCACGAACAGGATGTAGGCCATGGCCAGGAATGTCGTGATGCCCGCGAGGATCTCGGTGCGCACGTTGGTGTTGTGTGCCTTGAGTTGAAACAGCTTTTCCAGCATGCCTGCTCCCTGTGACGCTATGTTGCGTCGTTATTTGTTGACCTCTAAGTCAAAGCACAAACTGCGCCAAGCGCCTGTGGTTCCAGAGAGGATCGGAAAAAGCGGCGCATCATACCAGCAGCCGAGGCTGTGTGGCGCATGGCCTTGAGGCATACTGCGGCGACGTTCAACAGCAGGTCATCGACAGCATGAAAAAAGCCAACGCGTGGAGTCTAGCCCTGATCCCCTGTCTCGGCCTGTGGTTGGGCGCGGCACCGGTGTGGGGCGCGACTGCACCGCCCTTGAGCGAGGTGCGCGTATTCAAGGTCGAATCGGCGCACTGCACGGAAACCATCCCGGAACGCGCGCAAAGCACCCAGATGTGCACGCACCGTGGGCCCACCCAAGTGTCGGTGATGGAAGTCGGCCTGGGTAACAACCCGATGGGGCGCTTCAATGGTGCCGAACTGAGCGGGCAACGCACGCCCGTGTGCCAGGTCGGCAGCGTCAGCGAGGCCTGCAGCGGGGCAGGCACGCTGATGGGCTACATCTATGTATTTGACCTGAATGTCCAGGCCCAAGGCTGGTTCGAATACAGCAACTCGTCGATCAACGGCCCGCGGAACACCTTGAAGACCCTCCTCAATATCCGCTGATCAATCACCTTGAACGCTCAATACCCCGGGAAGTCGTACCCCTGAGACGGCGACTTTCCTGAACGCCGCGGATGTACACCAACCCGTGAGGTGTTTATGAGCGCGATCCCCAATGGCGCGGCGGCCCAACCGTTCGTCGCCCACTCCATACGCTTGACCCTCAATGGTCAGGACCGTCAACTCGACGTATTGCCCTGGACCACGTTGCTGGATTTGCTGCGCGAGCAACTGGACCTGGTCGGCAGCAAAAAAGGCTGCGACCACGGCCAATGCGGTGCGTGCACAGTATTGCGCGACGGTAAACGCATCAACGCCTGCCTGACCCTGGCGGTGATGTGCGACGGCGCCGAACTGACCACCATCGAAGGCCTGGCCGACGGTGACCAACTGCACCCGATGCAGCAAGCCTTTATCAAGCACGATGCCTTCCAGTGCGGTTACTGCACGCCGGGTCAGATTTGCTCCGCCGTTGGCCTGGTCAATGAAGGCCGTGCCCACGACAGTGCACAGATCCAGGAGCTGATGAGCGGCAACCTGTGCCGCTGCGGCGCCTACAGCAATATCCGCGATGCCATCGAAGAGGCTTTGCCGGCGTGCCGGGCCCAGGGAGGTGAGCGATGAATCCCTTCCAGTACAGCAAACCGGCGGATGTCCACGCAGCCGTGCACCTGAGCAGCGCCGCGTCGCGCTTTATTGCCGGGGGCACCAACCTGCTGGACTTGATGAAAGAAAACATCAGCCGCCCCGAGCACCTGATCGATATCACCGGCCTGCCGCTCAATGAGATTGAACAAACCGCCGAGGGCGGCCTGCGCATCGGCGCGCTGGTGAGCAATGCCGACCTGGCCTGGCACCCGCTGATCGAACAGCGTTACCCGTTGCTGTCCCAGGCGATCCTTGCCGGTGCTTCGCCGCAACTGCGCAATATGGCCAGCACCGGCGGCAACCTGTTGCAACGCACCCGGTGCTACTACTTCTATGACGCCAGCGTGCCCTGCAATAAGCGTGAACCCGGCAGCGGCTGCCCGGCGCGCACTGGGTTGAACCGTATCCATGCGATCCTCGGCGCCAGCGAACAGTGCGTGGCCACTCACCCTTCGGACATGTGCGTGGCCCTGGCGGCGCTGGAGGCGCGGGTGCATGTGCAGGGGCGTGGCGGCGCGCGGGTTATCGAATTTGCCGACTTCCACCGCCTGCCCGGTTATGCGCCGCAACGCGACAACCAGCTGGCCGACGATGAGCTGATCACCGCCATCGAATTGCCCGCTGACCACCTGGCCCGTCACAGCCATTACCTGAAAATCCGCGACCGCGCGTCTTATGCGTTTGCCTTGGTGTCGGTGGCCGCCGCTCTCGAGTTGGACGGCGATCGAATCGTCGACGCGCGCCTGGTCCTCGGCGGCGTGGCCCATAAACCCTGGCGCGACCGTGCGGTGGAAGCCTCGCTGATCGGCCAGGCGGTCAGCCGCGAAACCTTCAGCAATGCCGCCGACGCGGTGCTGCAAGACGCCGAGCCGCTGGAACACAACGGCTTCAAGATCAAGCTGGCGCGCCGCGCAATCATCCGTGCCCTGAGCGACGCCGCCGTCGCAGGAGATCGCCCATGACCGCTATTGGCAAACCCCTGGACCGTGTCGACGGTCTGCTCAAGGTCACCGGCCAGGCGCGTTATGCCGGTGAGTTTCCCGAGGACGGCCTGCTCCACGGCAGTGTGGTGTCCAGCACCATCGCCAAGGGCCGTGTGCTGGCGATCGATGCGTCCAGGGCACTGGCCCTGCCGGGCGTGGTGGCGGTTATCCATCACCTCAACCGGCCGAAAATCGCCCGTTACGACGATGCCTTCCAGGATGACGATGCGGCGGACGGCTCACCGTTTCGCCCGCTGTATAACGACCGGGTGCTGTACAGCGGCCAACCCCTGGCCCTGGTGATCGCCGACAACCTGGAACTGGCGCGGCATGCCGGCTCGCTGGTAGCGATCGACTACGCACGGGAAGACTTCGAGACCGACCTGCTCGCCCAGCAGGAACAGGCCCATGCTTCACCGCAGGCGCCGCCCAAGCCGCGTGGCAACTTCCAGGCCGAGTGGGCCGCTGCCGCCGTCAGCCTCGACCTGCACTACAGCACCCCCATCGAACACCACAACCCCATGGAACCCCACGCCAGCACCGTGCTGTATCAGCCGGATGGCACCCTGCATATCCATGACAAGACCCAGGGCCCGCAGAACTGCCAGGCCTATGTGCAAGACGTGTTCGGCCTGGATAAAAGCCAGGTGCGGATCTTCGCCGCGTTCGTCGGTGGTGCGTTCGGCTCGGGCTTGCGCCCGCAGTATCAATTGCCGCTGGCGGTGATGGCGTCCCTGGCGCTCAAGCGCTCGGTGCGCGTCACCCTGACCCGCCAGCAGATGTTCACCTTCGGCTACCGCCCGCGCACCTTGCAGCGTTTGCAGATGGGCGCCGCCGCCAATGGTCGCCTGCTGGCATTGGGGCATACGGCGATTGGCCAGACCTCGCGCTTCGAAGACTTCAGCGAGCACGTGGTGGAGTGGAGCGGCATGCTCTATCACTGCGACAACGTGCAACTGACCTACAAACTGGTGCCGCTGGATGTATTCACGCCCCTGGACATGCGCGCGCCCGGCGCTGCCTTGGGCGTGATCGGCCTGGAGTGCGCCATGGACGAGTTGGCCAGCGCCTTGGGCATGGACCCGGTGCAACTGCGCCTGGTCAACTACGCCGAGCGCAACCAGAACGAAGACAAGCCCTGGTCGAGCAAGGCCCTGCGCGAGTGTTACAGCGAAGGTGCCGAGCGCTTCGGCTGGAGCCAGCGCAACCCGGAACCGCGCAGCATGCGCGACGGCTGCCAGTTGATCGGCTGGGGCATGGCCGGTGGCGTGTGGGAGGCCATGCAGATGAAGGCCAGCGCCAAGGCGCGCATCGACGCCGAGGGCAAGCTGACCGTCAGCAGTGCGACCACGGACATCGGCACCGGCACCTACACGGTGATGACCCAGATCGCGGCGCAGGCCAGTGGCGTGGCGGTTGAGGACGTGGTGTTCCTGCTCGGCGACTCTTCATTGCCCACCGCGCCGCTGCAAGGCGGCTCGTTCACCGTGTCGTCCGTCGGCACCGCCGTGCAGCAAGCCTGCGAAGCGTTGAGCGCGAGGCTGCTGACCATCGCCCGGCAGACTTACCCGGTGTTCAAGGATGCCGAGTCCGTGCGTTTTGAAGACGGCCAACTGCACACCGGCGATGTGAGTGTGTCGTTGGCACAACTGGTCAAGGACAGCGGTGAAGAGAGCGTGGAAGTCCAGGTCGACAGCGAGCCGGACAAGAAACGCGAGGGTTACGCCACCGCCACCCATTCGGCGGTGTTCGTCGAAGTGCGGGTGGATGAAGACTTGGGCACGATCAAGGTCAGCCGCGTGGTCAGCGCCATTGCGGCCGGGCGGGTGGTCAACCCGAAGATGGCCCGCAGCCAGATCCTCGGCGGGGTGGTGTGGGGCATCGGCATGGCCCTGCATGAAGAGACCCAGATCGACCATCAGTTGGGCCGCTACATGAACCACAGCCTGGCCGAGTACCACATCCCGGTAAATGCCGATATCGGCGAGATTGACGTGGTGTTTGTCGAGGAACATGACGAGATCGTCAACGCCCTTGGGTCCAAGGGCGTGGGAGAGATCGGCATTGTCGGGGTGGCGGCGGCGGTGGCGAATGCGGTCTACCATGCCACCGGCAAGCGGGTGCGAGAGTTTCCGATCACCCTGGATAAGGTGCTCTGACGCGGTCCAGCAAACACTGAAGGTCCAAATGTGGGAGGGAACAAGCCTCCTCCCACATTGGATCATGCCGCGGGCTTGATGCTTTCATCTATCGGCACATGCATACGATCCCGATTCGCCAGGGTCGGGAACAGTTTGATCCACACCCCGGTCACCACCAGCGTACCGATGCCGCCCATCACCACGGCCGGCACGGTGCCGAACCAATGGGCGGTAATCCCCGATTCGAACTCGCCCAATTGGTTGGAGGCGCCGATAAACAGACCATTGACCGCACTGACCCGCCCGCGCATTTCATCCGGCGTCTCCAACTGCACGAAGGACGCACGGATCACCATGCTGATCATGTCCGCCGCGCCCAGCACCACCAGCACCGCCAGGGAAAACCAGAACGAGGTGGACAGGCCGAAGGCGATGGTCGCTACGCCGAATACGCCGACGGCGGTGAACATCACCCGGCCCACCTGCCGATCTACCGAAAAGCGCGCCAGCCACAACGACATCAACAGCGCGCCCACCGCCGGCGCCGAGCGCAACAGGCCCAGGCCCCATGCGCCGGTCAGCAGGATGTCCTTGGCGAATACCGGCAGCAACGCGGTGGCGCCGCCCAGCAGCACGGCGAACAGGTCGAGGGAAATCGCCCCGAGGATGTCCGGGCGGCTGCGGATAAAGCGGATGCCGGCCAGCAGTGAATCGAGGGTGGCCTTGCCTTTGTTGAGCGGGGTCTGGCGGGCGGGCAGGTTGAGGGTCAGTACACAGGCAATCAGGTACAGCGCCACCGTGGGCCCATACACCCAGACGCTGCCGAAGGCGTATAGCAAACCACCGAGCGCCGGGGCGACGATGGTTGCCAGTTGCTGGGCCGACTGCGACGAGGCCACCGCACGCGGGAACAGCGCACTGGGCACGATGCTTGGCAGCAGGGCCTGGGTGGTGGGCATTTCAAACGAGCGCGCGGCGCCGAGCAGGAAGGCGAGGATAAAGATCATCTCGCGGGTCACGTTGCCGGTGAGGCCGCCAATGGCCAGGGAAAGGGCAATCAGCGCCTGCACGGTCTGGCAGATGGCCGCGACTTTGCGTCGGTCATAGCGGTCGGCCACGTGCCCGGTGTGCAGCATGAACAGCACGCGCGGCACGAACTCCACCAGGCCGACCAGCCCCAGGTCGAGCACGTTGCCGGTGAGTTGGTAGAGGTTCCAGCCAATGGCCACGGTAAGCATCTGGAAGCCGCTGGCGGTGAAGATCCGTGCCAGCCAGAACGCGATGAAAGGGCGGTGGTGACGTAACAGCAACGTGGGTTCACTGGGCATCGGAAATTCAGGTCAAGGCCGGAGGGAAGGGGCAGATTAGCATCAAGCTGTAACAATTAGTTGCGAGAAGAAGGCTGAGGCAAGCTGTCACGCGGCAAAAGACCACACAGGCCAGCCGCGAAAATGGGACTACTCTTTTCACTGTGATTGACCCAGATCAAAGTCATTTCAGAATTTGTTCTGGTGGCCGCAAGGCCCGATTCCCTGCGTGGCTGGTTAAAAAAAGAAACGAATTGAAATTCGCCAGACTCCATATCCGTGGGGGCAGTGGGTGCAGGCTCCCGCCAGCAGCCGGTATTACCTGACAGAGGAAGACTTATGTTCGGTTTGGAGGCGCTAGATCTCGCCCGAATTCAGTTCGCGTTCACCATCTCATTCCACATCCTGTTCCCGGCGATCACCATCGGCCTGGCCAGTTACCTCGCGGTGCTGGAAGGCTTGTGGCTCAAGACCCATAACGATACCTACCGTGACCTCTACCATTTCTGGTCGAAGATCTTTGCCGTCAACTTCGGCATGGGCGTGGTCTCCGGTCTGGTCATGGCCTACCAGTTCGGCACCAACTGGAGCCGCTTCTCGGACTTCGCCGGCGCCGTGACCGGGCCGCTCCTGACGTACGAAGTGCTTACGGCCTTCTTCCTCGAAGCCGGTTTCCTCGGCGTGATGCTGTTCGGCTGGAACAAGGTGGGGCGCAAGCTGCACTTCTTCTCCACCGTGATGGTGGCCGTCGGTACGCTGATCTCGACCTTCTGGATCCTGGCGTCCAACAGCTGGATGCAGACGCCGCAAGGCTTTGAAATCATCGACGGCCGCGTGATTCCTACCGATTGGCTGGCGGTGATCTTCAACCCGTCGTTCCCTTACCGCCTG
Organism: Pseudomonas sp. NFACC25; assembly: GCF_900100935.1. Lineage (NCBI taxonomy): Bacteria > Pseudomonadati > Pseudomonadota > Gammaproteobacteria > Pseudomonadales > Pseudomonadaceae > Pseudomonas > Pseudomonas sp. NFACC25. Next base: position 189,363 of record NZ_FMUC01000008.1, read on the forward strand.
ATGCACATGGCGACGGCGGCGTTCGTGGCCACCGCGTTCTTCGTCGGTTCCTCGGCGGCCTGGCACTTGCTGCGCGGCAAGGACAACCCGGCGATCCGCAAGATGTTGTCGATGGCGATGTGGATGGCCCTGATCGTGGCGCCTATCCAGGCGGTGATCGGGGACTTCCATGGCCTCAACACCCTCGAGCACCAGCCGGCGAAAATCGCCGCGATTGAAGGCCACTGGGAAAACAAAGGCAATGAGCCAACGCCGCTGATCCTGTTTGGCTGGCCGGACATGAAAGCGGAAAAAACCAAATACGCCGTGGAGATTCCGTACCTGGGCAGCCTGATCCTGACCCACTCCCTGGACAAACAGGTGCCGGCGCTCAAGGAATTCCCGCCGGAAGACCGGCCGAATTCGACCATCGTATTCTGGTCGTTCCGGGTCATGGTCGGCCTGGGGTTCTTGATGATCTTCACCGGCCTGTTCAGCCTCTGGCTGCGCCGGGGCGACAAGATGTACACGTCCAGGCCGTTCCTGTACCTGGCGCTGTGGATGGGGCCGTCCGGCCTGATCGCGATTCTCGCCGGTTGGTTCACCACCGAGATCGGCCGCCAGCCGTGGGTGGTCTACGGGTTGATGCGCACTGCGGATGCTTCTTCCGGGCATAGCCTGGCGCAGATGACGATCACCCTGGTGTTGTTCGTGGTGGTGTACTTCGCGCTGTTCGGCGCCGGCCTGGGCTACATGATGCGCCTGGTGCGCAAAGGCCCGGTGACCCACGAAGGCACGGAACCGACCCACGGTGGCCCTGGCCAGAAACGCACACCGGCCCGTCCGTTGTCCGCCGCCGATGATGGCAGCGATGACGACCACGCCCACATCCAGCACAAGGGGAATTGAGATGGGTATTGATCTTCCGCTGATCTGGGCCGTGATCATCATCTTCGGCATCATGATGTACGTGGTCATGGACGGCTTCGACCTGGGCATCGGCATCCTCTTCCCGTTTATCCCGGGCAAGACCGACCGTGACGTGATGATGAACACCGTGGCCCCGGTCTGGGACGGTAACGAAACCTGGCTGGTGCTGGGCGGCGCGGCGTTGTTCGGCGCGTTCCCGCTGGCCTATTCGGTGGTGTTGTCGGCACTGTACCTGCCGTTGATCCTGATGCTGGTGGGGCTGATCTTTCGTGGCGTGGCCTTCGAGTTCCGCTTCAAGGCCAAGGACCACAAGCGTCACCTGTGGGACAAGGCGTTTATCGGCGGTTCGCTGGCGGCCACGTTCTTCCAGGGCGTCGCGCTGGGGGCGTTTATCGACGGGATCCCGGTGGTCAATCGCCAGTTTGCCGGCGGCTCGCTGGACTGGCTCACGCCGTTCACGATGTTCTGCGGCGTGGCGCTGATCGTGGCCTATGCATTGCTCGGCTGCACCTGGCTGATCATGAAAACCGAAGGCCCGTTGCAGGAGAAAATGCACAACCTGGCGCGGCCATTGGCCTTCGTGGTGCTGGCCGTGATCGGCATCGTGAGTCTCTGGACGCCACTGTCGCACCCGGAAATCGCCTCGCGCTGGTTCACCCTGCCGAACCTGTTCTGGTTCCTGCCGGTACCGATCCTGGTGCTGGTGACCATGTACGGGTTGATCCGCGCCGTGGCGCGGAATGCCCACTACACACCGTTCCTGCTGACGCTGGTGCTGATCTTCCTCGGCTACAGCGGCCTGGGGATCAGCCTGTGGCCGAACATCATCCCGCCATCCGTGTCGATCTGGGATGCCGCTGCGCCGCCCCAGAGCCAGGGCTTCATGCTGGTGGGCACCTTGTTCATCATCCCGTTCATCCTGGGCTACACCTTCTGGAGCTACTACGTGTTCCGCGGCAAGGTCACCCACGAAGACGGCTATCACTAGGAGGGTCGTTGCATGTCCGGCAAACCTACGTTGCACGAGATCGAACAGGCCGAGAAACAGCCGCTGTGGCGGCGCCTCGGCTGGCTGGCGATGATCTGGACCGGCAGTGTGCTGGCCCTGTTCGTGGTGGCCAGCCTGATGCGCATGTTCATGAATGCGGCCGGCCTGACCACCCACTGACATCCCGATCCGGGCTTCGCGCCCGGTTTTCAGCCCTGCTCTTCTTCTGGAAGGGCAGGGCTTTTTTTATTTGCGTGCTTTGAGAATCACGAACTTGGGCGTGGCAGCGACCTGCTCTACGCCACGGAACAAGCGCGCCAACTTGCTGTGATAACCCAGGTGACGGTTGCCGACGATATACAGCGCGCCGCCGACCACCAACGCCTCCCGCGCCTGCTGGAACATACGCCAGGCCAGGAAGTCGCCGACCACCTGCTGCTGGTGGAACGGCGGGTTGCACAGCACCACGTCGAGGGAGTCCGGCTCCTGGCCTGCGAGGCCGTCCCCGGCGCGTACTGTCACCTCCCGATCACCGAGGGCGGCTTGCCAGTTCTCAAGGGCCGATTGCACGGCCATATAGGACTCGTCCACCAAGGTGTACCGGGCGTCGGGGTTTTGCAGTGCGCTGGCAATCGCCAATACGCCGTTGCCGCAACCCAGGTCCGCCACGCGGGCACTGCCCAGGTTATTGGGCAGGTGCGGCAGGAAGGCGCGGGTGCCGATGTCCAGGCCTTCACGGCAGAACACGTTGGCATGGTTGAGCAGTTCGATAGCCGGCGCGTCCAGGGTGTAGCGCGTCGGGTAGGGCGAGACCGCCGTGGGGCGGTCGGCCAGTGTCGCGATCAGCAACCGCGCCTTCTTCACCGCCAGGGAGGCGTGCATCGGCCCGATATAGCGCTCCAGCAACTCACCGGCCGCCCGGGGCAGGTGCTTGACCATCGCTGCGGCAATCACTTCGGCGCCCGGCGCCAGTTGGCCTTGCAGGCGGATCAGTTGTTCTTCCAGCAATGCCAGGGTCTTGGGGACGCGGATCAGCACCCGGTCGAACGGCCCGCTGGGCACCTCGCTGGCGGGGATGAACGGCACGGCGTCAAAGGCCTTGCCATTGCGCACCAGGTTTTTATCCAGGCCCAGGGCGGCCAGGAACGAGTCGCCGCTGGAGTTCACCTGCACCCGGCCTTCCAGGCTCGCAGCCAGGGCGCCGAAGCTGTCATTGAGCACCAGCACGCGGGTCGCAGCGCTCGGTTGCTGTTCAGCCAGGTAGCTGAGCAGGTACTCGTCGGCGGCGTCGAAGGCTTGCAGCGGATCGTTATGTTGCTCTGGCTGGCGGATCAGATCGAGCTGGGCGAAGGGGCTGTCGAGCAGGGGCATGGCGAGGGAGGCTCTGGGTCATCGATGGGTGTTCGGCAGTCGGCTGCGGAACCGTCTGAGTGAACAGCGGGCGGCACCCCGTGGGAACAGCCCAGCACTCAGAATGGGTCGTAAATGTTACTTTTTTTCCTGAGGGATTACATGCGGTGTTTCAACGCTGATTAAAACAACCCCGCTTTCGAGGCGCAGAGCACGGCGGCGATCTTGTTGTTGACTCCCAGCTTTTTGAAGCAACTGCAGATATGAAAGCCCACCGTACGCTCGGACAGGCACAGGATGGCGGCAATGTCCGCAGCGGTCTTGCCCATGGCTGACCACTTGAGGATTTCGGTTTCGCGCGGGGTCAATTTGTTTGCAGGGTTAATGCTGGGCTTGTGTGCGTAAGTCTTCGCGACTACCGCATGCATCGCATGGCACAGCCACAGGACCTGGCCGGCTTTTTCATAAAGCTCCTGCGGGGTCACTTCACCCGCACTGCGACCCAGGGTCAGCATGCTGAACACACCCTGGAAATCATGCACGGCTTGGGTCCATCCCAAATGCACACCAAAGGATCGGGCTAAAGACCACAGGTTGGGTGAGTCTTTAAAGATTTTTTCTTCCCAGACAAGGGGCAGTACACAACGTTTGCAATGTTCCACCACGGGGTCAGCGTCAAAGAAGTGGGCCTGGTTATACAGTTTGTTCCATTCATCTGGATAGTTGTTGAGGCGAACAGGTTTCGTTTGGTTGTTAGGTAGTTGAGAGCTCATCGTGAAAGAACAGTATTGGAAGCCGAGTGCGTAGGTGTGGTTAACAGCCATCTCGAAAAGAGTCGTAACCTCGCTCTCGCCTTCCAGTTTGGGAAGTCGGGTATTGCGCCAGTTGACCATTGGTAACTCTCCATGGGTTTCCGCATGACATGGGATACGTCCTGAACTCCCACTGCACGGAAATTAGTGTAGGACATGAGCTACATCGCGAGATGAAATTTTCGCTCTTGCAGGGCAGCGTTTAAGAAACTTTCTCTAAGGTCGCGGCGGGCTTAGCTAAGGGGCTTAGTTGTTTTTTCGATTTTTTAGTCAGTTGAAGCACCTGTAGCAGCTCAACTTAGAGCGCGCTTGTAGCGCGGATAAAGGGGCTAATAGCAAATTGATCAGAGTTGATATTAGGTTGCCATTATTTTGTGCCTATATAATGCCACTACCAACCAGAGGTGTTTCCGGGCTCGAGTTTGAGGGACACTAGGGCACCTGTAGAACGGAGTCCCCCATGACGGCCAGTGCTGAGAAATTTACCCGCCAAACCTTGCTCGATGTGCAATCCCTGACCCCCAGCCTGTTTACCCTGCGAACCACCCGTGACCCAGGGTTCCGGTTTACCGCCGGCCAGTTCGTGCGCCTGGGGGTCAGCAAGGCGGATGGCAGCACGGTATGGCGCGCGTATTCCGTGGTGTCCTCGCCGTTTGATGAATACTTGGACTTCTTCTCGATTGTTGTCCCAGGCGGCGAATTCACCAGTGAACTCAGCCGCCTGAGGGTGGGCGATACCTTGATGGTGGAGCGCCAGGCTACCGGGTTCCTGACCCTGAACCGTTTCGTCGATGGCCGGGACTTGTGGATGTTAGGCACCGGCACCGGGGTGGCACCGTTTTTGTCGATCCTGCAGGACTTCGAAGTCTGGGAGAAATTCGAGCGCATCATCCTGGTGTACAGCGCGCGGGAAGCCCGGGAGCTGGCGTACCAGTCGCTGATCAAGGGGTTGGGCGAGCGGGAGTACCTGGCAGAATATGCGCACAAACTGACCTACATCCCCATCGTGACCCGAGAGGATTATCCGGGGGCGTTGAGTGGGCGTATTACCACCTCGATCGAAAACGGAGAATTGGAGCGTGCTGCCGGCGTCGATCTGACCCCGGAACATTCCCGTGTGCTGATTTGCGGCAACCCGCAGATGGTGGATGACACTCGCCAGTTGCTCAAGCAGCGCGACATGCAACTGAGCCTTAGCCGCCGGCCAGGGCAGGTGGCAGTGGAAAACTACTGGTAATGAAAAGGCGCCTCAAGGAGGCGCCTTTTTTCCAAGCCGGTACGGGTTAAAGCGGCTTGTCGTTCTGTGCCTTGAGCAGGTCGCGAATCTCGCCCAGCAGCACTTCTTCCTTGCTCGGTGTCGGTGGCAGGCTAGGCGCCACGGCTTCTTCGCGCTTGAGGCGGTTGATGGCCTTGACGCCCATGAAGATCGCAAACGCGACGATCACAAAGTCGATCACGCTCTGGATGAACTTGCCGTACGCCAGCACCACGGCAGGCACATCGCCCTGTGCCGCCTTGAGCGTAATCGCCAGGTCACCAAAGTCCACGCCACCGATCAATAGACCAATGGGCGGCATCACTACGTCGCCTACAAACGAGGAAACAATTTTGCCGAAGGCGGCGCCGATGATGATACCGACGGCCATGTCGACCACATTACCTTTGACCGCGAAGGCCTTGAACTCACTGATCACGCCCATAGGTTATTCCTTGTTACAGATGAGAAGGGTGCCGCTCAGTGTAAATCAGTCGCAGCGGGCATGCCCGACACAACCGTTAACACTGTCAGTTTTTATCGACACATTAAATCGCAAATAGTTTGCAAAGTGCCACCAATCGCGCGCGAAATACCCGCTATTTCAGCGGCTTACCACATTATTTTCTTAATCGACCTGGTGGTGTTTTTCTATTTATCTTCTGACTCGTGGGTCACTAGCCTCTGGCAAGCACAACTGAATGTGCATTAAAAAAACCAGAGGAAACCTTGATGAAGAATCCAATGAATCGCGGCCCGGTATTGGCGCGTCATGTGCTGGTACTGGCGACCGCCAGCCTGCTTTCCCTCTCCGTACAAGCCGCCAACCTGACCCGTGACAACGGTGCCGCCGTCGGCGACAACCAGAACTCGCAAACCGCCGGCGCCAACGGCCCGGTGCTGCTGCAGGACGTGCAACTGATCCAGAAACTGCAGCGCTTCGACCGTGAACGCATCCCTGAGCGCGTGGTGCATGCCCGCGGTACCGGCGCCCATGGCACCTTCACCGTCACCGATAACCTCAGTGACCTGACCAAGGCCAAGGTCTTCGCTGCTGGCGAAACGACCCCGGTGTTCGTGCGCTTCTCGGCCGTGGTGCACGGCAATCATTCCCCTGAAACCCTGCGTGACCCGCGCGGCTTCGCCACCAAGTTCTATACCGCCGATGGCAACTGGGACCTGGTGGGTAACAACTTCCCGACGTTCTTTATCCGCGATGCCATCAAGTTCCCCGACATGGTCCACGCCTTCAAGCCGGACCCGCGCACCAACCTGGATGATGACTCCCGTCGCTTCGACTTCTTCTCCCATGTTCCCGAGGCCACTCGCACACTTACCGAGTTGTATTCCGACTCCGGTACTCCGGCCAGTTATCGGGAAATGGACGGCAATGGCGTACATGCCTACAAGTTGATCAACGCCAAGGGTGAAGTGCATTACGTCAAGTTCCACTGGAAGAGTCTGCAAGGCATCAAGAATCTCGATCCCAAGCAAGTTACCGAAGTGCAGGGGCGTGACTACAGCCATATGACCAATGACTTGGTCACCCATATCAACAAGGGCGACTTCCCCAAGTGGGACCTGTATGTGCAGGTACTCAAGCCGGAAGACTTGGCCAAGTTTGATTTCGACCCGCTGGACGCCACCAAGATCTGGCCGAATGTGCCCGAACGCAAAGTCGGGCAGATGGTACTGAACCGCAACCCGGCGAATGTCTTCCAGGAAACCGAACAAGTGGCCATGGCTCCGGCCAACCTGGTACCGGGCATCGAGCCGTCGGAAGACCGCCTGCTGCAAGGCCGGGTGTTCTCGTATGCCGACACGCAGATGTATCGCCTGGGCGCCAATGCCCTGCAACTGCCGATCAACGCCCCTCGGGTCACCGTCAACAACGGTAACCAGGACGGCGCGCTGAACTTCGGCAAGACCACCAGCGGCGTGAACTACCAGCCAAGCCGCCTGGAAAACCGTGAAGAGCCGCAAACCGCGCGCTATAGCCAGACGGCGCTGTCGGGCAGTACCCAGCAGGCGAAGATCCAGCGTGAGCAGAACTTCAAGCAGGCCGGTGATCTGTATCGCTCCTACAGCCCGAAAGAACGCCAGGACTTGATCGACAATTTCGGCGGCTCCCTGGCCACTACCGATGACGAGAGCAAGCACATCATCCTGTCGTTCCTCTACAAGGCCGATCCGGAATACGGCACCGGCGTGGCCAAGGTCGCCAAGGGTGATCTGGCACGCGTGAAGGCGCTGGCCGAAAAACTCACTGACTGACGTTGGTTTCGGTCGACGCCCCTCCCGGGCGTCGACCTCTGGCAGGAGAGCACCCATGCGTATTTCTATCGGTTTACTGATGACCATGCTGGCCTTTGTCGCCCATGCCGAGTCGCCCGACCCGGTAGCGCTCAAGGCGCAGCTCCAGGACTATTACTTCGACGCCGCCCGCCGTGGCGACCTCGACATGCTCAACACCTTCATCGACGCCGGCTTCCCCCTCAACACCCAGGACGACAAGGGCTACACCGCGCTGATCCTCGCCGCCTACCACGGCGAAAGCGCTTATGTGGAGCGTTTGCTCGCCGCCGGTGCCGACGCCTGTGTGCAGGACAAACGCGGCAACACCGCGTTGATGGGCGCGATCTTCAAGGGTGAGTTGAACATTGCCCAGCGCCTGCTGGCCACCGACTGCAACCCCGACCAACGTAATGGCGCCGGTCAGACGGCCGCCATGTACGCCGGCCTGTTCAAGCGCCTCGAGTTGCTCGACGAACTCAAGGCCAAGGGCGCCGATCTCAACGCCCAAGACCCGGTCGGCAACAGTGCTTCACGATTGGCCAGCGGTGAAATCCGGACCCCGGCGTCGCGCTGAGCTATCATCGCGGTTTTTCGGTTGGAGGTTCTCAAATGGCAAAGGCCAAGCGCATGTACGGCTGCACGGAGTGCGGCGCGACCTTTCCCAAGTGGGCCGGCCAATGCACCGAGTGTGGTGCGTGGAATACCCTGACTGAAACCATGATCGAAAGTGGCGGCGCCTCGGCCCCCACCGGCCGCGCCGGCTGGACCGGGCAGCAGGCGCAGATCAAGACCCTGGCGGAAGTCAGTGTTGAAGAGATCCCGCGTTTCTCGACGGCCTCCGGTGAGCTGGATCGGGTCCTGGGAGGCGGCCTGGTGGATGGTTCGGTGGTGTTGATCGGCGGCGACCCCGGCATCGGCAAGTCGACGATCCTGCTGCAAACCCTGTGCAGCATCGCCAGCCGCATGCCGGCGCTGTACGTCACCGGCGAAGAATCCCAGCAACAGGTGGCCATGCGCGCCCGCCGCCTGGGCCTGCCCCAGGACCAACTGCGGGTCATGACCGAAACCTGCATCGAAAGCATCATCGCCACGGCCCGGATCGAAAAACCCAAGGTCATGGTGATCGACTCGATCCAGACGATTTTCACCGAGCAGCTGCAATCGGCGCCGGGCGGCGTGTCCCAGGTGCGCGAAAGTGCCGCGTTGCTGGTGCGCTACGCCAAGCAGAGCGGCACGGCGATCTTCCTGGTCGGCCATGTGACCAAAGAAGGCGCGCTGGCCGGGCCACGGGTGCTGGAACATATGGTCGATACCGTGCTGTATTTCGAAGGCGAGTCCGATGGCCGCTTGCGTTTGCTGCGGGCGGTGAAGAACCGCTTCGGCGCGGTGAACGAACTGGGTGTGTTCGCCATGACCGACCGGGGGCTGAAGGAAGTCTCCAATCCCTCGGCGATTTTCCTGACCCGTGCCCAGGAAGAAGTCCCGGGCAGCGTGGTCATGGCGACGTGGGAAGGCACCCGGCCGATGCTGGTGGAAGTCCAGGCGCTGGTGGATGACAGCCATCTGGCCAACCCACGCCGCGTCACGCTGGGCCTGGATCAAAACCGCCTGGCGATGCTGTTGGCGGTGCTGCACCGTCATGGGGGGATCCCGACCCACGACCAGGACGTGTTCCTCAACGTGGTCGGCGGGGTCAAGGTGCTGGAAACCGCGTCCGACCTGGCGTTGATGGCGGCGGTGATGTCCAGCCTGCGTAACCGGCCATTGCCCCACGACCTGCTGGTATTCGGTGAAGTGGGGCTGTCCGGCGAAGTGCGCCCGGTGCCGAGCGGTCAGGAACGCTTGAAGGAGGCGGCCAAGCACGGCTTCAAACGCGCGATCGTGCCCAAGGGCAATGCGCCGAAGGAAATGCCGCCAGGATTGCAGGTAATTGGGGTCACGCGCCTGGAACAGGCGTTGGATGCACTTTTCGAATAACTCAGGGATGGACGCCATGCAACGATCGAATCGCTGGGGTGTAGTCGCCCTGTTTGTCGCCTTGGCCGGCTTGCCCGCCATGGCCTGGGCTGAGCTGCCAACGGGCTATCGCCTGGCGCAAACGCTGGTGACGCCAGACGGCAGTGTGCTGCAGGTGCTCGAAGACCAGCGCATCAGCCCCCAACTGCACAAGGACAGTTGGGGCAGTGGGCTGGATGAAGACTCGTTCGACGAGCCCGGCGATTTGGTCGACAACCCGCTGCTCGAAGCCCAGGTGCGGTGGGTATCGGCCTCGGGCGAGGTGATAGCCCACGAAGACCTCGGCTACCCGTTGGCCGAAGTCAAGAAAGCCCCGCTCAAAGGGCTGCCCGAACCTGTGTATTTTTTGACCATCGACCAGACCGCCCCCATGGGCAGCTACAGCGGGCCTGCCACGCAGCTGTTGCTGCCTGGCAAGCAGCAACTCAAACCGCTGGGTTACCAGGGCGCCGACGGCAAAGTCCAGGTGCTGACCCTGGCTCATACCGGCAAGGCTGCGTGGACGATCGCAACGCCAGTCAGTGGCGGCGCGGATGAACTGCTGCAGGTGTCGTCATTTATGGACGGCGACGGTGAGGATGACTTTGCCACCCGTTATCAGACTTATCGGTTTGTCGACGGGCAGTGGCACAGCGCCTCAAGTCAGAAGAAGGGCTACTGGGACACGGAAAGCGAATTTCCCGCACGTACCGCGTTCCCCTGAGCCATCACACTTCCAGCAACGCCGCCAGCTCCCGATCCAGTTCTTCCTGATCGCCTAGGTTCAGCTCGATCAGCCGCCGCAAGTGGCTGATCGAGTCCAGGTCGATGTATTGGCATACGAAACCCAACTGGCCAGGATCCTCGTGGGTCAGCTTCACCTGCATCTTTATATGGGCCTTTGGATCCAGACGAATATCGACGTCAAAGGGCAGCGCCTTATTTCCCTTCCACTCTTCAGGCCGTTGCACCAACAGGCCCTTGAGCGACAAATCCACCAATTGCACCGGCCATTCGTTGCCGTTTTGCCGAAGTTCGGTCTTGGCATCAAAGGCGATCCGGCGAAAACGACGGCGATCAGACGCTTGCTCGGTCATGGTGAAACCCTCTGTGGATAAAAGGATTGTAGCCCTGCGCCATCATCGGGTGGTTTTTTCTGCTTTTTTTGCCTCTGCAAGGCTCTAGACCAACGTAGGGGGGTGGCCTTTAAGGCCAGTAGCGCTAAACTCCGGATGGCTGTCCTTTCTGTCCACCCTGGCTGGAATATAAAAATGAAAAATAATAATAGCCTGCTACGCCACCTACCCTGGCTGGTGCTGGCAATCGTAGGAGCGTGCGCCCTGGGCGTAGTAGCCTTGCGCCGAGGCGAGGCGATCAACGCCTTGTGGATCGTGGTCGCTGCCGTGGCCATCTATCTGGTTGCTTATCGCTACTACAGCCTGTTCATCGCTAATAATGTGATGCAACTCGATCCACGGCGGGCCACCCCCGCAGTGCTCAACAATGACGGTCTGGACTATGTGCCGACCAACAAACACATCCTTTTCGGTCACCACTTTGCGGCGATTGCCGGTGCAGGTCCCCTGGTCGGCCCGGTACTGGCGGCGCAAATGGGCTACCTGCCCGGCACGCTCTGGCTGATTGCCGGCGTGGTGCTGGCCGGTGCGGTGCAGGACTTCATGGTCCTGTTCCTGTCCACCCGTCGTAATGGCCGTTCCCTGGGCGACATGGTTCGCGAAGAGATGGGGCGTATCCCGGGGACCATCGCGCTGTTCGGCTGCTTCCTGATCATGATCATCATCCTCGCGGTGCTGGCGCTGATCGTGGTCAAGGCCCTGGCCGAGAGCCCATGGGGCATCTTCACGGTGATGGCGACCATCCCGATTGCGATGTTCATGGGCATCTACATGCGCTACATCCGCCCGGGCCGTATCGGTGAAATCTCCATCATCGGCGTGCTGTTGCTGCTCGGTTCGATCTGGCTGGGCGGGCAGATCGCCGCTGATCCGGTCTGGGCCAAGGCCTTCACCTTCACCGGGATCCAGATCACCTGGATGCTGATCGGCTACGGTTTCGTGGCGGCGGTACTGCCGGTGTGGCTGATCCTCGCGCCACGTGACTACCTTTCTACCTTCTTGAAGATCGGCACCATCATCGCCCTGGCGATCGGCATCCTGGTGACCATGCCCGACCTGAAAATGCCGGCGCTGACCCAGTTCATCGACGGTACCGGCCCGGTATGGAAGGGCGGCCTGTTCCCGTTCCTGTTCATCACCATTGCCTGTGGCGCGGTCTCGGGCTTCCACGCGCTGATTTCCTCGGGCACCACGCCCAAGCTGCTGGCCAATGAAAGCCACGCCCGTTACATCGGTTACGGCGGCATGCTGATGGAGTCCTTCGTGGCGATCATGGCGATGGTTGCCGCTTCGGTGATCGAGCCAGGCGTGTACTTCGCCATGAACAGCCCGGCGGCAATCGTCGGCACCGACGTGGTGACCGTGGCACAAACCGTCAGCAGCTGGGGTTTTGCAATTACCCCCGAGGCGCTGTCGGCGGTGGCCCATGACATCGGTGAAACCACCATCCTCGCGCGTGCCGGTGGTGCGCCGACGTTGGCGGTGGGTATCGCGCAGATCCTGCACAGTGTGCTGCCGGGTGAAAACACCATGGCGTTCTGGTACCACTTTGCGATCCTGTTCGAAGCGCTGTTTATCCTGACTGCCGTCGATGCGGGCACCCGTGCCGGTCGCTTCATGCTTCAGGACTTGCTTGGCTCCTTCGTACCGGCGCTCAAGCGCACCGAGTCCTGGACCGCCAACCTGATCGCGACCGCCGGTTGCGTCGCCATGTGGGGTTACCTGCTGTACCAGGGCGTGATCGACCCGCTGGGCGGCATCAACACCTTGTGGCCGCTGTTCGGTATCTCCAACCAGATGCTGGCCGGTATCGCGCTGATGCTCGCCACCGTTGTGCTGATCAAAATGAAGCGCCAGCGCTACATCTGGGTGACCATGCTACCGGCGGTCTGGCTGCTGATCTGCACCACCACCGCGGGCTTCATCAAGCTGTTCGACGCCAACCCGGCGATCGGTTTCCTGTCGCTGGCGAAGAAGTACAGTGATGCCCTGGCAAACGGCCAGATCCTGGCCCCGGCCAAGAGCGTGGACCAGATGCAGCACGTGATCTGGAATGCCTACACCAACGCAACGCTGACTGTGCTGTTCCTGTTCGTGGTGTTCAGCATCCTGTTCTATGCGCTCAAGGTCGGTGTCGCCGCCTGGGGCAACAAAGAGCGTACGGATAAAGAAGCCCCGTTCCAGGCAGTACCGGACGCCTAACCGAGGATTGCAAGCATGTTCAATGACATCAGTCGCCTCGGTAAATACCTCGGTCAGGCCGCGCGCCTGATGGTCGGCATGCCCGACTACGACACGTACGTCGAGCATATGCAAACCAAGCACCCGGACAAGCCGATGATGGACTACAAGGCGTTCTTCCGGGAGCGCCAGGAGGCCCGTTACGGCGGCAAGGGTGGGCCCAAGTGCTGTTGATTTAACGCAACGCCCTGTGGGAGGGGGCTTGCCCCCGATAGCGGTGTGTCAGTGACAGATCAGTGCCTGACACACTGCTATCGGGGGCAAGCCCCCTCCCACATTTGTTTCTGTGTTCCTTTAAGGAGAATTTCTTTTGTCCTCTCCCATTCCAGTCACCGTCCTCAGCGGCTTTCTCGGCGCGGGCAAGACCACCTTGCTGCGCCATCTGCTCAAAGCCGAGCACGGCTTGAAAATTGCCGTGATCGAAAACGAATTCAGCGACGCCGGTATCGACACCCAATTGCTGGGCGAAGAACCGGTGCAAGTCATGACCCTGTCCAACGGCTGTGTGTGCTGCACCATCCACACCGACCTCACCAAAGCCCTGTATCTGTTGCTGGAGCGCCTGGACAGCGGCGAGATCGCCTTCGACCGCCTGGTGATCGAGTGCACCGGCCTGGCCGACCCGGCGCCGGTGGCCCAGACCTTTTTCATCGATGAGGAACTGCGCGAACGCTACATCCTCGACGGCATCATCACCCTGGTGGACGCCGCCCACGCCGAGCATCACCTGACCCAGACCATCGCCCAGGCGCAGATCGGTTTCGCCGACCGGCTGCTGGTGAGCAAGCGTGACCTGGTGGACGATGCTGCCTTCGAGGCACTCAGTGAACGCCTCACACGCATCAACCGCCGCGCGCCGATTCGCGTGGTCGAGCACGGCAAGATTGATCTGGCCGAACTGCTCGATGTGCGCGGCTTCAACCTTAATGCGGGCATGAGTCTGCGCCCGGTGAGCAAGGCGCCGTCCATCGACCGTATTTCCAGCCTGGTGCTGCGCACCGACCAGCCGCTGGATATCGACCGTCTCAGTGAGTTCATGAACGAACTGCTGGAAGACCATGGCAAGCAGCTGCTGCGCTACAAGGGCGTACTCAATATTGCCGGCGAAGACCGTCGCATGGTGTTCCAGGGCGTGCTCAAGCTCTATGGTTTCGACTGGGATACCGAATGGGCCGAGGGTGAGGCGCGGGAGAGTGTGATCGTGTTTATTGCCGATGAATTGCCCGAAGACAAAATCCGCGAAGGCTTTGCCAAGGTCTACCAACCTTGACGTGTAATGCAGTCAAATGTGGGAGGGGGCTTGCCCCCGATGGCGGTGGGTCAGTAAACCTATATGTGACTGACACACTGCTATCGGGGGCAAGCCCCCTCCCACAGTTGATCTCATTTCAAGTTGGAGACCAGGCATAAAAAAGCCCGGCTCAAGAGCCGGGCTTCTTAGTCAAGCAACTGCAATCAAGCGCCGTATACCGGCAGCTTCTTGCAGATGGCCTTGACCTTCTCACGTACCGCGTCGATCACGGCTTCGTTGTTCAGGTCCGCCAGGATGTCGCAGATCCAGCCGGCCAGTTCCTTGCACTCTGCTTCCTTGAAGCCACGAGTGGTCACAGCCGGGGTGCCGAAGCGCAGGCCGGAAGTCACGAACGGCGAACGTGGGTCGTTCGGCACGGAGTTTTTGTTCACGGTGATGAAGGCTTTGCCCAGGGCAGCGTCAGCATCTTTACCGGAAATGTCCTGCTTGATCAGGGACAGCAGGAACAGGTGGTTTTCAGTACCGCCGGACACCACGTCAAAACCGCGCTCGATGAACACGCCGGCCATGGCCTGGGCGTTTTTCACCACTTGTTGCTGGTAGGTCTTGAACTCAGGTTGCAGGGCTTCCTTGAAGCAGATCGCCTTGGCGGCGATCACGTGCTCCAGTGGGCCGCCCTGGGCGCCCGGGAATACGGCGGAGTTCAGCTTTTTCTCGATCTCGGCGTTGGCGCGCGCCAGGATCAGGCCGCCACGTGGACCGCGCAGGGTCTTGTGGGTGGTGGTGGTCACCACGTCAGCGAAAGGCACAGGGTTCGGGTAGACGCCAGCGGCGACCAGACCGGCTACGTGAGCCATGTCGACGAACAGGTAGGCGCCCACCTTGTCGGCGATGGCGCGGAAGCGTGGGAAGTCGAGGATCTGCGAGTAGGCAGAGAAACCGGCCACGATCATTTTTGGCTTGTGCTCGACCGCCAGGCGCTCGACTTCGTCGTAGTCGATCAGGCCGTTGGCATCGATACCGTACTGAACGGCGTTGTACAGCTTGCCGGAGGAGGAAACGCTGGCGCCGTGGGTCAGGTGACCACCGTGGGCCAGGCTCATGCCCAGGATGGTGTCGCCGCCCTGCAGCAGGGCCAGGTACACGGCGCTGTTGGCTTGGGAGCCGGCGTGCGGCTGGACGTTGGCGTAATCGGCGCCGAACAGTTCTTTTGCACGGTCGATGGCCAGTTGCTCAACCACGTCGACGTACTCGCAGCCACCGTAGTAGCGCTTGCCTGGGTAGCCTTCGGCGTACTTGTTGGTCAGAACCGAACCTTGAGCCTCCATCACCGCAGGGCTGGTGTAGTTTTCCGAAGCGATCAGCTCAATGTGCTCTTCCTGGCGCACGGCTTCTTGCTCCATGGCGGCGAAGAGATCGGCGTCGTACTTGGCAATAGTCAAATCACGGCTGAACATGGCGGTCCTCAAGGATCGGGGGCAGAAAAGGAGGGCATTCTAACCCAATGGGTTTTAGATGGCATATGAAAGGACATCATGTCGCGGACAAGCGGGGCTCATCTCGGGATGGGCGGTGACTGTGCCGGCCTCATCACACCGCTCAATCGAACATGAACAGCGCATCATTGCTGAACTGCGCCTCGAACCGATTCGCCGGCATCGGCCGCCCGAACAGATACCCCTGCACCTCGTCGCAACCATGCTCGCGCAGGAAGTCCAGCTGCTCATGGGTTTCCACACCTTCGGCAATCACCGCCAGGTTGAGGCTGTGGGCCATGGCGATAATGGCGCGGGCGATTTGCGCATCCTGTTCGCCGGAGGGCAGGCCATCGACGAAGGTGCGGTCGATTTTCAGCACGTCGATGGGGAATTGCTTGAGATAGTTGAGGGACGAATAACCGGTACCGAAGTCGTCCACCGCGATGCTCAGGCCCAGGTTTTTCAGGCTGTCGAGGATGTGCATGGCTTCGTTGACTTCGCGCATCAGGATACTTTCGGTCAGCTCCAGTTCCAGGCACGCCGGCGGCAGGCCGGTGTCCTTGAGGATGGTGGCGATGCGCGTGCCCAGTTGGCCGTCGGAGAACTGCCGCGCAGAGATGTTCACCGAGACTTTCGGCACCCGCACCTTGTTCTGGTGCCAGGTCTTGAGCTGGCGACAGGCTTCGCTGATCACCCAGTCGCCCACGTCCACCACCAGGCCCAGCTCTTCGAGCACCGGAATGAAGTCCCCCGGCGGCACCAGTCCACGGCGTGGGTGGCGCCAGCGCAGCAGCGCCTCGGCACCGGTCAGGCGTTTGCCGTCGCCGCTGAACTGCGGCTGGTAATAGAGCACGAATTCGTCCTGCTCCAGGGCGTGGCGCAGGTCGCTCTCCAGTTCCAGGCGTTCCAGGGCGCTGGCGTTCATATCGGCCTGGTAGAACTGGAAGTTGTTCTTGCCGCGTTCCTTGGCGTGATACATCGCGGTGTCGGCGTTTTTCATCAACTGGCTCAGCTCGTTGCCGTCCTGGGGGCTGAGTGCGATGCCGATACTGGCGGTCACAAAGAACTCGCGACCTTCCAGCACGAAGGGCTTCACCAGGCTGGCGAGGATCTGCTCGGCCACATGGATCGCGCGGTTCAGCGCCATCTCGCGGTTGACCCGCGGTTGCAGCAGCAACGTGAACTCGTCGCCGCCCATGCGTGCCACGGTGTCGTCTTCGGCCACGCAGCCGAGCAGGCGGGTCGCCATTTCCTTGAGCATGCGGTCGCCGGCCGCGTGGCCCAGGGAGTCGTTGATCGGCTTGAAGCGGTCGAGGTCGAGGAACATCAGCACCACCCACGACTTCTGCCGTTCGGCTGATTGCAGCGCGGTGTGCAGGCGGTCCTGGAACAGCGTGCGGTTGGGCAGGTGGGTCAGGGCGTCGTAGTAGGCCAGGCGGTGGATGCGCTGTTCGCTGGCCTTGCGTTCGCTGATATCACTGAAGAAACACACATAACTGGCCAGGTCGCCTTCGTCGTCGAACACCGCCGTAATGCCGACCCAGGCCGGGTAGTGCTCGCCGTTACGGCGCTTGAGCCACACTTCGCCTTCCCAGGTGCTGTGCTGGTGCAATTGCTTGAGCACATAGCGCAGGTGGGCTTCCTGTTGTTCGTCGACGGTGAGCATGTTCGGCAACTGGTCGAGTACGTCACTCACTGCATAACCGCTGACCCGGCTGAACGCCTCGTTGGCCTGCACGATATAACCGGCCGGGTCGGTGATCAGGATCGCCGACGTGGAGTGTTCGAATACGGTGGCGGCCATGCGCAGGTCTTTTTCCGCGCGGCGTTGCTGGCTGATATCGCGGCCCACGCCGAGGACGCCTTCGAAGGCGCCGTGCTCATCCCACACCAGCACCAGGCGCAGCTCGATCGGCACCTTGCGGCCGTCGGCGCGCAGGCAGTCGAACAGGAACAATTGGGTCTGCACTTGATCACGGAGTCTGTTCAGCGCGTCGGGATCGCCCAGCGCCCGGCTGACCTGTTCCAGCAAGCTATAGATGCCGGTCAGTTGCTGGGGGTTGGCGATGATCGACTGCCAGCCGTTCTTGAATACCCAGTCCACGTCGTAACCCAGCACGGCGTTGACCGACGGGCTGATGTAGTTGAGGGCCAGTTGGCTGTCGGTGGAGCAGATCACGTCGCTGATGCTTTCGGCCAGCATGCGGTAGCGCTTTTCGCTGTCGCGCAGGGACTCGCTGGCTTCGATCTGGTCGGTGATGTCCTTGGCCACACCGATGATACGCGTGACTTGCGCCGATTTGTCCCGCGCCAGGGCCTGCTCGCGGATATCAAAGCGCCGCCATTGATTGTTGCGATGGCGAAAGCGCAACTGGCAGTGCAACTGCGTCGCGTAGCCGGCCTGGCGTTGCTGTTGGCGCAAATCGTGGTAATGCTCGGCGTCTTCGGGGTGCAGCAGGATTTCCCAGAAATACTCGCCCATTTGCTGCAGTTCGGCCTTGGTATAGCCGAGGGTGTGGCCCAGATGGTGGTTGCTGAAGATCATGCGCTGGCTGATCACGTCCTGCACATACAAGTGGTCGGGCACGGTACGCACCACGTCCGACCAGAAGCTTTCGCGTTCCACCAGCGACAGTTCGATCAGCTTGCGGCTGGTGATGTCGCTGATGCTGAGGATCACCGCCTTGAAGTCGTCCTGCTGCTCCGGCAGGCGCATCACCATCCAAAGGTACTGTTCGTTGCCGGCCACATCCTTGAGCTGGATTTCCAACTCAAGCTGATTCTGTTGGGTCAGGACCGCTTCGAGTATCTGATGCCCGATGGACGTGGTATTGCGCGGGCAATCATCGATCAGCCGCTCCCACGCTTCCTCGCAGGAGCCCACTCTGAGCAGGCTCACCGCCACCTGGTTGATCTCGGTGATGCGCAGTTCGGTGAGCAACTGCCGGCATTCCTCGGGGGAGGTTTGCAGCCAGGCGTGCAGTTGCTCGCGGGTCTGCAAGTGCACCTTGCCAAAAAATGCATTCAGGCCCGACAGGTCAAGTACGCACAGGGCGACGCCGGTGCCTTCGAAAATATCCTGATACCGACGCCGGCCTTCATGCACCTGGCGCTGGCGGCGACGCATATTCAGCAGCACGATCACGGGGATCAGCGAGAAGGCCAGGCCCAGCAGGCATTTACCGATAAACGCCGGCAGCAGTTGTTCCAGCACGGCTGCGCGGTCGAACATCCCACGCAATTGCCAGTCGCTTTTGCTCAGGGGCGTGACCAGCACGCTTTTATTCAGGTCATCCGGGGTCAGGGCGTCGCCCCATTGCGCCGGCATGCCGCTGTCACGGCTGACCACCCGGTGGTTCAGGCGGTTCTCGATGGCCCACATCGGCCGTTGGACCTGGCTGTCCTGGCGGGTCAGGTTGACCAGGTACTCGGGTGCCAGGCGCAGCGCCCAGTACATCCTTGAGCCGCCGCTGGGCTGGTGCAGCAGCAGATAGATGAGGGTGCCGTCGTTGTTATTGCTCAGGTAGTAGGGTTGGCCGTGGCTGCGCTGCACCAATTCTTCCAGCCAGGCGCTGTCCTGGCTGTCATTGGCGCTGTCGCTGATCATCGCGCCGCTGGGCGCCAGCAGGGCGATACTGCGCAGTTCCGGCAGCGAGCGCTGCAACGTGCGTGTCAAGGCCTGCTGCTGTTCGATGTCGCGCGGCGGCTCGACCATCGGTAGCAGGTTCAGGGCAATTTTTGCGCTCAGGGCCATGTTCAGGCTGATCTGTTCAGCCAGGTCGGCACTGTAGTCGATGGTGTATTGCTGTTGGTTTTTCTGGTTTTGCTGCAACTGGTCCAGCAGTTGCCAGAACAATAATGCGAGCAGCAGGAGGACAAGCGTCGCCAATGCGCCTTTGAGGGTGCCGTGCAGGGGCGTTCCCGGCGCTACATGAGCGGCGCGCAAGGGCGTTGGCGGCGTGACTTTGGACAAGCTGTGATCCTGCGGTTTGGCTGGACTGGCGCGCGACGTGCACTATAAGCCGGACGCCCGAAGGGCGGCTAGCATGCCTTGACTTGTGGCAAAGTGCCAGCCCCGCTTGGCTGGACTGACCAAGCGCATTCAGGTAGCTTTGCCGGTTACGCGGGGGCGTTCCAGCCCCAGACATTCAGGCTTTTTCCGCTCGCTGGCATTGATGATAGTCAACGGCCCGCGCGGCGCATGGCCTGGCACGGGCTTCGCCCGCTTAATTCATCAGTCACTGACGCTAGGTTCACCATGGCTCAATACGTCTTCACCATGCATCGGCTGGGAAAAGTTGTCCCTCCGAAGCGGGAAATCCTGAAAAATATTTCGCTGTCCTTCTTCCCCGGCGCCAAGATCGGCGTGCTCGGCCTCAACGGTTCGGGTAAGTCCACGCTGCTGAAAATCATGGCCGGCGTCGACACCGAGTTCGAAGGCGAAGCCCGCCCGATGCCGGAACTGAACATCGGTTACCTGCCCCAGGAGCCGATCCTGGACCCGACCAAGACCGTGCGTGAAGTGGTCGAAGAAGCCGTCAGCGTGATCAAGGACGCCCAGGCCCGCCTGGACGAGGTCTACGCCGCCTACGCCGAACCGGACGCCGACTTCGACAAGCTGGCCGCTGAACAAGCCAAGCTCGAAGCCATCCTGCAGGCCGGCGACGGTCACAACCTGGAGCGCCAGCTGGAAGTCGCCGCCGATGCACTGCGCCTGCCGGCGTGGGACGCCAAGGTCGAACATCTGTCCGGTGGTGAAAAACGTCGCGTGGCCTTGTGCCGCCTGCTGCTGTCGGCGCCCGACATGCTGCTGCTCGACGAACCGACCAACCACCTGGACGCCGACTCCGTCGCCTGGCTGGAGCACTTCCTGCACGATTTCCCGGGCACCGTGGTTGCGATCACGCACGACCGCTACTTCCTCGACAACGTTGCCGGCTGGATCCTCGAACTCGACCGTGGCGCCGGTATCCCTTACGAGGGCAACTACTCCGGTTGGCTGGAAGCCAAGTCCGACCGTCTGGCCGCCGAATCCAAGCAGCAATCGGCCCACGAAAAAGCCATGAAGGAAGAACTGGAATGGGTGCGCAAAGGCGCCAAGGCCCGCCAGTCCAAATCCAAGGCACGTCTGCAACGCTTCGAAGAAATGCAGTCGCAGGAATTCCAGAAGCGCAGCGAAACCAACGAGATCTACATCCCGGCCGGCCCGCGCCTGGGTGACAAGGTCATCGAGTTCAAGAACGTGTGCAAAGGCTATGGCGACCGCGTGCTGATCGACAACCTGTCGTTCTCCATGCCAAAAGGCGCGATCGTCGGCGTAATTGGTGGTAACGGTGCGGGTAAATCCACCCTGTTCCGCATGCTGATGGGCAAGGAAACGCCGGATTCGGGCAGCATCGAAATCGGCGAAACCGTGCAACTGGCCTGCGTGGACCAGAGCCGCGAAGACCTGGATGGCAGCAAGACTGTGTTCCAGCAAATTTCCGACGGTTCCGACCAGATCCGCATCGGCAACTATGAAATCCCGTCGCGCACCTACGTCGGCCGTTTCAACTTCAAGGGCGGCGACCAGCAGAAGTTCGTCAAGGACCTGTCCGGTGGTGAGCGCGGTCGCTTGCACCTGGCCCTGACCCTGAAAGAGGGCGGCAACGTCCTGCTGCTCGACGAACCGTCCAACGACCTCGACGTTGAAACCCTGCGTTCCCTGGAAGAAGCCCTGCTGGACTTCCCGGGCGCCGCCATTGTGATCTCTCACGATCGGTGGTTCCTTGACCGGGTCGCGACCCACATCCTGGCGTACGAAGACGACTCGCAAGCGGTGTTCTTCGAAGGCAACTACACCGAGTACGAAGCGGACCGTAAAAAACGCCTGGGCGAAGCGGCTGCCCAGCCGCACCGTGTGCGCCACAAAAAACTGGCCTGATCCGGCTGGTGTGAAAAAAGCGGAGCCCTCGGGCTCCGTTTTTTTTGTACATTCTTCCTGACCCACACCGATCAAATGTGGGAGGGGGCTTGCCCCCGATAGCTTTTTCCCTGCTGGTGCATAACCTGCCTTGGCAATCCCCTTTTAAGTGCGATAAATCCCTGTTTCCTGGGTTTATTTATATCTAATGCACCATTTAAATTCACAAAAGCGACATTTTGCCCTGTCGCGGTGCGACATGAATTGATAAAGTCCGGCTCAATCTCATTTAAAAACAATCAATTTGCCGAGACTTTTCATGATCGAATCCGTCGAATCCTTCCTCGCCCGCCTGAAAAAACGCGACCCCGACCAGCCGGAATTCCACCAGGCCGTAGAAGAAGTCCTACGCAGCCTGTGGCCGTTTCTTGAAGCCAATCCCCATTACCTGGCCTCGGGCATCCTGGAGCGCATCTGCGAGCCGGAGCGTGCGATTACCTTTCGGGTGTCGTGGGTGGATGATCACGGCAAGGTCCAGGTCAACCGCGGCTTTCGTATCCAGATGAACAGCGCCATCGGCCCCTACAAGGGCGGCTTGCGTTTCCATCCGTCGGTAAACCTGGGGGTGCTGAAGTTCCTCGCCTTCGAGCAGACCTTCAAGAATTCCCTGACCTCGCTGCCCATGGGCGGCGGCAAGGGCGGCTCGGATTTTGATCCCAAAGGCAAGAGCGATGCCGAAGTCATGCGTTTCTGCCAGGCGTTCATGAGCGAGCTGTACCGCCATATTGGCGCAGACGTGGATGTGCCGGCCGGCGACATCGGCGTGGGCGCCCGTGAGATTGGCTTCCTGTTCGGCCAGTACAAGCGCCTGAGCAACCAATTCACCTCCGTGCTCACCGGCAAGGGCATGACCTACGGCGGCAGCCTGATCCGCCCGGAAGCCACTGGGTTCGGGTGTGTGTACTTCGCCGAAGAAATGCTCAAGCGCGACGGCCAGCGGGTGGAAGGCAAGCGCGTGGCGGTCTCCGGCTCCGGCAACGTCGCCCAATACGCGGCGCGCAAGGTCATGGACCTGGGCGGCAAGGTGATTTCCCTGTCCGACTCCGAAGGCACGCTCTACGCCGAAAGCGGCTTGACCGAGGAACAATGGGCGGCGCTGCTGGAGCTGAAAAACGTGCAGCGCGGGCGCATCAGCGAACTGGCCGGCCGTTACGGCCTGGAATTCCGCGCCGGCAAAACCCCTTGGGAACTGGCCTGCGACATTGCCCTGCCATGCGCTACCCAGAACGAACTCAACGCCGAAGCGGCCCGCACGCTGCTGCGCAACGGCTGCATCTGCGTGGCCGAAGGCGCCAACATGCCGACCACCCTTGAGGCTGTGGATATCTTTATCGAGGCGGGCATCCTGTTTGCGCCGGGCAAGGCATCGAATGCCGGCGGCGTCGCCGTGAGCGGCCTGGAGATGTCGCAGAACGCCATGCGCCTGTTGTGGACCGCCGGTGAAGTGGACAGCAAGCTGCACAACATCATGCAGTCGATCCACCATGCCTGTGTGCACTACGGTGAAGAGAACGGTCGGATCAACTACGTGAAGGGCGCGAACATTGCGGGCTTCGTCAAGGTTGCCGACGCGATGCTGGCCCAAGGCATCGTCTAGGCCTCGGCCTCGATGCGCAGCACTTCGATCAACTGATCGCCGACGGGGCGCTTCCACAGCACCTCGTCACCCTCCTGGGCGCCCAGCAAGGCACGGCCCAGGGGCGAGCCCCAGTTGATCAGGCCGGCGCTGGCGTCGGCCTGGTCTTCCCCGACCAATTGAATGCGCTGCTGTTCGTCATGCTCATTGGCGAACGTCACCCAGCTGCCGATCTGCACCTTGTCGGTAGACGTAGCGGGCGCCACCACCTGGGCGCTCTGCACGCGCTGGTTGAAGTAGCGCAAATCCCGCTCAAGGTCGGCCTGGCGCTGCTTATCGGCCTGTTCGCCCTTGGCGGACTCGGCGCTGTGGGCGGCCTGTAGCTGCGCAACCTTGGCCTGCAATTGCGCCAACCCCTGGGCGGTCAGGCGATTGGGCTGCTCACTGACCTGGCGCTCCACCGGCTGATCGGCCTGGGCGGCGGCGTTGTCCTCATTTACAAAAGCTCGGCTCATGACGTTCTCCCTCTATGGAGCTTGGGCCATGTTCGCCGCACTTTAGTTTCGATGAATGTCTGAAAGCGACCTATTGCGAGCGATAGGCCCGCGCAGCATCCCGGTTCTTCTCCTGTTGCCAGGCGCGTTCACGGTCATCCCAGTGATTGTCCTTGTAGTCGCGCAGCTCCTCGTTCTCGCGCATGGCCTTGCACTGGCGAAAGCCATCCTCCCAGCCTTCGGCGTAGACCCGGTCTTTCAGGTAACGCGGCACGTTTTTGCGAAACACCCCAGTGATCACCCCCGCCGCCTGGCGGCCGCTGCTGCACCCATCGTCAAAACCATCGGCAAAGGCGGGCGGATAGCCCCGAGCCAGCAATTCCTGATGGGTTGACTGGCAACCCGATAGCCACACCACCGCACACAGCATTACTGCATACCGCCACATTGCTTGCTCCCTGGCCGTTTCACGGCTGATAGGAGAAGTCTAGATAGGGATTTGTCGGGGAGGTGTGAAAGGGGTGTGAGAAAGGTGTGGAGCACGATGAGGTCGGGCGGTGGGCACCGAAGCCGTTGGCGCCCTCCCCACAAGGGCCTAGGTTGCCTGGTTGGTCGCCAGAGCCGCATGATCCGCCAATTCCTGCTGGATAAACGCCGCGATCATTGCGCGATAGACCTGCTCGGTCACCTCGGGGTTGGCGCCCACGGTCTGCGCCAGATCCCGCACCTTGGCGATCACCTGCTCGACCCGCTGCGGGGCCTTGACGCCATCGGTGTCTTTTTTGAAGCGTGCCGCCTGGGAGACGTAGTGGCCGCGTTCGGCCAGCAGGGTGACGATTTGCTGGTCGAGGCGGTCGATGTTGTTTCGAACTTCTTCAAGGGTGGTGCAGGTAACGGCCATGTCGAATGAACTCCTGATGGTGCGGGCAATGCTGACAAAAGGTGTTAGTCAGTAGTGATACCACTTCACCTCAAGCATCACTTCATTCACCGGCGTCGACAAGTGGCTGTACTCGCGCTGTGCACTCAGGCGCAGGCCCAGGTTACGGGACAGTTCCCACTGCTGGTTCAGGCTGATGCTGCGCCGCACTTCACCATTGGTGAAGAAATCCCCTTTCGCTTCCAGGCTCAAATTGCCCAGCGGGTTTTTCCACAGCACGCCGGTATTGAACCCGGCCGCGGGAGAGATGGCTTCGTTGAAGTCGTTGTTGTGTTCCACGCGCACGGTGCCGAGGGCGAAGCCGAGCATATCGTCGCGCAGTTGCCAGGTGCCGCCGGCGCCGCCGTTGACGTGGGCGACCAGGGTTTCGTCGTCGTGTTTACCGGGCACCCGCTCCAGGCCGCCGGTAACTTGCCAGGACCACGGCTGCAGCAAGGCGTTGCGCGGGGTCAGGGAGCGGATGGTGGCCAGGTCCAGTTGCTGCAGTTGCCAGTGGTTGCCTTCGTACTGGCGCAGTTTCATCTGCAGGATTTCGATCTGGGCGCCAAGAGGGAAGCCTTCGGCGTTGTCGTTGAGGTCGTGGTAGGCCATGCGCAGGCCGTATTCGCCGAAGGCCTTGTCGCCACGGGTGCCGATGCCGGCTTGCCAGGTGCGCGATTCATGGCCGTTTTCGGGCAGGCCGGGGGGCGTGATCGTCAGGTCGGGCGCGGGGTTCTGGTTGATCGCGCGCAGCAGTTCGAAGCTGCGTTGGGAGCGCGCGGTGTCGCGCTCGAGGCCATTGGCACGGTAGCGGCCCAGGCGGTAGGCGGCGTCGATGATCAGCGCCTGGCGGTCGCGAGGCAATGCTTTGAAGGCTGGCGCCTGCAATTGCTGCTGGTCGTCGCTGACTTTCAGCACCCATTGCTGTTCGTCGCTGTCGAGCGGCTTGGCACGCTCCAGCAACTCGCGCTCGCGGGAGGGACGGTAGTCGATCTTTTCCACCAGTCCCGCGTCCTTCACGGCCTTGACCGTGTCGGTGGGGATCGCGGTGAGCGGGAATTGCTCGGTCAGGCGTAGGCCGGGGCGCGCCACTTGCAGCAGTTCCAGCAGGCGATAGGAGCAGTTTTCATCGAAGAAGAAGTAGTCGAACTGGATCTGCTTGAGCTCCCACACGTGCTCGACCATGCGCTCGGTCTCGACCTGGGTGAGGTTGAGGCGGTATTCCCACAGGTCGCGGTTTTCGAGGCTGCGGTATTCGGAGAGTTTTTCCTGGTAGGGCACCAGGGCGAACAGGCCGGGGTAGCCGCCCATCAGGCCTTTCCAGGCGTACAGGATGCTGTTGTCCGAGCCTTCGATATAGGCGCCGAAGTTGATCGCGTAGCTGAGCAGTGCGGTCTTGTTGCTCTGCACGTCGGCCTGGTCGATACGCAGCAGGGTGTGACCGAACATCGACGACGGGCTGTTGAGGTAGGCCGCCGGGAAGATCATCACCGCGCTATGGGGGGCGACGTCCTTGAACCATTGCTTGAATTCCTTGCAGTCCACGGCGGGCAGGTCAGTGAGGTGCAACTGATCCTTGAGCCAGCGGGTACGTGCGGGGTAAACGCATTGGGCGTGTTTTTCACCCAGGCTGGCCGGAGCGTAAAGCGCTTCAACGGTGGCCTTGAGTTCTGCATCCGGGTGGTGGGCGCCATCGGCGGCGAGGAAGAATTTCTTTTCACTGACATAGCTGCGCCAGCCACTGACTTTGCCGGCTTCGTAATGGCCCAGAGAAAGCCAGAACGGATCATTGGCCAGTTGCTGCAAACGTTGATCATCAAGATGCGGTGCCGCGTACAGCGGGGCGCAGGCAAAGAGTGCCATCCAGGCAAAGCGTTTGAGCATAGGGGCAACTTAAGTCGGAAATTAGAGAGACCCAAGGAGAGGCGGGTCCAAAAATAAAACCCGCGCCTGGGTAGGCGCGGGCAGGACGAGCTTAAGCCTGGGTAGCGTATTTCGCCAGACGGGCATCGCCTTTCAGTACAGCCAGGGTGTTGTTGTGCACGTCTTCAGCGGTCACATCGGCCTTGCTGAAGATTTGCTGGAAGTGTTCGTGAGCCACGGCAGCGAAGTGCTCGCGATCTTCCGGAGCAACACCCAGTACCACGGCGTAGGTGGTCAGTGCTTCGCCATTACCCTTGGCCATGTCTTCGGACAGCTCGTTCATCATGCCATTCATGGCAATCCAGGACTTGCCGCCGTAGGTCAGCGCGCTGTTGGTGCTGCAACCGTTGGTGCCCGAGGTCATGCCGAAGGTGGCGTTACCCGAAGTACCGTTGGTGGTGGAAGCCAGGAAGTGAGCTGGAGTACCGCGCTGGCCTTCGAACAACATGTTGCCCCAACCGCAGTTCGGGCCACCTGGTGCTTCAGCCATTGCATTGAGGGAGACGACGGTGAAGAGAGTACCGAGAAGGATCCGTTTCATAGCTTTGTTCTCTTTGTGTGCAAACCAATGGACAAGGGTTCAGGCACTTCATAGCGCCCTAGGGATCGGTTATTAGTCCAACCCGCGCAGTTTGGAGTTTAGGCACGTTCCAAGGGTTCCGTGTGTTTTTATAAAACAATCAGCAATGTCGCGATTTTTTTTGCAGGGCGCCTCCCGTGTCCAGGGTTTCCCAACGGCGCGCCTTGCCAGAGCGCGCAACAGGGAGCCAGAATGCCGTCATCTGCCCCGCCTGATGTAAGGAAGCCCGATGCCTGATCCTGTTGCTGCCAGCTTGCGTCTAGCGCCCGAAGCGCTGACTCGCCCTTTCTCCGCTGAACAGTTCAGCTTCTCGACCACCAATGATTTGGAGCCCTTTCGCGGTGTGCTTGGCCAGGAACGTGCGGTTGAAGCGTTGCAGTTCGGTGTGGCCATGCCGCGCCCCGGTTACAACGTATTTGTCATGGGCGAGCCGGGCACCGGCCGCTTTTCGTTCGTCAAACGCTACCTGAAAGCCGAGGGCAAGCGCCTGCAGACCCCGGCGGACTGGGTCTATGTGAACAATTTTGACGAGCCTCGCGAACCCCGCGCCCTGGAATTGCCAGGCGGCGGTGCGGCCGCGTTCATTGCCGATATCAATGGCCTGGTCGACAACCTCGTCGCGACCTTCCCGGCGGTGTTCGAACACCCGACTTATCAACAGCGCAAGAGTGCCATCGACCGTGCCTTCAACCAGCGCTATGACAAGGCCCTGGACGTGATCGAGCGCCTGGCCCTGGAAAAGGACGTGGCGCTGTACCGCGACAGCTCAAATATCGCCTTCACCCCGATGCTCGACGGCAAGGCCCTGGATGAGGCCGAGTTCTCGCAGCTGCCGGAAGTGGATCGCGAGCGTTTCCACACGGATATTTCCGAGCTGGAAGAACGCCTCAACGAGGAGTTGGCCAGCCTGCCCCAGTGGAAGCGCGAGTCCAACAACCAACTGCGTCAGTTCAACGAAGAAACCATCACCCTGGCCTTGCAGCCTTTGCTCGCACCGCTGTCGGAAAAGTACGCGGAGAACGCCGGTGTCTGCGGTTATCTGCAGGCCATGCAGGTGTACCTGCTGAAAACCGTGGTCGAGCAACTGGTGGACGACGCCAAGACCGACGCCCAGGCCCGCAAGCTGCTCGAAGAGCAATACTGCCCGAGCCTGGTGGTGGGCCATGCGGTCAACGGTGGCGCGCCGGTGGTGTTTGAACCGCACCCGACCTACGACAACCTGTTCGGCCGTATCGAATACAGCACCGACCAGGGCGCGCTGTACACCACCTATCGGCAGTTACGCCCAGGTGCGTTGCACCGTGCCAACGGCGGGTTTCTGATTCTTGAAGCCGAGAAGATGCTCAGCGAGCCGTTTGTGTGGGACGCCCTCAAGCGTTCCCTGCAGTCGCGCAAGCTGAAGATGGAATCGCCCCTGGGCGAACTGGGCCGCCTGGCCACCGTGACCCTTAACCCGCAGATGATCCCGTTGCAGGTCAAGGTCATCATCATCGGTTCGCGCCAGTTGTATTACGCGCTGCAGGACGCCGATCCGGACTTCCAGGAGATGTTCCGGGTGCTGGTGGATTTCGACGAAGACATCCCGATGGTGGACGAGAGCCTGGAGCAGTTCGCCCAGTTGCTCAAGACCCGCACTTCGGAAGAAGGCATGGCGCCGCTGACTTCGGACGCGGTGGCGCGCCTGGCCACCTACAGCGCACGGCTGGCGGAGCACCAGGGCCGTTTGTCGGCACGTATTGGGGATTTGTTCCAGCTGGTCAGCGAAGCGGACTTTATCCGGCACCTGGCGGGCGATGAGATGACCGATGCGGGCCATATCGAGCGCGCGCTGAAGGCCAAGGCCACGCGTACCGGGCGGGTGTCGGCGCGGATTCTCGACGATATGCTCGCCGGGGTGATCCTGATCGACACCGCCGGCGCGGCGGTCGGCAAGTGCAATGGGCTGACGGTGCTGGAGGTCGGTGACTCGGCGTTCGGTGTGCCGGCGCGGATTTCCGCCACGGTGTACCCGGGCGGCAGCGGCATCGTCGACATCGAGCGTGAAGTTAACCTCGGGCAGCCGATCCACTCCAAGGGCGTGATGATCCTCACCGGTTACCTGGGCAGCCGCTATGCCCAGGAATTTCCGCTGGCGATCTCGGCGAGTATCGCGCTGGAGCAGTCCTACGGTTACGTGGACGGTGACAGCGCGTCCCTGGGCGAGGCCTGCACGTTGATCTCGGCCTTGTCGAAGACGCCGCTCAAGCAGTGCTTTGCGATCACCGGTTCGATCAACCAGTTTGGTGAAGTGCAGGCCGTGGGCGGGGTCAACGAGAAGATCGAAGGCTTCTTCCGCCTGTGCGAAGCCCGCGGTTTGACCGGCGAGCAAGGGGCGATCATTCCCCAGGCGAACGTGGCCACGTTGATGCTGGATGAAAAGGTGTTGCAGGCCGTGCGCGCCGGGCAATTCCACATCTATGCGGTGCGTCAGGCCGACGAGGCATTGAGCCTGCTGGTGGGCGAGGATGCCGGTGAGCCGGACGCCGAGGGGCAGTTCCCGGAAGGCACGGTCAATGCCCGCGTGGTCGAGCGCTTGCGCGCGATTGCCGAGATGATCAGCGAGGAAGACCTGAAGGACGCGGAGAAGGAACTGGCGCAGCAGGCGCTGGCCGAAGCCAAGCCCACCTGAGTTCTGAGGCCAGGCCGGATCAAACATGTGGGAGGGGGCTTGCTCCCGATTGCGATGGGTCAGTCATGTAGATGTCGACTGACACACTGCATCGGGAGCAAGCCCCCTCCCACATTTGGATCTGGTTGCGTCACTAAATTGACGTCCTTCTGAGGGCCAACGCCCGTTGGTCCCTACAGCCTTGGTTTGTCATGTTTTTATTCTATTCTGAGCCTTAGGGATATCCACAGGAGTCGCTGGATAGAAACAGCCTCGCCATAGGTTGAGGCTGAACACCGATCTACCGAGGGTCGCCGCCATGCCGCGCAACCTTTGCCTTACCCGCCAGTGCTTCGGCCTGGTTACCCGAATCGAATGTTCCGTTCGCCCGCTCGCGGGGGATAACGGGATGTGGACCTTGTTGTTTGCCGCCGGAATGACGGGTGAACAGCCTTCCACAATCAAGTCCCAGGGCCCGTTTCATGGGCCCTTCGTGGCAGAAAGCATGCTGCAATCGATCGTCGACAGCCTGACCCTGCACGGCTATGAGCTGGCGGGTGACCCGCAGATCTGGTGCCTGCACATGCAGGCCCATCTGCGGCAGCTCAATGGCAGCCATGAGCAACTGGCGCTGTAGGCGCGGTTATTTGCTCTCGGGTTTGTCCAGCTTGACCTCAAAGCCGTATTGCACGGTACTGAGGTCGGTGCGCTGGTAGCTTTCCAGTGCGGTCGGCTGGCCGTAGAAGTAATGCACGTCAAACAAGGCCGTGCCGTATTCCTCGGCGCGGTGGCTGACGCCGAGGATTTCCTTGAGGTAGTTGCCGCTGGCGTCCTTGGCATAGAAGCGCCAGCTGTCGGCCGGGAACTCCTTTTGGTCGACGATCAGTGCGTTGTCCTTGAGTGATAAACCCTTGGGCAGCTTGGCCGCATCGATGTCACCTTTCTCGATAGTCGCCAGGAACAGCGGGATCGAACCCACCACAAACGCCGGGTTTTCCGGGAACAGGTTGAGGTCGTAGGTGAGGGTGCCGCGGGCCGGGTTCAATTCATACGCCTCGGTCGGTAACTCGATGGGCTCGCCGCGTTCACCTTTCTCATCGGCAGTGAAAAACGTCACCGGTGATTCGCTGCTGTTGCGCTCGCTGCCCACCAGGTCGTCATTGAAGGTGAATGGGTGGTCGAACACGATATGGGCGGCGCTGGCGTCTTCGACGGACTGGCTGATGGTGACGCTGTTCTTCAGTTGTTCCTCGGTCAACGAGGCGTCCTTGAGCCAGCTGGCGGCGCCGTCGTCGTACACGGTGACCGGCATGGGCAAGGCTTGTACGGTTTTTTCCAGGCTGTTCTTGTCGAAGCGCAGGACCGGCAGGTCGAGGTCCTTGCGCGTGACCGTGGCCGTGGAGAAATCCAGCACATTGATCTGCAGGGTGTCGATCAGGCCATTGAAATAGACCTTGGCGTAATGGCTGCTCTGCTTGTGTTCGAAGGCTTTCTGCTCATCGACCAGTTGCTTTTCAAACCCATCGGACCAGGCCTTCTGTTTTTGCATCTCGGCCAACTGTTTCTGGTAGAACTCGACTTGCGCGCTGCTTTCGTTGATCGAACCCGAGCGTGTGAGGAATTGTCCGGTGCCGTCCCGTGCCTGTACCAGCAAGGGGTTGGGCGATTCGTCACCCACTTCGGGGGCCAGTGGTTGGCTGTTGGTCAGTTCGATTTCGGCGTAGTTCTTTTCCAGGAGCAGCAGGTTGACGGTGATATTGCCTTCGGTGCGTTTGTGGCCGACGTCCTTTTTCGACAAGTCGAAGGTCAGCACTTTGCCCGGTGCGATCACTTCCACTGCGCCTTTGAGGCGAACGGGTTGCGGCTGGCTTTTGTTTTCCGTCTCGATGCCATCGATAAACGGGTAGGTGACCGTCAGGTCATCCGGGTTGGTCAGGTTGGAGCTGCTGGGGCTCAACTGGATGCCGGGATCGGTTTCCGACCATTCCGGCTGGAACGGCACGACCTTGTTGTTGCTTAAGGTGACGGACTGCCATTCCAGGCCGTGGGGGAAGGGGAACTGGTCCGGCACATTGAAGTTGAACGGGAAGACCGGCTGCAGATCGGTCAGGTAGTCGGAATGTGAGGCTTTGCGCAGTACGAACAAGCCATTGATGTAGGTGTCCACCAGCCCTTGCGGCGTGGGGTAGTGCTTGAGCAGCGCGAGGGTGTCCTCGCCGTATTCGGCCTCGATGGGCTTGGTGGCGAGCTTGACCCGCGCCCGTTCCAGCAGCAGCAGCGAGCCGCCGAGGTCGGCAATGGCGTCGCGCAGTTTCGGATCCTGGATGCTGTCGAGGGACTGCTCGAACTTCGCGGTTTTCTCTTCGAGGGTGGCCTGTTTCTGCTCATCGCTTGGGGAACAGCCGCCGGCCAGCAACAAGGCGGCGCACAGGCCAACGCTGGCCAAAGGGGATCGCACATCCATCATCTGAGTTTTTTCCTGTCCGACGTCATCGAGCCGAGTTATTGGGCTCGACACTAGCAGAAAAATTCTCTTACAGATGCCGCCCAGGTCAGTTTTCTCGTGGTTACAGGTGTCTTATAGCGGCTGGTATACTCGCCGCCATTTCTAGCCATGCTGTGTGAGATCCAATGGAACGCTTTATCGAAAATGCTATGTACGCCTCGCGCTGGCTGCTGGCGCCTATCTATTTCGGCCTGTCCCTCGGGTTGCTGGCGCTGGCGCTGAAATTCTTCCAGGAAGTGATTCACTTGCTGCCGAGCGTGTTCTCGATGGCCGAGTCCGAGCTGATCCTGGTGCTGCTGTCGTTGATCGACATGGCCCTGGTCGGCGGCTTGCTGGTGATGGTGATGATTTCCGGCTACGAGAACTTCGTCTCGCAGCTGGACATCGATGAAAACAAGGAAAAGCTCAACTGGCTGGGCACCATGGACTCTTCGTCGCTGAAGATGAAAGTGGCGGCCTCCATCGTGGCGATTTCCTCCATCCATTTGCTGCGCATCTTCATGGACGCCAAGAACGTCGATCCGCAACACCTGATGTGGTACGTGATCATTCACATGACCTTCGTGATCTCGGCCTTCGCCATGGGTTACCTGGACAAGGTCACCAAGCACTGATGCCCCGCGCTGGCCTTACTGCTCGATGAAGTAGTAGGGCTGGCGGTTGATGGCTATCTCCTTGATCACCGTGACCTTGGTGGTCAAGTCGTTGGTATGGTCCAGCAGCGCGACGTTGCCGGGCTTGGCGGTCAAAAAGCGCTGAAGCTCGGCTTCGGTCTGCAGGATCGGTAGGTAGGCCTGGGTGTAGAACACGCTGGCGCCGGCGATCCGCTCATTGGGCTGAAACAACACCACCTCCTTGCCTTCGGCTTGCAGTGCCTGGATCTGACTGATCAACGGCACGAACGACTGGCGCACGTCGGCTTTGGGCGCGAACCAGAAAGCAGCGATCAGGTAGCACGCCACTGCCAGGGTAAAAACGCCGCCAATCACGCGGCGGTGATAGGCGTACAACGCCGGCTTGTGATCCTTCAGCCATTTCAGCAGCACCCGCACATATTCCGCAGCCAGTACAGCGGCGGCCGGTGTCAGGGCCATCAGGTAAACCGTGCGCTTGCTTGAGGCCAGCGTCAGCAGGGTGAATTGCGCCACCAGCCATACGCTGAAAAACAGGCGGTAGCGGTTACGCACCAGGCTTTTCCGGAAGTGCCACAGGCCCAGGTACACCAGGATATTCCACGGCAGGAAGGCCTCGGGCAGCTTGGCGATGTAGTAGTAGAACGGCTCGTAATGCCCGGCCTCCACGAACGAGCCGCTGAAGCGCCCGACGCTGTTGGTCCACAGCACTTCGCCCACGGCCTGCATCCCGCCGCGCTGGAACAGGAAGCACAACCAGATCATCAGCGGCACCAATGCCAGCAGGGTGAACAGCGCCGGCTTGAGCCAGTCGGCGAGGCGCAGGCGCCTGTCCATCAGGCTGGTGCTGGCCAGGTACACGAAAATCACGATGCCCGGCATCGCCAGGCCCAGTACGCCTTTGCTCAAGGTGGCGATCACCATGCCGGCGGTAAACAGCGCCCAGGCCCAGGTCGTCGAGCTTTGGCGCTCGGACTCAGGCCGCATCGCCTGGTAGAACGCCAGCAGCGCGGTGGTCACGCCGAGGCTGAGCAGTGAGTCTTCCCCCACGCCGCGCACATTGCTCCAGTAGCTGGCCATGGTCGCCAGGATCAGCGCCGCACTGAAGGCCAATGTTTTCGGGCGCCCGAACCGGCGCAGCATTCCATAGAACAGCATCACGCTGAACAGACCGGCAAATGCCGACGCCAGGCGGACCGCCCCAGGCGTTCCGCCGAACAGGCGAATCGCTCCGGCGTCCAGCCACAGGCTCAGGGGTGGTTTTTCCAGGAAGGGTTCACGAAACAGTTGCGGCACGACCCAGTCATTGTCCAGGTGCATGGCCATGGCGATCCCCGCGACGCGGGCCTCGGTGGAGCCTTGCAGTTCGTGGTTTCCCAGGGCAAAGAAGAACAACAGAGCAGCAAGCAGGAGCAGCAGGGGAGCGGGGCGCGTCATGGAGTCTGGCTACCGAGGCAGAAGGCCGTTCGGGAGAACGGCTCGCAATCGGTGAGTATAGGGAGGCGATTCTTAATATTTCATGAATGGGAGTGGGTTTATAGCGCTGGGCCAGGAGGTTGATGTCCCCCCCTGGCTTCGCGTGAGGCATTACGAGGCTTTGACTTTGAAGCGGCTCAGGCCCTGTTGCATGGAACTGGCCCGTTCCGACAGGTTCTTGGCCGCCACCGCGCATTGTTGGGAGTTGACCTGATTCTGCTGGGTGACTTCATCGATCTGCTCCAGGCCGATGCTCGCCTGCTGCAGGCCGGAAGCCTGTTCACTGGAGGCTTGGTAGATCAACGACACCAGGCTGGACACCGTGCTGGTGCCGCTGACGATATTTCTCAACGAGTCGGCTGTGCGGCCGGCGATGATCATGCCGCGCTGGGTCTTGGTCGAGGAGTCGGCAATCAGCGCGGCGGTTTGCTGGGCGGCTTCGGCGCTGCGGGCGGCGAGGCTCCTGACCTCATCGGCGACCACCGCAAAGCCACGGCCCAGTTCGCCGGCACGGGCGGCCTCGATGGCCGCGTTCAGCGCCAGCAGATTGGTTTGAGCGGCGATGTTGTCGATGGTGGTGATAATGGCCGTGATGTCTTTGCCCGAGTTGTCGATTTCCGCCATGGCGGCGATCAATTCACTCATCAACTTGTCACTTTCCCCGGCGTCGGCGCGGGAAGCCTGGGATTGCTCGTCGGCCTTCTTCGCATTGGCGGCGTTGTCGGTGGTTTGCGCTGCCATCTGGGTCATCACCGCACTGATTTCCGTGATGGACGAGGCAGAATTGGACGCGCCGTCGGACAGCGACTGGCTCAACTCGGTGACCTGCGCGGAACTGCCGGTGATTTGCGTGGCGCTGGCCTGCACCTGGGAAATCAAGGTGTTCAGGTTGCCGACCATTTTTTCCAACGACTTGCCCAGGGTGTCATTGGGCGAGGACAGGCGCACTTCCAGATCCAGGTCCCCTTCGGAAATTCGCTCGGCTACGCGCACCTGGCGTTGCAGGCTTTCCGACATATCGTTCAAGGCAAAGGACAACTGGCCCACTTCATCTTCAGATTTTTGCACCAGCCGGCGCGAGAAATCCCCCAGGCTGATGTTGGCGGCCAGGGCTGCGGCTTCACGAATCGGACCGACGATTTTCGCCGTGGCGAACCACAGCGCCAGCAATGCCAGCAAGGAGATACCCACGCCGACCGAGACCTGCCAGATGCTGCTCTTGACGCCGCGTGACTGCAGTTCCTGCTCCAGGGCAATGGCCTGGCTCATGACCACCGCCTTGGGCAGATGGATCACGATCGCCCAGGGCTTGCCGGTGCGGCCCAGGTTGATCGGCATCTGCACTTCGATTTCCTGTGAGTCCGGGTTGAGCCGACTGTCTCCCTGGCCCTTCTGTACATTGGCCAACACTTTTTCCCATGTGCCGGGCAGCAAGGCTTTCAGCGACTGGCCGATGAGCTCCGGGCGTTTACTATCGGCCACCACCAACCCTTGATTGCTCAGGATCGACACCGAGCCTTTGCCGCCATACAGGTCGGCGGACATTTGTTCGCTGAGTTTCTGGATAAACGAAATGTCGAAGTCTGCACCGACCACGCCGTAGAACTTGCCATTGGCGATGATCGGTACCGACAGCGTGGTCAGCCATACATTTTTGCCCTGCACCACGTAGGGAAGCGGGTCGAGCACGCTTTCTTTCTGGGTGTCCCGCGGGCCGGAATACCAGCCGCCCTTCAACACACCGTTGGGGTGGCGGGCATCGGAATCGTACTCAACCAGCGGTTGCACGGCGATATGGCCGTCTGAACTGCGTGTCCAGTAAGGCGTGAAGCGGCCCGTCAGCGGGTTGTTACCGCCCTCATTGATACGAAAGGCTTGATCCTGGCCGTCCAGCGCATCGGGCTCCCAACATGAATACGTGCCGTTGAAGTCAGGGTTGTCCTTGAGCACGCTGAGCAGCATCGCATTGATCTGCTCGCGGCCCAGGCTCAGCGGGCTCTGGGCACTTTTACTCGCTCCCAGGGTATTGGCCATTGTGCGGGCCGAATCCAAGGCGTTTTGCAGTTTTGCCTGGATGGCATTGGCACGCGCCTCAGCCAGGTTTTGCACTTCGCGGATAGTGGCGCTTTCAATCAGGGTTGAAACTTCAGCACCTACATAGGCCTGGTTGGCGTTCGAGGAATAGAGGCCATACAGCACCAGGCTCGCACAGGAGATAAACAGGCAGAGTCCGGCGGTGAAGCAAATTCGAGTCTGCAGTGAGTTGAATTTCATGATATTTCCTGCCCATGCTAATAGTCGCCAACATCATCGAATGTCGACATTCCGGTACTTTCTTTGCACAAGGCATAGTGTTTTATCATTGGCTGCTTAGGCATATACATGCGGTACAGCGCTGGGTGTTGCTTAGTGCTCTTTGGGCGTCTCTTCATCGAGCCATAAACGGTCGGTGTTTTTAAAACCGTAACGCTGGTGCGGCACCCTCGCGACAATCCGGTCGGGTTGTGCGGGATCACTCAGGTCTATTATTTTCGGCGTTACATAGATATTCAGAACGGGCAGGAAAAACACTTTTATTTTTGGCGTCAATAAAGAATCAGGATGTTGTTCTATGACTACGCCGATACTGCCACTTTTCAATTGAACGATAGAACCGATCGGGTAAATACCCACGGACTTTAAAAACGCACGAAATACCTCGTCATCAAAGTGTCCGTCCCATGTGGACATCTGCTGGATGGCGACGGCGGGGTCCCAGCCCTGGTTGTAGGAACGGTCCGAGGTGATTGCATCGTAGACATCGCATACCGCCGCCATCCGGGCCACCAGGCTGATCTGGTCACCCGCCAACTGATGGGGGTAGCCGGTACCGTCGACTTTTTCGTGGTGATGCAGGCACACATCCACGACCATTTCGCACATCTGCGAGGCCGCCAGCAGGGTTTTCTCCCCCTCCAGTGGATGGGTGCGCACCAACTGCAATTCGTCACTGCTCAACCGGCCAGGCTTGTTGAGGACGGCACCTGGTATGGCCATTTTGCCGATGTCGTGCAGCAACCCGGCCATCCCGACCCGACGAATCAGTGCGGAGGACAGGCCCAATTGATTGCCCAGGGCAATCATCAACGCACACACGGCGACCGAATGCATGTAGGTGTAGTCGTCGATGCTTTTAAGGCGTGCCAGGCTGATAAAGGCATTGGGATGGCGGGCGATCGAGCTCGAAATGTCGTCCACCAGTGCACTGACGTCTTCAAGCTCCAGGGCCCGGCCCATGCGGGCATGGCCGAACATTTCGACAACGGCGGTCTTGGCGCGGCTACAGATTTCCTGTGCGGCGACCAACTCGTCCTGCATGGAGGTGGGGACGACGGCGATGACCGGAGCAGCTGTTGGGGGCTGGGTGGCTGGCGGAGCGCCGCAGCCCAGGGCGCACGGCCCCTCTGAAGGTGCACCGCCCCGCCAGAAGGGCTTTGCCTCGCCGTCAGGCGACTGCAGATTAAGTTCATTGCACTTCAACATGGTATGCCCTCTGTTGATGTTCTTCTTATATGTATCTCATCAGCCTCCCTGGCTTGAGCAGTGTTGTCTTACCTTTCAGATCGGGCTCGCGGCTTTGATACGCGCGACTACGCGGCCTGCCAGGTCATCCGGGCGAAACTTCGCCAGGAAGTCATCGGCTCCGACTTTCTTGACCATGGCCTGGTTGAAACCGCCCGACAGGGAGGTGTGCAGCACGATATGCAACTTGGCCATGCGCGGGTCACCGCGGATTTCGGCGGTCAGGGTATAACCGTCCATTTCCGGCATTTCGATGTCCGAAATCATCATCAGGAATTCCTCATGCGGGTTGCGCCCCTCGTCGAGCATGGCCCGAAGGTAATCCAGCGCCTGGCGCCCATCGTTCAAGGCGACCACCTCGACGCCTACCGTCTCCAGGCAGCGGGTCACCTGTTTACGCGCCACCATCGAGTCGTCCACGGTCAACACACGCAGATGCCTGGCCTGTTGAGTGACCGCGTCATCCACCACGCCGACGGATATTTCCTCGGACGAGGGCGAGATTTCCGTCAGCACCTTTTCCACGTCGATGATTTCGACCAGACGATCATCGGTACGGGTAACGGCCGTCAGGTAATTGTTGTCGCCGCTGCCCTTGGGGGGCGGATGAATATCTTCCCAGTTCAAATTGACGATGTGTTCAACCGCATACACCAGGAAGCCCTGAACGCGGTTGTTGTACTCCGTAAGTATAATAAAGGCGCTTTCTTTATCCGTGATCCCGGGCAGCCCCGTTGCCATCGCGAGGTCTAGAATAGGAATGCAAGCGCCGCGTATATTGGCAACGCCACAAATGTTGTTATTAGACTTTGGTAGTAGAGATAACTTGGGGCAGCGGATAACTTCCCGAACTTTAAAGACGTTGATTCCGTACAGCTGTTGGTCGTTGAAGCGGAATAGCAATAATTCCAGCCTGTTCTGACCGACCAGTTGTGTACGGCTGTTAACGGATGCCATTACACCTGCCATACACACCCCTTGATTCTGGTTGGAACAGCGTTGATGTCGTAATGACATTAGCATATGTGGGGGAATGTAAAATATATGTGAAATAAAAATAATCGAGGGGTTTATCGTTAAAGCAACAGCGACGCGGATGATTAGCTATTCAGGCGGATGTTTGAAAATAGTTAGTTGGCTAACTTGCTGGTTTGGGAGTTGATAATGATTAAGATTGGAAAATAGCAGGGTGGATGTATGACAACAAAAGGCCGAGACGCTGAATGCGACTCGGCCTTTCTTGTTACTGGAATGCGCGCGCGTCTTGGGTGAGTACCAGCACTCGTTCGACCATCAGTTCACCTGGCACGATCAATTGTTAGGTGGCCAGTAGCTTGTGACGGTTGGCACCTTCGAACCCGAAGGCCTGGTCGGTGGTCATGGCGTTGAGTGAGGCGAGGGTTTCGCTTGCTTGAATCAGCAGGGGCTCGGGGGACCGGTGCGTAATACATGCTTCACCGCGGGATAGTCGAGCCGGAACAGATGGATCATCGTCGGGTGCTGGAAATTGCTCTACCCTTCCTCGAAAGTCTCTAAGGCATCCAGGCCGACTGGACGCCTCTGGGCACCATCAGTGCGCTGTTCCACAAGCCCGAAGGTGAGCTCTGCCCGTGGTTGTTCGAACACTTTAGCG
This sequence comes from Pseudomonas sp. NFACC25, assembly GCF_900100935.1. Classification (NCBI taxonomy): domain Bacteria; kingdom Pseudomonadati; phylum Pseudomonadota; class Gammaproteobacteria; order Pseudomonadales; family Pseudomonadaceae; genus Pseudomonas; species Pseudomonas sp. NFACC25. Next base: position 228,983 of record NZ_FMUC01000008.1, read on the forward strand.
CTGTCTAGCCAAGGTCGGTCACGAATGGAAAATACCGGTATTGAGTACACCGACAAACAACGCTGGTTTGCGCTCACCAAGATAAACACGCTCTCGGCCCTGTCACAGATCGTGCAGATAGGTACCGTCACTCCGCTGCTGTCGCTTTCGCTGGATCAGCATGGGGTCGAGCCGGCAAAGATCGGGGTGATTGTCAGTGCCTCGTGGTTGGCGATCCTGCTGCTCTACAAATGGGTTCCGCGCTTGCTGGCCCATTTGGGGCTCGTCAGGACGAATATCCTCAGCGCAGCGCTGACGATTGCCGCGCTGATCGGTATGACCTTGACTACCCATTTGGTACTGATTTTTTCGCTGAACTTCGTACTCGGTATTGGCTTGATCCTGCGCTGGATTGCCTGCGATACGTGGATCCTCGCGGTCGCCTCGAAAGACGAGCGCGGCCGGACGATCGGCGTACATGAGACCTTGATGGGCCTGGGTATTGCCGTTGGCCCGCTGCTGTTGGTGGTATTCGGCGTCGGGAGTACCGCGCCTTACTACGCCTGTGCCGTGATCGTGTTGTTATCCGGCGCGCTGGCCTTAACCCTCAAGGGCTACGATACGCGACCGCAAACCCCGGCGGAAAAACGCCATGGCAAGTTATTCAGCGTCATCCCCACGGCGCTGTGTGGTGCGTTTATCGCAGGCTTTTCGGAAACCTCATCCGTATCGTTCCTTGCCGGCTACAGCCTCTCGGCCGGTTATCTATTGACCGCCGCCACCCTGCTGATATCGGTGTTCGGCATTGGAGGCACCGTCCTGCAACTGCCGATCGGCTGGATGGCCGACCGCAGTTCCTACAAGGTCGGTCAATTAATCTGCGGCTTGATACTGTTGCTGGGCACCCTCGCTATTCCGTTCAGCCAGCCGCTCCCTTGGTTGGCGACGATTACCGTGTTCCTCTGGGGGGGCGCCATTGGCGGCATGAACACCCTGGCAGTGATCGAGGCGGGAGACCGGGTGGGCGAACATCAAGTGTCCACCGCCATGACGGCGATTGCGATGTTCTACACCTTGGGTAGCGTATTGGGTCCCATTGCCACGGGCGCCACAGTGTCCTATGTCAGCGAGCATGGGCTGATGATCTCGGTGGGGACAGTCGGTGCGGTTTTCATTGCAATGTTGATGTTGCGTAGAGTTCCTGCATCAGAGTGAATTGCGTCTGTACCTTTTTAGCGCTGTATGCCGGTTGGGCCTCTGCTGGAGATAAATTCGGAGAACGTCGTCTTCACAAGGGCAGGGGGGCTTTCCCAAGACTGGTGCTGGGCAGCCGTGAATACCAATGGAATACCAAAGCGTCTGGAACTCAAAAAGCGCTAGAAAGCGCAAAGCGGTCATCAAAACCTTGTGTTTGCTGGGTTTCAGGCACAAAAAAAGACGTCCGTGGACGTCTTTAGTTGATCAAGTGGTGGGCCGGGGTAAGTTGAACGGGTGCTGTACTTCAATGATTAATATGAAAAAAATGCATTTCGTTTTATCGTTGGAATACCGATTGGAATACACTTTAGCTGAGAATCGCTCTGCTCAGATTTTCTCTAAGATCCAGGTGTATTTGCTTTGAACAGCACGCTCCGAAGTCTCAAAGGTTGCATCTATCAGGGCACGGCCAGCAACGTTCCCAAGTCCTGATAGTAGAACCATAACGTTGAACACATCGTTGGAGTTTTCCCTCGTTGGCCTTTCTTGGCTTATTACGGATTTTAAGAGGATATTTTTCGATGTTTTACAAATCGGTAGAGGGTTACGCTTGTGTCATAAAAAATTGAGGCGTTTAAAGATAATAAAGTGTATTTGTATCTGGTAAAAGTTCTGTTTTTTTAGGGGCGAGACAGCCGGTACTTGTTGCTTGTATGTTTGTCGTTAAGGGGGGTGTTAGGCAGTTATCTTGAGTTGTGGGTAATAAGTTTCTGTTTGTATTAATATGTTTTTTAGTTGTGGCGGCTTGTGTTTGATGTGAGTGATTGATGTTGTCAAATGTAACGATATGGTTTTTTGTGAGGCACTCATTTGGAGTGCCTTGTTTTATATGTATTAATAATCTATAAGGCTGCCCAGTCGTAACGATCAATGAAATAAGCATAACGTTGTGTAAACATTGAGTCTCTTGGTGTAGTGGCATTGGCTACGGGAAGAGTTAGCTTGATATGGGTTGACTCAACGAAATGGCGAGTGCCTGAGTTTGTCCGTGCTTCTTCATGTAGTGATGGATGTAAATGGATACTCTTATCCAAGGGGTTTATCCATATTAAATGTAAGTCGAATGCTCCGTGATGGTTGTGACAAAGGCTAAGACCGTTCCATACTTCATCTGTGGAGCCGGGAGCCTCCACGGGATAAATATGAGCGCCTTGTAAAAGGTTTGAACCTATGCCGCACATTGCACATTTGTGTTCGTAAGCTGTACGTATTTTAAGTCCTGCACCAGATTTTCGCGCAAGGGCGCGAATTAGTCTCGAGGCTCTTGCTACAGCCTCGACCTCTTTTTCCTTGGTTATATCATCTGCCAAGGCGCCTGAAGAAATTATTATCTTTAATAGCTCGTCGTTGCTAAGAGCTTCTTTGTTAAGTATGTGTGTGATGATTATGTTGAATATACTTGGAGTAAAGGCATAAATGCGCTCGCCCTTGCTAGATTGATATACGGAAAGTCCATCGCTACGGGCTCTGGAAATAATTGATTTATTGAATAGAATTGAAAAACGCTTTGTGCTTCCAAGTCTGCTGCTTCCATTTACAGCAATAAATACCGTCGATTCTGCTGTGTTGTCGACGCCTAACAGAATAGGTAGAGCAGTACCACCTATATTGGAAACAGGGGGGCGATTATTTTTTGCGGGGTTTTGAAAGCGCATCTCGTGAGGTTTACGAGCGTGCGGGGAAACATTTGCTACGTGTAGAGCGATGATTTGAGGCGCACCTTCCAATGGAATAGCAACGACTCCTGGCCATCCATCATTTTCCGCTACAGAGTCCGCAATTATTTCGGGGATTTCGTGAACTACCGAAATAAACTTCCTTGCTCTTGGAGTCATTCAGATTCTTCCTTAGTTTCTAAGTTTTATATTTTTAGTTTGTATTAGTTAATAATAATGGTTTGGGGTTTTGGTGGGAACGTTTTGAGCCATATTTTTAAATGAAAAGGTGAAGGTCAATCTGCTCGAAAATAGCCCTCCTCTCATTTATAAAGAGGGGGGCTAAATATAAAAAATTAATCTATGCTAAGTTATTCTTTGATGGTGCCCATTCAAAAACTAAATACTGTATTCTTCTGTATTTGTGAATTTTACTTTGCTTTCCACAAGAGCTTTTGGTGATAGCAGTGGGAATGGGTAAGTACAAATAATTTTACCCTTGCCTATTATTGGATGGCTGAGCCAAGTCCGAATATCATAGCGTAGCGCTCTCATGGTTTCTACGATCTCTTCAAGCTCAGAGGAAGAAATAGCCAACACCTCGAGCATACGCTCTTCAGGTATGAATTCACCGCAATTTGTAGTTTGACTAAAAAACTCTATCGCTTTAATAAGCTTGGTTTGTGTTGGATTTGTTAAGTTTGTCTCAATATTTACCACGTCTCCTCTGTTGGCGTAATGGCCGTATATATCAATCAGCGTGAAAAATTTTGATCGTTCAACTAATGCAGCCTCTATTTCCTTCCAGCAATAGAAAATTTCTTCAGTGCTGTTTATATTCGCTGACAATGTAAGCGTGTCGAATCTAGGTAGATATTTTTTTAGGCCACTAACTTTTAGCTCTAAGTGTATTGAGGAGCTTAAAGTTACAGGTTGCTCGTCCATGTCGATGCGGATATGGGCTGCAGTTTCTGTTAGCACTATTTGACTAAAATTAACTCCGGCTTTCCCTTTTTTGTCTGAGACCTGTCTTGTAAATTTGTTAGGTCTTGAAATGTAAAATTTTTCAGTTTTAGGTGAAATAGCTTCAGGGTCGATATATTTTGTGAGGCTGCCATATTTTTCTTTAATGGCTTGCGCAGCTATATCCTTAAATTTTTGACTTCTTTCCCTCTGTCGCTGTCTAAAAGTCGATTTGAAGGGCGCTGGTCGCAATTCGAATTTAAATTTTTCTTTCGAGTGAGAGAAAATTTGCTCTTTGACGCTGGAAGCTATGCAAAATGCAAGTCTTGGCGGTACCGAGTTGCCAATTTGCTCAACACATTGCCCATATGAACCAACAATCTCATATTTGTCCGGGAAAGACTGGAGTCTCTTCAACTCTTCAATTGTAAAGTGTCTATTGTTCCAGTGGAACGGACCTGTGAATTTTCCTGGGCTTGCCTTAAGGGTTCGCGATGGCTCTTTTCTATTTGCTTTATATAGCAAGTCATGGAATTTCGAACGCCATGCAAAAACAGGCTCCGGATGTCCCATTTCAGCTGTGAAAAATGCATAGTTCAACCCTTCAGGGACCTCTGGAAGTAAGTGTCCATACAGGCCACCCAGACCCTTGGTCTTTAACTCTCCTGGAATCTGGAGATCAAAAATGGCTTCTTCAACGGATACGAGAGAGGGGCCATTCAAAGAATCAGGACCGTGGGTTGGCATAGGGAATTGATAGCTCCCATTTTTAACTCCGACCATCACAAGCCTTTCTCTGTGCTGAGGAACTCCGTAATCTGCAGCATCTATAACTTCAGCGTGTAGCTCATACCCATGTTCAGAGAACGCTTTGATTATTTGACGCCAAGGTTCACCGTTACTCGCGCCCGGAAGCCCATAGACGTTTTCAAATACAAAAACTTTTGGTTTTATAACATCCAAAATGTTGCAGTACTCTTCGTAGAGCTGCCCTCTCAAGTCTTGAATTCCAATAACTCCACCCGAGCGTCTTCCTGCTGCTGAAAAGGTTTGACAAGGTGGGCCACCGATAATGCATTCAATTCCTGAATTTTTGTAAAGGTGAGGGTCGAAATTTCTAATGTCTATATTGTGAATGTTCGTAGTGGGGCTAAAAAAATTGCCCTTCTTTTTATTAGCTTCGAGCGAGTTGCAATACTTCGTTTCTAACTCGACACAAGCAACAATATCAAATCCCGCCATGTGGAAGCCTACATCAAGCCCTCCTGCGCCGGAAAATAAACTTAATGTTTTGATGCTGCCCATTAATTTGCCTCTTGATTTCCTACAGGCGCAACCAAAAAATTGCGCGATTACTTATGTTCATTTTATAACAATTTTTTGGTTTGGGCGAGAATTCTTTAATTGTGTTGGATGAGTGGCGGGATTTGACTGTTTTAGATGGGTTGTATTTGGGTTAAAGTTTGGTCTGTATGCTGGTGTAATTTATGTGTATTGTTGTGGTTTAAGTGTCTTCGGCTGAGTTTCTCTCGGTATGGATGTTTATAAGTATTAGCGTGGTCTTTATGTTGCTTGTGGACTCGAGTTTTTAGTCGAGATGTTTTTAAATTTGACGCAGATCTAAATACTAATTGTTTGGGGTGGTAGCTTGCAAACGCTTACTGCACGCCTTTATCGTAGTGGGGTGCGATCAGAGCTGGTGAGGTTGGGGCGGCACTTTTCCCGTAGTCACTGCAGTAGTCTACAGGCGATTTTAACTTGGCGCGGGTTGGCTCCTATTCATCCAGTCGAAGTGTTTCCGTCAACTAGTGATTGTCAGTGCTGAGACATTCTATTTATGCTTAGCCTTGAACGATGCGCTATCTTATAGCGCCGCTAGGGCTTTCTCGGCTGAGATAGATTAGATGTGAGTAAGAGTGAATATGTTGAGATGCCTATCTACGGCTAGTCGAGCGTTAGATCGCAAATTTTCGGTTGTTCTCTAATCGCTTCCAGATCAATAGAGTGGTGAGTCGATAGTAGTACCGGGTGGCATCGGAATGGTCTTTCAGATACTGAGTTAGAAACCAGCGCACATGCTTGAGCTGCCAGGTCCAGGGATTATCGCGTTGCCATCTTTGTTGAATGGCCGCTTGCATGATTCGGGCTTGCCGCAGGTGGCGCTGCTGCGTGACCCCCGAGCCGGTCAGCACGCCGCTCAGGAAAAGTGCCATATCGAAAGGCGCGTTCACGCTCTAGCCCCAATGTAGGCCGAAACCACTTCGATTCGGTTATGCCCAAGCTCAAGACTGATCAGCCGTCGCGCCTTTTGGTCCAGAGCGCGATCGATGCGATAACATTGACCGCCATTGACGGGCGCCGCGTGTCCAGTGAGTTGCGCGTAACGCTCGCACGCATAAGCCGCTCGAAATTCATGAACCCCCTTCAGTCCCAGCTTCTGAAGCAATTCACGGGCTGGCCTCACCGTCTGTTGCTGGAACTTGGCGTAGCTTTCACCTTCGGCCAGCAAATTGCGGCTGTGGGGTGGCGAGGCGTGACGAGCTATCTGCAAGGCTGCTTTAACCTCGTTATTTGCGATGATCCATCGCGGTGCTGAAGCGCCACCCCGGCCGCCTTTGGTCCCATCCTGAATATTGATGCGGCCTAAGTGTTTAGCCTCACGTTGCAAACGTGGCAGGTCAGCCAAGATCGTTTCGCGCAAGCGCATGCCGGTTGCGCGGGCCAAGCAGACAATCGCAGCGACGCGGTGGTGTTGCTGTTCGCGAAGCGCTTCAATCACTCGACTCAGTTGTTGGTGGTCTTGGCCATCCGGTGCTCGGATGCGCACGCTTGATCGCTGCATGCCGAGTGCCTTACTCGGGCTGGCGATTTTCACGTACTGATCACCTCGTAGTGCTGCGAGGGTACGGTTTACGCTACTCAGGCGGTTCTGCGCGGTGGCGATGCAGATTTCACCTTGTTGGATCTGCTTGCGCAAGTGCGCGGCGTAGCTGTGCAAGGTACTGCGATCTATCTGGCGGGCATCGTTGTAACCGGGGCCGTCCGCTGACCGACACCACTTCACAAAAGCCTGCCAGCGATCACTGTGTGCTTTGACCGTAGCGAAGTGGCCACCGGCGAACATATCTTTCAGCGCTTGTGGGCCGGCATAGCTGAGCTGACGGCCATAGCCAAAGTTGCGGCCATCACGCCGGCCGACCAGTGCCATCGGCTTCACCGTTTTCCGTGTCTTGCAGAAAGCGCAGCACCGCTTTCCAGTGGGCGCTGATCTTGTCCATCTGGTGCCAATGTGTGGGACGAATAATCAGGGCGTTTTGCTGATGCCGGAGCATTGCTCCCTCTTCGCGCAGTTGGTGGATTAGTTGGCCGATGTCGACAGGCCCTAAGACGGGGGTGGCGACAACGGCGACAGTGGCGACAACCCTTGTAGTCGCTGCTCTGAAGCTTGGCGACAAGGCGGCGACGGAAGTGGCGACACTTCGCAATGCAGGTCGAGTCTGATGCTGTGCCTGGTAACGGCGAACCGCGTCATTGAGGCGGAACATGGCGCACCTCGAAGGTCTTTCCGTCAGGAGAGTCCAGCCAGCTATGTGAGATCAATTCGACCAGCAGCGTAATTGCGTGACGACTGCTCTTGCGGGCAAAGCGGGGGCCATTGCGGTTGAGGTCGCGGACGGTGAATTGGGTCCAGCCTTTTTGCGTTAGCCAGCGCAGCAGTCGATCCGATTCCTCGCGTAACGCGTTGACGGGCTCTTGCTCCGTCAGGCGCTGGATCTCGGCGAGGTAGTAATCCATCAGCGTCGAGGCGCGCAGGATATGGGGCTCGTCCACTACGTGCGCGTCTTCAATCACCGCCAATACCCCGGCGATACGCAGTACATTGGCGGCTGCTTTCCCGGCTACAGATTGAATGCCGGCCAGCTCGCCAAACTCACCAGATTGGCATTCGATGGTGTCGTGAATATCGATCCAGGCAGTGCGAGCGCTGGCTGTCAGTTCCAGCCTGTCGGGGTTAAGTGAGCCGTCTTTGTGTAGCGACAGCGGCTTATCCAGTAGAGCGGTAATGCGCGCTTGGTAGCGCTGGATCCTGGCATCTCGCGTGAGGTCGACTGCCTTGTACAAGCGCCGCCCCACCAGGCGTTCGGGCCAACTGATCAGGCAGCGGCCAAGGATACCTTGGCCATTGATCATCCGGTCTGTGAGTAGCTGGTTGGCCAGGTAAGGCTGCAGCATCAGATGCAGACTGAGGCGACGATCATAAGCTCGCAGGCTTTCGCCAGGCATGGAGCGCGCCCGGTCGATGGGGCTGCCGTCCCAGAGTGCTGACAGGGTGGTGATGGCCTTGAGTTGGTTCTCTTTGCTCATGGTGCTGCCGCCCAAAAACTGGCCGCCCTCATCGTTGAATAACCCCATGCTGGGCAAGCCCTGGCATAGGTTTTTGATCAGCGCCTCAATGGTGGGCTCGGCGATGATCAACCTGGGCGGTATGGGGTCGGATAACTCACGAGCGTCGTGCTTTCCTCGAATGGCGGCGCGATTGGCTTTCAGTTGCTCCAAGTACAACATCCACTGCCGCCGCTCCCACTCACGCGCAGCCGCCAGCGCCAGATGATCCACTGCGCTTTTCCGATCACCCGACGATGCCACCGTCAGCATGTACAGGGACAACGGATAAACACGGCCATCGAGCTGCACATTGGCGTGCGACTGGGTCACCAGGGCGGCAGTGGCCAACACCGATTGCGCAGCCATGGCGCAGGGCACGCCGATAACCTCGGCCATGCGTTCGACGGCTGGTCCTAATATCTGTCCCAACGCATCGACCGGATACGCCAGCGGCTCGGGCCGGTATTCCAGCAGCGGCTGTGGCAGGTCAAACGCTTCGCACAATTGCATCGTCATTCTCCTGGTGCTTCGAATTTCTCCCTCACTCTCCCCGCCACGGTTGTTGAGTGTTATCAGGGATCAAGGCCCCTGCAGCCTGTGAGGGTTGTCCACTTACGCGGGACGGGCGGCTCTTTACGACCGGGAGCTTGGGCATCTCATGATCTGGCCTCCTGAGCACCGATAACGGTGGGCGGGTGGAGGCTGCGCTGGCTGACGAGACCAGCGCCGCGAGATCCTGAGTCAGTTGCAGGCAGTAATGCGATGACCAGGGCGTGCCTGACTGTCAGTCAGGTGCAGTCCATTCCGTGGGCTGCGGCACTATCATCTGCATTGCTGCTGCGGGTGACATCGGGGTTTGTCACGCCGATTGTCACAGGGACAAACGCTGCAATGTGTTGCCCGGCAAAGGCTGCGGCAGTGGTTTCGGCGCCCGTCTCTTTCCTGGAGAAAGAGACGGGCGTGGGCTGCCGCATTTGCACTGTGGATAAGTTGGCTTCGATCACGTTGGGCGTGACTGCGCGCCTAATTGGAAGCGAGCGCGCATGGGCTGGGACCACCACTGTAGGGCGTAGCCTTAAAGATCCCTGGCTACCTGGGCAATGCTGTCGATGACAGCGCTCTACGGCTCTGGTGTAGCGCGTGCTCGAAGGGTGGTCAACCGTGTATGGGGTGGGGTTTTTAGGCGATGGATGTGTATGGAATACGGTGGCTTTGAATGGACAGTGGGCCGTTCGTCGGTTTTTAAAGTGAGCCCCTGAGGACGGGAAGGCAAAGCCTTCCTGCCCTCAGGGGCTGGGCCTTAAAAGCTTGTGGGCGATGCAGATGGTGGCGACGGTCGCCGCTTTGTCGCCATGCGCAGGACCGCTAAATAACTGGGTTGTCGCCAGTGTCGCCGCTGTCGCCAGTAGGAACCGATTAACGAAATGGGATGACGTTCCCGTTTTTGTTTTCATGAATGGCCGTCACCGACAAATTGCCGGTGGCGGCTTTTTGAATGTAGTCGCTCCACCAAGTCATCATCGGGCGTCTTCGCTCGATGTAGTCCGCTCGGTTGTACGCGCTTCGGACTTCGTCTTTGTCGACATGGGCCAGTGCGACTTCAATCAACTCCGGGTCCCATCCATGTTCGTTGAGGATGGTGCTGGCCATTGATCGCAGGCCGTGGCTGACCAACCGATCCTGGAAGCCCATACGCTTTAATGCCATGTTCGCGGTCTGGCTGTTTGCGTGTGTACGCGGATTTCGGTCGGCCGGAAATACATGTTCCCGGTGGCCGCTGTAGGGCTTGAGTGTCTCTAGCAGCGCGAGCGTCTGGTCGCTTAGGGGGATGGGGTGCGCACGGCGTTTTTTCATGCGCTCCTTTGGAATGGTCCAGATGCGTTTCTCGAAATCTATTTCTGCCCAGGTCGTCCCAGCAGCCTCGGCAGGGCGGGTCATTGTGTGCAGTTGCCATTCGATCAGGCAGCGGGTGATGCGTTTGATGCTGGCGTTGGCAATCGCCAGCATCAGGTCGGGTAGTTCTTCGGGAGGAAGTGCCGCCATGTTTTGTTTTTGCGGTTTCTTGAAGGCTGCCCGAATGCCACTGAGCGGGTTCGCAAAGATCAGCCCGCAGTTGACGCCGTAGGCCATGATTTCGTTGAGACGTTGGGAAAGTCGCTTGACCGTCTCCAGGCTGCCTTTGGCCTCGATGGGGCGAAGGAGCTTGATGATCATTGGCGCGGTGATGTCTGTGAGCGGAATGTTTTTCAGGCTGGGGAAGACATGTAGGGTGAGCGAGCGCCAGATGTCTTCGGCGTAGGCCGTGGTGACGGCGTGTTTTTTCAACTCGAACCAGGCGGTAGCCACATTCTCTAGCGTGTGTTCGGTCTGCGCTCGCTTGGCTTCGTTATCTGCCTTGCGCTGCACTTTGGGATCAATGCCTTGTGCCAGCAGTTCGCGCGCTTCGATCACCCTTTTCCTGGCGTTCGCCAGCGAGAGTTCTGGGTATGTGCCCAGCCCCATGTTGATGCGGTTTTTGGTTACCGGGTCGCGGTAGTTGAAGTTCCACAGCATCGAGCCATTGCTCCTGACGCGGAGCTGGAGGCCCTCACCATCGCTGAGGACGTAATCTTTATCTTTTGCCTTGACCGTCTTGAGCTGGCGGTCGGATAGGCGATGGGCTTGCGCAGGCATGAGAGCTACCTCTGACACCGTTTTGGTATTCCAAAAATTAGCACCAGAAAGCTTGGAATACCACTTGGAATACCAAAACGAGCGGAACTCAAAATTCGTCTACGGAAGCCAATGGCCCTGAAACCCTTGATTTTACTGGGTTTCAGGCACAAAAAAAGACGTCCGTGGACGTCTTTAGATGATGAAGTGGTGGAGCCGGGGGGATTTGAACCCCCGTCCGCCAGTACTCCGCTGTCGGTACTACATGCGTAGCCGTTTCTATTAAGTTAACCCTCAGCGACCCGAAGGGCAGGGTGCTTTGGGCGAGTTGTGTAAGTTTTAGCCGCTTCGTCCACAACGTACTGCACGGCGATTCTGTTCTATATGACAATCACTTTGGGTTTACAGACATCCCCTGGTGATTGCTGGACCCGAAGGTACCAGAAGCTCAGGTCTAAGGCTGCTTACGCAGCGATAGCGAATTCCTGGCCGTAGTTTTCGTCATTGGCAACTATAAGTAGTTGCAACAGTGGATTTACGAGTTCTGTTACCAACTCGGCATGCACCTAAAGTTTCGCGACCGGCGTCGAATCCTAAACGGCCCCGTGCTTGTAACTCGTTGTTTCATAGTGAGTGACAAGCCTGTGCAGTGTACGCCAAACGGTCACGGAAGGCCAACCCGAAGGTTGACCCTCTCGTTTACTGGCCGCCTTTGTCGAGGTTCTGCAGGTCTTGCAGGGCCTTGGAGGTGATTTCGATGCACTTCTTGTCATCACCAGCGGCGTGGGCGGCCTTGGCTTGGGAGACGGCTGTGTCGATTTCGCCGCTTTTGCCACTGGTGTCAGTGGCGAGCAGCGCTTTACCGTTGTTGATTTTGTCCAGGTTGATCTTGCACAGGTCGGGCTCGCCAGCAGCGAAAGCAGGGGAGGCCAACATCGCAGCGGTAATGAACAAGCCAGCAAGAGCGGAACGCTTCATAGGGTATCTCCTTGCGCAAAAAAGGCTCGACGCTGCTGGCGTTCATGGGCTGCCAGCGACATCACTGATGGGCCTCGTGCGTCGAGGCCTATGCAGATGACTACGCCAGCGCGCAGGGGTTCTGTTTTTTTTGCGGGATCAATGGGCGCGGGCCTGGGTCACGCGATCCACGAGGTACACCAATCCGTGATAGTCGATGCCGCCATGCTGGCTCAGGCCGATCTCGCAGGTGCGGCTGGTGGAGATGCCTTCACTGCAGTACTGCACTGCATCCTTGAGGGAGCGCAGCGAGTGGGCGTTGAGTTCCGGCGTGGTGAAACCTTTGTCGCCGGCAAACCCGCAGCAGTGAATGCCTTCCGGGATCACCACGGTCTTGGCACAACGGCGGGCCAGGTCGATCAGCGCCTGGCTTTCTCCCAGGTGTTGGGTGCTGCAGGTGACGTGTACGGCGATCGGCGCCTCCTGCGGTGTGAAGTCGAGACGGTCCATCAGGTGCGTGCGGATGAAACGTACGGGGTCGTAAAGGTCCAGGCGCGTTTCGCCAAGGTCTTGCACCAGGCGCAGGGTGCAGGGGCTGGTGTCGCAATAGATCGGGTCCAGGCCGCCGCGGCTGGCATGGAGCAGGGCGCCGATCAGTTCCTGGCGTTTGTGTTCTGCCTGTTCGGCGTAGCCTTTGGACGCGAAAGGTTGGCCGCAGCACAGGTTGTCCTGGTTGTCGGGAAACACGACCTGGTAACCGGCTTTTTCCAGCAGGCCCTGGGTTTTTTCGTACAACGACATCTGCTCTTTATCACCTGCCGCCGGGCCCATGGCGCGTGAGACGCAGGCCGCCAGGTAGACCACCCGTGGCCGCTCATCCGTCACTGCCGGGCTGAAGCGAATGGCTTTTTCCGGTTGTGGCATGGCGTTGGTCCACTGCGGGATCTGCCCCTTGGACAACTTGGTCATGGTGGCCGACAGCTTCGCCAGGCGAGGCGCCCCCAGCAGCATGCGTGCACCATTGGCTACATGCAGGGTAAAGCGCGCACCTTGCAGTGCCGTGGCGAAATGGGTGGCCAGCCATTCGGCGGTTTTCGTACGGTCGGCATCACGGCTTCGCAGTTTTTTCACCAGGTCGCCGGTATTGATTCCTACCGGACAGCGCTGGGCGCATAGGCCGGTGGCGGCGCACGTGTCGATGCCCTGGTAGTGGTAGGCCGCCTCCAATTCGGTGGTGTCGACGCCGGCGCGTTTTTTCGCCTGTATATCTCGCCAGATCACGATGCGCTGGCGCGGGCTCAACGTCAGGCCTTTCGATGGGCACACCGGTTCACAGAAACCGCACTCAATGCACTTATCCACAAGCTCGTCGGCCGCAGGCAGCGGCTTGAGGTGCTTGAGGTGAATCTGCGGGTCTTGGCTGAGCACCACGTCCGGGTTGAGGATGCCGTTGGGGTCGAGCAGGCGTTTGAGTTGCCACATCAATTGATAGGCGTCGCTGCCCCATTCCAGCTCCACGAAGGGTGCCATATTGCGGCCGGTACCGTGTTCGGCTTTCAGCGAACCGCCGAACTCCACGGCCACCAATTGCGCGACGTCATCCATGAACGCTTGATAGCGTGTGACTTCATCCGCGCTGTTGAAGCCTTGGGTGAACACAAAGTGCAGATTGCCTTCCAGGGCATGTCCGAAAAGGATGGCTTCGTCGTAGTGATGCTTGTCGAACAGTTCGATCAAACGGTTCACGCCAATGGCCAGTTGCTCGACCGGGAAGGTGACGTCTTCGATGATCACCGTGGTGCCGGTTTTGCGTACGGCTCCTACGGCGGGGAAGGTGTCCTTGCGGATGGCCCACAGGCGGGCGTTTTCCACAGGGTCTTCGGTGAAGTCGACCTGTTTCTCCACCGGGAAACCGGCCAGCGACGCCATGATCAGCGCCAATTGTTCATGCAGCAATGACGGCGATGCGGCGCGGGATTCAATCAGCAGGGCGCAGGCACTTTCTGACAAGTGCTGTACGAATGCGGGCATGCCCGGTTTGTTCTGCACCGAGCGCATGCTGCGTCGGTCCAGCAGCTCGACGGCCGACACCGGTTGGGTCTTCAGGACGGTGACTGCGTTGCAGCAGGTCTCCACATCCGGAAACACGATCAACGCCGACGCCTTGTTCGGGTGGTCGATCACGGTGTCGTAGGTGACTGCGCTGATAAACCCTAGGGTTCCCTCGGAGCCCACCAATAAATGGCTGAGGATATCCAGTGGTTCATCAAAATCCACCAGGGCGTTGAGTGACAGGCCGGTGGTATTTTTCAGACGGTATTTGTGGCGGATTTTTGCTGCCAATTCAGCGTTTGCCCGCGTTTCACGGCCGAGTGTGGCCAGGCGCTCGAGCAGTGCGCCGTGCTGTTCACGAAACGCCGTAACGCTGCTTGCGTCTTCTGTATCGAGGCGGCTGCCATCGGCCAGGACCAGACGAATTCCGGCCAGGGTGTGATAGGTGTTCTGCGCCGTACCGCAGCACATGCCACTGGCGTTGTTGGCGACGATTCCGCCGATCTTGCAGGCATTGATCGACGCCGGGTCTGGGCCGATCTTGCGCCCGAATGGCGCCAGCCAGGCGTTGGCCTGTGCGCCGATGACGCCGGGTTGCAGGCGGATCTGAGTGCCTTGCCCACGAATCTCACGGCCGTTCCAATTGTCCCCCAGTACGATCAGTACCGAGTCGCTTATCGCTTGTCCGGACAGGCTGGTGCCGGCTGCGCGGAAGGTTACCGGCACACGTTCACACTGGGCCAGTTGCAGCAGCGCCACCACTTCGTCTTCCGATTCGACGCGGATCACCAGTTGTGGGATCAATCGGTAAAAACTGGCGTCGGTGCCGAATGCGAGGGTGGAAAGTGGATCGTCGAAACGTCGATCTTGTGGGATCAGCTGTGCGACGTCAGCAAGGAAAGCGGCAGGCAGACTCATTGGTCCTCCAGGATCAGCACCCCCTGGGCGCCGTATTGACACGATTGCGCAAAGCCGACGCCGAAGTTATAGCCCGGCGTCGGTTATGACCCTATTGCTACGGCTTTAGTGCACCAGCATGCCGGTAAACCAGTAAGCCTGGGCCAGGGTGATCAGCCCGACGATCGTGGCGAAGAACAGGCTGTGCTTGAGGGTGAAGCGGAACAGGTCGGATTCTTTACCCACCAGTCCGGTAGCGGCGCAGGCCACGGCGATCGATTGCGGCGAAATCATTTTGCCGGTCACGCCGCCGCTGGTGTTGGCAGCGACCAGAAGCGTGTCGTTGACGCCGATCTGGTGCGCCGTGGTGGCTTGCAACGAGCTGAACAGGGCGTTGGACGATGTGTCGGAGCCTGTCAGGAAAACCCCCAGCCAGCCTAGGAAAGGCGAGAAGAACGGGAAGGCTGCGCCGGTGCCGGCCAATACCAGCGCCATGGTCGAAGACATGCCGGAGTAATTGGTGACAAAGGCGAAGGCCAGCACCATGCCGATAGACAGGATCGGCCAACGCAACTCGTAGAACGTCTCTTTTAAAGTGGTAAGACCAATCTTGATGTTGATCTTCAGAACCAGCATCGAGATCAGTGCGGAGAAGAAAATCGCGGTACCGGTCGCTGAAATCGGGTCCAGCTTGAATATCGCTGGGATCGCAGTCGGGTTGGTCACGATGGGTGCGACCTTGACCACCATTTGATCCAGGTGCGGGATCGCGAAGTTGAATACCCAGCTGTACATCGAACCGCCTGCGGCGAACATCGCCTTGAACGGTTTGAGGGTCCAGATGGTGACCAGCACGGTGAGGATCAGGAAAGGTGACCAGGCCTTGAAGATCTGCCCCAGGCTGTAAGGTGAGGCGACGGTGCTGCGCGGCAGGCCGAAGCCGCCGGCGCTGGCGGTAATCGCTGCGTCGGAAGTGGCGCCGGCAATCTGCGCGCCCGCAGTGCGTTTGGGTTGCCAGACTTTCAGGAACAGGGTCAGAGAGATCAGGCTGGCCAGGGCCGAGGTGATGTCCGGCAGTTCCGGGCCGATGAAGTTGGACGTGAAGTACTGCGTAATGGCAAAGCTCAGGCCCGCGACCAGCGCAGCTGGCCAGGTTTCGCGAACGCCGCGCAGGCCATCCATCATGAAGACCAGCCAGAACGGCACGAACAGCGACAGCAGCGGCAGTTGGCGGCCAGTCATGGCGCCGATCTTGAATGCATCGATTCCGGTCACTTGCCCGGCAACGATGATCGGAATTCCCAGGGCGCCAAAGGCGACGGGTGCGGTGTTGGCAATCAGGCACAGGCCGGCCGCGTACAGAGGGTTGAAGCCCAGGCCTACCAGCAGTGCGGCGGTAATCGCCACGGGGGCGCCGAAACCGGCAGCACCTTCCAGGAATGCGCCGAAGCAGAAGCCGATCAACAGCACCTGCAGACGCTGGTCATCGGTGATCGACAGGACAGAGCTGCGGATGATCTCGAATTGGCCGCTCTTGACGGTGAGTTTGTAGAGAAACACCGCCGCGACAATGATCCAGGCAATAGGCCACAGGCCATAGGCAAAACCGTAACCGGCGGCGGCCAGCGCCATGTCCACTGGCATGTGGAAGGCAAAGATCGCTACCAGTATCGACAACGCCAGCGTGATGCTGCCGGCCACGTGGCCTTTGAGGCGAAACACGGCCAGAGCCAGGAAGAAGAACACGATCGGAATAACGGCGGCCAGTGCGGACAGGCCGAGGCTGCCGAGCGGGCTGTAGAGCTGTTGCCAGGTTTGCATATGGGGTGGCCCCTAATTGTTGTTGGTCAGGCACTTCATAGTCGATTTGGATAATTGGTAATACCAATTTACAATCGCCGGAGGCTAGGTTAAAAGTCTTCGGGGTATGTGTCAATTTGCCGCTTGCGAAACTTTGGTCGTAGCCCGGCAGGCGAGGTGGTTTGATCGGGTGAATCGAAGCGGTTCTGATAGGTGCTGGAAGGGCGGCGATAGGCCAGAATAGAGGGCCCGGCGAGTGGTCGGGATGGTGGAGAGTGAGTTATGGGGTTTGATCAGGTGCGTCAGCGCCGTTTGTCTGACGATATTGTCGAGCAGCTTGAGGGGATGATCCTTGAGGGCACGTTGAAGTCGGGTGAACGCTTGCCGGCCGAGCGCGCTTTGGCTGAACAGTTTGGTGTGTCGCGTCCGTCGTTGCGGGAGGCGATTCAGAAGCTGGCGGCCAAGGGCTTGTTGGTGAGCCGTCAGGGAGGGGGCAATTATGTTGCCGAGTCACTGGGCTCGACGTTCAGCGATCCGCTGCTGCATCTGCTGGAAAACAATCCTGAGGCCCAGCGTGACCTGCTGGAGTTTCGCCAGACCCTTGAAGCGTCCTGTGCTTATTACGCAGCATTGCGAGCGACTGAGGTCGACCGTGAGCGGCTGACCGCTGCATTCGAGACGTTGCAGGATTGCTATGCCCGCGTTGATGACGTGAGCCGGGTCGAGGAGGGGGCTGCGGATGCACAGTTTCACCTGGCCATTGCGGAGGCCAGCCATAACGCGGTGTTGCTGCACACCATTCGCGGCTTGTTCGACCTGCTCAAGCGTAACGTGGTGACCAATATTGGCGGCATGTATCAGCAACGTACGGAGACGCGCGACATGCTGATCAGTCAGCACCGAGAGCTGTACATGGCGATTATCGAGGGCCGGGCAGAACACGCGCGAGAAGTCTCGACACGTCACCTGGAGTACGTGCAGGAAGTGTTGGAGGAAGTACGTCAGGAGGTTCAGCGCGTGGCGCGGGCGGAGCGGCGCAAGGGGATGTAGCCGGGGGAAGTCCCGAGGCTACATCGTTACAAGGATTATTCTTCCTTGCCTTTGTTGCGCACCGCGCGATGCAGTTCGCGGTTGGAATCGCGTTCGCGCTCAGTATCACGCTTATCGTATTCCTTCTTGCCCTTGCCCAGTGCGATCTCGCACTTGACCAGGTGCTTGCTCCAATACCAGGACAGGCAGACACAGGCATAGCCTTTCTGCTGTACGGCTGCGGCGAGCTTTTCCAGTTCGCGGGCATTGAGCAATAGTTTGCGCGTGCGCACCGGGTCGGCAATCACGTGGGTGCTCGCGGTTGTCAGCGGGGTGATATGACTGCCAAGCAGCCATGCCTCGCCATCCTTGAGCAATACGTAGCTGTCGACCAGTTGCAACTTGCTGGCACGCAGACTCTTTACTTCCCAGCCGGCCAGGACCAGACCAGCCTCGAACCGATGTTCGATGAAGTAATCGTGTCGCGCTTTTTTATTTTGCGCGATGGTCCCTGTGGGGTGTTTCTTTTGTTTAGCCATAGGGGCGGCATTATAGGGAGTTGCGAGCGTGTCGGCTACGGTCAACCTGCGTGCTTGAGCGTGTTGGTCGAATCCCGGACAATACCGGCAGTTCTTTGGTTTTTTTCTTTCGCGGATCGGACTGTTGTTTCGCGATGTTTGCCGCTCAGCTGTGGAAATCACGCACACATGACGACGCATATTCAACGTTCGGCCCTGTTGCCCTATCCGGCGCAGGCGCTCTATGACCTGGTCAACGACGTGGCGCGTTACCCGGAATTCCTGCCTTGGTGCTCAACTGCCGAGGTGCTGGAAAGCAGTGATGAACATATGGTTGCCAGTGTTGGGGTGGCGAAAGGCGGGCTCAGTCAGCACTTTGTTACGCGGAATGCGCTGGTGCCGGGCAAGTCCATTGAAATGAATTTGCAGGAAGGGCCGTTTACCCAGCTGCATGGTGTATGGGTTTTCAAGGCGCTTACCGACAAGGCCTGCAAGATCAGCCTGGATTTGTCGTTTGATTACGCTGGGCCGATTGTGCGGGCCACATTGGGGCCGTTGTTCAATCAGGCGGCCAATACCCTGGTGGATGCATTCTGTCAGCGAGCCAAGCAATTGCATGGTTGAGGTCGAGGTGGTTTATGCCGCCGAGGATCGCCAGGTTCTGCTGGCGCTGACGGTGGCTTCGGGAACCAGTCTGCGTGCAGCCGTGCAATTGTCAGGGATGGCTATGCAGTTTCCTGAGCTGGATCTGGCTGCTTGCCCCTTGGGGGTATTCGGTAAGGTCGTCACGGATGCGGAGGTGCGCCCCGCACAATCGGGCGATCGCATTGAAATCTATCGGCCCTTGCTTGTGGACCCTAAAGAAGTGCGCAGGCTGCGTGCTGCCAAGGCGGCGTTGGCGAAGCGGCAGCATCCATAGGCTGGCTGAATGACAGGCAGCAAAAAGCCCGGCATGCCGGGCTTTTTATATGCGCCGCAATGTTACTGCGGGCTGGTGTCCAGAGGCTGAGGCGTCGGGACCGGGACCGTTTCGACCCCGTCGACGTCTTTCTGGATCTTGTCGAGCAAGGAGCCTGGCTTGGCCGGTACTTCGGACTTCGGCTTCTCGCTTTCCTGCACAGGTGCAGTCACGTTTGTGCCGTTATCGTTGCCGAGCAGCGCTTGATCACGGCTTACGCCTGGCATGAAGTCACCCGACAGGCTGACAAGCTGGTCATTGCCATTGAAAATGACGCTGACACGCTCCTGTTGGCGTTCACCGCCACCAGGCTGCAGGCTGTAGAGATAATCCCAGCGATCGGCGTGGAAAGTGTCGGTCAGCAGGGGGTTGCCCATGATAAACCGTACTTGCCGTCGGGTCATTCCCGGGCGTAACTGGTCTATCATGTCCTGCGTGACGACATTGCCCTGCTGGATGTCGATTTTGTAAACCCCGGGGAATGAACAACCGGCGAGTGCGAGCAGTCCCACAAAGGTGAAACTGGTTAGCAAGAGCTTGGTGTTTTGCATCGGTGGGCGACTTCCACTATCTTGGCTGGGACAACGTAAACGCCGATCATACCCGTATTAAGAGAAGCTGCGAAGCAGCATCCGCGAGAAAGCTAACCATGGTTGAAAATAGCGAACTACGCAAAGCCGGTCTTAAAGTGACTCTGCCACGAGTCAAGATTCTACAAATGCTCGATTCTGCTGAGCAGCGCCACATGAGTGCCGAGGATGTTTACAAGGCGCTGATGGAGTCTAACGAGGACGTCGGCCTGGCCACGGTTTACCGTGTACTGACCCAGTTTGAAGCCGCAGGGCTGGTGGTTCGTCATAATTTCGACGGCGGTCATGCTGTGTTCGAATTGGCTGACGGTGGTCATCACGACCACATGGTTGACCTGGATACCAATGAGGTTATCGAGTTCACCAGCCCGGCAATCGAAAAGCTCCAGCACGAAATTGCTGAGGAGCATGGTTTCGATTTGGTCGACCACAATCTTGTGTTGTACATCCGTAAGAAAAAGTAAAAAGCGACGCAGAATTGCTCTGCGAAACGATCGAAGGCGACCCTAGGGTCGCCTTCGTGCTTTCTATAATAAGGAAAAGCTCGGCTCAGGCCTTGGTGGCTACGACCATTTTCTTCGCGTGTGCCAAAGACTCTTTGGTCAGGTCGATCCCGCCGAGCATCCGTGCCACTTCTTCCACGCGCTCCGACTTGTTCAGTTTGGATACTGCCGTGTGTGTCGCTTCGCTGCCTCTGACCTTGTGCACAAACAAGTGTTGATGCCCTTGGGCCGCGACTTGCGGCAAGTGAGTGACGGTCAGCACCTGGCCGCGATCCCCCAGGCGGCGCAGTAACTGACCCACAATTTCCGCCGTGGGGCCACCGATACCTACGTCTACTTCATCGAACACCAGTGTCGGTACCCGTGAGGTTTGCGCGGTAATCACTTGGATCGCCAGGCTGATTCGCGAGAGCTCGCCACCAGACGCCACTTTTGCCAGTGCCTTGAGCGGTTGCCCCGGGTTGGCGCTGACCAGTAGTTCTACCTGCTCCAGGCCGTAGGGCTGCAGCTCATTGCTGGCGTTGGTGCGCAACTCGATGGTAAAGCGCCCGCCCGGCATGCCCAGGCGCTGAATTTCCTGCTCGACGGCGCCAGCGAGGCTGGTCGCAGCCTGTTTGCGCAGATCGCTCAGTTCGCGGGCTTTCTCCTGATAGTGGCGGGCAAAAGAGCCGAGCTCTTCGCCCAGTCGCTCAATGGATTCGTCATTCGCGTTCAGGGTCTCGATTTCATCCAGCAGTTTCTGCTGCATGGTTGCCACTTCGGTGGGCTGGATTCGATGTTTGCGCGCCAGCGTATAGATGGTGTCCAGGCGCTCTTCTATTTCCTGCAGTCGCGCCGGGTCGGCGTCGAAATGATCGAGAAAGCGATTGAGTTCGCCGACGGCTTCTTCTACCTGGATTTGCGCACTGGTCAGCAGGGTGGTGGCTTCACTCAGTGAGCCCGAAGCGCTGTTAACGCTGGACAGTCGGTTGAGGCTGGCGGTGAGTGCGTTGAGCACATTGCCGGAATCGCTCTCGCTGCATTGCTCCACCACCTGGCGGCAGATAGACAGCAGGGTTTCGGCGTTGGTGAGGTTCTTGTGTTCCTGTTCCAGTTGTTCCAGCTCGGTTTCGCCCAGACCCAGGCTTTCCAGCTCTTCAAGCTGATAGCTGAGCAATTGATGGCGAGCGCGTTGCTCGTCACCGGAATTGGACAGTCGCTCCAGCTCCTGTCGGGTCTGGCGCCAGCGCTGGGCAGCCAGTTGTACCTGCCGGGCAAGGTCGGTGGCGCCAGCGTACTCGTCAAGCAGGCGGCGATGGGTGTCGGTTTTGAGCAGGGATTGGTGTTCATGCTGGCTATGGATGTCAATCAGCAGTTCACCCAGGGCCTTCAGGTCGCCAAGGGGGCAGGGGGTTCCATTGATGTAGCCGCGCGAGCGCCCCTCGGCGGTGATGACTCGGCGCAGGATGCACGGGCCGTCGTTATTAAGGTCGCGCTCGACCAGCCAGGCTTCGGCTTCGGGGATGTCCGCGAGGTCGAAGGTGGCCAGAATGTCGGCCTTGTCCGCGCCCGGGCGCACCACGCCACTGTCGGCGCGGTCGCCCAGGGTCAGGCCCAGGGCGTCGAGCATGATCGACTTGCCGGCGCCGGTTTCGCCTGTGATTACGCTCATCCCGCGATCCAGTTCGAGATCCAGATGTTCAACGATGGCGTAGTTGTGTACAGACAGGTGCACGAGCATGACGGCCGCTCCCAGGCTTTAGGTCTGGTTATTTATACAGTGTTTTGTTCTGGGCTGACAATCCTGATGCTTAGCTCAATTTGCTCGGTCGTTCAGCTTTTTTAGTGCAAAGGAGAATGATCGGGCCGAAGTTGATCTGGGGCAGGCGAAAGACTTTTGGTAGAGCCTGCACCCTTGAACCTGGAAATTGTGGCCCCATATACCGGAACAGAAGCGCGAGTTGAGTTCGCGCATGATTTTGAAAGGAGAAATCTATGGCTGACGAACAGACGCAGGATACGCAAACTCCGGACGCCAATTCGGCTGTCGGTGATGAACTGGCAACTCGTGTGCAAGTGCTCGAAGAGCAGTTGGCCGCTGCGCAGGATCAGTCTTTGCGTGTTGCCGCCGATCTGCAGAACGTCCGCCGCCGTGCCGAGCAGGACGTAGAAAAAGCTCACAAGTTCGGGCTGGAGAAGTTCGCGGGCGACTTGCTGCCAATTATTGACAGTCTGGAGCGTGGCCTCGAGTTGTCCAACCCGGATGACGAAAACATCCGCCCGATGCGCGAAGGGATCGAACTGACCCTGAAAATGTTTCAGGACACCCTGAAGCGTTATCAGCTGGAAGCCATTGATCCGCAAGGCGGCGAACCGTTCAGCGCTGAGCTTCACCAGGCCATGGCCATGCAAGAAAGCCACGACCTCGAGCCCAATAGTGTGTTGAAAGTGTTCCAGAAGGGCTATCAGCTCAACGGTCGCCTGTTGCGCCCTGCAATGGTGGTGGTGAGCAAGGCTCCTGCACCCGTTGCACCTTCTATTGATGAGCAGGCTTGAAATCCGCCGCAAGGCCCCCATTTATAAGTCAAGCGTTTAAGTGCTACCGCAGTTAGCCACCACTGCTGCGGCAACCAAATTCAAGTTTCGGGAGAGTAAATCATGGGCAAAATTATCGGTATTGACCTGGGGACCACCAACTCCTGCGTCTCCGTGTTGGAAAACGGCGTTGCAAAAGTAATCGAAAACGCCGAAGGCGCGCGTACCACGCCGTCGATCATCGCTTACGCCAACGATGGTGAAATCCTCGTTGGCCAGTCGGCCAAGCGCCAGGCTGTGACCAACCCGCATAACACCCTGTACGCGGTGAAGCGCCTGATCGGTCGTAAGTTCGACGAAGAAGTCGTACAAAAAGACATCAAAATGGTCCCTTACAAGATCGCCAAGGCTGACAACGGTGACGCCTGGGTTGAAGTAAATGGCCAGAAAATGTCGCCACCGCAAATCTCGGCTGAAATCTTGAAGAAGATGAAGAAGACTGCCGAAGATTACTTGGGTGAGACAGTGACTGAGGCGGTGATCACCGTTCCAGCCTATTTCAACGACAGCCAGCGCCAGGCGACCAAAGACGCCGGCCGCATCGCGGGCCTGGATGTAAAACGTATCATCAACGAACCGACCGCAGCTGCTCTGGCTTACGGTATGGACAAGGCCAAGGGCGATCACACCGTGATCGTTTATGACCTGGGTGGCGGTACGTTCGACGTTTCCGTGATCGAGATCGCTGAAGTAGACGGCGAGCACCAGTTCGAAGTGTTGGCCACCAACGGCGACACCTTCCTGGGTGGTGAGGACTTTGACATTCGTCTGATCGACTACCTCGTTGACGAATTCAAGAAAGAAAGCGGCATGAACCTCAAGGGTGACCCGCTGGCGATGCAGCGCCTGAAAGAGGCTGCTGAAAAAGCCAAGATCGAGCTGTCTTCTGCTCAGTCGACCGACGTTAACCTGCCGTACATCACCGCAGACGCCACCGGTCCTAAGCACTTGAACGTGAAGATTTCTCGCGCCAAGTTGGAAGCGCTGGTCGAAGACCTGGTTCAACGCACTATCGAGCCATGCCGCATTGCGCTGAAAGACTCCGGTATTGATGTTGGTGCGATCAACGACGTGATCCTGGTAGGCGGTCAGACCCGTATGCCACTGGTTCAGAAGTTGGTTACCGAGTTCTTCGGCAAAGAAGCACGTAAAGATGTGAACCCGGACGAAGCGGTTGCCATGGGTGCTGCCATCCAGGGCGCGGTATTGGCCGGTGACGTGAAAGACGTGTTGCTGCTGGACGTAAGCCCGCTGACCCTGGGTATCGAAACCATGGGTGGCGTGATGACTGCGCTGATCGAGAAAAACACCACGATTCCTACCAAGAAATCCCAGGTGTTCTCGACGGCTGATGACAACCAGGGTGCTGTGACCATTCACGTGCTGCAAGGTGAGCGTAAGCAGGCTGCTCAGAACAAGTCCCTGGGCAAGTTCGACCTGGCTGAGATTCCACCAGCACCACGTGGCGTGCCACAGATCGAAGTGACCTTCGACATCGACGCCAACGGCATTCTGCACGTAGGTGCGAAAGACAAGGCTACCGGCAAAGAGCAGAAGATCACCATCAAGGCCAACTCCGGTCTTTCTGATGAAGAAATTCAACAGATGATCCGTGATGCTGAAACCAATGCTGAAGCTGACAAGAAGTTCGAAGAGTTGGCAGGTGCCCGTAACCAGGGCGACGCACTGGTTCACTCGACACGCAAAATGATCGCTGATGCTGGCGAGAAAGTGACCGCTGAAGAGAAGGCCGCGATCGAAGCTGCTGTAGTTGCCCTGGAAGCCGCTGTCAAAGGCGACGACAAGGCTGCCATTGAAGCCAAGGTTGAAGAGTTGTCGAAAGTTTCCGCGCCAGTGGCTCAGAAAATGTACGCCGAACAGGCTCAGCCGGCTGACGGTGCTGCTCAACAGGCAGAGCCAGAAGCTAAAGACGATGTTGTCGATGCCGAGTTCGAAGAAGTTACCGACAAGAAGTAAGTTGGTCGTCCGGTTGACCGCTATCAAGCGGTGACTGGTAGGATGTCGCCGCGCGGGAGCTTGCTCCCGCGTTGGCGTGTCTGGGGTATGCGAATTTTTACAGCATGCGACTGTGTTCGGATGTTGGCGGTGTGATCGGGGATGCTCCTGCTTTCCGAGCAATGAATACCGCGTTTTTGGCCGGGTCCCTGGCTAAAAAGTAGTAACGACCAGGATCGTTGAATTGACGTGAGTTGGGTCCGGGCCTGTATTGGGGCTCAACGAGTTTAGCCAGGCTCAGGAGGGTCTGGCTGGACGTCCTTAAGAGTGCAAAGACTTATGGCAAAGCGTGACTATTACGAAGTGTTGGGTGTGGAGCGCGGCTCCAGCGAGGCGGACCTGAAAAAGGCTTACCGTCGCCTGGCAATGAAGCACCACCCGGACCGTAATCCGGATAGCAAAGAATCCGAAGACATGTTCAAAGAGGCCAACGAGGCTTACGAATGTTTGTCTGATCCCAACAAGCGTGCGGCCTACGACCAGTATGGACATGCCGGTGTCGACCCGAGCATGGGCGGCGGTGCCGGTTTTGGCGGTCAGAACTTCTCCGATATTTTCGGTGATGTATTCAGTGACTTCTTTGGTGGTGGCCGGGGTGGTCAGCGTGGCGGTGCCCAGCGTGGCAGCGACTTGCGTTACACCCTGGAGCTGAACCTGGAAGAAGCTGTACGCGGCACCAGCGTCAATATTCGCGTACCGACGCTGGTTAACTGCAAGCCGTGTGATGGTTCGGGTGCCAAGAAAGGTTCCGCGCCGATTACTTGCCCGACATGCGGCGGTATCGGCCAGGTGCGTATGCAGCAGGGTTTCTTCTCGGTGCAGCAGACCTGTCCGCGTTGCCATGGGCAGGGCAAGATCATTTCCGATCCGTGCGATTCCTGCCACGGCGAAGGCCGCGTCGAAGAGTACAAGACCCTGGCGGTGAAAGTGCCGGCGGGAGTCGATACCGGAGACCGTATTCGTCTGTCGGGTGAGGGTGAGGCCGGTACCCAGGGCGGTCCTACGGGCGACCTGTACGTGGTGATCAATGTGCGCGAGCACTCGATCTTCCAGCGCGACGGCAAGCACTTGTTCTGTGAAGTGCCGATCAGCTTTGTCGATGCAGCCCTGGGTGGCGAATTGGAGATCCCGACCCTGGACGGTCGGGTCAAGCTCAAGATCCCTGAAGGTACGCAGACCGGCAAGCAGTTCCGTATTCGTGGCAAGGGCGTAGCGCCGGTGCGCGGTGGCGGTGCTGGCGACTTGATGTGTCGTGTGGCCGTGGAGACTCCGGTCAATCTGGGGCGCCGTCAGCGTGAATTGCTTGAGGAATTCCGCAGTTCGCTGGAGGGCGATGACACGCATTCGCCGAAAACCACTGGCTTTTTCGAAGGCGTGAAGCGCTTCTTCGGCGACCTGTAAGGAAGTGAGTATGCGACGTATAGCCGTAATGGGCGCTGCCGGGCGCATGGGCAAGACGCTGGTCGAGGCGGTGCAGCAGCGCTCCCCGGCCTCTGGGCTGACCGCGGCGATTGTTCGTCCCGGTAGCACGTTGATCGGTGCGGATGCGGGTGAGTTGGCTTCGCTGGGGCGTATCGGTGTCTCATTGTCAGGCAGCCTGGAGCAGGTGGCTGACGAATTCGATGTGCTGATCGACTTCACCCTGCCGGAAGTGATGCTGAAAAACCTCGCGTTCTGCCGCAAGGCGGGCAAGGCGATGGTGATTGGTACCACGGGTTTGACTGCGCAGCAGAAGCAGTTGTTGGAGGAGGCGGGTAAGGATATTCCCGTCGTCTTCGCAGCCAACTTCAGTGTCGGCGTGAATCTGTCGCTCAAGTTGCTGGACATGGCGGCGCGGGTGCTGGGGGATGAGGCGGATATCGAGATTATCGAGACGCATCACCGTCACAAGATCGATGCGCCGTCGGGTACCGCGCTGCGCATGGGGGAGGCTATTGCCGATGCGCTGGGGCGTGATCTGTCCAAAGTGGCGGTTTACGGTCGCGAAGGGCATACCGGTGCGCGTGCGCGTGACACCATTGGTTTTGCGACCGTCCGTGGCGGTGATGTCGTAGGCGACCACACGGTCTTGTTTGCTACCGAGGGTGAGCGCCTGGAAATTACCCACAAGGCTTCGAGCCGCATGACATTCGCCAAGGGCGCGGTGCGTGCCGCGCTCTGGTTGGAAGGTCGCGAGGCTGGTCTGTACGACATGCGCGATGTGTTGGATCTGCACTAAGCAGTAGCTAAAACCGGGCCTCGGGATTATCCTAAGGCCCCGTTTTTACCCGCTAAGCGACGTCCTGTCGCATTCTCCTGCCTTTAAGGCTCATTAGCGGTGGACCAAAAAAGCCTTTTTCTGTAAGCTACAGCTTTAGTGTGTCCACTAAAAGCGCGCAGAATAATTCAGTGAAGAAGCGGGGTGACGTGTCCATACGTCACTCCGCTTTTTTACAACCTGCGATCGCCCTTTCAGGCTTTATTTACGGGAGGTCTTCTTGACTAAGCCAGCCATACTCGCCCTTGCTGATGGCAGCATTTTTCGCGGCGAAGCCATTGGAGCCGACGGTCAAACCGTTGGAGAGGTGGTGTTTAACACCGCCATGACCGGCTATCAGGAAATCCTTACCGATCCTTCCTACGCCCAACAGATCGTTACCCTGACCTATCCGCACATCGGCAACACCGGTACTACGCCGGAAGACGTTGAGTCTGATCGTGTCTGGTCGGCAGGTCTGGTCATTCGTGATCTGCCACTGGTTGCGAGCAACTGGCGTAACACGATGTCGCTGTCCGATTACCTGAAAGCCAACAACGTTGTGGCGATCGCCGGTATCGATACGCGCCGCCTGACGCGCATCCTGCGTGAAAAGGGCTCGCAGAATGGCTGCATCATGGTCGGTGACAATATTTCCGAAGCAGCGGCGATTGCTGCAGCGCAAGGCTTCCCAGGCCTGAAAGGCATGGACCTGGCGAAAGTCGTCAGCACCAAGGAGCAGTACGAGTGGCGCTCCACTGTCTGGGACTTGAAGACCGACAGCCACGAGACTATCGAAGCGGCTGACCTGCCGTATCACGTGGTCGCATACGACTACGGCGTCAAGTACAACATCCTGCGTATGCTGGTCGAGCGTGGGTGCCGCGTGACCGTGGTGCCGGCGCAAACGCCTGCCAGCGACGTGCTGGCCCTGCAACCTGACGGCGTGTTCCTGTCCAACGGCCCGGGTGATCCTGAGCCTTGTGACTACGCCATCCAGGCCATCAAGGAAGTGCTGGAAACCGAGATTCCGGTATTTGGTATCTGCCTCGGTCACCAACTGCTGGCGCTGGCCTCCGGCGCCAAGACCCTGAAAATGGGTCATGGCCATCACGGCGCCAACCACCCTGTGCAGGACCTGGACACCGGCGTTGTGATGATCACCAGCCAGAACCACGGTTTTGCGGTGGATGAAGCGACCTTGCCGAGCAATGTCCGCGCGATTCACAAGTCGTTGTTCGACGGTTCCCTGCAGGGTATCGAGCGTACTGACAAGAGCGCGTTCAGCTTCCAGGGCCACCCTGAAGCAAGCCCGGGCCCGAACGACGTAGCACCGCTGTTCGACCGTTTCATCAATGAGATGGCCAAGCGACGCTGACTGAGCGGCCTGCGGGCGGCCCCTACCTTGGCGGCCCCTGCAGGCTCTTCGAAGATTGTTCAAGACGGCTTGCCGACTGACCTGCGGATTTGAGTGACAAACCCATGCCAAAACGTACAGACATAAAAAGCATCCTGATTCTCGGCGCTGGCCCGATCGTTATCGGCCAGGCCTGCGAATTCGACTACTCCGGCGCCCAGGCCTGCAAAGCCCTGCGCGAAGAGGGTTACCGCGTCATCCTGGTGAACTCCAACCCGGCCACCATCATGACCGATCCGGACATGGCCGACGCTACCTACATCGAGCCGATCAAGTGGCAGACGGTTGCCAAGATCATCGAGAAAGAGCGTCCGGACGCACTGCTGCCGACCATGGGCGGCCAGACTGCATTGAACTGCGCCCTGGATCTGGAGCGCGAAGGCGTCCTGGAAAAATTCGGCGTAGAGATGATCGGCGCCAATGCCGACACCATCGACAAGGCTGAAGACCGTTCGCGCTTCGACAAGGCCATGAAGTCCATCGGCCTTGACTGCCCGCGCTCCGGTATCGCCCACAGCATGGAGGAGGCTAACGCAGTTCTCGAAAAGCTCGGCTTCCCGTGCATTATCCGTCCGTCCTTCACCATGGGCGGCACCGGTGGTGGCATTGCCTACAACCGTGAAGAGTTCGAAGAAATCTGCGCCCGTGGCCTGGACCTGTCTCCGACCAAAGAGCTGCTGATCGACGAATCCCTGATTGGCTGGAAAGAGTATGAGATGGAGGTTGTCCGTGACAAAAAGGACAATTGCATCATCGTCTGCTCCATCGAAAACTTCGACCCGATGGGTGTGCACACCGGTGACTCGATCACCGTTGCTCCGGCGCAGACCCTGACGGACAAGGAATACCAGATCATGCGTAACGCCTCGTTGGCGGTATTGCGTGAGATCGGCGTTGAAACCGGTGGCTCCAACGTTCAGTTCGGTATCTGCCCGGACACCGGCCGCATGGTCGTGATCGAGATGAACCCGCGTGTATCGCGTTCTTCGGCGCTGGCATCGAAAGCGACCGGCTTCCCGATTGCGCGTATCGCCGCCAAGCTGGCTATCGGTTACACCCTGGACGAACTGCAAAACGAAATCACGGGCGGCGCTACGCCGGCGTCCTTCGAACCGTCCATCGACTATGTCGTGACCAAGCTGCCACGCTTTG
This sequence comes from Pseudomonas sp. NFACC25, assembly GCF_900100935.1. Taxonomy (NCBI): domain Bacteria; kingdom Pseudomonadati; phylum Pseudomonadota; class Gammaproteobacteria; order Pseudomonadales; family Pseudomonadaceae; genus Pseudomonas; species Pseudomonas sp. NFACC25. The sequence continues at coordinate 258,574 of NZ_FMUC01000008.1, forward strand.
CCTTCGAGAAGTTCGCCAAAGCCGACGCGCGCCTGACCACCCAGATGAAGTCGGTGGGTGAAGTCATGGCCATCGGCCGAACCTTCCAGGAGTCCCTGCAGAAAGCCCTGCGTGGCCTGGAAGTGGGCGTTTGCGGCCTGGACGAGAAGCTCGACCTGAGCAATCCGGAAAGCATGAGCATCCTCAAGCGCGAGCTGACCGTGCCGGGCGCCGAGCGTATCTGGTATGTGGCTGACGCCTTCCGCGCCGGCATGACTGTCGAAGACATCTTCGGCATGAACATGATCGATCCGTGGTTCCTGGTGCAGATCGAAGATCTGATCAAGGAAGAGGAGAAGGTCAAGACCCTGGGTCTGGCCAGCATCGATCGCGACATGATGTTCCGCCTCAAGCGCAAAGGCTTCTCCGACCAGCGCCTGGCCAAGCTGCTGGGTGTGACCGAGAAAAACCTGCGCACGCATCGCCACAAGCTGGAGATCTTCCCGGTCTACAAGCGCGTTGACACCTGTGCTGCCGAGTTCGCCACCGACACTGCGTACCTGTACTCCACCTACGAGGAAGAGTGCGAGGCCGCGCCGTCGGGCCGCGACAAGATTATCATCCTGGGTGGTGGTCCGAACCGTATCGGCCAAGGCATCGAATTCGACTATTGCTGCGTACATGCCGCCCTCGCGCTGCGCGAAGACGGGTACGAGACCATCATGGTCAACTGCAACCCGGAAACTGTTTCCACTGACTACGACACTTCCGACCGCCTGTACTTCGAGCCGGTAACGTTGGAAGACGTGTTGGAAATCTGTCGCGTCGAGAAGCCCAAAGGCGTGATCGTCCAGTACGGCGGCCAAACCCCGCTGAAACTGGCGCGTGCCCTTGAGGCCGCCGGCGTGCCAATCATCGGCACGAGCCCTGACGCCATCGACCGTGCCGAAGATCGTGAGCGCTTCCAGCAAATGGTTGAGCGCCTGAACCTGCGCCAGCCGCCAAACGCTACCGTGCGCAGCGAAGACGAGGCCATCCGTGCAGCCAGCAAGATCGGCTACCCGCTGGTGGTGCGTCCATCCTACGTGCTGGGCGGCCGGGCGATGGAAATCGTCTACGAAGAAGAAGAGCTCAAGCGTTACCTGCGTGATGCGGTAAAAGTGTCCAACGACAGCCCGGTGCTGCTGGACCACTTCCTCAACTGCGCCATCGAAATGGACGTGGATGCAGTTTGCGACGGTACCGACGTGGTCATCGGCGCGATCATGCAGCACATCGAGCAGGCGGGCGTTCACTCCGGTGACTCCGCGTGCTCGCTGCCGCCGTATTCGTTGCCTGCACATATCCAGGACGAGATGCGCGAGCAGGTCAAGAAAATGGCCTTGGAGTTGGGTGTTGTCGGCCTGATGAACGTACAGTTGGCGCTGCAGGGCGAAGACATCTACGTCATTGAAGTCAACCCGCGTGCTTCGCGTACCGTGCCGTTCGTTTCCAAGTGCATCGGCGTGTCCCTGGCCATGATCGCTGCGCGTGTGATGGCGGGTAAGACCCTGAAGGAAATTGGCTTCACCAAGGAAATCATTCCGAACTTCTACAGTGTGAAAGAGGCAGTGTTCCCATTTGCCAAATTCCCTGGTGTGGACCCGATCCTCGGTCCGGAGATGAAGTCCACCGGTGAAGTGATGGGCGTGGGCGACACCTTCGGTGAAGCATTCGCCAAGGCCCAGATGGGCGCCAGCGAAGTGCTGCCGACCGGCGGTACTGCGTTTATCAGCGTGCGTGATGATGACAAGCCGCTGGTTGCAGGCGTGGCCCGTGATCTGATCAACTTGGGCTTTGAAATCGTGGCAACTGCCGGGACCGCCAAGCTGATCGAAGCGGCCGGCTTGAAAGTGCGCCGCGTGAACAAGGTGACGGAAGGCCGTCCGCATGTGGTCGACATGATCAAGAATGATGAAGTCACGCTGATCATCAACACCACCGAAGGTCGCCAGTCGATCGCGGATTCCTACTCCATTCGCCGTAATGCCTTGCAGCACAAGATCTACTGCACCACCACTATTGCTGCTGGCGAAGCTATCTGCGAAGCGCTCAAGTTCGGTCCGGAAAAGACCGTGCGTCGCTTGCAGGATCTACATGCAGGATTGAAGGCATGATCAAATACCCAATGACCGTCCAGGGTGCCAAGGCCCTGGAAGAGGAGCACGCCCATCTGACCAAGGTCGTACGTCCAAAGCTGAGTCAGGACATTGGTACGGCCCGCGAGCTGGGTGACCTGAAGGAAAACGCCGAATACCACGCTGCTCGTGAGCAGCAGGGTATGGTCGAAGCGCGGATCCGTGATATCGAAGGCCGTTTGCAGAATGCGGTGATCATCGACGTCACGACTATTCCCCACACTGGCAAGGTGATTTTCGGTACCACCGTGGAGATCGCCAACGTTGAGACTGACGAGAGCGTGGTCTACCACATCGTGGGAGAGGACGAGGCTGACTTCAAGCTCGGCAAGATCTCCGTCGGCTCACCACTGGCCCGTGCCTTGATCGCCAAGGAAGAGGGTGATGTGGTGTCTGTCAAAACGCCAGGCGGTGTGATCGAGTACGAGATTGTTGAAGTTCGTCACATCTGAAAGGCGGCGCCCGCTTCGTGCGGGCGCCATGCTTTGGCAGCTTGCCCAGATGCTTTGGGTGGGCGGCCTATGGTTGTTACATCTTGGTGTATTGCCGGTGCTGGGCGTGATTGGCCTGGCTCCGTTGCTGATCGATGAAATCGATGGATTACTGAGTGCGCTGCTGGTGGGTTTCGCGGCGGCGTGCGTAGCGCTTCAGGCGTTGGTGCTGGTCAAGGCTGAAGGCTTGGAGAGTCTGTGGCGGGATATTCGCGGCCAACTGCTGTTGATGGCGCTGTATGCGTGTGCAATGTATTGCATTGTGCATGTCTGGCTGCCGGAAGCGTTGCGCTGGCAGCTATTCAGCTATCTTGTGCTAGGGTTCTCCGGCCTGGTGCTGGTTATACAGCCTGCTCCGGGATGGAGTGGCGGGGCGCGCGAAGCACGCCCGTGACCCTTTGTATTACTTGAAGCGGTGTACGTTCGACAGTTGCTTGTTGACGCTGAAGTTCTTGCGATACAGCAGCGCCATCTTGCCGATGACCTGAACCAGGTCCGCCTTGCCAAACTTGCACAGTTCTGCAATGGCGGCCAGGCGCGCCTCGCGGTCAAGGATGTTGACCTTGATCTTGATCAGTTCGTGATCGCCCAATGCGCGTTCAAGTTCGGCTAACACACCTTCAGTCAAACCGTTGTCTGCCACAATCAGAACTGGTTTCAGATGGTGGCCAATGGATTTGTACTGTTTCTTCTGCTCTTGAGTGAGCGGCATAATCTGACCCCTGCGTCTGATCTTGTAAAAAGCGGCGGCCAGTTTACCCGAGCGAGTCCGGGACCGCCCAGTTAATCACGACCCGTTTTATTTTCGAGGTGGCCCGTGGCCCGTTCCAAAACTAGCCTTAAGTGGCTGCAAGAGCATTTCAACGATCCTTACGTCAAAAAGGCGCAAAAGGATGGCTATCGTTCCCGGGCCAGCTACAAGCTGTTGGAGATCCAGGACAAGGACAAGTTGATTCGTCCAGGCATGAGCGTCATCGATCTTGGCGCGGCTCCCGGTGGCTGGTCCCAGGTGACCAGTCGTCTGATTGGTGGTCAAGGTCGCCTGATTGCTTCCGACATCCTGGAAATGGACAGCATCCCGGATGTGACCTTTGTTCATGGAGACTTTACCCAGGACACAGTGCTCGCCCAGATCCTTGAGGCTGTGGGAAATTCGCAGGTAGACCTTGTGATTTCCGACATGGCCCCCAATATGAGTGGATTACCGGCCGTTGATATGCCGCGGGCCATGTTCCTTTGCGAATTGGCGCTGGATTTGGCGGGTCGGGTGTTGCGTCCCGGTGGCGATTTCCTGGTGAAGGTGTTCCAGGGAGAGGGTTTCGACGAGTACCACAAGAACATCCGCAAATTGTTCGACAAGGTGCAGACGCGTAAACCAGACTCTTCCCGGGACCGGTCCAGGGAGCAATACCTGCTGTGCCGCGGCTTCCGTGGCGTCGAAGGCGCGGCGAGTGAAGAGCGTTTTTGAGGAATTCGAGGAGGGCGATAGGTTTTTTTATATCGCTTTCGTCACGAAGCTTTACGAATATTGTGTAGTCAAAGTTTCACAAAGGGTTACAGACGGCGCCTGCCAGAGTTGTAGGTAATGTAGTAAGTTAGGCCGGTGAATATCATGCGAAGCGCGCGCCAGTAGCGGAGCTTGCTTCAGAGGGTAGTTAATTGAACGATATGGCAAAGAATCTGATCCTGTGGTTGATCATCGCGGCTGTCCTCGTGACGGTGATGAACAACTTCTCCAGCCCTAACGAGCCGCAGACCCTCAACTATTCCGACTTCATCCAGCAAGTTAAGGATGGCAAGGTCGAGCGCGTAGCGGTTGATGGCTACGTGATCACCGGCAAACGCAACGATGGCGACAGCTTCAAGACCATTCGTCCGGCAATTCAGGACAACGGTCTGATCGGCGACCTGGTGGATAACCACGTGGTTGTCGAAGGCAAGCAGCCTGAGCAGCAGAGCATCTGGACTCAACTCCTGGTGGCAAGCTTCCCGATCCTGGTGATCATTGCCGTGTTCATGTTCTTCATGCGCCAGATGCAAGGCGGTGCGGGAGGCAAGGGCGGGCCGATGAGCTTCGGCAAGAGCAAGGCGCGCCTGCTCTCTGAAGATCAGGTAAAGACTACCCTGGCGGACGTAGCGGGTTGCGACGAAGCCAAGGAAGAAGTCGGCGAGTTGGTTGAGTTCTTGCGCGATCCAGGCAAATTCCAGCGCCTGGGTGGCCGTATTCCTCGCGGCGTGCTGATGGTCGGCCCTCCAGGTACCGGTAAAACCTTGCTGGCCAAGGCCATTGCCGGCGAAGCCAAGGTACCGTTCTTCACCATTTCCGGTTCTGACTTCGTTGAAATGTTCGTCGGTGTCGGTGCGAGCCGCGTTCGCGACATGTTCGAACAGGCCAAGAAGCATGCGCCATGCATCATCTTCATCGATGAAATCGACGCCGTTGGTCGCCATCGTGGTGCTGGCATGGGCGGTGGTCATGATGAGCGTGAGCAAACCCTCAACCAGTTGCTGGTCGAGATGGATGGTTTCGAGATGAATGACGGCATCATCGTCATCGCGGCAACCAACCGTCCGGACGTGTTGGATCCTGCGCTGCTGCGTCCAGGCCGCTTTGACCGCCAGGTGGTGGTTGGCCTGCCGGACATCCGTGGGCGCGAACAAATCCTGAAAGTGCACATGCGCAAAGTGCCAATGGGCGACGACGTTGCACCGGCTGTGATTGCCCGTGGTACCCCGGGGTTCTCGGGTGCTGACCTGGCCAACCTGGTGAACGAGGCTTCGCTGTTTGCAGCCCGTACCGGCAAGCGCATCGTTGAAATGAAAGAGTTCGAGTTGGCGAAAGACAAGATCATGATGGGCGCTGAGCGCAAATCCATGGTCATGTCCGAAAAAGAGAAGCAGAACACTGCTTATCACGAAGCCGGCCACGCCATTGTGGGGCGCGTCGTGCCTGAGCATGACCCGGTCTACAAAGTGTCGATTATTCCTCGTGGTCGTGCGTTGGGTGTCACCATGTTCCTGCCGGAGGAGGATCGTTATAGCCTCTCCAAGCGTGCGCTGATCAGTCAGATCTGCTCGCTGTACGGCGGTCGAATTGCTGAAGAAATGACCTTGGGCTTCGACGGCGTGACCACTGGGGCTTCCAACGACATCATGCGCGCCAGCCAGATTGCGCGGAACATGGTGACCAAGTGGGGCTTGTCGGAAAAACTCGGTCCTTTGATGTATGCCGAAGAAGAAGGTGAAGTATTCCTGGGGCGTGGCGGCGGTGGTCAAAACGCCAGTTTCTCCGGTGAGACAGCCAAGCTGATCGATTCTGAGGTGCGCAGTATCATTGACCAGTGCTACGGCACTGCCAAGCAGATCCTGACGGATAATCGCGACAAACTTGATGCAATGGCTGATGCACTGATGAAGTACGAGACCATCGACGCAGACCAGATCGACGACATTATGGCCGGTCGGGCACCTCGTGAGCCTCGTGATTGGGAAGGTGGTTCGGGTACTTCGGGCACCCCGCCTGTGGTTCAGAACGAACGCCCTGAAACCCCAATCGGTGGCCCGGCAGCTGATCATTAAGGTTTGAAATGACTTTTGCTCCGTCCTCCCCCCGGTTGCCTTGCGGCAACCGGGTTCTTGATTTGGCCCATACGCATGTCATGGGCATTCTTAATGTAACCCCTGACTCCTTTTCCGATGGTGGCCGCTTCAGCCAGCTTGATGCTGCATTGCGTCACGCAGAAGCCATGGTGGCGGCCGGCGCGACCTTGATTGATGTGGGCGGTGAATCGACTCGGCCTGGTGCTCGCGCAGTTTCTCCTCTGGAGGAGTTGGAGCGCGTGGCGCCGATTGTCGAGCGCATCGCTCGAGAGTTGGATGTGATCATTTCGGTTGATACCTCCACCCCGGCCGTGATGCGTGAGACTGCGCGATTAGGTGCCGGCTTGATCAACGATGTGCGGTCCCTGCGGCGCGACGGTGCCCTGGATGCAGCCGCAGCTACCGGTTTGCCGGTGTGTTTGATGCATATGCTGGGTGAGCCCGGCAATATGCAGGACAGCCCGCACTATGATGACCTGGTTGGTGAAGTGAGTGGTTTTCTCTCCGAGCGCGTTGCCCAGTGCGTCGCGGTAGGTATTGCGCCGGAAAGGATCATCCTTGATCCGGGGTTTGGTTTCGCCAAGACCCTGCAACACAATTTGAGTTTGTTCAAACACATGGAGTCCTTGCATGCCCTTGGTCGGCCCCTGTTGGTCGGTGTTTCGCGCAAGAGCATGATAGGGCTGGCATTGAGCCGTCCGGTGGGTGAGCGGTTGTACGGCGGTCTTGCACTGGCGGCGCTCGCGGTGACCAAGGGTGCGCGCATCTTGCGTGTGCATGACGTTGCTGAGACCGTGGATGTGGTACGCATGATTGCAGCTGTGGAATCAGCCGAATAAGAATGATGGAGCACTTATGACTAAAAAATACTTTGGCACCGACGGTATCCGTGGTCGGGTCGGCGAGTTTCCGATTACTCCTGATTTCATGCTCAAGCTTGGATGGGCGGCTGGTATGGCTTTCCGCAGCATGGGGGCGTGCCGCATCCTGGTGGGCAAGGACACCCGGATTTCGGGATACATGTTTGAATCAGCGCTTGAGGCCGGCTTATCCGCCGCAGGCGCCGATGTGATGTTGCTGGGGCCAATGCCGACGCCCGCGATTGCATACCTGACGCGTACCTTTCACGCTGAGGCCGGTATTGTGATAAGTGCTTCGCACAATCCACATGACGACAACGGCATCAAGTTCTTCTCCGGTCAGGGCACCAAGTTGCCGGATGAGATTGAGCTTATGATCGAGGAACTGTTGGATGCGCCGATGACCGTGGTCGAGTCCAGCAAGCTGGGCAAGGTGTCGCGCATCAATGACGCGTCCGGTCGTTATATCGAGTTCTGCAAGAGCAGTGTGCCTACCAGTACCAATTTTGCCGGCCTGAAGGTTGTTGTCGACTGCGCCCATGGTGCGACCTACAAAGTCGCGCCAAGCGTATTCAGGGAGCTTGGCGCAGACGTGACAGTGCTGTCGGCTCAGCCCAACGGATTGAACATCAACGAAAACTGCGGCTCCACCCATATGGAGCAGTTGCAGGCCGCTGTCCTGGCCGAGCACGCCGACCTCGGGATTGCCTTCGACGGTGACGGCGACCGCGTGCTGATGGTTGACCACACGGGTGCCGTGGTGGACGGCGATGATCTGTTGTTCATCATTGCCCGCGACCTGCATGAGCGTAACAAGCTGCAAGGCGGTGTCGTCGGTACGCTGATGAGCAACCTGGGGCTTGAGTTGGCGTTGGCAGACCTGGGTATTCCTTTTGTTCGCGCCAACGTCGGTGACCGGTATGTGATCGCCGAGCTGCTGGAGCGTAACTGGCAGGTAGGTGGTGAGAACTCCGGGCACGTGGTGTGCTTCCAGCACACCACCACCGGTGACGCGATTATTGCGGCGTTGCAGGTGCTATTGGCTTTGCGTCGCCGCGAAGAGAGCCTGGCCCAGGCGCGTCAGGCTTTGCGCAAATGCCCGCAAGTATTGCTGAACGTGCGTTTCGCAGGTGGGGAAAACCCGATCGAGCACCCTGCTGTCAAAGAGGCTTGTGAGCGCGCGACCCTGGCAATGGCTGGTCGTGGACGGGTATTGCTACGCAAGTCCGGCACAGAGCCTTTGGTACGCGTCATGGTCGAAGGTGACGACGAAATACAGGTTCGCGGCCATGCCGAAGACCTGGCAAAACTGGTAACTGAAGTTTGCGCCTGAATTCGGCTTGCCAGTGATGATGTGGTTGGGTAACATCTGCGCCCACTTTGACCGACGAGGTACAGCATGCGTCGCACTATGGTAGCTGGTAACTGGAAGATGCACGGTACCCGCGCCAGTGTCGCTGAGCTGATCAATGGCCTTCGTCACCTGGCCTTGCCTAGCGGTGTTGATATCGCGGTGTTCCCGCCTTGCTTGCATATCACCCAAGTGGTGGATGGCTTGAAAGGTAAGTCGATTCAGGTCGGCGCGCAGAACTCTGCGGTGGAAGCCATGCAAGGTGCGTTGACCGGTGAGATTGCACCGAGTCAGCTGGTTGATGCGGGTTGTTCCTATGTGCTTGTCGGGCACTCCGAGCGCCGTCAGATGATGGGCGAGCGTGATGGGACACTCAATCGCAAGTTCGCAGCAGCGCAGGCTTGTGGCTTGATTCCGGTGTTGTGTATTGGGGAGACCCTTGAGCAGCGGGAATCGGGCAAGACTCTTGAAGTTGTCTCGCGTCAGCTTGGCAGCATCATCGAGGAGCTGGGTGTTGGTGCGTTCGCAAAGGCGGTAATTGCTTACGAGCCGGTCTGGGCCATTGGTACCGGGCTGACTGCTACACCGCAACAGGCGCAGGATGTGCACGCAGCCATCCGCGCGCAGTTGGCGGCAGAGAATTCTGAAGTCGCACAAGGTGTGCGGCTTCTATACGGCGGCAGCGTGAAGGCGGCCAATGCGGTCGAACTGTTCGGCATGCCGGATATCGATGGGGGGCTCATTGGTGGAGCTTCCCTGAATGCAGATGAGTTCGGTGCGATTTGTCGCGCCGCGGGAAACTGAAAAAATGCTGGAAACAGTCGTAGTCGTTTTTCATCTGTTGGCTGCCCTGGGCGTAGTTGCCCTGGTTTTGTTGCAACAGGGTAAAGGTGCGGATGCTGGTGCGTCTTTCGGTGCAGGTGCTTCAAATACTGTGTTCGGAAGCCAAGGTTCCTCTACCTTTCTTAGTAAGTTTACTGCTATACTTGCCGCCGGTTTCTTCATAACCAGCTTGGGGTTAGGTTACTTTGCTAAAGAGAAGGCTCATGTGCTGACTCAGGTAGGTTTGCCAAACCCAGCAGTGTTGGAAGTTCCAAAAGCAAAACCGGCTTCTGATGATGTCCCGGTGCTTCAAGAGCAAAAGTCGGCTACTCCAGCGACTGACGTACCTCCAGCTCAAGAGCAGAAGTAAGAAGGGTTGTAAACGCTGTATTGCCGAGGTGGTGGAATTGGTAGACACGCAACCTTGAGGTGGTTGTGCCCATAGGGTGTAGGGGTTCGAGTCCCCTTCTCGGTACCAATTATCAGGAGAGCCCGCTGTTGCGGGCTTTCTTGTAGGTGGAAGGTTACATTGACCCTGTAAGGGATCGGTCGTATACTTCCGCCCCAGCTTTGTCGCGGGGTGGAGCAGTCTGGTAGCTCGTCGGGCTCATAACCCGAAGGTCGTCGGTTCAAATCCGGCCCCCGCAACCAGTTTTAGCGGAGCCCCTTTTAAGGGGCTTTTTGTTAGCTGGACACTTTCAACGCCGCTGTTCGACGGCGTTTCAAGGATGGGCGTTTCGCCCATTTTTTTATTTTGCACAGCATGCACATACATGCACGAGGGGGTTCAGGTGTCGAGCAAGCTAGAAGAGTTGCAGGCCTTGTTGGCCCCGGTGGTCGTGGCCCTAGGCTATGAATGCTGGGGTATTGAGTTTTCGGCTCAAGGTCGCCACTCAATGTTGCGCGTTTATATCGATAAAGAGGGCGGCGTGCTGGTGGACGATTGTGCCATTGTCAGCCGTCAGATCAGCGGTGTTCTGGATGTTGAAGATCCTATCTCCGTTGAGTACACCCTCGAAGTTTCCTCGCCAGGCATGGAACGCCCACTGTTCACTATTGATCAGTTTGCAAAATTTGCCGGTGAACAAGTGAAGATCAAGCTGCGATCCCCGTTTGAAGGGCGTCGCAACTTTCAGGGCCTTCTGCGCGGTGTAGAAGAACAGGATGTCGTGGTGCAGGTAGAAGACCATGAGTTCCTGTTGCCGATCGATATGATCGACAAGGCCAACATTATTCCCAGTTTTGACTGAGACGCGGATCCCGCGGATCCAATGGCTTGCGAAAGGCGAGGCGTACGATGAGCAAAGAAGTACTGCTGGTTGTTGAGTCGGTATCCAATGAAAAGGGCGTACCGGCAAACGTGATTTTTGAAGCGCTGGAGCTGGCCCTGGCCACTGCTACCAAAAAGCGTTTTGAAGACGAAGTTGATCTGCGTGTGGAAATCAACCGCCACACCGGTGCCTATGAGACTTTCCGTCGCTGGACGGTCGTCGAAGAGGCCGATCTTGATGATCCGGCCATCGAAACCTGGCCAAGCAAGGTTGCTGAAACGCACCCAGGCGCCCAGGTCGGTGATGTCGTTGAAGAAAAGATCGAGTCCATCGAGTTCGGCCGCATTGCTGCACAGACCGCCAAGCAGGTCATCGTGCAGAAGGTTCGCGAAGCCGAGCGCGCTCAAGTCGTTGATGCCTATCGCGAGCGCCTGGGGGAAATCATCTCCGGCACCGTGAAAAAAGTGACCCGCGACAATGTGATCGTCGACCTGGGCAACAACGCTGAAGCGTTGCTGGCCCGCGAAGACATCATCTCTCGCGAAACCTTCCGTGTTGGCGTGCGTTTGCGTGCGCTGCTCAAGGAAATCCGCACCGAGAACCGTGGCCCTCAGTTGATTCTGTCGCGTACTGCGCCGGAAATGCTGATTGAGTTGTTCCGTATCGAGGTGCCGGAAATTGCCGAAGGCCTGATCGAAGTCATGGCTGCGTCCCGCGACCCGGGTTCGCGTGCCAAGATCGCGGTCCGCTCCAAGGACAAACGCATCGACCCGCAAGGCGCTTGCATCGGTATGCGCGGTTCGCGCGTCCAGGCAGTGTCGGGCGAATTGGGTGGTGAGCGTGTGGACATCGTCCTCTGGGACGATAACCCGGCGCAGTTCGTGATCAATGCCATGTCGCCGGCTGAAGTGGCGGCAATTATCGTTGACGAAGATGCCCATGCAATGGACATCGCCGTTGGCGCAGACAATCTGGCCCAGGCCATTGGTCGTGGTGGTCAGAACGTGCGTCTGGCCAGCCAGTTGACCGGCTGGACCCTGAACGTAATGACCGAATCGGACATCCAGGCTAAGCAGCAAGCTGAAACCGGTGACATCCTGCGCAACTTCATCGACGAGTTGGAAGTCGACGAAGACCTGGCGCAGGTGCTGGTAGATGAAGGCTTCACCAGCCTGGAAGAGATTGCCTACGTACCGTTGGAAGAAATGCTCAACATCGACGGCTTTGACGAAGACACCGTCAACGAGCTTCGCGCTCGGGCCAAGGATCGTTTGTTGACTAAAGCCATCGCTACTGAGGAAAAGCTGGCAGACGCCCATCCGGCCGAAGACCTGCTCTCGCTTGAGGGTATGGACAAGGATTTGGCGATGGAACTGGCGGTGCGCGGCGTAATTACCCGCGAAGACCTGGCCGAGCAGTCTATTGACGATCTGCTCGACATCGACGGCATTGACGATGATCGTGCCGGCAAGTTGATCATGGCCGCCCGAGCCCATTGGTTCGAGTAATTAGGCGCGGCCTGAGGAGAGAAGTGCATGACGCAAGTCACGGTGAAACAACTGGCCGATGAGGTCAAAACACCGGTAGAGCGCCTGTTGCAGCAGATGCGTGAGGCAGGTCTGCCGCACACCGCCGCCGATGAAGGTGTGAGCGATAGTGAGAAGCAGTCTTTGCTGACTCACTTGAAGAGCAGCCACAAGGCGAAAGTGGAAGAACCGCGCAAGATTACATTGCAGCGCAAAACCACCAGCACCCTGCGGGTTGCGGGTAGCAAGAGCATCAGCGTTGAAGTACGCAAGAAGAAAGTCTTCGTACAGCGCAGCCCGGAAGAAATCGAAGCCGAGCGCAAACGCGAACTGGAAGAACGTCGCGCAGTAGAAAATGCTGCACGTCAGAAGGCTGAAGAAGAAGCCAAGCGTCGCGCCGAAGAAGAAGCGCGTCGTCAGCCTGCTGCTGCGCAAACGGCTTCCACTGAAGCGGTAGCCGCGCCTGGCGCTCCTGCAGACGCTGTGCGTGAGGCCGCTCCGGTTGCCGCTGCACCAGCACCTGCTGCCGATGCCCGCAAGCGCGAAGAACCTCGTCGTCCGGATAAACCACGTGCCGACGATAACAATCGTCGCGGTGGTGGTGGCGATGGCGAGCGCAAAAACGCTCCGCATCGTGCTTCGGTCAAAGAGAAAGCGCCTGCTCCACGCGTTGCTCCACGGACTACCGACGAAGAAAGCGATGGCTTCCGTCGTGGTGGTCGCGGCAAGGCCAAGCTGAAGAAACGCAACGCCCACGGTTTCCAGAGCCCAACCGGCCCTGTCGTGCGTGATGTGCAGATCGGCGAGACCATCACGGTTGGCGATCTTGCCAACCAGATGTCGGTCAAGGCTGCTGAAATCATCAAGTTCATGTTCAAACTGGGTACTCCAGCGACCATCAACCAGGTGCTTGATCAGGAAACTGCTCAACTGGTAGCCGAAGAACTGGGCCACAAAGTGACCCTGGTCAGCGACACCGCCCTGGAAGATTCCCTGGCTGAGTCCCTGAAGTTTGAAGGCGAGACATTCTCCCGTGCGCCAGTCGTGACCGTAATGGGCCACGTTGACCATGGTAAGACTTCGCTGCTCGACTACATCCGTCGTGCCAAGGTAGCTGCTGGCGAAGCCGGCGGTATCACCCAGCACATCGGTGCGTACCACGTTGAAACCGAGCGCGGCATGGTCACCTTCCTCGACACCCCAGGTCACGCCGCGTTTACCGCAATGCGTGCCCGTGGTGCCAAGGCGACTGACATCGTGATCCTGGTCGTTGCAGCGGACGACGGCGTGATGCCGCAGACCATTGAAGCTGTCCAGCACGCTAAAGCCGCTGGTGTTCCTCTGGTTGTTGCCGTGAACAAGATCGACAAGCCGGGCGCCGATCTCGATCGCATCCGTAGCGAACTGTCGGTTCATGGCGTGACGTCTGAAGAGTGGGGCGGTGATACGCCATTCGTTTCGGTTTCGGCGAAAGTCGGTACTGGCGTGGACGAACTGCTCGAAGCTGTCCTGCTGCAAGCTGAAGTACTTGAACTGAAAGCAACCCCATCGGCCCCAGGTCGTGGTGTTGTGGTTGAGTCGCGTCTCGACAAGGGTCGTGGCCCGGTTGCAACCGTACTGGTTCAAGACGGTACCCTGCGTCAAGGCGACATGGTACTGGTCGGTTCGAACTATGGCCGTGTACGTGCCATGCTCGACGAGAACGGCAAGCCAATCAAGGAAGCCGGTCCTTCCATCCCTGTCGAGATCCTCGGCCTGGACGGTACCCCGGACGCTGGCGACGAGATGAGCGTGCTGTCTGACGAGAAGAAAGCCCGTGAAGTGGCTCTGTTCCGTCAAGGCAAGTTCCGTGAAGTCAAACTGGCTCGCGCGCATGCCGGCAAGCTGGAAAACATCTTCGAGAACATGGGCCAGGCCGAGAAGAAGACGCTTAACATCGTCCTCAAGTCTGACGTTCGTGGTTCCCTCGAAGCGTTGAACGGCGCCTTGAATGGCCTGGGTAACGACGAAGTGCAAGTGCGTGTTGTGGGTGGCGGTGTCGGTGGTATTACCGAGTCCGACGCCAACCTGGCACTGGCTTCCAACGCTGTACTGTTCGGCTTCAACGTGCGTGCCGATGCTGGCGCTCGCAAGATCGTCGAGCAGGAAGGCCTGGACATGCGTTACTACAACGTCATCTACGACATCATCGAAGACGTCAAGAAAGCCCTCACCGGTATGCTTGGCAGTGACGTCCGGGAGAACATCCTGGGTGTCGCCGAAGTACGTGACGTGTTCCGCTCGCCGAAATTCGGTGCGATCGCCGGCTGCATGGTTATCGAAGGTACCGTGTACCGTAATCGTCCAATCCGTGTACTGCGTGAAGACATCGTTATCTTCGAAGGCGAGCTGGAATCCCTGCGCCGCTTCAAGGATGACGCTTCCGAAGTGCGTGCCGGCATGGAATGCGGTATCGGCGTCAAGAGCTACAACGACGTCAAGGCTGGCGACAAGATCGAAGTCTACGAGAAGGTTCAGGTTGCTCGCAGCCTCTAACTCGCGCACTTCAGGAGCCACGCCGCGTGTGGGCATGCAAATGCCCCGCGCAGCGTGAGGACTCTAAACGCAACGCCCGGTCTGGCTTTTGTCAGGCCGGGCGTTTGCCGCTTTCAGACCCCATGGGTTTCACCGTGTGGCAGTAACAGGTAACAAGACATGGCAAAAGAATACAGCCGTACCCAGCGTATCGGCGATCAGATGCAGCGTGAGCTGGCCCAACTGATCCGTCGCGAAGTCAAAGACCCCCGCGTTGGCCTGGTCACCATCACCGCTGTTGAAGTGAGCCGTGACGTGGGTCACGCGAAGATCTTCATCACCGTGATGGGGCAGGACAACAGCGAAGAAATCGCGCAAAGCATCAAGGTACTCAACTCGGCCGCAGGTTTCCTGCGCATGCAGTTGGCCCGTGAAATGAAGCTGCGCAGCGTGCCCCAGTTGCACTTCCACTACGACGAAAGCGTTGTGCGTGGCGCGCACCTGTCGGCACTGATCGAGCGCGCCGTGGCTGAAGACAGCCAGCACCCATCCACACCTGAAGACGCCAAGGAGTAAGCGGTGGCTCAGGTCAAACGTATCCGTCGCAACGTCAGCGGCATCATTCTGCTCGACAAGCCGATTGGCTTTACCTCCAATGCCGCGTTGCAGAAGGTCCGCTGGTTGCTCAATGCCGAGAAGGCCGGACACACCGGCAGCCTCGATCCCCTGGCCACCGGTGTACTGCCGTTGTGCTTTGGCGAGGCCACCAAGTTCTCGCAATACCTGCTCGATTCCGACAAGGGTTACGAAACCCTGATGCAACTGGGCAAGACCACCACCACGGCAGACGCCGAAGGTGATGTTTTGCAGGTTCGCGACGTGACCGTTGGTCGTGCTGATATCGAAGCTGCTTTACCTGCTTTTCGTGGGCAAATCAGTCAGATACCGCCGATGTACTCGGCGCTCAAGCGTGATGGGCAGCCCCTTTACAAGCTGGCACGTGCGGGCGAAGTAGTGGAGCGCGAACCGCGTTCTGTTACTATTGCGCGCTTGGAATTGCTCGCCTGTGAAGGTGACACCGCACGCTTGGCCGTGGACTGCAGCAAAGGCACTTATATCCGTACTCTGGTGGAAGATATTGGTGAGCAGCTCGGTTGCGGCGCGTATGTAGCTGAACTGCGACGCACCCAGGCCGGACCTTTCAGCCTGGCCCAGACGGTCACACTGGAAGAGTTGGAGGCGGTACACGCCGAAGGTGGCAACGAAGCGGTTGATCGCTTCCTGATGCCGTCGGACAGTGGCTTGCTGGATTGGCCATTACTGCACTTTTCGGAACACAGCGCGTTCTACTGGCTTAACGGCCAGCCGGTACGCGCCCCGGATGCCCCGAAGTTCGGCATGGTGCGGGTACAGGATCATAACGGTCGCTTTATCGGTATCGGTGAAGTGAGCGAAGACGGGCGCATCGCGCCACGTCGACTGATTCGGTCAGAATGACCGAACGAGTGTGGCTGTTAACAGGCACGGTCAACACTCATTTTTAGATACAGGGATTTGTCCCTGGCCTGTTGAAACTGCCCTTTGGGTGGTTTCCTGAAAAAAGGATTGCCTCATGGCTCTCGACGTTCAAGAAAAAGCACAAATCGTAGCTGACTACCAGCAAGCTGTTGGTGACACTGGTTCGCCAGAAGTGCAAGTTGCACTGCTGACCCACAACATCAACAAGCTGCAGGGTCACTTCAAGGCCAACGGTAAAGATCACCACTCCCGTCGTGGTCTGATCCGCATGGTAAACCAGCGCCGTAAGCTGCTGGACTACCTGAAAGGCAAGGATCTGGGTCGTTATCAGGCTCTGATCGGTCGCCTGGGTCTGCGTCGCTAATCAGCGATTGCGCTAGAGGTTGGTTGTCTGCCGTGTGTCAGTGGGATTCCCGCTGGCCCATGGTAGGCTCCCAGCCTCAAGTTTTATCTGGATACACGTTTTACCCCTGGACAAGGGTTGGGCCGATTCCCGACATTGCCCAAGAATTTCGCAAGAAGACAAGTTCCCCAAGAGCCACAAAGAAGGTAGGACACCGTGAACCCGGTTATCAAAAAATTCCAGTTCGGTCAGTCGACCGTTACCCTCGAGACAGGCCGTATCGCCCGTCAAGCCTCCGGCGCAGTGCTGGTTACCGTTGACGACGACGTTACCGTATTGGTGACCGTTGTTGGCGCCAAGCACGCCGACCCAAGCAAAGGCTTCTTCCCTCTTTCCGTTCACTACCAGGAAAAGACTTACGCTGCCGGTAAGATCCCTGGCGGTTTCTTCAAGCGCGAAGGCCGTCCTTCCGAGAAAGAAACCCTGACTTCCCGACTGATCGACCGTCCGATCCGTCCGCTGTTCCCAGAAGGCTTCATGAACGAAGTGCAGGTTGTCTGCACCGTCGTTTCCACCAGCAAGAAAACCGATCCTGACGTCGCGGCGATGATCGGTACTTCGGCTGCCCTGGCCATCTCCGGTATTCCTTTCGATGGCCCGATCGGCGCAGCCCGCGTTGCTTTCCACGAAAGCACCGGTTACCTGCTGAACCCGACTTACGAGCAACTGAAAGCATCGAGCCTGGACATGGTCGTTGCCGGTACGTCGGAAGCCGTATTGATGGTTGAATCGGAAGCCAAAGAGCTGACCGAAGACCAGATGCTGGGCGCAGTACTATTTGCCCACGACGAGTTCCAGGTTGTGATCAACGCTGTTAAAGAACTGGCTGCCGAAGCTGCCAAGCCGACCTGGGCCTGGGCTCCGCAAGCCGAAGCAACCGAACTGCTGGGCGCTATCCGCTCCGAGTTCGGCACTGCGATCTCCGACGCCTACACCATCACCGTCAAGGCCGACCGTTACGCTCGCCTGGGTGAGCTGAAGGACCAGGTTGTTGCAAAGCTGTCCGGCGAAGAAGGCCAGCCTTCTTCCAGCGAAGTCAAAGCAGCCTTTGGTGAAATCGAATACCGCACCGTTCGCGAAAACATCGTTAACGGCAAGCCACGTATCGACGGCCGCGACACCCGCACCGTTCGTCCGCTGAACATCGAAGTCGGTGTTCTGCCGAAGACTCACGGTTCGGCACTGTTCACCCGTGGTGAAACCCAGGCACTGGTCGTTGCGACCCTGGGTACTGCCCGTGACGCACAGCTGCTGGACACCCTGGAAGGCGAGAAAAAAGACCCCTTCATGCTGCACTACAACTTCCCGCCGTTCTCGGTGGGCGAGTGTGGTCGCATGGGCGGTGCTGGTCGTCGCGAAATCGGTCACGGCCGTCTGGCCCGTCGTTCGGTCCAGGCCATGCTGCCTGCTGCTGACGTGTTCCCGTACACCATCCGTGTGGTGTCGGAAATCACCGAGTCCAACGGCTCCAGCTCCATGGCTTCGGTCTGCGGTGCTTCCCTGGCGCTGATGGACGCGGGTGTGCCGATGAAGGCGCCGGTTGCCGGTATCGCCATGGGCCTGGTTAAAGAAGGCGAGAAGTTCGCCATCCTGACCGACATCCTGGGTGACGAAGACCACCTGGGCGATATGGACTTCAAAGTAGCCGGTACCGCCAAAGGTGTTACCGCGCTGCAGATGGACATCAAGATCAAGGGCATCACCGAAGAGATCATGGAAATCGCCCTGGGCCAAGCCCTGGAAGCGCGCCTGAACATCCTCGGTCAGATGAACCAGATCATTGGTCAGTCCCGTACCGAACTGTCGGAAAATGCTCCGACCATGATCGCGATGAAAATCGACACCGACAAAATCCGTGATGTTATCGGTAAAGGCGGCGCGACCATTCGTGCGATCTGTGAAGAGACCAAGGCTTCGATCGACATCGAAGACGACGGCTCGATCAAGATCTTCGGCGAAACCAAGGAAGCTGCAGAAGCTGCGCGTCAACGCGTCCTCGGCATCACCGCTGAAGCCGAGATCGGCAAGATCTACGTCGGTAAGGTTGAGCGCATCGTCGACTTCGGCGCATTCGTCAACATCCTGCCAGGCAAAGATGGTCTGGTTCACATCTCCATGCTGAGCGACGCTCGCGTTGAGAAAGTGACCGACATTCTGAAAGAAGGCCAGGAAGTGGAAGTGCTGGTACTGGACGTGGACAACCGCGGCCGTATCAAGCTGTCCATTAAGGACGTAGCAGCAGCCAAGGCTTCGGGCGTTTAATTACCCCAGGCTAACGCTGAAAAAAAGGACTCTTCGGAGTCCTTTTTTTACGCCTGAAGGAAAATGCCGAAAAATCAGACGCTTAGTAAATCGCAAAAGCCGCAACTTGCACGCAGGCATGATGGCGTTCATGCAAGTTGCACGATTCCGAAATTCGAGTGTTTTTATAAGTATATGATTTTTAACGATTTAATCTTCTGTGGCGACTTGGCACACTGCCTGCAATAACCCTGTTAACGCTGCAGCATCAAGGTTCACACACTGCAGACTTTTAATAAAACAGGAGTTACTCGTATGAAGAAGTTCGCTCTCGCTACTGCTACCGCTCTGACCCTGGCCATGGGTGCTAACGTGGCCTTTGCCCAGACTTCCCAAGCTCCAATGACCCTGGCGGCCGGTGAAGCCACCAAGGCAAAAGAAAGCGTTTCGGATACTTGGATCACCACCAAAGTTAAATCCGATCTGCTGACCGAAAAAGGCATCCCTGGTTCGGACATCAAGGTTGAGACCAACAAAGGTGTGGTTTCCCTGTCTTCGACCGTAGCCATTTCGGACGCGCAGAAAGAAACTGCCGTAGCGATCACCAAGAAAATCAAAGGTGTAACCGCAGTTTCGGCTGACGGCCTGTTGGCTGGCGGCGCTACCAAGGCAGACAACATCGACAAAACCAAAGGTGCAGCGGCTGACGCCAAAGGCGCAACCTCCGACACCTGGATCACCACCAAAGTCAAAGCTGACCTGGTCACCGAGAAAGGCATTCCTGGCACCGACATCAAAGTCGAAACCAACAAGGGTGTAGTTTCCCTGTCCTCTTCGGTCGCTGTGACCGAGGCACAGAAAACGACCGCGGTGAACATCACCAAGAAAATCAAAGGCGTTAAAGCTGTATCGGCCGATGGCCTGAAAGCAGAGTAACGCTCAAGAATTCGTCTGAACTAGCGGCGGCGGCGCGTGAGTTAGATATCCACTCAATGCACCTCTAAGTTTCATGCGACCGACCACACGGATGTGGTCATTACAGGCCCCGGCACTTCTGTGTCGGGGCCTGTTCTATTGGGGCGGGAAAGTAATGCGCCAGCGGCGCCTACTCGGCGTCCAAGTGCATCGGCGTTATCACTCGACCGTCTTTTTCTGCCTGGCCCAGTTGCGCGTCAATGAAGTAGACCCGGTCGTCCTCCAGCTGGGCTTTATCCACCAGGTAGTCCTTGATCGTGCTCGCACGGTCCTGGCCCAACTGGCGCAGCAGCACGTCACTGCCACTCCAGAACTTGATCACGCCCTCTTTCAACCTGGCGGTGCGGTCACTGCTGCTCAGGTCCTTCCATTCAGCCGGAGGCTGCTGTTTCAAGCGGGTGCGGTAAATACCTTCGAGCAAGGGGGCTTTTTCGCTCTCAGGGACTTCCAGCAAGGACGCCTGGGCCGGGACTTTCTCGCCACGGCGCTGCAGCATTTTGTAGTAGTTGTATTGGTATTCCCGCTCCAGTCGCTGGGCCGCCAGGAATGGGCCGTCGCTGCTGGCTGCGGCCGTGCCTTCGATTTCCAGGCGTAGGGCAGGGCGTTCTTTCAAGGCTTTGGCCAAGGTGTTGAGAGCGCCTTCGGCGTCTTTGTTCAACTCGCTGGAGCCTGCAGCGAACGACACACTACCCAAGTCCTCCGCTCCGCCTCCGGTGACCAATCCGCCAATAAACTTGAACGGCGCAGTGGCCGCCCGCACCACCAGATTGCGCAGGGTTTGCCACACAATGGGCATCACGCTGAATTGCGGGTTATTCAGGTCACCGGATACGGGCAGTTCGATGGAGATCTTGCCGTCGCTGTCCTTGAGCAAGGCGATTGCCAGACGAATCGGCAAGTCCACGGCATCGGCGCTGTCGACTTTTTCGCCCAGTTGCAATTGCTCGACCACCACTTTGTTCTCAGCCTTCAACTGGCCCTTGGTGATCACGTAATGCAGGTCAAGGTTGAGGCGGCCCTTGCGGATGCGGAAACCGGCGAACTTGCCCGAGTAAGGCGTCAGGGTGGTCAGCTCGACACGTTTGAAGCTGGTGGCGATGTCCAGCGCCGCCATCGGGTCAAACGGGTTCACGCTGCCTTTGATGGTCACCGGTGCATAACGGTCGACCTTGCCCTTGATGTCAACGCTCGCCGGTTTGGCCTGGCGACTGTCGATGGTGCCGATCTGCCCGTTGAGCTGTTGGATCGCAGTGGCGAAGTTGGGGGTGAGGCTGAAGTCGGCGAAGTTGGCCGAACCGTCGTTGATCGCAATCTGCCCGATATGGATGCCCAGGGATTTTTCTTTGCTCGCGGCAGGTTTGGCTGACGATTTGGCGCCACTGTCGGCCGGCTGCGGGATCAGCAGGTCGTCGACGTTGGTGGTGCGGTCATCGTTGATCATGAACCGCGCATAGGGCTGCAGCAGGTTGACCTTGTCGATCGACAGGCTGTCGCCGTGTTGGTAGTTCACGCCTTCGAGCACCAGGCGCTGCCATTTGAGGAAGTCGCGGGTCTTGAGGGTGTCGAGGGTATGCAATTGGTCAACCTGCGCGCGGCCGGTGATCTGCAGCGCCAGGGGATCGGTGCTTTTCAGGTTCACGTCGAGGTCGCTGCCAAGCATGCCACTGCGCAGTTCCAGGCGGATAAACGGGCTGATATAGGACTGGGCGACCCGCAGGTCGATGTCCTTGGTATTGACCTTCAACTTGGCGCTGACCGGGTTGAGGTTGACCGTGCCGGTTGCCTGGATCTTGCCCTGCTTGCCCAGGCCGGTGTCGACCTTCAGGGTGAAGGGGCTCTGGTTGAGGCTGTCGAAGTTCTGCACGTCGACGTTCAACGGGCCGAGCTCCAGCGCCACCGCAGGTTTGGCCTGGCGGTCGGCCAAGTGCACCTGGTAGTTGCGCAGCTGTACATCCTTGAGCAGCACTTGCCAGGGCTTGCTTGGGGCGACGGGCGCAGGCTTTGGCGAGTCGGCCGTGGCGGGTGCAGTCGCAGGCTCCGGCGCCTTGGCCGGTTTGCCTGGCTGGCCGGCGAACAGTTTTTGCCAGTCCAGTTGCCCATCCGCTTCACGAGCCGCCCAGGTCTCGAGTTTATTGCTGCGGATCTTGCCCACCACCACCTGCTGTTTGGCCAGGTCCACCGTGGTCTCACTGACGTCCAAACGCTCCAGGCGCACCAACGGCCGGCCATCCGGGGCCTTGATGGCGAACGGTGCGATGCTGGCGGCGGTATTGGTCAGGTTCAGCTCGGTTTCTTTGGCCAGACTGAACCTGTATTCGGTACTGAAGTTGAGCACGCCGTCTTCAAGTACCAGGGGTAAGGCGTCACGCACATACGGCCACCAGGCTTTCATCTTGCCGCCGGTGACTTTGAGCGTACCTTCGGACGTGATCGGCACCAGGCTGAAGTTGCCTTTCCAGTCGATCTGTCCGCCTTCAGGGCCGGCGGCGACCAAGGTCATGTCCGCATTGTCTTCCGGCAGGGTGCTGAGGTTCTTCAGCTCGAAGTCGAGGGTATCGTAGAGGAATTCGATGGGTTCGCTGGGGCGCAGGTCTTGGAAATGCAAATAACCGCCAGCCAGCTTGATACTGTCGACACGCAGCGGGAACGGTTTGGCGTCAGGGTCTGCCGGGGTCGGCTCGCTCGGTGGCAGCTTGAACAACTGCGCCAGATTCAGCTGGCCTGATTTTTCGAACAACAACTCGGTCCTGGGCTTGTCCAGTTGCACATCCGCCAGGTGCAGGGCGCGGGTCCACAGGCTATCGGCCTGCAGGTTGGCGTAAAGCCGTTCGAAACCTACCTGTTCCTTACCGGGTTCGCCAATCTTCAAGCCCCATACCGTGACTTCCAGGCTGAACGGGTTAAGTTCGATCCGCTCGATGCGTGCCGGCACCGTGGCGTAATTGGCTAACTGTTGGTTGGCAATACGAAGGGCGATGCCAGGCAAAATCAGAAAGCCCAGCAAGCTGTACAACGCGAGGGCAGTCAACAAGGCGCCAGTGGCGCGAATCAATCCTTTGGGCATGGGGCGGCGCCATCTATGTCAAACAGGAGTGCCTTGGAGTATGGCACGGGATTTCGGTTCCGAAGAACCGGGCCTTTAGGATGCTGCTTACAGTTGAAGTATCAGAGTCTTCAGCGGTGGCTGTTGATCTTGTGAGGGAAAGTCCGCGCCGGGTGTCATGATTTTCCAGTCCCGCACCGGACGCCCAGCCTTTTGCGCACAACGCAGCACCTGTTCACGCCAATTCTCCATGCTGACTTTTGCCAGGTTGTTACAGCAGATCAGCACGCCATTGTCTGCTGTAGCGAGCAGTGCCGGCTTGAGCAGGCTCTGGTAGTCACGCAACAGGTCGACGGTACCGAAGGCACTCTTGGCCCAGGCCGGCGGGTCGAGCAACACCAGGTCATATTGACGCTGCTCGAGGCGCGGATAGCTCGGCAGTTTCTGCCCGCGACGCTGGGTGATCGGCAGCCCGGCCAGTTGGCGAATCGCCGGGAAGTAGTCCGATTGCACGAACTCCATGGTGGGAAGCTGTGGATTGAGCTGGCCGTTTTCACGTCCCACCGCCAGGTTGCCCTCGGCGAAGTCCAGGTTGCATACCTCGCGCGCACCACCGGCAGCGGCGCTCAGGCCCACCCCACAGGTGTAGGCAAACAGGTTCAGTACGCTTTTGCCGGCGCTGTGGTCCTTGACCCAGCCGCGGGTATTGCGCAGGTCGAGGAACAGCAGCGGGTCCTGGCCGGCGTGGCGCCCACGGACACGGTAATTGAGGCCCCATTCGTGGCCGACCAGGTCTTCCAGCGCGGCAGGTTCGGCGCGGTATACCGAATCTTCGCGATCGACCCGCGAGTTGCCGCGGGAGCGGTCGTTGTAGACCAGCAGCAACTCCAGGCCCATGTACTGGTTGATCAGTTGGTGCAGCTCCAGCAGGTCGGCGGTTTCCAACGACTGATGGAAGCTTTGCACCAGTAACTGCGGGCCATAGCGGTCGATGGTCAGGCCGCCGGCGCCTTCCTGGCTGCCATGGAACAGCCGATAGCAGTCGGTGCCCTGGGCGTGCAGTTCGCTGATCAGATCCTGGCGATGATCGAGGGCGGCGCGCAGCGCCTGATTCAAGGGAGACATGGAGCGCGCCTTGCTTAGGTAAATGGGGGCAATGAGGGCGCGGAGTTTAGCAGCTATGGCGCGTCGCCTACATCAACCCCATCCGCCGGTGTGCACGCTGCACCGAACCATTGCGCATCGCCCAGCGCAACAACGGTGCGCTGCGCTTGACCCCGGCGCGGATCATCTGGCGTTGCAGGGGGCTCTGGTGCTGATCGAGCAGGGTGCTGGCCCAGTCCGGCAGCAGGTCGATCCCGGCTTGCATCATCAAGGCACCAAAAGGCTTGGCCAACAGGCTGGGGGAGGGCGCGTTCAGCAACAGGCGCAGCACTTCGCGGCTGCGCTCGTCGCACAGCAATTGCGGGCGGATATTCTCAAGGTAATCGGAAATTTCCTGGCGTGAATGCGGCACATCCTGCGCGCCGAGCCGTTCTGCGACGACGGCGATCTCGCTGTAGTAACGGTCCTGATCAGGGCCGGAGAGGTGTGGGTTGCGGTAGCGCAAGTGGGCAGCAAGAAAGTTGCTCACCTCCGCCACATGCACCCAGGTCAGCAGCGCTGGATCGCTGGCCGCGTAAGGCCTCCCGTCCGGGGCATGACCCACCACCTGCAGGTGAATGGTGCGCACTTTTTCGATCAGCCAGTCGGCGTCTTTGCGCGCGCCGAACGTGGTACCGGAAATAAACTGCGAGGTACGGCGCAGGCGCCCAAGCATGTCCTGGCGAAAATTCGAATGGTCCCACACGCCGGCCAGGGCCAATGGGTGCAAGGCTTGCAGCATCAAGGCGCTGATGCCGCCGATAAGCATGCTGCTGAAGTCGCCATGGACTTGCCAACTGATCGAGTCCGGCCCGAACAGGCCCGGATCGCCCTTGGGGTTTTCCAGGTCCAGTTGGCCCAGTGACAAGCCGGTGAGGCTCATCAACTGGGTTTCGATACGGCTGCGGATAAATTCCATGGCGACTCGGGTTTCCTAGCGGTTCAGGCGTTTATCGATCAGGCCGTCGACGACGCTGGGGTCGGCCAGGGTCGAGGTATCACCCAGGCTGTCCAGTTCATTGCAGGCGATCTTGCGCAAAATCCGGCGCATGATCTTGCCGGATCGGGTTTTCGGCAAGGCCGGTGCCCATTGGATCAGTTCCGGCTTGGCAAAGCTGCCGATTTCCTTGCTGACCAGTTCCAGCAGGTGTTTTTTCAGCGCCTCGCTGGGTTCGACGCCATTCATGGGGGTGACGAAGGCGTAGATGCCCTGGCCTTTGACATCGTGGGGGTAGCCCACCACGGCGGCCTCGGCCACCAGGTCATGCAGCACCAGCGCACTTTCTACCTCGGCGGTGCCGATACGGTGGCCGGACACGTTGATCACATCGTCGATACGCCCGGTGATCCAGTAGTCGCCGTCCTCATCGCGGCGCGCGCCGTCACCGGTGAAATAGTAACCGGGGTAGGGTTTGAAATAGGTGTCGACCATGCGCTGCGGGTCGCCGTAGACGCTGCGAATCTGCCCCGGCCAACTGGCCTTGATCGCCATTACGCCGCTGCCGGCTCCGCTGATGACCTTGCCTTGTTCATCCAGCAGCACGGGCTGCACGCCAAACATCGGCTGGGTGGCGCAACCTGGTTTGATGCGCTGGGCGCTGACCAGCGGGCTGAGCATGATGCCGCCGGTCTCGGTCTGCCACCAGGTATCGACAATGGGGCAACGCTGTTCGCCCACTGCGTTGAAGTACCAGTCCCAGGCTTCCGGGTTGATCGGTTCGCCGACGCTGCCGAGCAGGCGCAGGCTGGCGCGGGAGGTCGTCTGCAGCGGGGCGTGACCCTCGCGCATCAACGCGCGCAAGGCGGTGGGGGCGGTGTAGAAGATATTCACCTGGTGTTTATCGATGACCTGCCAGAAGCGCGAACTGTCCGGGTAGCTCGGCACACCTTCGAACATCAGCGAGGTCGCGCCATTGGCCAGCGGCCCGTACACGATGTAACTATGGCCGGTGACCCAACCCACATCGGCAGTGCACCAGAACACCTCACCGTCGCGGTAATCGAGTACGTACTTGAAGGTCATTGCCGCCTGGAGCAGGTAGCCGCCCGTGGTGTGCAGCACGCCCTTGGGCTTGCCGGTGCTGCCGGAGGTGTAGAGGATAAACAGCGGGGCTTCGGCGTCCATCGGTTCGGGAGGGCAATCGTCGCTCGCTGCATCCAAGGCCTGTTGATACTTGAGGTCGCGGCCTTCGCTCCAGCTCACCGGGGCGCCGGTGCGTTGTACCACCAGCACCGTGCTGACGTCGGGGCAACTGGCCAGGGCCTTGTCGACATTCTGTTTCAACGCCACCGGCTTACCACCGCGCACGCCTTCATCGGCTGTGATCACGGTGCGGCAGTCGGCGTCCAGGATGCGGTCGCGCAGGGCGTCCGGTGAGAACCCGCCAAATACCACCGAGTGCACCGCGCCAATCCGTGTGCAAGCCAGCATGGCGTAGGCCGCTTCCGGGATCATCGGCATGTAGATACACACCCGGTCGCCTTTTTTCACGCCACGGCTTTTCAGCACATTGGCCAGGCGGCAGACGTTTTGGTGCAGTTGGCGGTAGGTGATTTTGGAAGATTTTGCAGGATCGTCACCTTCCCAGATGAAGGCCGGCTGATCGGCGCGTTGCGCCAGGTGACGGTCGATGCAGTTGTAGCTGACGTTCAACTGGCCACCGGCAAACCACTGGGCGGCACCGGTCTGGATGTCTGACTGCTGGACGGTGTGCCACGGTGTTATCCAGTCGAGAAAGCCCTTGGCCTGTTCGGCCCAGAACGTGTCCGGCTGTTCGATGGATTGGCGATAGAGGCGCTGGTAGTCCTCTTGACTGAGTTGCGCAGCCCGGCGGACGGCATCGGCGATGGGAAACGTGCTGATATCGAACATGAGCGATCCTTATTCTTGTTTTTGCGACAAGTCATAAAGATGCACCCTGTATGGAGAGGGTTCAAGGCCAACGTCCAAACGGACGTTGGCCTTGCGTTGCCTGCATCAGCCGCGGTGACGGCCGCGGAAGTAGTTGATCAGGCCCTGGGTCGACGCGTCTTCGGCCAAGGTTTCTTCGGCGCCGGTGAGGCGATTGTATACGCCCTTGCCCAGCTCCTTGCCCAGCTCCACGCCCCATTGGTCGAAGGCGTTGATGCCCCAGATCACGCTTTGCACGAACACTTTATGTTCATACATCGCAACCAGGGCGCCCAGGCGACGCGGGCTGATGCGTTCAACCACGAGCGTGTTGCTCGGACGGTTGCCCGGGATCACCTTGTGCGGTGCCAGCTTCTGCACGTCGTCTTCCGGGATGCCCTTGTCGCGCAGCTCGGCTTCGGCTTCGCTGCGGGTCTTGCCGAGCATCAGGGCCTGGCTTTGGGACAGGCAGTTGGCGTAAAGCCATTGATGGTGGTCGGACACCGGGTTGAAGCTGACGATCGGCACGATGAAGTCGGCCGGGATCAGTTGGGTGCCCTGGTGCAGCAATTGGTGATAAGCATGTTGGCCGTTGCAGCCGACGCCGCCCCAGATCACCGGGCCTGTGTCGGTGGACACTGGTTTGCCGTCCTGGCGCACGCTCTTGCCGTTGGATTCCATGTCCAGCTGCTGCAAGTGCTTGGTGATGTTACGCAGGTAGTGGTCGTATGGCAGGATCGCATGGCTCTGCGCACCCCAGAAGTTGCCGTACCACACGCCCAGCAGGCCCAGCAGCACCGGCATGTTCTGTTCGAACGGTGCGTTCTGGAAATGCTGGTCCATGGTGTAGGCACCGGACAGCAGTTCCTTGAAGTTGGACATGCCGATGGCCAGGGCGATTGGCAGGCCGATGGCCGACCACAACGAATAACGGCCGCCCACCCAGTCCCACATCGGGAAGATGTTTTCTTCGCGGATACCGAAGGCCACGGCGGCCGCGTTGTTGCTCGACACGGCGATAAAGTGGCGGTACAGCTCGGCTTCCGAGCCACCCTGGGCCAGGTACCAGGCGCGGGCGGCCTGGGCGTTTTTCAGGGTTTCCAGGGTGTTGAAGGATTTCGACGAGACGATAAACAGCGTGGTCTCGGCGCGCAGCTTCATGGTCAGCTCATGGAATTCGCTGCCATCGATGTTCGCCAGGTAGTGGCAGCGCACGCCTTTGTGGGCGTAGGACAACAGCGCTTCAGAGACCAGCTCCGGGCCGAGGAACGAGCCGCCGATGCCGATGTTCACCACGTCGGTGATTGGCTTCTCGGTGTAGCCACGCCACAGGCCGTCGTGGATGCGGCCGACCAGGTCGGTGATCTGGTTCAGCACCTTATGCACGTCCGGCATGATGTTCACGCCGTTGACCGACAGCTTGTCGCCCACCGGGCGGCGCAGGGCGGTGTGCAGGGCAGGGCGGCCTTCGGAGGAGTTGACCGGCTCGCCCGCATACAGCGAGTTGATTGCGTCTTTAAGGCCCACTTCGTTGGCAAGGCCCACCAGCAGGTCGCGGGTTTCGCCGGTGATCAGGTTTTTCGAGTAATCGAGGAAAAGTCCGCAGCTGCTCAAGGTGAACTGGGAAAAGCGCTGGGGATCGGCATTGAACGCTTCGCGCATGCTGAAATCCTGCATGGCTTGGCGATGTTGATTGAGCGCTTGCCAGGCGGGCAGAGCGGTAACGTCATGAGGGGTGCGGTAGTACGCCATCGCTGCGGGTTTCCTTTTATTACGGGGACTGCCTTTAGGACACTTCAAAGCCCGGAACATCCAGTCTTATCTCAAGGATTGGGTTCCAGACAGCGCTAACCATAGCGCAGGGCGATTACATTAAACCTAGCGTGTCGATATGTCTTGGCTTTGTCTGCGCTGTGGCCGGTACTTTTTTATACCGGCACAGCGATCAGGGCAATCGGCGGGGTGTTCAGAGAGGTCAGTCGAGGGTCAGATGCAGGTTGTCGATCAGGCGGGTCGTGCCTAGAAAGGCCGCCACCAGAATCACAATATCCCGATCCTCCGCCGTAGCGGCCCGCAGGTGCACGCCCTGGCGCACTTCGAGGTAATCCAGGCGCAACCCGGCAGCCTCGATCTGCTGCACCTGTTCGGCACGCAGCCTGGCGAAGTCGTGATCACCGCTTTTGATGGCTGCGGCAATCTGGCTGAGGCTGCGGTACAGCACCGGCGCGATCGCACGTTGTTCTTCGCTGAGAAAACCGTTGCGCGAGGACAGTGCCAAGCCATCATCGGCGCGCACGGTGGGCTCGCCAATGATCTGGATCGGCATGTTCAGGTCATGGACCATGGCACGAATCACGGCCAGTTGCTGGTAGTCCTTCTGGCCAAATACAGCCATGTCCGGCTGGACCATGTTGAACAGTTTGCTGACCACGGTCGCCACGCCTTCGAAATGCCCGGGACGGCTGGCGCCGCACAAGCCTTCGGACAATTGCGGGACGCTGACGCGGGTCTGGCCGGTCATGCCGCCGGGGTACATCTCCTCGACGGTCGGCGCGAACAGCAGGTTGCAGCCTGCCTGTAGGAGCTTTTCCTGATCGGCGGTCAGGGTGCGAGGGTACTTGTCCAGGTCTTCGCCGGCGCCAAATTGCAGCGGGTTGACGAAAATACTCGCCACGACAAAGTCCGCCTGCTGCACAGCCTTGCTGACCAGGCTGGCATGGCCGCTGTGCAGGTTACCCATGGTGGGCACGAAGCCGATGCGTTTGCCGGCCTTGCGGGCGTGGGCGACGGCGGCTCTGAGTTCACGTACGGTTTTTACGGTGTTCATGCAGAGAATCCGTGTTCGGCGCCTGGGAAGGTCACGCCTTTGACTTCGGCGACGTAAGCACTCAATGCCGCGTGGATGCTGTCCTGGCCGGTCATGAAGTTCTTCACGAACTTCGGCACGCGGCCGGTAATCGACAGGCCGAGCATGTCGTG
Source organism: Pseudomonas sp. NFACC25 (assembly GCF_900100935.1). Lineage (NCBI taxonomy): Bacteria > Pseudomonadati > Pseudomonadota > Gammaproteobacteria > Pseudomonadales > Pseudomonadaceae > Pseudomonas > Pseudomonas sp. NFACC25. The sequence continues at coordinate 288,357 of NZ_FMUC01000008.1, forward strand.
CAGCACCAGCACCTGGCCGTCGGTGGCCGAGCCCGCGCCAATACCGATCACCGGCACTTTAACGGCCTGGGTGATTTCTGCTGCGAGTTCGCTGGGCACGCATTCGAGCAGGATCATCGCAACGCCCGCCTGCTCCAGGGCGATGGCATCGGCACGCATCTGGCGCGCCTGGGCTTCGTTGCGGCCTTGGACCTTGTAGCCGCCGAGGATGTTCACGGACTGTGGCGTCAGGCCCATATGTGCACAGACCGGCACGCCGCGCTCAGCCAGCAGGCGAATCGACTCGGCGAGCCACACGGCGCCCTCCACCTTGATCATGTGTGCACCGGCACGCATCAGTTTGCCGGCGTTCAGGAAGGTCTGTTCGACGGTGGCGTAGTCCATGAACGGCAGGTCGGCGATGATGAATGCGCCGTCGTTGCCGCGCTTGACGCTGGAGGTGTGGTAGGCCAGTTCATCGGTGGTGACGGGCAGGGTGCTGTCATTCCCTTGAAGGACCATGCCCAGGGAGTCGCCTACCAGTAACACTTCAACCCCGGCCTGGCAGCAGGCGTGGGCGAAGGTGGCGTCATAGCAGGTCAGCATGGTGATTTTTTCACCTTTGAGCTTGAGGCTCTGCAAGGTGGTCAGGGTAATGTCTGGCATGAAAAGGGTCCTCGTTCAGGCGCTTGGAAACAGCGAGTTACGCGCGTGAGTCTTCGTTATTCAGGCGCACCGTCTTGAGAGCAGTGCTTATAAGGCCTGGATTGCGCCCTTCAGCGCCGGGTTGGCGGCAGCGGGACGCCTATAGTCGTGAGGAGGACACGGGAAGTCAATTGGATGTGTTACCGCATTGTTACGATGGCGGTGTTACCGCTGTTACTGACGCGATTCAGCAACGGGGAGCCGTTCCAGGCCGACAAACGGGCAGGCTTCAAGCAGGGCACTGAGGCGCTTTCCATCCGGCAATTGCAATGCGGCAGGCGCCAGTTCGGCCAATGGGTACAACACAAACGCACGCAGGTGCATCTGGTAATGGGGCACCTTCAGGCGCGGTTCGTCGATCAGGCGATCGCCAAACAGCAGAATGTCCAGGTCAAGGGTGCGAGGGCCCCAACGCTCCAGGCGCTCGCGGCCCTGATCGTTTTCGATGGCTTGCAGCGCATCCAGCAGGTCAAGTGGCGCAAGGCGGCTGTCTAGGGCGGCAACCGCGTTGGTGTAGCGCGGTTGGCCCGGTAGCAGCGAATCACTTTGGTAAAAGGCGGAAACGCCGGCGACGCAAGTGTCTGGCAATTGTGCCAACGCCTCGACAGCGCTGCGCAATTGTTGATCCGGGGCAGCCAGGTTGCTGCCCATGCCGATGTAGATGCGTTCCACGTTTATTCGCCCGCGGCGCCCGAGGCATCGGCCGCACTGCGTTTACGCTTGGTGCCGCTGCGACGACGCTTCTTCGGCCCTGCGCCTTCGCCATCACCCTTGCTGCCGAGGTCGCGAATCATATCGCGGCGTTGGCTGTCATTGGCATCCTGATAGTCGGTCCACCATTCGCCCAGGCCGTCGGTCTGCTCACCGGCGCTTTCGCGCAGCAGCAGGAAGTCGTAGCCGGCACGGAAGCGCGGGTTGTCCAGCAGCAGGTCGGCGCGCTTGCCGCTGCGGCGCGGCAGGCGTTCCTGCATGTCCCAGATCTCGCGGATCGGCATCGTGAAACGTTTCGGGATAGCAATGCGCTGGCACTGTTCGGCGATCAGCTCGTGAGCGGCTTCCTGCATGGCCGGGATCGGCGGCATGCCACGCTCCTGCAGACGCAGTACGCGCTTGGGCAGGGCCGGCCACAACAGGGCGGCAAACAGGAACGCCGGCGTGACCGGTTTGTTCTGCTTGATGCGCAGGTCGGTATTGATCAAGGCTTCGCTGATCAGCGTGTGGGTATAAGTCGGGTTGTACTCCAGTGCTTCGGCGCTGGCCGGAAACAGTGGGTCGAACAACTGCAGGTCGACCAGCATTTCGAAGGTGTCGGCGGCGTAGCCGGAGAGGAAAAGCTTGAGCACTTCTTCGAACAGACGCGCGGACGGGATTTCCCGCAGCATCGGTGCCAGCTCGCGTATCGGTGCGGCGGTGTGCTTTTCGATGCCGAAGTTGAGCTTGGCGGCGAAGCGCACGGCCCGCAGCATGCGCACCGGGTCTTCCTGATAGCGCTGCGTCGGGTCGCCGATCAGGCGGATCAGGTTATTGCGGATGTCGTGTACGCCATTGGCGTAATCGAGGATGCGTTCGCTGACCGGATCGTAATAGAGGGCATTGATGGTGAAGTCGCGGCGCTGCGCGTCTTCTTCCAGGGTGCCGTAGACGTTGTCGCGCAGGATACGCCCGCTCTCGTTGCGGGAAGACTGATTGGTATCTTCCTCTTCATCGTTTTGCGGGTGGCCGGCACGGAAGGTCGCGACCTCGATGATTTCGCGACCAAAATGGATATGCACCAGCTTGAAGCGGCGACCGATGATTCGCGCATTGCGAAACTCGGCACGCACTTGCTCAGGCGTGGCACTGGTGGCGACGTCGAAATCCTTAGGCGTGATATTGAGCAGCATGTCGCGTACGCAACCGCCCACCAGGTAGGCCTGGTAACCGGCGTTCTGCAACCGTTCGACGATATTCACCGCATAACGGCTGAATTGAGCGCGCTGCAACGAATGCTGGCTGCTGTTGAGCACTTCAGGCGTGCTGCGTTTGTGTTGCGTACGACGCAAGGGAGAACGGAATGACTGGAACAACTTCTTCAGCATGGGATGCACTGTTTGAAGGAATGTTCGGCCATAACGAAGAATGACCGCATGATGGGCGGGGATTCTAGCATTTAGTCAGGGGATGGTGTAGGAACAAGCTTCGGCGTTGCGCCATAAGCCTTAAATCGTCAAATCCCGGAAACTACAAGGGGAGCCGAAGCTCCCCCAGAAGTAGTTGCGTGCTCTATTTTTATTATTGATTTCGGGCTTCTTGTTTTTGTTGATCGCCCTCGCCATGAAGCTTCACCTTCATGACACTCCCAATCGGGAGTCAAGAGCAAACGGATTGCTTTGGTCGCTGTGTTGCTGATCTACGATCCAACCAGTTCAGGCTCCGCCTTAGGGCAGTTTTTGTTGTTCTCGGCCTGGTTGCGGGGCAAGCCCCAAATGCAACGCCTCTCCAAAAGAATCAGTTAGCTGCGCCTCCGCCGTGTTGTTTTTGTTATGCGTGAGTCGATTCGTCTTATTTTTATTGTCTTGTACAAAGCTTGTTATTGTTTTTGTACTAAGCATATAGCAGGGTGCGTGCCAACTTTTGCGTCGCCCAGCAAAACCGGGGGGTTGAGGTGGTTTTTGGTTTTTGAAGGGCGAAAAAAAGCCGGGGCTTCGTTACCGTAAGCCCCGGCTTTTGTTACGCGAAATATCCGCGGTAACAGTTTTTTCACATCGGAGGGTGTTACCTGTGGGGGCGCACCCTCAGCTTTCGCTGGCCACCCCGGTCTTGCGCCGTGGAATGCCCAGGCGCTGGCGGCGTTCCCACAGGCACTTACGGCTCACGCCCAGCTTGCGTGCCAACTCGGTCTCGGTCATGTGGTCCTGGTGCTCCAGGACGAAATGCTGGAAATAGTCTTCCAGTGACAAATCTTCCGTCGGCTCATGGCTGGTATTGCTGGCGCCGCCCTGTGTCGGGACCAGGCCGATGAAGTCGTCATCCTCCAAGTCACTGAGTTCAATATCGATACCCAGCAGCTCGGCGGAAATTTCCGGGCTTTCCGACAGGATCACCGCACGCTCGACCGCATTCTCCAGTTCCCGCACGTTACCCGGCCACGAGTAATGCCGAATCGCCTGCTCGGCGTCGGGCGCGAACGTCAGGTCGGTACGGTTGATACGTGCAATGTGGCGCAGCAGGAATGCGTTGGCGATCTCATTCACGTCGGCACCGCGCTCACGCAGGGCCGGCAATTTGAGCGCGATCACGTGCAGGCGGTAATACAAGTCTTCACGGAACTGACCGATCTTGGCCAGGCTCTTCAGGTCGCGGTGGGTGGCCGCGATCAGGCGTACGTCAACCTTCTGCGATTGCACCGAGCCTACACGGCGAATCTCACCTTCCTGCAGCACACGCAGCAGTCGCGCCTGGGCCTCCAGCGGCAACTCACCGATTTCATCAAGGAACAGCGTACCGCCGTCCGCCGCTTCCACCAGGCCCGCACGCCCAGCGCTGGCGCCGGTAAACGCGCCTTTCTCGTGGCCGAACAGTTCGGACTCGATCAGGGATTCGGGGATCGCCGCACAGTTCACCGAAATCATCGGCGCCTTGGCGCGTTTGGACAGGTTGTGCAGGGCGCGGGCCACCAGTTCTTTACCGGTGCCCGACTCGCCCTGGATCAATACATTGGAGTCGGTGGGCGCGACCTTACGGATCTTGCTGTACAGGTCCTGCATCGGCGGGCAGGAGCCAATGATGCCGATCTCGCCGTTACTGTTGTCGACCCCCGGCTTGTCGGCGCCGTTGGTCGCCTTGCCGGCGGGGCGCTGTTCGGCAGGCGCGCTGCTGGCTGACTGGCGGTCACGCAGGATGCGGGCCACGGCCTGGAGCATTTCATCGTGGTCAAACGGCTTGGCGATGTAGTCCACCGCACCCATCTTCATGGAATCAACCGCCGAGCGCAGGCTGGCGTAGCTGGTCATGATCAGCACCGGAGTGCCCTGGCCAAGCTTGATCAGCTCGGTGCCCGGCGCTCCGGGCAGACGCAGGTCGCTGACAATCAGGTCGAACGTGGGGATGCTGAAACGCTCTTGTGCTTCCTGCACCGAGCCGGCTTCGCTGACCTGGTACTGATTACGTTCAAGCAGGCGACGCAAGGCAGAGCGGATAATGGTTTCGTCTTCGACGATCAAAATGTGCGGCATTGATTCAATTCTCTCGACGGTCTCAGTTCACAGCGGACGTCGCTTCGACATGACGCGGCAAGGTCACCCGAATACGGGTGCCGCGTTGGCTTTCGGTGTCAGCCGGGCTGTCGATGGTGATTTGTCCATAATGCTCTTCAACGATGGAATAGACCAGTGCAAGGCCCAGACCGGTACCTTCACCCGGGTCCTTGGTGGTGAAGAAGGGTTCGAACAATCGGTCCATGATGTTCTGTGGAATACCGCTGCCTTCATCTTCGACGATCAGATCGACGGTATGTTCGAAAGCCTCGGTCTTGACGCGTACCGCACCACCGGCCGGGGTTGCGTCACGGGCGTTGGACAGCAGGTTGATCAGCACTTGGGCCAGGCGTTGTGAGTCGCCGTCGACCCAATGGTCGGGGTCGCACAGGTTGAAGAACTGTACTTCGAAATTGCGCCGGTTCAAGGCGAGCAGCCCAATGGCATCCTGGGCCACTTCGGCCAGGCACACGGCCTCATCCAGATTCTGATGGCCGCCGGCATGGGCAAAACTCATCAGCGACTGCACGATGCGCGAGACGCGCTTGGTCTGTTCGAGGATCTGCCCGCTGATTTCGATGATTTCGCCGTCCTCCTCACGCTCTTCCCGCAGGTTTTGCGCGAGGCAGGCGATACCGGTGATCGGGTTGCCGATTTCGTGGGCCACGCCCGCTGCCAGGCGACCAATGCTGGCCAGGCGCTCGGAGTGCACCAGCTTGTCTTCGAGCATCTGGGTTTCAGTCAGGTCTTCGACCAGCAGCACCAGGCCGCTGTTACCGGGAGCCAACGGTTCATCGATCGCGGCTTTGTGCAGGTTGAGCCAGCGGGTCTGGCCGTCGAGGGCCAGGTGTTGCTTGTGCAAATGCTCGTCGGGCAGGTTGATAAAACCCTGGAGCAGTTCTTTCCACGGATCGCCCAGGGTATTCAGGCGCGAGCCCACCACCCGTTGCGCGGCGATGCCGGTGAGTTCTTCCATGGCCTTGTTCCACATCAGGATCTCCTGATCCTTGGCCAGGGAACACACGCCCATCGGCAGTTCCTGCAGGGTCTGGCGGTGGTAACGGCGCAGTGCGTCGAGTTCGGCCGCCAGGCCGGTGAGGCGTGAGTGGTAATCCTCCAGCCGGCTTTCGATGAAATGGATGTCCTCGGTGACGTAGTTTTCGCCGCCGGCCTTGTAGGGCAGAAAGGTTTCCACCATGTCCTGGGACACGCTGGGGCCCATCAGGCCGGAGAGGTTGGCTTCGATGCGGTCGCGCAGGCGACGCAGCGCATATGGGCGGCGCTCGTCAAAGGGCAGGTACAGATCGCGCAGCGCCTGCTCGACTTCCTTTTGCGCAGCCTTGGCACCCAAGGGCTTGGCCAGTTGCGTGGCGAACTCCTGGGGCGAGGCCGCGTGCAGTTCGCGGCGTTGCGGTCGACGCACGTTATCCACCGCGCACGCCTCGGCGGCGCTGGTCTCTTCCGGGCTGGCGTTGGTGAACAGCGATATCAGGGTGAACATCAGTACGTTGGCGGCCAGCGAGGCAATCGCCGCCATGTGCCAGCTGGTGTCGTCCAGCACGTAGATCATGTTCAGCAGCGGAATGTAGAAACCCTGCAGGTTGCCGACCAACGGCAGTAGCATGGTGACGATCCATACCAGGATCCCGGCCAGCAGCCCGGCGATAAACCCACGGCGGTTGGCGGTCGGCCAGTACAGCACCGACAGCACTCCCGGCAGGAACTGCAAGGTGGCGACAAACGCGACAATGCCCAGGTTGGCCAGGTCCTGCCCGGCGCCGAGCAACAGGTAGAACCCGTAGCCGGCCATGATGATCGCGACGATGAGTGCGCGGCGCGTCCATTTCAGCCAGCGGTAGATATTGCCTTCGGCGGGCGGCTGGTACAGCGGCAGCACCAGGTGATTGAGGGCCATGCCCGATAGAGCCAGCGTCGTGACGATAATCAGCCCGCTGGCAGCAGACAAGCCGCCCACATACGCCAGCAGCGCCAACGCCGGGCTATTGGCGGCGATACCGATACCCAGGGTGAAATACTCGGGGTTGGTGGTGGCCCCCAGTTTCAGGCCGGCCCAGAGGATCAGCGGCACCGCAAGGCTCATCAACAGCAGGAACAGCGGCAAGCCCCAGCTGGCGCTGACCAGCGAGCGCGGGTTGAGGTTCTCGGTGAAGGTCATGTGGTACATGTGGGGCATTACGATTGCCGAGGCGAAGAACACCAGCAACAGCGTGCGCCATGGGCCTTCCTGCAACGGCGTGTGCAGGGCGGCGAGAGCGGTCTGGTTTTGCAACAGCCACAGCTCCAGCTGTTGCGGGCCGTCGAACACGCCATAGAGCGCGTAGAGACCGACGCCGCCGATGGCGATCAGCTTGATCACCGATTCGAACGCAATCGCAAATACCAGCCCTTCGTGTTTCTCGCGGGTGGCGATGTGACGTGAGCCGAAGAAAATCGTGAACAGGCTGATCAGCGCACAGAACGCCAGGGCGACCCGGTGTTGCACCGGCTCGCGGGTCAGGATGCTGATGGAGTCGGCCACCGCCTGGATCTGCAGGGCCAGCAAGGGCAGCACGCCGATCAGCATGAACACCGTAGTCAATGCCCCGGCCCACGTGCTGCGGAAGCGGAAGGCGAACAGGTCGGCCAGTGACGACAACTGATAGGTGCGAGTAATTTTCAGGATCGGGTACAGCAGCACCGGTGCCAGCAGGAACGCGCCGGACACACCCAGGTAGCTGGAGAGAAAGCCGTAGCCGTATTGATAGGCCAGGCCGACGGTGCCATAGAACGCCCAGGCGCTGGCGTACACGCCGAGGGACAAGGTGTAGGTCAACGGATGGCGAATGATCGCCCGCGGAATCATTCCGCGCTCACTGATCCAGGCGACGCCGAACAGTGCCGCCAGGTAAGCGGCGCTGATCAGCAGCATCTGGGTGAGGCTAAAGCTCATCGGCATCTTTTTGGCTCTGCAGGATGAAGGTCACGACGATCAGGATCAGCCACAGCAGATAGGGGCGATACCAGGCGCCCGTGGCGTCGATCCACCAATCCATGATGGCGGGGGAAAACAAGTAGATCCCGACGACCAGCAGCAGGACCAATCGATAGATGTACATGTTGGCCTCTGATTAAAAAACTGCGGCGATGGTAACGGATGGCTGGCAGGCTGCAAGCGCCTTCAGCGTAATTGCGCTTCGGCCAGGGTCAGTGTGCGCGGGATCCTGCTGGCATCCCAGTGCACAATGCCCCAATCCAGCAACTCCCGTGGGCTGGCATGAAGCAGTTCGTCGCCAGGCTGCTGGCCAAGGGCGCGCAGGGCTCTCAATAGCAGCGGCGTGGCCTGGTCGGGATGCAGCGGCGGGGAACGATAGGACTTGCCCAACTTGTTACCGTCTGGCTGGACGATCAACGGTACGTGCAGATAGCGCGGCTGGCGCAGGCCCAGCAACTCCTGCAGGTACAGCTGGCGTGGCGTGGAGTCGAGCAGGTCGGCGCCGCGCACGATATCGGTAACCCCTTGCCAGGCATCGTCGAGCACCACGGCCAGTTGGTAGGCGTAGAGGCCATCGCGGCGACGGATGACGAAGTCGCCGACGTCACGGCCCAGGTGTTGTCGGAATTCTCCTTGTACGCGGTCAGTAAAGTGGTACTCCAGCTCGGGAACACGCAGGCGGATGGCGGCGTCCTGCTGGTCGTGACCGGCATTTCGGCACAGGCCTGGGTAAATCCCGTCGTAGGGCTCCAATTGTTTACGTGAACAGGTACAGGCGTAGGCCAGGCCGTGGTTGAACATATCGTTCAGTACCTTGGCGTAGGCGTCCTGCCGCTCGCTTTGTCTGGCCAGTTCGCCATCCCACTCAAAGCCGTAGCTCTCCAGGGCATGCAGGATTGCCACCTGGGCGCCGGGCTCTTCGCGGGGCGGGTCGAGGTCTTCCATGCGCATCAGCCAGCGGCCGCGATTGGCGCGGGCGTCGAGGTAGGAGGCGAGGGCGGCGACCAGGGAACCGAAGTGCAGATGGCCGCTGGGCGTGGGGGCGAAACGCCCGATATAGGTAGAGGCAGTCATGGGCCGGATACTACTGGAAAATCGGTAAATCCCAGAAACAAAAATGGGGCGTTTGCACGCCCCATTGGTTCAGCTCGGCTGGATCACTTGCCGACCTGTTTTTCCTTGATTTCAGCCAAGGTCTTGCAGTCTACGCAGAGGTCCGCAGTAGGGCGGGCTTCCAGGCGACGGATACCGATCTCGACACCGCAGGATTCGCACCAGCCGTATTCTTCGTCTTCGATCAGTTGCAACGTCTTGTCGATTTTCTTGATCAGCTTGCGCTCGCGATCGCGGGCGCGCAGTTCGAGGGCGAACTCTTCTTCCTGGCTGGCACGATCTGCCGGGTCCGGGAAGTTGGCCGCTTCATCCTTCATATGGTCAACCGTGCGGTCGACTTCCTGCATCAAGTCCTGCTTCCACTGCTTCAGGATTTTGGAGAAGTGCTCGCGCATGGGCTTGCCCATGTATTCCTCACCCTTCGATTCAACGTAGGGTTGGAAGCCGCTGATGCTCTGTTGCTTTGCTTGGGTGGACATGAATAGACCGCCTCTCACTCTTCTAATCCATTGCGCAGGATTGCAACGTTACCGACACCTGCCGGCCCTGCGGCTGCAAGCGGGCGAACTTACCAGATAGATTCAGGGTGCGCCACTCCCGGTTGTCGACGCCCGTCACGCAGGGGTTGCCAACTGCAGCAGCCCGCTGTGGCTGGGTATGCATCGTCTCGAATGTTGATTTTAGTCGTTTTGCAAGCGCTTGCCGGGTTCATCTTGGACGGCCAGGCAGGCAATAGAGCATGTTTTACCGCGAGGGTTCGGTAGAATCCTGATTTTGTCCTCACCGTTAAGGAAGGCTAATGGCTCAGCCCTACAGTGCGCGCAGTCGCGCTATCGAACCTTTTCATGTCATGGCGTTGCTGGCGCGAGCCAATGAGCTGCAAGCGGCAGGCCATGATGTGATCCACCTGGAGATCGGCGAGCCGGATTTCACCACGGCCGAGCCGATCATCCAGGCCGGCCAGGCGGCGTTGGCCAATGGCAAGACCCGCTATACCGCGGCCCGTGGCCTGCCGGAATTGCGTGAAGCCATCAGCGGTTTCTACCAGCAGCGCTACGGATTGAACGTCGATCCCGAGCGTATCCTGATCACTCCCGGGGGCTCCGGCGCACTGTTGTTGGCCAGCAGCCTGTTGGTGGACCCCGGCAAGCATTGGCTGCTGGCAGACCCGGGTTACCCGTGTAACCGGCACTTCCTGCGCCTGGTGGAAGGTGCCGCGCAACTGGTGCCGGTAGGCCCTGAAGTGCGTTATCAACTGACCGCTGACCTGGTGGCCAGACACTGGGATCAGGACAGCGTGGGCGCGTTGGTTGCCTCCCCGGCGAATCCCACCGGCACGATCCTCACGCGCGATGAATTAGCCGGGCTTTCCGACGCAATCAAGGCGCGTAACGGCCATTTGGTGGTGGATGAGATCTATCACGGCCTGACCTACGGCACTGACGCCGCCAGCGTGCTGGAGGTCGACGATGAGGCCTTCGTCCTGAATAGTTTTTCGAAGTATTTCGGCATGACCGGCTGGCGCCTGGGCTGGCTGGTGGCGCCGCCGGCTGCGGTCGGCGACCTGGAAAAACTGGCGCAAAATCTGTATATCAGCGCGCCCAGCATGGCCCAGTATGCCGCGCTCGCCTGCTTTACCCCGCAAACCCTGAGCATTCTGGAGGAGCGCCGTGCCGAATTTGGCCGGCGTCGCGACTTCCTGCTGCCCGCTTTGCGCGAGTTGGGCTTCGGGATTGCCGTAGAGCCGGAAGGTGCGTTCTATTTGTACGCCGATATCAGTGCGTTCGGCGCAGATGCCTTCGCATTTTGTCGTCATTTCCTCGAAACCGAGCATGTCGCATTCACACCCGGTCTGGATTTTGGTCGCTATCAAGCGGGTCATCATGTGCGCTTTGCCTACACGCAAAACCTTGATCGGCTACAGGAGGCGGTGGAACGAATCCAGCGTGGCCTGCGGAGCTGGCAAGGCTGATGCGCTTTTATCCTCCCCTCGAAGAAGGCCGGCTGATTCGCCGCTATAAGCGCTTTCTCACCGATATCGAAACCGTTACCGGCGAGTTGTTGACTATTCACTGCCCAAATACCGGTTCGATGCTCAACTGCATGGTGGAAGGCGGGCAGGTCTGGTTCAGTCGCTCCAATGACCCCAAGCGCAAGTTGCCCGGCACCTGGGAAATTGCCGAAACGCCCCAGGGCCGCTTGGCGTGCGTTAACACGGCACGCGCCAATCCGTTGGTCGAGGAGGCGTTGCGCGCTGGCGTGATCACTGAACTCAACGGTTTCACCGCGTTGAAGCGGGAAGTGCCTTACGGCCAGGAGAAAAGCCGCATCGACTTTCGTCTCGAATATCCCGACGGCGCGGCGTATGTGGAAGTCAAAAGTGTCACGCTGGGGTTTGATGGCACCCGGGTTGCTGCCTTCCCCGATGCGGTGACCCAGCGTGGCGCCAAGCACCTGCGGGAACTGGCGCATCTGGCGCGTGAAGGTGTGCGGGCGGTGCAATTGTATTGCGTCAACCTCTCGGGGATTGACGCGGTACGTCCGGCGCTGGAAATCGATGCCGCCTATGGTGCGGCCTTGCGCGAAGCTAAAGCTGCCGGGGTGGAAGTGTTGGCGTATGGGGTGCGCGTGACATCCGAGGAGATTTGCGTGGACCGTCGGTTAGACGTGCTGCTCGACTAGAGATCCACCCACAGGCCCTGTGCGTCTTCACGACCGCGCAGGGCCTTGAGGCTTTTACCTGCGCATGGGCCGGCAATGCACTCGCCGCTTTCGATCAAGAACAGCGCGCCGTGGGTGGCGCATTGGATCAGGCTGGCGCTGTCGTCAAGGAACCGGTCGGGTTGCCACTCCAGTGGAATGCCGCGATGTGGGCAGCGGTTGATATAGAAGTAGGCGATGCCGTCCCGGCGTACCGCCAGCAGCGGCGTGCCATCCATCGTAAAACCGAGGCTGCTGTTGGGCGCGAGCGTGTCCGAGGGGCAGAGAAACTTCATTTCAATCCTTAAGTGCCTTGACGTTCAAATGCAAACAATTATCAAATGCCGGCTTCGCCCGTTAGCTGACTGGGTGCTCAGTTCGATGTCCGCCAGGGGTTATCTGTCACATCGATGAGTGCTCGAAAGGCCCTGCCCTTTGGAAGGAAACCCTGTTATGCGCCTGAGTGCCAGCGCTGTTGCGCTTGTTGTCGGACTGCTGGTCAACCATGGGGCGCAAGCCTCTGAACTGCCACAACGCTGGGTGAGTGCCGGTGGGGCGCTGTCGGAATGGGTTACGGCGTTGGGCGGTGAGCCGAAGTTGGTCGGCGTGGACACCACCAGCCAGCATCCTGAATCGCTCAAGGCGTTGCCAAGTATCGGCTATCAGCGGCAATTGTCGGCCGAAGGCATTCTCAGCCTGCGCCCACAGGTGCTGGTGGGGACTGAAGAGATGGGGCCGCCACCGGTGCTGGCGCAGATTCGCAGTGCAGGTGTCCAGGTCGAGATGTTCTCGGCGCAGCCGGATTTGCCGACCTTGAAGGGTAATCTTCAGCACCTGGGCAAGTTGCTGGGAGATGAGGCTAAGGCCAGTGCATTGTTTACCGGATATGAACGGGCCCTTGATCAGCAGAAAAGCTGGGTCGCCAAGGCGCAGGCCGCGCAGAAGGCACCGGGCGTGTTGCTGCTGATCGGCCATGCTGGCGGCAAGCCACTGATTGCCGGTAAGGACACCGCGGGCGATTGGGTGGTGCAGCAGGCCGGCGGGCATAACCTGGCTACCCACAGCGGGTACAAGCCGTTTTCGGCGGAGTCGTTGGCAGGGTTGAGCCCGGATGTGCTGGTGTTTGCCGATCGTGCCCTTACCGGAGACGCGGCGCGCGCGGCGTTGTTCAAGGAGAATCCGATCCTGGCTTCGACGCCGGCGGCCAAGCGTGGCCGCGTGTTCGAGCTTGACCCGACCCTGCTGGTTGGCGGGCTCGGGCCTCGTCTGCCGCAAAGTCTGGTGAAGCTCTCGGCCGGTTTTTACCCGTCACAGGCTAAACCTGCCCCATGACTACGCTGGTTAAGCCGAAAACGCTGTTCATCGGCCTGGCGCTGTTATGCCTGTTGGCGACCTGGCTCTCGTTGGCATTGGGCCCGGTAAGCTTGCCGTTGCTGGATACGCTCAAGGCGGCATTGCGCTTGATGGGCGTGCCGATAGAGGCGCAAGGCCTGGAGCAGGCTGAGTTGATCCTGGGGCAGATTCGTTTGCCGCGGACGTTGCTCGGTTTGGCGGTTGGCGGCGTATTGGCATTGTCCGGTGTGGCCATGCAAGGTTTGTTTCGTAACCCCCTGGCCGATCCGGGGTTGGTCGGGGTTTCCAGCGGGGCGGCACTGGGGGCGGCAATCGCCATTGTCGGCGGTGCGTTTTTTGGTGGGTTACCGGAGGCATTCGGGCCTTATGTGCTGTCGCTGTGCGCGTTTCTAGGCGGGCTGGGCGTGACCGCGCTGGTTTATCGGCTGGGGCGTCGTAACGGTCAGACCAATGTGGCGACAATGCTGCTTGCCGGCATTGCCCTCACTGCACTGGCAAGCTCGGCAGTGGGCCTGTTCACCTACCTGGCGGACGACGTCACCCTGCGTACCCTGACGTTCTGGAACCTTGGCAGCCTCAACGGCGCGAGCTATTCGCGGTTATGGCCCTTATTGCTGGTCAGTGCCGGTGTGGCGCTCTGGTTGCCGCGCCGGGCCAAGGCGTTGAATGCGCTGTTGCTCGGCGAATCCGAGGCCAGTCACCTGGGAATTGATGTTGAAGGGCTCAAGCGCGAGTTGGTGTTCTGTACCGCATTAGGTGTAGGTGCTGCGGTGGCTGCGGCGGGCATGATTGGTTTTGTCGGGCTGGTGGTGCCGCATCTGGTCAGGTTGCTGGCCGGGCCTGATCACCGCGTGCTGTTGCCGGCGTCGATATTGGCGGGCGCGAGTTTGTTGCTGTTTGCCGACTTGGTTGCGCGACTGGCCTTGGCGCCGGCTGAATTGCCGATTGGTATCGTGACTGCGTTTATTGGTGCGCCGTTTTTTCTTTACCTGTTGTTACGGGGACGTGCCTGATGCTGCGTGTTGAAGGCCTGCAGATCCGGCGTGGCCACAAGGTCGTGCTGGCGGACGTCACTCTGGAGTTGCTGCCGGGTGAAGTGATCGGTGTGCTGGGTCCCAATGGTGCGGGCAAGAGTACGTTGCTGGGGGCGTTGTGCGGCGAGTTGCACCCGGATCAGGGCAAGGTGTGGTTGGGGCAGCAGGCGTTGAAAGACTGGAGCGGACCGCAGCGCGCGCAACGGCTGGCGGTGTTGCCACAAACCTCGACCCTGGACTTCGCGTTCCGTGTCGAAGAGGTGGTCGGCATGGGCCGTTTGCCCCACCAGGCGGGGCGTGTGCGCGATGATGAAATTATCCACGCAGCCTTGCTGGCGGCGGATGTCGCACACTTGAAAGGTCGCAGTTACTTGGCGCTGTCTGGTGGCGAGCGTCAACGTGTGCACTTGGCGCGGGTGCTGGCGCAACTATGGCCGGGTGAGGCGGGGCAGACATTGCTGCTGGATGAGCCGACATCGATGCTGGACCCCCTGCATCAGCACACGACCCTGCAAGCGATCCGCCGCTTTGCCGATCGTGGTGCGGCGGTGCTGGTGATCCTCCATGACCTGAACCTGGCCGCGCGCTACTGTGATCGCATTTTGCTGCTGGAGCAGGGCCGTCCCCACGCGTTGGATACACCGGCGCAGGTGCTGCGGCCCGAGCCGCTTAAGGCCGTGTTTGGTTTGGAAGTATTGGTTCAGCCGCACCCGGAGCGGGGCCACCCGTTAATCATTGCTCGCTGAGGCGTGCTTTTTCACAGGCAAAAAAAGACCCGGCAAAAGCCGGGTCAAATAACCGTGATTAGCCTGATGAGGAGATAATCTGAGAGTCCGAACCAATGGTCTTTCAGTTATCGGCTGATCTCGCGACCAGTTGTGATAATCATAACGATTCTCATTTGAGAGTCAACAGTTGTTTTTGAAGGATCTGCGTTTTTCCTCAAACGTCCGTTCGAAGTGCGCATAAACATTGGGCCTTGCTGACGATCTAGCTCTTCTGGCGCGCTGAAATGGCATCCAGCTGGCGGTTCAACGCCTCCTTACGCTCGACCGGAATGTCATTCCAGTGCACGTCCATCAGGGCCCCTTCGATCGCATAGAGCAACACTTTTGATGCGCGAAACCCGCGAGTCCTGACGGCTCGATACGCATCGACCGCTCCCAGGCGGCGCAAGTCGGATGCACTGTGGATGCCCACCGCATGCAGCCACTGCGCTGACGTCTTGCCGAGGTTTTTCAGGTGTTGCAGCTCATCGTTCATCAAGCCTCCTTGCGACGGCCGAATGGTGCGGTGGGTATCGTGACCAGGCAGGCCTGAACAGCAGTGTAGCGCTCAGTAGGAAAAGCGTAGTTCTTTGGTCCGAAACGGCCAAAAAGCTTATAAGAATGGCGCGGGGATTTTGACGCCGGGCAGGCGTGAAGCACCCGCTACGCGTTGCGCGTAGTCGGGCTTGGATCGAATCTTACTTGGTGCGGTAGCGCAGGCGAGTGCCGAAATTGACCGACATGAGGATCTCATCGGCAGTCAATTCAGGCGGGAAGTAGGTGCCCGAAATCTGCGCATGGGCCAGGCTGGCGCCTTCCAGTGAGCAGTCGCGCAAATCCAGGCCGCGCAAGTCGGCGGAGCGGAAATACGCGTCGGTGAAGTCCACGCCGGTGGCGTTCAGGTCGCGCAGGTCCAGTCCACGGAAGTCGCCACCACGCATGTCGATAATGCCGCCTGCAGGGCGTTCCTGGTTGAAACCACGGATATCGTCTTTATGCAGGAGTGCGTAGAGCGGTGTATCTAGAAGCTTGGGCTGACTCATGAAAACGACTCCTGTTGGAATTATGACGCCATTATAGTGCCACTATTTCTTGGGCGTGCGTCCAAGTAGACGACACGCCCAAGAAATTTTTCTTACAGACCTGGCAGGCGCTGGCGAATTTGTGCGACCAACGCATCGAGGGTCCCGCTTTGATTGGTCTCGACGCGTTTACTCAGTAACAGTTCTTCAGCGGTCAGTGGGTCACGGTTGGCCTGTTGTTCTTCGATAACGCTCAGGGTCGCGTCGGATGGATCGTTTTTGTCGGCCTGACGTTGCGCCAACCAACTGGTGATAACCGCCTGTGGCGCGTTGCAGTCCAGGATCAGGAAAGGCGCCCCCGTGGCTTCGGCCACTTTGGCTGCGGCGTCGCGTTGTTCGCGTTTGAGGAAGGTGGCATCCAGTACTACCGGGAAGCCGGCGCGCAGCACGGTATCCGCGATGTCATTCAAGCGAGCGTAGGTCCTGGCGCTGGCGTCGGACGCATAGATGCCAGCCTGGGGCGTGTTTTCCACCTGCTGCTCGCCGAACATGCGCTTGCGCTCCACGTCCGAGCGCAGGCGTACAGCGCCCAATGCTTCCACCAGGCGCATGGCCACGTGGCTTTTGCCCACTGCCGAGACGCCATGGGTAATTGCCAGGAAGCGCGATGGAATGGTGCTGTAGCTTTCCGCCAGGTTGGCGTAGTTGCGGTATTGGCGCAGGGTGGTGGCGCGCTGTACCGGGCTTGCCTCGCTCGGCATGCTGAACAGCGACACCTTGGCACGCACCAGGGCGCGGTAGGCTTTGTAGAAGTTCAGCACTTCAAGGCCCTGATAGTCACCGGTCAGTTCCAGGTACTGGCTGATAAAGCGCCGCGCCAGGGACTTGAGGCCGCGGTCTTCCAGGTCCATGGCCAGGAAAGCGGTGTCGGCGTACACATCGGTGAAGCGAAACGGCTCGTTGAACTCGATGCAGTCGAAGATCACCACGTTGCCGTCAATCAAGGTGGCGTTGCCGAGGTGGATGTCACCGTGGCACTCGCGGGTGAAACCGTCGAGCTTGCGCTGTGCCAGCAGCGGTTTCAGGCGCTCGAAGCTGCTTTCGGCCCAGGCTTGCAGGGCTTCCAGTTGAATCAGGTCGGCCTTGTCGCTGAGGAATGGACGGATCTGGTCGAAGTTCTGCCGTACCGGCGCCATCACTTCATCGGGGGTGCCGGCCGCGTGGTCCTGCGGCACTTTTGGTGCGGTGAGGTGAAAGCGTGCGATCTGCCTGGCCATTTCATCGATGTGCGTGGCGGTCAATTCGCCATTGGCCTGCAAAGTGCTGAGCAATTGGCTTTGCGGGAACTGACGCATCTTCAGGGCATATTCGATCACCGGGCCGTCGCCACCCAATTGTGGGGCTTCGGCTGTACCGGTAATCGGCAACACTTCCAGATACAGATCTGTGGTCAGGCGTTGGTTGAGGCGCAGTTCTTCGTTGCAGAAGTGCCCGCGTTTCTCCAGGTCGGTGAAGTCCAGGAACCCGAAGTTCATCGGTTTCTTCAATTTATAGGCATAGGGGCCGGTCAGGACCACCCATGAAATATGCGTTTCGATGACCTGGAACGCTTCAACCGGATGAGGGTACAAAGCCGGGTTTTGCAGGGCTGCGATCAGTGACTGGCTCACGGGCGATCCTTCAGAGTCGGGGGGAGATCATGGCGCGCATTATGGCTGCTACGGGCGGTCGTGCAAACCGCTGTCCGGCTCATGTTGATCATCAATAAAGTGCGTATAATCCGCCGCCATGACTCGAACCCGATCTCCCCGTTCCCGTAAAAAACCTCCTTCCCGCGGCCTGCGCCCGTGGCTTGGCTGGGCGCTCAAGCTCGGCCTTGTAGGCCTTGTGGTGCTCGCTGGCTTTGCGGTGTACCTCGACGCTGTGGTCCAGGAGAAGTTCTCCGGCAAGCGCTGGACTATCCCGGCCAAGGTGTACGCACGCCCGCTGGAACTGTTCACCGGCCAGAAGCTGAGCAAGGATGACTTCCTCACCGAACTCGACGCCCTGGGCTATCGACGCGAACCCGTGAGCAATGGTCCGGGGGCGGCTGCGGTCAGCGGCAACACCGTCGACCTCAATACTCGCGGTTTTCAGTTCTATGAAGGGCTGGAGAAAGCCCAGCCTGTGCGCGTGCGCTTCTCCGGCGACTACGTGGCCGAACTGTCGTCCCTCAACGGCTCGAAGTTGCCGGTGGTACGCCTTGAACCGCTGATGATCGGCGGGATTTACCCGAAGAACCTTGAAGATCGCATCCTGATCAAGCTTGATCAGGTGCCGCCGTATCTACTGGAAACGTTGGTGGCTGTAGAGGACCGCGACTTTTATAGTCACTGGGGCGTTTCGCCGAAGTCGATTGCCCGTGCCGTCTGGGTGAATACTTCCGGCGGCAGGATGACCCAGGGCGGCAGTACGCTGACCCAGCAGTTGGTGAAGAACTTCTACCTGACCAACGAGCGCAGCCTGACCCGTAAGCTCACCGAAGCCATGATGGCGATGCTGCTCGAGTTGCACTACAGCAAGCAGGAGATCCTTGAGGCGTACCTCAACGAGGTATTCGTCGGCCAGGATGGTCAGCGCGCGGTGCACGGCTTCGGTTTGGCCAGCCAGTTCTTCTTCGGTCAACCGCTGTCGGAGTTGAAGCTGCATCAAGTGGCCTTGTTGGTGGGCATGGTCAAGGGGCCTTCCTACTACAACCCGCGTCGTAATCCGGAGCGTGCGCTTGAGCGCCGTAACCTGGTGCTCGATGTGCTTGAACAGCAAGGCGTTGCCACGGCGGAACAAGTGGCCGCGGCGAAGAAAATGCCACTGGGTGTGACAACCCGCGGGAAGTTGGCGGACAGTTCATTCCCAGGCTTTATCGATCTGGTAAAGCGCCAGTTGCGTGAAGACTATCGCGACGAAGACTTGACCGAAGAAGGCCTGCGGATCTTCACCAGCTTCGACCCGATCCTGCAGATGAAGGCAGAAGCATCGGTCAACGACACCTTCAAGCGCCTGACTGGCCGTAAGGGCGCCGACGAAGTAGAAGCCGCCATGGTGGTGACCAACCCGGAAACCGGTGAAGTCCAGGCCATGATCGGCAGTCGCCAGGCCAGCTTTGCCGGTTTCAACCGCGCACTGGATGCCGTGCGGCCGATCGGCTCGCTGGTCAAGCCGGCGGTCTACCTGACAGCGTTGGAAAAACCGAGCAAATACACCCTCACCAGTTGGCTGTCGGATGACCCGCTGTCGGTCAAGGGGGGCGACGGCCAGGTCTGGACGCCGCAGAACTTTGATCGCCGCTCCCACGGCACGGTGTTCCTGTATCAGGGCTTGGCCCATTCCTACAACATTTCCACGTCCCGGCTCGGCTTGGAGGTTGGCGTGCCGAATGTCCTCAAGACACTGGCGCGCCTGGGCATCACCCGCGAATTCCCGGCTTTCCCGTCGATTCTGCTGGGCGCCGGCGCCATGACGCCGATTGAAGTGGCGACCATGTACCAGACCCTTGCCAACGGTGGCTTCAACACCCCTATGCGCGGGATCCGCAGTGTACTGACGGCGGAGGGGGAGCCGCTCAAGCGCTATCCGTTCCAGATTCAGCAACGCTTTGACGCGGGCTCCATCTATCTGATCCAGAACGCCATGCAACGTGTGATGCGTGAAGGTACCGGCAGCTCGGTCTATAAAGTCTTGCCTTCCAACCTGACACTGGCGGGCAAGACCGGTACCAGTAACGACTCCCGTGACAGCTGGTTCGCAGGTTTCGGTCAGGATGTGCTCGCAGTGGTGTGGCTGGGCCGTGACGATAATGGCAAGACACCATTCACCGGTGCCACTGGCGCATTGCAGGTCTGGACCAGTTTCATGCGCAAGGCCGACCCGCTGCCGTTGAACATGCCGCAGCCGGATAACATCGTGCAGGCCTGGATTGATCCGCATACCGGCCAGGGCTCCGATGCCAACTGTCCGGGCGCGGTGCAGATGCCGTATATTCGCGGCAGCGAACCACCAGCCGGTGCTGCGTGCGGTGGCGGAGCCCCTGCAGATGCGGAATCGGTGATGGATTGGGTCAAGGGCTGGATGAATTAAGCAAAGAGGGTTTCAAGTGAACAAGTGGTGGATTCCAGCTATTACAGCTCTGGCTTTGCTCGGCGGTTGCTCCAGCGTGCAGCGCGGCTCTATTCCTGTGGTGGATTCGAGTACAGCTGTCTCCAATAATGACCGTATCTCGGCCAATGGCGGTTTCCGCCAAACCGTGACCAACCGTCCGGCCCAGGCCAGGCCTCAGGCCGTGCCGCAGGATTCGGGTGTGGTCGTGATGGTGCCGGGCGGCGGTGCAGCTACCTCGGCGCCAATCAGTGCCGAGCCTTGGACGCCTGGGCCAAGCACCTCCGGGCCGATCGATGCCGCGCCGATGCAGACCGCGCCGATCAACCAGGGTACCTACACCATGCCGTCGACGCCGAGTGGCATTCCATCGTCCTCCAGCGCTGGCGGCTTGTCAGCCGACGAGCAATTGGACGGCCCGGTGCTGGCCTTGCTGACCACCGCGCAGCAACAGCAGGCGGGTGGTGACTTGAATGGTGCGTCATCCAGCCTTGAGCGTGCGCAACGTGTTGCTCCGCGCGAGCCGCAAGTGCTGTATCGCCTGGCCCAGGTACGCATGGCCCAGGGCGATGCGCCCCAGGCCGAACAATTTGCTCGTCGTGGTCTCACGCTGGCCAACGGTCGTCCCGACCTGCAAGCCAGCCTGTGGGCGTTGATCGGCGATGCGCGTGCAGCACAAGGTGACGCTGCCGGCGCTGCCCAGGCTCGGCAAAAAGCCAAGGTCAGCCTCTGATGGATGCACGGTTTCCCGCGATTGCCGAACAGTTATTGCTGATCGAGCGCGAATTGCGCGTGCAGGGCTGGTGGGATGAGGTGTCCCCAAGCGTCGAGGCGCTCAGCAGCGTCGAGCCGTTTGCGGTCGACACACTGGACTTCCACCAGTGGTTGCAATGGATCTTCCTGGTGCGCATGAAACAGATCCTCGAACAGGACCTGCCGTTGCCGAATGCTTCAGGCATTCTCGAAATGGCCGAGATGGTCTATGCCGATCGGCCGCGAGAGAGCCTTGGCTTGCGTAATGCGCTGAAAAAGTTCGATCAACTGATCGTCGACGCTCGTTAATTGCCTGGCTGCCGGTTTTTCCGGCAGTCTTGCGCACATTTCTACCGCTTGACGACATTCAGGCGAGTTTTATCCCTCCTCAAAGCCCTTTCTTCTACGTTCTCATGCGCTTAGTTGGAAAAAAGCGCAATTATTGCTTGACTTGAGAGGCCTGAAACAGAAGAATCCAAAGTCCGCTGTATCGGGACTGCCAGAAGCAGGCCCGCTCAGCAGATCATGAGGCGCACATCCGCGCCGACCTGTTACACCCGCAACGCGTTACCTCGCGCTGGGTGGGAAAAGCCCGCAACACTTGGGACGATCCCAATACTTGCTCAGTCAGTGCTGACGTAGTCGGCGACCACCGTCGCTCATGCTCTGTTGAGAAGTAAACCTATTAAGACCCGTCGGTTTTCAACGGACGGTATTCTGGCGTTTTAGAGGTGAACAACGTGGAGCTTTTATCTGGCGGTGAGATGCTCGTCCGCTTTTTGCGTGACGAAGGCGTCGACTATATCTACGGGTACCCAGGTGGTGCTCTGCTGCATGTTTACGACGCACTGTTCAAGGAACCGGCTGTTACCCACATCCTGGTTCGCCACGAACAGGCCGCGACCCATATGGCTGACGGTTATGCCCGTGCCACCGGTAAAGCCGGTGTGGTACTGGTAACCTCCGGCCCAGGCGCAACCAATGCCATTACTGGCATCGCGACTGCTTATATGGACTCCATCCCGATGGTGATCATTTCCGGCCAGGTGCCAAGCACCATGGTGGGGACCGATGCGTTCCAGGAAACCGACATGATCGGTATCTCCAGGCCGATCGTGAAACACAGCTTCATGATCAAGCATGCGTCGGAAATCCCGGACGTCATGAAAAAGGCCTTCTACCTCGCGCAGTCCGGTCGCCCGGGTCCAGTCGTGGTCGATATCCCGAAAGACATGACCAACCCGGCTGAAAAATTCGAATACGTTTTCCCGAAGAAAGCCAAGCTGCGTTCCTACAGCCCGGCCGTTCGTGGGCACTCGGGGCAAATCCGCAAGGCGGCAGAAATGCTCCTGGCGGCCAAGCGTCCCGTGTTGTACTCAGGTGGTGGCGTGATCCTGGGCGGCGGTTCTGCACCGCTGACCGAACTGGCCAAGCTGCTCAACCTGCCGGTCACCAACACCCTGATGGGCCTCGGCGCATTCCCGGGTACGGACCGTCAGTTCGTGGGCATGCTGGGCATGCACGGCAGCTACACCGCCAACCTGACCATGCACCACGCCGACGTGATCCTGGCAGTGGGCGCGCGTTTTGATGACCGCGTGATCAATGGCGCGAGCAAGTTCTGCCCGAATGCCAAGATCATCCATATCGACATCGACCCGGCGTCCATCTCCAAGACCATCAAGGCCGATGTGCCGATCGTAGGTCCGGTAGAAAGTGTATTGACCGAAATGGTCGCTGCACTCAAGGACATCGGCGAGACGCCGAACAAGGAATCCGTTGCCAGCTGGTGGAAGCAGATCGACGAATGGCGTGGTGACCGTGGCCTGTTCCCTTACGACAAGGGCGACGGCAGCATCATCAAGCCACAAACCGTGATCGAGACGCTCTGCGAAGTGACCAAGGGCGACGCCTTTGTGACCTCCGATGTGGGCCAGCACCAGATGTTCGCCGCGCAGTACTACAAGTTCGACAAGCCTAACCGCTGGATCAACTCCGGTGGCCTGGGCACGATGGGCTTTGGTTTCCCGGCAGCCATGGGGGTGAAGCTGAGTTTCCCGGACTCTGACGTTGCCTGCGTCACTGGTGAAGGCAGCATTCAGATGAACATCCAGGAGCTGTCGACGTGCCTGCAGTACGGTCTTCCTGTGAAGATTGTCTGCTTGAACAACGGCGTGCTGGGCATGGTTCGTCAGTGGCAGGACATGAGCTACGGTAGCCGTCACTCCCATTCCTATATGGAATCGTTGCCGGATTTCATCAAGTTGGTTGAGGCTTATGGCCACGTTGGCATTCGCATCACCGATCTGAAAGATCTGAAGCCGAAGATGGAAGAAGCGTTCGCCATGAAGGACCGCCTGGTGTTCATCGATATTCAGGTGGATACCAGTGAGCACGTCTACCCGATGCAGATCAAAGACGGCTCTATGCGCGACATGTGGCTGAACAAGACGGAGCGTACTTAATCATGCGGCACATTATCTCCCTGCTTCTGGAGAACGAACCCGGCGCTCTGTCTCGTGTTGTCGGCCTGTTTTCGCAACGCAACTACAACATCGAAAGCCTGACCGTGGCGCCGACCGAAGACCCGACTTTGTCGCGCCTGACGTTGACCACCGTGGGCCACGATGAGGTGATCGAGCAGATCACCAAGAACCTCAACAAGCTGATCGAAGTGGTCAAGCTGGTCGACCTGTCGGAAAGTGCCCACATCGAGCGCGAGCTGATGCTGGTCAAGGTCAAGGCTACGGGTGCCCAACGTGCCGAGATCAAGCGCACTACCGATATTTATCGCGGGCAGATCGTCGATGTGAGCGCCAGTGTTTATACCGTTCAACTGACCGGTACGAGCGACAAGCTGGACAGCTTCATCCAGTCGATCGGGACGGCCTCGATTCTGGAAACGGTACGCAGTGGTGTCACCGGGATTGCCCGTGGCGACAAAGTACTCAGCATCTAACCCAAATTAGCGAATGGCCTTACGGCCTGGATATATAGAGGAACCTCATGAAAGTTTATTACGATAAAGATTGTGACCTGTCGATCATCCAGGGCAAGAAAGTCGCCATCATCGGCTACGGCTCCCAGGGTCACGCGCAAGCCTGCAACCTGAAAGACTCCGGCGTTGACGTGACTGTTGGCCTGCGTAAAGGCTCGGCCACCGTTGCCAAGGCTGAAGCCCACGGCCTGAAAGTGACTGACGTTGCTTCTGCAGTTGCTGCCGCCGACCTGGTCATGATCCTGACCCCGGACGAGTTCCAGTCCGCGCTGTACAAGAACGAAATCGAGCCGAACATCAAGAAGGGCGCCACCCTGGCCTTCTCCCACGGCTTCGCGATCCACTACAACCAGGTTGTACCGCGCGCAGACCTCGACGTGATCATGATCGCGCCGAAGGCACCGGGCCACACCGTACGCTCCGAGTTCGTCAAAGGCGGTGGTATCCCTGACCTGATCGCGATCTACCAGGATGCTTCGGGCAACGCCAAGAACGTTGCGCTGTCTTACGCTGCTGGTGTGGGTGGCGGTCGTACCGGCATCATCGAAACCACCTTCAAGGACGAGACCGAAACCGACCTGTTCGGTGAGCAGGCCGTTCTGTGCGGCGGTACCGTTGAGCTGGTTAAAGCCGGTTTCGAAACCCTGGTTGAAGCTGGCTACGCGCCGGAAATGGCCTACTTCGAATGCCTGCACGAACTGAAGCTGATCGTTGACCTCATGTACGAAGGCGGTATCGCCAACATGAACTACTCGATCTCCAACAACGCCGAATACGGCGAGTACGTGACTGGCCCGGAAGTCATCAACGCCGAGTCCCGCCAAGCTATGCGCAACGCCCTGAAACGTATTCAGGACGGCGAGTACGCCAAAATGTTCATCAGCGAAGGTGCTACCGGCTACCCTTCGATGACCGCCAAGCGTCGTAACAACGCTGCTCACGGTATCGAAGTCATCGGCGAGCAACTGCGCTCCATGATGCCGTGGATCGGTGCCAACAAGATCGTCGACAAAGCCAAAAACTAAGTCGTACGTATCAACAGAAAACGCGGCTTAGGCCGCGTTTTTTCGTTTGAGGGGCGGGTTCTGGTATAAAGCTGCATCGTTTGCGGGCGAACACTCGCCGCAAGTATTGGTCGAATTTTTTTCACACCGTTGCAAGGTAAAGTCCATGAGCGAACGTCCCGAAGAGCCAAGCCAGGCTTCTGACGCCGAAAGCCTGCTACCGATCGATGAACATGTCGAAGAAGGGCATGACGCTGAAGGCCGCAAGGTCCGGCATCGTGGCATCTATTTGCTGCCCAATCTGTTCACTACGGCAAACCTGTTTGCCGGGTTCTATTCCATCATCAACTCAATGAGTGCCCAAAGCGCCCTGGCGGCGGGTGATGCGGCGAGCGCCAGCAAGTATTTCGGCTTTGCTGCCATCGCGATTTTCGTGGCCATGGTGCTGGATGGCCTTGATGGTCGTGTGGCGCGCATGACCAACACCCAAAGCGCCTTTGGTGCCGAGTATGACTCGCTATCGGACATGGTTGCCTTTGGTGTTGCACCTGCACTGCTGGCCTTCGCCTGGGCGCTGGGTGATATGGGTAAGGTTGGCTGGATGGTCGCCTTCATCTATGTTGCGGGTGCGGCGTTGCGCCTGGCTCGCTTCAATACCCAGGTGGGGACTGCTGACAAGCGTTACTTCATCGGTCTGGCCAGTCCGGCAGCGGCGGGCGTAGTGGCGGGTATCGTCTGGGCGTTCAGCGACTACGGCATCCAGGGTTCGAAAATGTCGTTCCTGGTGGCGTTGATGGTTGCTGCTGCCGGTATGCTGATGGTCAGCAATATCAAGTACAACAGCTTCAAGGAGCTTGACCTCAAGGGGCGCGTACCTTTCGTGGCGATCCTGGCAGTGGTACTGGTGTTTGCGGTGGTCTTCAGTGATCCTCCTCGGATTCTGCTGTTGGCCTTCCTGGTCTACGCCGCTTCGGGGCCGATTCAGTACTTGCTGCATATGCGCCGGGACAAAACGTTGCCTTAATGTAATTTCCCCCATACTCCGCAGTCTATTGGTGCATCAGTTCTCCAATGCTGCGGAGTTGCCATGTTAATCAAATTGCCCAAAGCGTCCGATTGCCAAGAATCGGATGTCACGCCTGAATCGTTCTACCTTTCTCGCCGTAGCTTGCTCGGTGGTGCGCTTGCCGGCATTGCTGCCAGCAGCCTGCCGCGTTGGGTCAGTGCTGACGAGGCCGCGCGTTATCCCGATGTTGAGCCTGGCAAGGCGCCCAATTGGTTTGCCGAAAAATTGCCGGCAACGAAATGGCAGGCGGTGACGGTCAAGGATGAGTCCATCACCCCCTTCAAGGACGCAACCCACTACAACAATTTCTATGAGTTTGGTACAGACAAGGGTGATCCTGCGAAAAATGCAGGCTCACTCAAGACCGAGCCCTGGAGTGTGGTGATCGATGGCGAGGTTGCAAAGCCGGGGCGTTACGCCCTTGAAGACTTCATGAAGCCCTATCAATTAGAAGAGCGGATCTACCGTTTACGCTGTGTCGAGGCGTGGTCGATGGTCATCCCGTGGATGGGTTTTCCGATCTCTGCCTTACTCAAGCAGGTTGAGCCGACCTCCAAGGCCAAATACATCCGCTTTGAAACCCTCCAGGATGCCAAGAGCATGCCTGGGCAGCGTTCGAGTTTTGGCTTGATTGACTGGCCTTATGTAGAAGGGCTGCGTCTGGATGAAGCGATGAACCCTTTGGCGATTCTTGCCGTTGGCATGTATGGGCGCGAGTTGCCCAATCAGAACGGTGCACCGTTGCGTCTGGTCGTACCTTGGAAGTACGGTTTCAAGAGCGTGAAATCCATCGTGCGTATCAGTCTTGTAAGCGAGCAGCCCAAAACCACTTGGCAGAGCATTGCGGCGGATGAGTATGGCTTCTATGCGAATGTGAACCCTACGGTGGATCATCCCCGCTGGACCCAGGCGCGGGAGCGTCGTCTGCCAAGTGGGCTGTTCAGTCCCAATGTGCGTGAGACGCAGATGTTCAATGGCTACTCGGATGAGGTCGCCTCTTTATATACAGGCCTCGATCTGCGGAAGAACTACTGATGCGTTACCCCATCTGGCGCATTGGCGTTTTTATAGCTGCGGCAGTGTGGCCGTTATTATGGCTGTATGATGCATGGAGTTTTGCCTTGGGGCCGGATCCGGGCAAGGTGCTGGTTGATCGGCTTGGCCTGGGTACCCTGATCCTCTTGCTGATTACCCTTGGAATGACGCCGCTGCAGAAACTGAGCGGTTGGGCGGGGTGGATCGCGGTGCGCCGGCAGCTTGGATTGTGGTGCTTTGCCTATGTAGTGCTGCATTTGGCGGCTTACTGTGTGTTTGTCCTGGGGCTGGATTGGTCGCAATTGGGTGTGGAGCTGCGTAAGCGGCCCTACATTATTGTGGGGGCGCTGGGGTTCTTGTCTTTGTTGGTGTTGGCGCTCACGTCGAATCGCTATAGCCAACGCCGACTGGGTAGTCGCTGGAAGAAGCTGCATCGGCTGGTGTATGTGATTCTTGGGCTTGGTCTGTTGCACATGCTGTGGATCGTGCGGGCTGATCTGAAGGAATGGGCTATCTATGCTTCTATAGGTGCGTTGCTTCTGGTACTGCGTGTACCGCCAGTGGCGCGCCGAATCCCCCGACTTATTACTAAAAAAGCACCCACTGCAACAAAAGCGTAATTAACGCTTGACCGCAGATTGTATACGTCTATAATTCGCCCCACTTCCGGCGCAGTCGAAACGTAAAACTCCTTGCTAAACAATGAGTTATGCAGAATAAAGCAGCGGATTGCTTCAGTTCATCGAAGCCCAGAAGGCGTTGGTAGGGTCGTGTTGTTTGACGCTATTAACGATTCGATCTTCTCGGTCGAAAGCGGAGAAAAAGAGGTGTTGACAGCAGCGTGTAACGCTGTATTATTCGCCTCCCGCTGACGAGAGATCGGAAGCGCAAGTGGTTGAAGTTGTTGAAGAAATCTTCGAAAGCTTCTGAAAATAATCACTTGACAGCAAATGAGGCTGCTGTAGAATGCGCGCCTCGGTTGAGACGAAAGCTCTTAACCAACCGCTCTTTAACAACTGAATCAAGCAATTCGTGTGGGTGCTTGTGGAGTCAGACTGATAGTCAACAAGATTATCAGCATCACAAGTTACTCCGC
>NZ_FMUC01000025.1:0-53367 GCF_900100935.1 Pseudomonas sp. NFACC25
GTGTGGGGTTTCCCCATGTGAGAGTAGGTCATCGTCAAGATTAAATTCCGAAACCCCATTTGCGAAAGCAGATGGGGTTTTGTTTTGGGCGCTCGAAAAGTGCGCAAAGATGCACGACAAATTTGCACAGTTATTTCTGAACCAGACCACTAGAATAGGCACCTAACCTTTTTTAGAGTCAGAGCCCTATCTATGCCGGATCCGGTTGATGCCCTTGAGGTGTCGGATTTACCACTGGACAACTTGGTGGCATGCCATGAGTGCGACTTGCTGATGCGCAAACCCATGCTCGCCCTCGGTGAAAAAGCCCAATGCCCGCGTTGCGGTTATGAACTCTACGCTCACCGCCATAATGTCGTTGAGCGCAGCCTCGCCCTGGTACTCGCCGCGCTGTTGCTGTACGTCCCGGCGAACTTTCTGCCCATCATGCAGCTCAATCTGCTCGGGCAGTCCTCAGAGGACACTGTGTGGAGTGGCGTAGTCGGTCTATTCGATACCGGGATGCAAGGCGTCGCCGCCGTGGTGTTCCTATGCAGCATGGGTATTCCGCTGCTCAAGCTGCTTTGCCAGCTGGTGGTGCTGCTCAGTATTCGTTGGAAGATCGGCCGTAGTTACGGCCTGCTGCTGTACCGCATTTACCACCATATGAAAGATTGGGGAATGTTGGAGGTCTACTTGATGGGCGTACTGGTGGCGATCGTGAAACTCGCCGACATGGCCTCAATCACCATCGGCCTGGGTCTGGTCTGCTTTGTCAGCCTATTAATGGTTCAGGTTCTGCTTGAGGTGGTGATGTCGCCGCACCAGATCTGGCAAGCACTGTCAGGAGAGGATGATCATGCGGGCGATTGATGCGGGCATTCTGATTTGTACTGAATGCCACGAGCTGAACAAACAAGAGCCTGACACCGATGAGCAAACCTGCACGCGATGCGGTGCGCTGATCCATGCCCGTCGCCCCAACAGCCTCACCCGTACCTGGGCCTTGCTGATCACGGCGGCCATTCTGTATATCCCCGCCAATCTGTTGCCGATCATGACCGTCAATTCCCTCGGCCAGGGCGAGCCCAGCACCATCATGGCCGGAGTCATCCAACTGGTGCAGCACGGCATGTTCCCGATTGCGGCTGTGGTGTTCATCGCCAGCATCCTGGTGCCGACGTTCAAGCTGGTGGGCATTGGCCTTTTACTGTTCTCGGTTCAGCGTCACCAACCGCTTTCCGCGCAGCAACGCATTATCATGTACCGCTTTATCGAATTCATTGGCCGCTGGTCCATGCTGGATATCTTCGTGATCGCCATCCTGGTGGCGGTCGTAAACTTCGGGCGGCTTGCCAGCGTCGAGGCCAACCTTGGTGCTGCAGCGTTCGCCAGTGTGGTGATCTTGACGATGCTTGCCGCAGTAACTTTTGATCCCCGACTGATTTGGGATAACACGGAGTCGGACGACGACCATGAGTGATTTGCCTAAAGCTAAAACCCGCCCGGCCTCCAACTGGTCAGCCATTTGGGTTCTTCCCCTGATTGCCTTGATCATCGGTGGTTGGCTGGGGTGGCGTGCCTATTCCCAGCAGGGTATTGAGATCCAGGTGCGCTTTGAAAGCGGCGAAGGCATCCAGGCCAACAAAACCGAAGTGGTCTACAAAGGCATGTCCGTGGGTAAGGTCAAGACCCTTGCCCTTGACGACGAGGGCAATAATCGCGGGGTGATTGCCACCATTGAGATGAACAAGGATGTCGAGCAATACCTCAAGACCAACACGCGTTTCTGGCTGGTCAAGCCCAGTGTCAGTCTTGCCGGTATCACCGGCCTGGAAACCCTGGTCTCGGGTAACTACATCGCCGCCAGCCCCGGTGACGGTGAGCCCACACGCAAATTCAAGGCGCTCTCCGAAGAGCCGCCTTTGTCCGACGCCAAGCCTGGCCTGCATCTGACCATCAAGGCCGACCGCCTCGGCTCGCTCAACCGTGGCAGTCCGGTGTTCTATAAGCAGATACAGGTCGGCCAGGTCAAAAGCTACTTGCTCTCCGAAGACCAGAGCACCGTCGAGATCAAGGTCTACATTGAGCCGACCTACGCTCACCTTGTGCGCAAGCACACCCGTTTCTGGAACGCCAGCGGCATCAGCATCGATGCCAATCTCTCCGGCGTGAAGGTGCGCAGCGAATCCCTCTCCAGTATCGTCGCCGGCGGCATTGCCTTCGCCACGCCGGAGAATCGCAAGGACAGCCCGCCGACCGATCCGAGCCTGCCGTTCCGCCTGTACGAAGACTTCGACGCAGCCGCTGCCGGTATCAAGGCCAAGGTCAAGCTCACGGACTTCGAAGGCCTGCAGGCCGGGCGTACACCGGTGATGTACAAAGGCATTCAGGTGGGCAGCCTGAAAACCTTGAAGATCGACCCGGACCTGTCCAGCGCCAACGCCGAGCTGACCCTCGACCCCTTGGCCGAAGACTACCTGGTTCAGGACACCCAGTTCTGGGTGGTCAAACCTTCCATCTCGCTGGCCGGCATTACCGGCCTGGAAGCCCTGGTCAAAGGTAATTACATCGCCATTCGTCCTGGTGACAAAGGCAGCGCCCCGCAGCGCGAATTCGTCGCCCGCGCAAAGGCGCCGCCGCTGGACCTGCGTTCCCCTGGCCTGCACATGGTGCTGTTCACCGACAACCTCGGCTCCCTGGATGTCGGCAGCCCGATCCTCTACAAACAGGTCAAGGTCGGCTCGGTGCAGAGCTACCAGTTCTCGCGCAAGAACAAGCAACTGGTGATCGGCGTTCATATCGAGAAGGAATACGAAAACCTGGTTAACGGTTCGACACGTTTCTGGAATGCCAGCGGCGTGACCCTGACCGGCGGCCTTACCGGTGGTATCCAGGTGAAGAGTGAGTCCCTGGCCAGCCTGATGGCCGGCGGTATTGCCTTCGAAACGCCGCAGCCGAACGTACCGCTGAAAAAGCGCATTCCACGTTTCCGTTTGTTTGCCGACCGTGAGGCGGCCAATCAGCATGGCACCCTGGTGACCATCAAGGTCGAGCGTGCTGACGGTATGCGTCCAGGCACACCGGTACGTTTCAAAGGCCTGGATGTCGGTAAGATCGAGAGCGTGGACCTCAGTGCCGATATGCAATCGGTGTTGCTCAGTGCACGTATTACCCAAGTAGCGGACCGCATCGCGCGCGTCGGCAGCCAGTTCTGGGTGGTCAAGCCAGAGCTGGGCCTGATGAAAACCTCCAACCTGGAAACCCTGGTCACCGGGCAATACATCGAGGTGCAGCCGGCTGCGAAAAACGCCGGTCCGCAGAAGAGCTTCGTCGCACTGGGCCAACCCCCTGAAGCTGTCCGTCAGGAGGCTGGCCTGAGCCTGACACTCAGCGCCGCACGCCGTGGCTCGTTGAAAGAAGGTGTACCGGTGACCTACCGTGAAGTCACCGTGGGCAAAGTCACCGGCTACGAGTTGGGCCAGACCGCCGATCGGGTGCTGATCCACATCCTCATCGAGCCCAAGTACGCACCGCTGGTACGCAGTGGCAGCCGCTTCTGGAACACCAGCGGCTTTGGCCTCGACTTCGGTCTGTTCAAGGGCGCGACGGTGCGCACCGAATCCCTGGAGACGCTGGTGGCCGGCGGTATCGCCTTTGCCACGCCAGACGGCGAGCGCATGGGCAACGCCGCGCGGCCGCAGCAAACCTTCCCGCTGTTCGACAAATTCGAAGAGGAATGGCTGACCTGGGCACCGAAAATCCCACTCGGCAAATAAAGCTACAAAAAAAGGCCGCGATCCAATGGATCGCGGCCTTTTTGCATTTCAGCGCAAAACGTCAGACCTCATCCAGCTCCGGTTCATCCGCCTGCACATTCACTGTCGCCTTCACCACATCATGGCGACGGATGTACTTCCAGTCCGCCTCATCGATGTAGATCCCGTTCGGCCCGCTGCCGCCTTCCAGGTCGATTGCCACCTGGGCAGACACCTGCGGCTTCACACTGGCGAGGATCGGCACGAAGCCCAGCTGCAAACTGGTTTCCAGCAACGCCGCCTGGTTCTTCTCATCGATATCCGCTGCTTCGTCGAGGTAGTACGGCAAGCGCACACGCCCGGCCTGGTCACGGTCCATCAAGTGCAGCAACAAGTACATGTTGGTCAGCGCCTTGATGGTCATGGTGGTGCCGTTGGACGCCGCGCCATCGATGTCGGTGTGGGTCACCGGCTGGCCGTGCACCTTGGTGATTTCGAAGGCCAGCTCGAACAGGTCCTTGAGGCCCAACTGGTTATGGTTGGCGGCCACCAGGCGGGCCAGGTATTCCTTGGCCTCTTCGTTCTTGTTGTCCTGCTCGGCACTTTGGCTGAGGTCGAACACCGACAGGGTTTCGCCTTCTTCGTACTGGCCAGCACTGTGGATGATCTGGTCGATATGCTTGAGGGCTTCCTTGTTCGGCGCGAGTACGATGCGGAAGCTCTGCAGGTTGGACACCTGACGCTTGTTGATCTCGCGGTTGAACAGCGCCAGCTGGTGTTCCAGGCTGTCGTAGTCGCTGCGGATATTACGCAGGGTTCGCGCAATGTCAGTGACCGCCGCGCGGCGCGCCTTGCCCAGTGTCAGCGCCTCATCGGTGCGGTGCGCATAAGCGTTGATCAACAATTGCAGACGACGCTCTACATCATCCTCGCTGTCGAACTTGGCCACGCCCTTGAGGCGCACCTGAGCATACAGCGCCTCGATCTGGCCATCGGCACGCAGCAGGCCCTGCCAGCTGTCCTGATAGTCATTGAGCAGCGGCAGCAGGTTATCCATGGAGTCATCGACCGGGTCCATGAACGGCGTGCCGAACGGCAAGTCGGCCGGCAACAGCTGCCTGCGGCGCAAGGCGTCATCCAGCGTACGTTGCTTGGCTTCCATATCGCCGATCTGGCGGCCCACCAGTTGCAGCTTGGCGGACAGTTGCTGGACGCGCTCGGTGAACGCATCGCTGGAACGTTTCAATTCATCCTGGGCCGCTTCCATCTGTGCCAGGTTTTCCAGTTTTTCGCCTTCTTCGGCACTCAGGGTTTGCGCGCGACGGAAGTCTTCCAGCGCCTTTTGCGCGTCCAGCACCTGCTGGTACAGCGCTTCGGTCTGGGTCTTGCTCGCCGCGCGGTCGGAGGCCACGGCCTGCTGGGTTTTCAGCTGCTTGAGTTCTTTCTCCAGGCGTTCCTTTTGGTCGCGCAACGCCGCGCGATCCGCCAGGGCCTGCAGCGCCGGTGGTTCGATGTGGGAGATGTCGATGGACAGCCCCGGCACTTCAAAGCGCTCGCCCTTGAAGCCATCGAGGATCTGCTCCAGGGATTTGACCCACTGGCCGTCCTCGTCCAGGGTGATGCCGTGTTCACCTAATGGCAGGCTGAACAACGAGCTGTTGAACAGGCGCATCAGGCGCTCGACGTCCTGCTGCGAAAACTCTTCGCGCAGCTTGGCGTAGCTGTTGTTATCCGCGTGATCAAGCTGCTGCTTGACCGACTTCAAGCGTTTTTCCAGGTCACGCAGACGCTCGTCCAGATCCTCGGCGCTGAACTGCCGCGACTGCGCCAGGGCGCCCGCCAGTTCATCGTGAGCATCCTTGGCCGCCAGCAGTTGCTGCTCCAGGACCTTGACGTCATCCACCAGGGCAAAGCGATGCTTGAGCACCGACAGCTCGCCCAGCCAACGCTGGATGCCGCTGATTTCCCGCTCCAGGCGCATCAGCTCCTGGGTGCCGCCACGCTGGTCGTTCTGCAGTGCGTCCTGCTCGTTGCGGTAGTGCTCGGCCTGGATGGTCAGCTCTTCCTTGCGCGCACTGGCATAGTCCGACCAGGTGCCGAGCAGCGAATCCAGCAGCGGCGACAGGCGATGCAGCTTGCCGCGCAGTACGTCGCGCTGGCGAACGCCGTTGGCCAGGGCTTCCACCAGCGGGCCGGCTGCGACCAGGGAATTGTAGTCCTGCTCCATACGTCGTACGTCGCGGAAGGCTTCTTCGCACGCTGCGATGTAATCCACACTGCCCGAACGCAGGCTGTGCTCGAACGCATCGAGGAACAGCTGCTTGAGCTTGGCCGCGGTGATTTCGCGCATGTGCAGCAGGTTGATAAACAACGCGCGGAAGGTTTTCAGGCTTTGCTCACTGGTGGAGCGCAGCGGGATCAGGGTCAGGTCCAGCGGGATCGACGTATGACCACCCACCAGCAAACGGCGCAGTTCATCCGGCTTGAGTTCGTAGGCTTTCAGGCCTTCGCGCTCAAGGTTGGTGAACAGCTCCTTCTGACGCAGGCAGGTGTCGTTTTTCTGATAGTGGGCCAGGTCCAGCTTGCCGGCGTAGGCAAAGAACTGGTGCCCGAAACCGCCGCCCGGGCCGCGCCCGACCACGCCGATTACGTGGGGGCCATGGGGCAGGGAGACTTCCACCAGGATGTAGCTGGTGTCGGTGGCGAAGTAGAAGCGTCGCGATTGCTCCAGGGTGTACTTGCCGAAACTCATGTCCGACATGCGCGCCAGGATCGGGAACTGCAAGGCGTTGATCGACGCGGATTTACCCAGGTTGTTGGCGCCATACACCGACAGCGGTTCTTCCAGCGGGAACAAGCCCAAGCTGTAGCCGGCGGTGTTCAATAGGGCGAAGCGGCGGATGCCGTAGCGTTCCTTGCTCATGCGTCGGTCTCCTGTTCTTCGGCAATGGCGCGGGCCAGGGCGTCTTCTTCGCTTTCTTCCGCGAAGTCACTCAAGTCCAGCGGGTCATCGGTCTTCAGCAGCTTCTCATCGCTGTCTTCGTCGATGATCACCGGTGCCGGCAACGGCAACACGCTGTGCACGCTGGCCGCGAGGTCACGGTCTTGCTGCACCGACAGGCACACGTCGAGGAAGCGGTGCATCGGTGGCAGGAAGCGGTAGATGCCGTTGTCTTCGCTGGCAAAACCCAGCTGGGTCATGCGGCGCATGATCTTTTCTTCGAGTTCTTCCTGGGTCTGCACTTCGGCCTGGATAAACAGGTCGCGGTACTTTTCCAGCAGGGACGGCAGTTCATCGCGACCGAGGCTGCCACCGTCGAGCACGGCGATCGGGTCGCGGCCCTGGTCGGCCAGGTGCTCGACAATGATGAAGGTGAACAACGCCAGACGCTGGGCGGTCTTGTTGACCTGCGCACTGGCAATCGCGGAGTCCGGCACGAAGTAGTAGAAGCCACGGGTATCGCACACCAGCTCAAAGCCCAGGGCCTTGAACAGCGTGCGGTACTGGTCCTGGAAGTTCGACAGTTGCGCGTACAGCTCGGGGTCGCGGCGGCTGACGTGGTAACCCTTGAACAGCTCGCGAAAGATCGGCGCCAGCTGGGACAGTTCGGATAGATCAAGATGCATGAGGTGTACTCGCAGAATGCTCGGCGGCGTCGGTGCCGGCCGGGAGCAGGGCGAATGAGCGCAGGCTGACCTGGTGCTCGTGTGTGTGGTAGTCGCGGCGTTCCAGGCGCTCGCGCTTGAAGCGTTTCTCCCGCGAGAGCCGCGAGAACCAGTACAGCAATTCGTCGGTGGCACCGTCCGGTTCCTGCTCCAGCAGCCAGGTCATCAGGTCCGGCATCGGCAGCGCGTCTTCGCAGCGCTCGAGCATTTCCTTGACCGTCCGCGGTGCGCGCTGGGCTTCGCCCTTGTGGGACTTGTGCGCCTTGGGGAACCGGGCCGGTTTCGGCTCGAAGTTCGCCAGGGCATACACATAGGCTTCGACCTGGCTGGCACTGCCGAGGAAGGTGCTTTGCGGTCGGGTAAACATCGGCATCGCCGCCTGCGGCACCGCGTCCAGGCCTTTACGGCGGATGGCCGACAGCGCCAGCGCCGCACCGCGGGTCACGGCGTTGTGCCGACGCGCTTCTTCGCGCAGCGGCAACAGCAGCTCGCGGGCATGCCGCAAGGTCAACTGGGCGCTGGTCTGCATTTCGAGGATGCGCGCGTGGGTGCGCAGCAGCATGTCGTCGTCCACCAGGTGGCCGAGGCGCTGTTGCTCGGTGAGCATGCGCAGCAGCACGTTTTCCACTTTGCGCACGCCTTGCTCGAAGGCACCGTCGGCGTTCACCAGCTGGATCATCGGTTCGACGTACTCGTCCCAGGTTGCCAGGACTTCAGCATAACGCTGGCGCAGCGGGATCTGCCGGTCGCTGGTCTTGGCACGGTCGGCCACGGCCGCGAGGGCCTGTTCGTCGTTGGCGAGTTTTTTCAGTACGTCGCGTACGCGCATGTCCAGCAGGCGCAGTTGGCGGGCCAGGTCGTGGCCATCACGAATGTCGAAGGCATCCTGGATATAACCGGCCAGGCGCTCCAGATGGCGCAGGTAGGCTTCGATCTCCAGGCACAGGCCAAGCCGGTGCTCCTTGCGAAGATAAGCCAGGAAGTCGTGGATCTGCGCGTTGAGCTCGAAACGGTTCGGGCTCTTGGCGACAGGCACCAGGATATCCAGGCGAATCCACACGTCCAGCAGGCTGGTGATGTCCTGGGGCGTGCTGTCCAGTTGTTGGGCGGCCAGTTGTGCGCGCAGCTCGCCGAGGCTCAGGGTGCCTTGGTCGAAGTGTTCGCACAGTGGCTCAAGTAAGGCCCAGTGTTCGGCGAGGGCGCGCAGGACGCGCTTGGGTTCGATCATGGGAATGGCCGGCTGGTTGGCGATTAAAAGTCGCGATTGTACTGCATCAGGCGCGGGATTTATCCACAGCCGGTCAGTGCACAGTGGGCGATTGTTACCGAACAGCGGTAGAATCCCCGCTCTTTACTTATCCACAAGTGGCCGAGCTGTGCTTATCGAGTCCCGACGTCGCGCTTACTTGACCGCCATGCAGGTGGTCAACTGGCTGCCCCGCACCGAACTGCCGTTCGCCGCCCCGTCGCGGCCCGAGCTGTTAGCGGCGCTTGAGCCCTATGAGGCGTTCGAGGTTTCGGGGGAGGAGGCGGCTGCACCGGTGGCCGTGGTCAAACCCGTACTGGAAGCTCGTCCTGCGGTTGAACGCGTCAAGGTCGAGGTGCCGCGCCCGGGGCCAATGGCCAAGCCCGTGGTGGCCGAAGCGGCTGCGCCGGTTGCCAAGGCCCCCGTGGTGCCGCCGCCACGTTTTGCCCTGCAGTTATTGCGGGCCGGGCGTTGCCTGCTATTGGTGGAGTTACCCACCGGCGAGCGCTTCCAGACCCGCGACCCCGCCTACATGCTGCTCAAGGACATGCTGCGCGCCGCCGGCCTGCCCGACAGCCCGCAAATCGTCGGCGACCCGGTCAGTTGGCCGCTGCTGGTACGCGGCACCATGAACCAGGGCCCGGAAGCGGCGCGGGATTTCGTGCAAGGCTTCGTCTCGGCACGCCTGGAGGACGAACCCTGCGTGTGCCTGTGGCTGATCGGCCTGCCCGCCGTACGATTTGCCGGTGAAGCGAACGCAGAAGCCTGGTACCGCGAACTGCAGGTCGAGGGCCTGGGTTCTGTATGGGCCCTGCCGGGCCTGGAATTATTAATGGAAGAGCCACAGCGTAAGGCTGATGTCTGGCAAGCCATGCGCCGGCTGATGGCGCGCTGGAAAACAACCGATGAGTGAGGCTTTATCCTTCCGCCCGATGACCGAGGCCGACCTCGACGCCGTGCTGAAAATCGAATACGCGGCGTTCAGCCATCCCTGGACCCGCGGGATCTTTCTCGACGGCCTGGGCAAGTACCAGATCTGGCTGATGTTCGAAGGCGAGCAGCAGGTAGGTCACGGCGTGGTACAGATCATCCTCGATGAAGCGCATTTGCTGAACATCACCGTCAAGCCGGAAAACCAGGGCCGTGGCCTGGGCCTGGCACTGCTGGAACACCTGATGTCCCGCGCCTATGCCGCCAACGCGCGGGAATGCTTCCTGGAAGTGCGCGACAGCAATACCGGCGCGTTCCGCCTGTATGAGCGCTATGGCTTCAACGAGATTGGGCGTCGTCGGGACTATTACCCAGCCGTGGGGGGGCGTGAGGATGCAGTCGTGATGGCCTGTACCCTGGTCGATTAAACACACAAGCCAACGTGGCAGGGGGCAGGTCGCCCCTCCCACATTTGGATTTGCGCAGTGTCAGCGGTTTCCGTCCACCGGGTCCAGATCAGCCAGTTCCGCTTCATCCAGGCCATTGCCGCCGCCAATGTCATCTTCATCGACAATGCTCAGGTCAAAATCCGCCGGGTTGTCTTCGCCCGCCTCCCGAGCCTCCCGCGCACCGTCTTCATGGATCAGGGTTTCCGGGCTCATGTCATCATCGGTCGACTCATGATCCGCCGTTGAAGCCCCGGTCAGTCCGGCCTCGCGCACCCGTTCTTCGGGGATCAGGTGCTCGCGCTCGCGACGAGGTATTTCATCACCGATCTCCGCCGTCGGCTCGTCTTCGTCAAAATCCAGCTCGCGCATCGAGCCCATGCGGTCTTCGTTGTCGTCAATCGGTTCGGGCTGTGCAGCGCCGTAGGGACGTCGTGATTCAGTCATGGCCAATCCTCATACTGTGGGGCTTATAGTGTGTGGACAGGCATGGCCCCCCAAGATTCAAGTAATTGCCCGCCGGCTATCTTTATGATCGGCGTGACCCGGACGGGCGGTCGTCTGTCAAAGCTGCGCATCATTCCTGAGGCTTTCCCTGATGAACGAACTACAAGACCTGCTTGATAACAACGAACGCTGGGCGGATGCGATCAAACAGGAAGATCCCGAATTCTTCGCCAAGCTCGCCCGCCAGCAGACCCCTGAATACCTGTGGATCGGTTGTTCCGATGCGCGGGTACCGGCCAACGAGATCGTCGGCATGCTGCCCGGTGATCTGTTCGTACACCGCAACGTGGCCAACGTGGTGCTGCATACAGACCTCAATTGCCTGTCGGTGATCCAGTACGCGGTCGATGTGCTCAAGGTCAAACATATCCTTGTCACCGGCCACTATGGCTGCGGCGGCGTGCGCGCCTCGATGCAGGACCGCCAGTTCGGCCTGATCGACGGCTGGCTGCGCACCATCCGCGATCTCTACTACGAAAACCGTGACGTGCTGGCCCAACTGCCGACCGAAGAGGAGCGTGTGGACCGCATGTGCGAGCTGAACGTGATCCAGCAGGTGGCCAACGTCGGCCACACCAGCATTGTGCAAAATGCCTGGCACCGTGGGCAGAGCCTGTCGATCCACGGTTGCATCTACGGCATCAAGGACGGCCGTTGGAAGAGCTTGAACACCACCATCAGTGGCTTCGAGCAACTGCCGCCGCAGTATCGCCTGCGTCCGCTGGGCGAAGCCTAAGGCCGTTTGCGTTCGCGCCAATGGGTCATGAACGCCTGGCCCTCGGCGTTCAAACACTCTGTGCTGCCGGTGATCCAGCCCCGGCAGTTCAGCTCGCCGCATTGGCAGGCGAACTGTCGGAACAAGGTGTCCTCGGTACTGGCGTAGTCCAGGGTCAGCGGGGCGCCGGCGGGGATGGGCTGTACGGTCCAGAGTTCCAGGTAAGTGGTGTCGAAAAACACATTCGGGTTGCAGGAGTGTCGCAGCAGGCCGCAGAACCAGCTGTCATACAGGTGGATGCGGGCCGACAGCTGCAGCGTACGTGGGCGTCGCTCGTTCACGGCGTAACCGGACACCCGGGCAGTGCGCACGCGGCCGTCAAAATCCACGCGAGCCCTGACGCCGCCGCCGTCGCGCTCAACCTTAAAGTGCTTGGCCGAAGGGTAGCCCTGTTCAACGAGCAGTGTCTTGAACGGGTACAAACCATCACCCACAACGGTTTTAGCCTGGTCCATGGCTTGAGTTTTCATAACTCTCCTTGGTTAGGCTGCATCGACCTGCGGGTGGTGGCTGACTACCAGTCTTGCAGCGGATGGGCCCGGCTCAAGACTCGCTGAACGTGGAGCCGATTTCTACTGTCAACTTTGACAGTAGAAATCGGATTTTTTTGCTGTCTACAGCGCAGGCGCCGTGATGCTGGGGGCGGGTGCTGCGTTTTTCAGCTGCTTGAGCTGCGTCTTGATCGAAGGCGTGGCGCATTTGGCGTTCGCCTGTTCCGGCGTCAGGTTGCGCACCGAGGTGTAGAACAATTCGCAGGTCTGCTCTTTGCGCGTGACCTGCCAGGTGTTCATGCAGGCCTTGAGCAGTACATTCGGATCGCTCGCGGGCTTCTGGCCCATTCCGGCCTGCCAGCAGGCGGCGCTCAAGTCCTGGCCCATCACTTTCAAGCCGGCTTCGTCGGCTTTCTGCTCGTTACCGTCATAGGTGTCCGGGCTGGCCGCGTACCAGATGTAGCTGGGGTGGTTGGCGCCCAGCACCGAGACGGTCCTGCCCGCGGCAGGGCTGATCTGCGCCAGGCCCAGCACACCCACGGTCTGCCCGTATTGCTGCTTGATCCAACTGCGCACCGGCGCGCCGAACGCGACCATTGGCAGCGAGCCGTTGGGGTGCAGGCTCAGTTCGCTGACCATGCGGGTCTGGTAGTCGGTGAAGTAGCCGTAGACGTTCTCCAGGTCCTTGCCCGCATTGGAAGGGGCGGCGATGGGGGCGATATCGATGATGGTCTGGTAGGCCGGGGTTTCGGTGGCCGGCACGCCGTTATCGGTGAGCAGGCTGGCCCAGCGGTCGGTGGTGGCCGACTCCAGGTAATCCTGGGCCTGGGTCAGCGAATAATCCGGCGGGAAATGCAGCAACTCGATGCTCTTGCGGTTTTCCAGGGCCATGCCCAGTGGCAGGAACAGGTACCAGTTGTACGCCCACTTGCCGTCGCTGTTGAGTCTGCTCGCGCCCTGGTAGGCCAGGTCAGCGGTATTGAGCAGCGCGGTCAGGGGCTGGCCGTAACTGTCGGGTACACCGCTGAAGGTCGCGGCGAGCTGCCCTTCATGGTTCTTGACGCTGACCTTGGCTCGGCTGTAGCCATCGCGCTGCAGGCTTTGGTTCAGGTAGTGCTCGGCGGTCTGCTCCAGCGTCCATGGCCGAAAGCAGATCACATTGCAGTTATTGGGGTAAGCGAACAACTGGGTCACCCGTTGAGTGCTGCCCAACGGTACTTCGATGTCGGCGTGTACGACCGCACTGGCCATCAGTGCGGCCAGGGTGAAGGACAACCTGGTCGGTTTGAACATACTTGATTCCTTGTCAGCGAAAGCCCGTCTGCGCGGGGTGAAAGCCCACCTCCTCACAGTAGCGGTTGGCCAGGAAAACCGCGTGCTAAATCGCCAGGCATGTCGCTATTGGATAAGCGTCCTACACGCTGAACTGCAACGCGTTGCTCAAATCCCCCATGGGTTTCTGACCCCGGGCAATCATGGCGTCATCGCGTTGCTTGAGCCCGTCCAGGGTCTCCAGCTGGAAGACCCGCGTAATCAAGCGCAGGATCGACGCGGTGTCGTACACCGTATGGTCCACGGTGCCTTTACGCGCGAAGGGCGAGACCACCAGCGCCGGGACCCGCGTGCCTGGGCCCCAGCGGTCGCCTTTGGGCGGGGCGACGTGGTCCCACCAGCCGCCGTTTTCATCGACGGTCACCACCACCACCATGTTTTTCCATTGCGGGCTTTCCTGCAGCACCTTCAAGGCGCGGACGATGTGGCGGTCGCCCGACGCCACGTCAGCGTAACCGGCGTGCATATTCAGGTTGCCCTGGGGCTTGTAGAAACTCACCGCCGGCAGCTTGCCGGCCTGGGCATCGGCGAAGAATTTATTGGTGCTCGCCTCATCGCCCAAACCGCCATCGCGCAGGCGCTTGTCACGCTCGGCACGGTTCTCGGGGCCCTGCTGCTTGAAATAGTTGAACGGCTGGTGGTGGTACTGGAAGTTGGGGATCTTCGGAATGCCGCCCGAATCCTTGAACTGGTCCAGCGTCGCCTGCCACGCCCCGGCGTACCACGCCCAGTCGACGTTCTTTTTCGACAGCTTGTCGCCGATATGTTCGTGGGTTTGCGGCACCAGCACGTTGGGCAGGTCGGCTTTTGCGTAGTCCGGGTTTTCCGGGTCACGAATCCAGGTCGGCCAATACGGCGGCGCCAGGGTGTTCACGCCGTAGCCGTCCGGGGTCAGCGCGCTGGGGCCGAACTGTGGCGGGCCGGTCATGGCGCTCGCCGGGGATTTATCCAGCGGTTTGAGACGCGGGTCGGTGGGGTCATCGCTTTGCAGCGTGGCGATCTGCGCCTTGGCCACCGACTGCGCGGCATTCGGGTAGAACGGCGCGGTGGCGCTGATCAGGTATTGATGGTTGAGGAACGAGCCACCAAACGCGCCCTGGAAGAAGTTATCGCAGAGCACAAACTCCTTGGCGACATCCCACAGGCGCAGGGAATAACGGCTCTGGGCGTAATGGCCCATGACCAGGCCGCCGGCGTCGGCCCAGGCGACGAAACCGTCGTTCTTGCCGCCGTTGATCTGCATCTGGTTCTGGTAGA
The DNA here is from genome assembly GCF_900100935.1 of Pseudomonas sp. NFACC25. Classification (NCBI taxonomy): domain Bacteria; kingdom Pseudomonadati; phylum Pseudomonadota; class Gammaproteobacteria; order Pseudomonadales; family Pseudomonadaceae; genus Pseudomonas; species Pseudomonas sp. NFACC25. The sequence goes on from NZ_FMUC01000025.1 coordinate 14,388, forward strand.
ACACGTGCCACAAGTCGCGGGTGACCAGGCTCAACGGCAGGTCTTCGGCGTTCGGGCCCTTGAGGGCGAACGGGGCGTTGGGCAGGTTTTCCTGGAATTGCACTTCGCTGGGGTAAGTCACCCCGTCCACGCTTTGCGGGCCCACTTGCAGCACACCGCCCCAGGCCGGGGGCAGGGTGGTCAACAGGCTGCCGTCGCGGTCGCGTTGCTGTGTGTCGGCGGCGGAAAGCGCCGACAGCGGTTTCTCAACGCCTGGGAAGTCCGCAAACAGATTGTTGAAGCTGCGGTTCTCGGCATAGATCACCACCACGGTCTTCACCTGGTCGTGCAAGGCCTTGTCCAGCTCCTGGGGCGTGAGTGGCCGCGCCACCGGCTTGCCCGGCGCCTCACCGCCATTGCCGCAGGCACTCAAGGTCGCGCCAACCCCCAACACCGCCGCGCCCCCCAGGAAGCGCCGACGGCCGGTGTCTACCGGCGGTTGGGCCATGGCATCAGGGGAAGGGCGGTCTTCGTGATCATCACTCATTGCGGGGAGTCCTTGCTGGCGAGATGTTGCAAGATATTTCGCAGGACGGTAGCAATGCAATGTGACGGAATTAAGGCAGCTGCAAGCTATGAGCCTCAAGCTTCACGCTTCAAGCTTGAGGCTTGAGGCTTGCAACTGATCCTACGGCATGACGGGCGGCAAATACTTCAATGTCGTCCCCAGCGCCCACAGCAGGAACAGCACCAACGGTGTGTGCACCAGCAGCTGCACAAACGAAAACCCGATCAAATCCCGCGCCTTCAACCCCAGCACTCCCAGCAACGGCAGCATGTAGAACGGGTTGATCAGGTTCGGCAGCGCCTCGGCCGCGTTGTAGATCTGCACCGCCCAGCCCAGGTGGTATTGCAGGTCATTGGCCACTTGCATCACATAAGGCGCTTCGATGATCCACTTGCCGCCGCCAGACGGGATAAAGAAGCCCAGCACCGCCGAGTACACGCCCATCAGCAGTGCATACGTGTCGTGGGAGGCGATGGACGTGAAGAAGGTCGAGATATGGTGCGCCAGGGTCTGGCCGTCGCCGCCCTTGACCACGGTCATCAGCGCCGCAATCGAGCCGTACAGCGGGAACTGGATCAACACGCCGGTGGTGGTCGGCACTGCACGGGCCACCGCATCGAGGAAACTGCGCGGGCGCCAGTGGAGCAGGGCACCGACCATGATGAACAGGAAGTTGTAGGTATTCAGCCCCGAAATCGCGCTGATCGCCGGCTTGGTCGAGAACTCATGGAACAACCAGCCCGCCGCCAGCAATGCCAGCAGAATGGTCAGCAACGGGCTGTGTTCCAACCATTCGCCGGGGCGACCCGGTGGTTGCAGCTTGGGCAGGTTGAAGGCCGGGTCGACGCCACAGGCCTTGGCGTCACGGGCGCTGTTGGGGCCGGGCGCGGTGGCGTAGGCGATGATCAGCGACACCACGATCAGTGCCAGCAACAGCACACCGGATTGCCACAGGAAGATGGTGTCGGTAAACGGGATCACCCCGGTGATCGACAGGATCGACGGCGGCAAGCTGGCCGGGTTGGCCTGCAATTGTGCGGCTGACGACGACAGCCCCAGCGCCCACACCGCGCCCAACCCAAGATAGGCCGCCGCACCTGCAGCACGGTAGTCCATGCGCAAATCCGTACGGCGGGCCAGCGCACGCACCAGCAAGCCACCGAACACCAGGGACAGGCCCCAGTTGAGCAATGACGCCACCATAGAGATCAACGCGACCCACGCCACGGCGGAGCGGCCGTTCTTCGGGATGCGTGCCAGACGGTCGATCAGCTTGACCGCCGGTGGCGAGCTGGCGACCACGTAGCCACCGATCACCACGAAGGCCATCTGCATGGTGAACGGGATCAGGCTCCAGAACCCGTCGCCAAAGGCCTTGGCGGCTTCGGTCGGCGCGGCGCCCATGCCCAGGGTCGCCACGGCGACGATGATCACGGCGAGGGCGGCGAACACCCAGGAGTCCGGAAACCAGCGCTCGGCAAAGTTCGAGCAGCGCAGGGCAAAGCGGGCATAGCGGCTTTCTTCGATAGCATCGGCCACGAGTCTTTCCTCTTGTAGTTATTATGGTGTCGGCAATTTTTCGGCATGTTCCTCCACGGCCATTGATATGGGAATGCAGTTATCTTCATCGATCCATGAGGAAAACAAATATATCTGCCGCGATTGCCATCAACCGGCTCAGCTCATAACCTGCACGCCATTTTGTTTGTCTGCCGAGCCTCAACATGACTGCCACCTCTGTGCCACAGGCGCAGCGTTTTTCCCGCTCCGACTACAAAACCCTGGGCCTGGCCGCCCTGGGTGGCGCCTTGGAAATCTACGACTTCATTATCTTCGTGTTCTTTGCGCTGACCCTCAGCCAACTGTTCTTCCCGCCGGAAATGCCCGAGTGGCTGCGCCTGCTGCAAAGCTTCGGCATCTTCGTCACCGGTTACCTGGCGCGCCCGTTGGGCGGCATCCTGATGGCGCACTTCGCCGATCACCTGGGGCGCAAGCGTGTGTTCAGCCTGAGCATCCTGATGATGGCGTTGCCGTGCCTGCTGATCGGGATCATGCCCACCTACGCGCAGATCGGTTATTTCGCCCCGCTGATCCTGCTGGTGCTGCGCGTGCTGCAAGGTGCGGCGGTGGGCGGTGAAGTACCCAGCGCCTGGACCTTCGTCGCCGAACACGCACCGCGCAACCATCGTGGTTATGCCCTGGGCTTCCTGCAAGCCGGCCTGACCTTCGGCTACCTGCTCGGTGCGCTGACTGCCACGCTGCTGGCACAGGTCTTCACCCCGGCCGAAATCCTCGACTATGCCTGGCGCTTCCCCTTCCTGCTTGGCGGTGTGTTCGGCGTGATCGGCGTGTGGCTGCGGCGCTGGCTCAGCGAAACCCCGGTCTTCCTCGAAATGCAGGCCCGCCGCCAGGCCGCCGCCGAACTGCCGCTGCGCACCGTACTGCGTGACCATCGCGCCGTACTGTTGCCGGCGATGATCCTCACCTGCGTGCTAACCTCCGCCGTAGTGGTATTGGTGGTCATCACCCCGACCATGATGCAGAAAACCTTCGGCATGAGCCCCAGCCACACCTTTGCCTTGAGCGCCCTGGGCATCGTCTTCCTGAACATCGGCTGCGTCCTCGCCGGCCTGCTGGTGGACCGCATCGGTGCCTGGCGCGCGGTGCTGGTCTACAGCCTGCTGCTGCCGGTGGGTATTTTCCTGCTGTACGCCAGCCTGATCAGCGGCGGCATCTGGCTTGGCGCGGCGTACGCGCTGGCGGGCTTGAGTTGCGGGGTGGTGGGCGCGGTGCCGTCGGTGATGGTCGGCCTGTTTCCGGCGCAGGTGCGGGTGTCGGGTATTTCCTTCACCTACAACATCGCTTACGCACTGTGGGCGAGTACCACGCCGCTGATGCTGATCGCGCTGATGCCGACCAGCCCGTGGATTTGCGTGGGGTATTGCGTGGTGATGGGCGCGGTGGGGGTGGTGTGTGTGGCGCTGTTTGGCAAGCGCCACACCCTGGTTGGATGAAACTCAGGTCAAAAAGTGCCAGAGCAGCAGGGTACCGATCAGGCCGACGACCGAAACAATCGTCTGCAACACCGACCACACCCAAATCGTCTGCTTCAGCTGCAAGCCAAAGTACTCGCGCACCATCCAGAACCCCGCATCATTGACGTGGCAGAAGAACACCGAACCTGCGCCGATCGCCAGCGCCACCAGTGAGCTTTGCGTCGCCGCCAACCCGGCCATCATCGGTGCGAGGATGCCGGCGGTCGTGGTGGTGGCGACCGTGGCCGAGCCGGTGGCCTGGCGCAGCGCCACGGCGATCAACCAGGCCAGCAGCAGGTACGGCATGTGCGCGCCTTCGGCGACTTTGCTGATGGTTTGGCTGACGCCGGCATCCAGCAAGGTTTGCTTGAGGCCGCCGCCGGCGCCGATGGTCAGCAGCAACACGGCGATGGGGGCAAGGGCCTTGCGCAGGGTGTTGCCGACCTCAGCGCGCGGCATCCCGGCGGCCCAGCCCAGGCAGATCACGGCGGCGATCACCGCCAGGCCCAGGGCGATCAGCGGTTCGCCGAGGAATTTCAGGGTCAGGCCCACGCTGCTTTCCGCTGGCAGCGCGACTTTGGCCAGGGTGCTGCCGAGCATCAGAATCACCGGTAACAGAATGATCAGCAATGACACGCCAAAGCTCGGCTGGCGCGGGGCCTTGGGCGGGGCGCTGAACAGCGCGCCGATGTCGGCCGGCTCATCCACATGCAGGCGTTTGGACAGCCAGTTGCCATAGAGCGGCCCGGCGAGGATCACCGCCGGCACCGCCAGGCAAAAGCCCAGCAACATGGTCAGGCCCAGGTCGGCGTGCAACGCGCCCACCGCAATCAGCGGCCCCGGGTGCGGTGGCATCAAGGCGTGCAAGGTGGTCATGCCCGCCAGCGCCGGGATGGCGATTTTCAACAGCGGCTGGTTCGAACGTTTGGCCATCACAAAGATGATTGGCACCATCATCACCAGGCCTACTTCGAAGAACAGCGGCAGGCCGATCACCATCGCCACCAGCGCCATCACCCATGGCAACGACTTGCCCTTGCCCAGCCCGAGCAGGGTGGTGGCGATGCGGTCGGCCGCGCCGGATTCCGCCATCAGCGCACCCAGCATCGAGCCCAGGGCAATGATGATCCCGGCCTCACCGAGGATCGCCCCGGCGCCCTTGCTGAAGGCCTTGGCCACCTCTTCCGCTGGCAGCCCGGCGCCGACCCCGGCGATAAAGGTGCCGATCAGGATCGACAGGAACGGCGGCAACTTGGTCGCGCTGATCAGCACGATGATGCTGGCGATGGCCAGCAGTACGCAGAGCATGAGACGGGTGTCGTGAACCATCCACGCGGCAGTCGATAACGCCAAGGCGGGACTCCTTATCGAACAGGTTGGGAAAATTGTTTCTTTTTATTTCCTGCCCCAAAAGCATACCTGATAACGCCCGCCGTAGAGCCATTGCTGTCGGATTTGTAATCTTTGCTCCACCGCCCTGATAAGTCGCGAACGCTACATTCTCCCGGCTTTTACTTTATGGGCGTGGAACTCTCGTTATGGCAATTTCCGTTAGAAAGCTGGTGGGGGCGACGCTGTTGTGGGGCGCCGCCAGCATTGCCCAGGCACAAACCCTTACCCTCGACACCGCCCTGCAAACTGCCTTCGCCAACAATCCTGACCTGGCGGTTGCGCAATGGGACATCGAGATCGCCGCGGGCGGTCGCCAGCAGGCCGGGCTGATCCCCAATCCGGTGGCGTCCTGGGATGCCGAAGACACTCGTCGCGATACGCGCACCACCACCCTCAAGCTCAGCCAAACCCTGGAACTGGGCGGCAAGCGCGGTGCCCGCATTGACGTGGCGACGCGTGCCCAGGACGCCGCCGCACTGGCCTTGGAACAGCGCCGCAATACGTTGCGCGCCGAGGTGATCGAGGGCTATTACGGCGCCCTGCGCGCCCAGGAACGTCTCGACCTGGCCCAGCGTTCCCTGGCCTTGGCCGAGCGCGGGCTGGTGGTCGCCAACGGCCGCGTGACTGCCGGCAAATCCTCACCGGTGGAAGCCACGCGTGCCCAGGTGCAGTTGTCGGAGATTCGCCTCGAACTCAACCGCGCACACATGGGCCTCACCGACGCCTATCGTCGCCTGGCCGCCAGTACCGGCAGCGCGGCGACCGACTTCCAGGCCGTCGCCACGCCAAGCCACTCCACACCGCCGTTGCCGTCCGCCACGCACCTGTTGGCGCGCCTTGAACAGACCGCCGAACTGCGCCTGGCCGAACTGCAGATTGTGCAGAACGAAGCCAGCGTGGGCCTGGAAAAAGCCCAGCGTATTCCCGACCTGGATGTGTCCATTGGCAGTCAGTACGACGCCAGTGTGCGCGAGCGGGTGAACCTGGTCGGCGTGTCGATGCCGATTCCGTTGTTCAACCGCAACCAGGGCAACGTGCTCGCCGCCACGCGCCGTGCCGATCAGGCCCGCGACCTGCGCAACGCTGCCGAATTGCGCCTGCGTACCGAAACGCGCCAGGCCCTGGACCTGTGGCAAACCGCGAACAGCGAAGTGCGCGCATTCAACCAGCAGATTCTGCCCGCCGCCCAACGCGCGGTGGACAGCGCCACCCGCGGCTTCGAGATGGGCAAGTTCAACTTCCTCGACGTGCTCGACGCCCAGCGCACCCTGATCGCGGCGCGCACCCAATACCTTGCGGCCACCGCCCAGGCCACCGATGCCTGGCTGCGCATCGAACGGATTTACGGCGACCTCGCCCGGTTTTGATTTTTTCTGGAGTGCCTTATGAATAAACGACACGGCGTGGCGCTTGCCGTCGCCTTGGGCCTGATGCTGTCCGGCGTGGCCAACGCCGAGGAAGAAGAAGGCACCCTCGAGCTGACTGAACAACAAATCCAGGCCGCCGGCATCGAGCTCGCCGAGGCCCGACCCCGGTCGATCAGCACATTGCTGACGCTGCCAGGGGAGGTGCGTTTCGACGAAGACCGTACCTCGCATATCGTCCCGCGCGCGGCCGGTGTGGTGGAATCCGTGAAGGTCAATCTTGGCCAGGCGGTGAAGAAGGGCGAGCTGCTCGCGGTGATCGCCAGCCAGCAGATTTCCGACCAGCGCAGTGAGCTGGCGGCCAGCGAGCGTCGGGTTGAACTGGCGCGTATCACCTTCCAGCGTGAACGCCAGTTGTGGCAGGACAAAATCTCCGCCGAGCAGGATTACCTGCTGGCGCGCCAAACCCTGCAAGAAGCCGAAATCGCGCTGAACAATGCCCGCCAAAAAATGACCGCGCTCAGCGGCAACACGGTATTGGCCGGCGGCAATCGTTACGAACTGCGTGCGCCGTTCGCGGGCGTGGTGGTGGAAAAGCACCTCGGTGTCGGCGAGGTGGTGAGCGAGACCAGTAACGCCTTCACGCTGTCTGACCTGTCCCAGGTGTGGGTCACCTTCGGCGTATTTCCCAAGGATTTGAACAAGGTCCGGCTCGGCAAACCGGTGAAAGTCAGCTCCACGGAAATGGGCACCGACGTGCTGGGCACCGTGGCCTATGTCGGCAATTTGCTCGGCGAGCAAACGCGCACCGCCACCGTACGTGTGACGGTGCCCAACCCCGACGACGCCTGGCGCCCTGGACTGTTCGTCACCGTGCAACTGGCCACCGACACTTACCAGGCCAAGGTCACCGTGCCGCAAACGGCGATCCAGACCGTCGAGGAAAAACCCTCGGTCTTCGTACGCACCCCAGACGGTTTTATCACCCGCCATCTTGAGCTTGGCGCCAGTGAAAACGGCTACGTCGAAGTGCGCCAGGGCCTGGAGGCCGGAGCCCAGGTGACCACCACCGGCAGCTTCATCCTCAAGTCCGAATTGGGCAAGGGCTCGGCCGAGCACGCCCATTGATCCTGCGAGTGATTTCCCATGTTTGAGCGCCTTATCCAATTCGCCATCGAGCAGCGCATCATCGTGCTGCTGGCGGTGCTGTTGATGGCCGGTGTCGGCATTGCCAGCTATCAGAAACTGCCCATCGACGCGGTGCCCGACATCACCAATGTGCAGGTGCAGATCAACTCGGCGGCGGCCGGTTTTTCGCCGCTGGAGACCGAGCAGCGCATTACCTTTCCCATCGAAACCGCGATGGCCGGCTTGCCGGGCCTGCAGCAGACCCGTTCGCTGTCACGCTCCGGTTTGTCCCAGGTGACGGTGATCTTCAAGGACGGCACCGACCTGTTCTTCGCCCGCCAGTTGGTCAACGAGCGCCTGCAGGTTGCCCGCGAGCAATTGCCTGTGGGGATTGAAACGGCGATGGGGCCGATTTCCACCGGCCTCGGGGAGATTTTCCTGTGGACCGTGGAGGCTGAAGAGGGCGCCCGCAAGGACGACGGCACGCCCTACACGCCGACCGACCTGCGGGTGATCCAGGACTGGATCATCAAGCCGCAACTGCGCAACGTGCCCGGTGTGGCCGAGATCAACACCATCGGCGGCTTCGCCAAGGAATACCAGATCGCCCCCGACCCCAAGCGCCTGGCGGCCTACAACCTGACCTTGAACGATCTGGTCACGGCACTGGAGCGCAACAACGCCAACGTCGGCGCCGGGTACATCGAGCGCAACGGCGAGCAATTGTTGATCCGCGCGCCGGGGCAGGTGGCGTCCATCGACGACATCGCCAATATCGTCATCACCACGTCCGACGGCACGCCGATCCGCGTGCGCAATGTCGCCCAGGTCGAGATCGGCCGTGAACTGCGGACCGGCGCCGCCACGGAAAACGGCCGTGAAGTGGTGCTGGGCACGGTGTTTATGTTGATCGGAGAAAACAGCCGCACGGTGTCCCAGGCGGTGGCTTCCAGGCTCGAACAAATCAACCGTTCGCTGCCCGAAGGCGTGGTGGCGGTGACCGTCTACGACCGCACCAACCTTGTCGAAAAAGCCATTGCCACGGTGAAGAAAAACCTCTTCGAGGGTGCGCTGCTGGTGGTCGCGGTGCTGTTCCTGTTCCTCGGCAATATCCGCGCGGCGCTGATCACCGCGATGGTGATTCCCCTGGCGATGTTGTTCACCTTTACCGGCATGTTCACCCACAAAGTCAGCGCCAACCTGATGAGCCTCGGCGCGCTGGACTTCGGCATTATCGTCGACGGCGCGGTGGTGATCGTCGAGAACGCTATCCGCCGCCTGGCCCATGCGCAGCAGCGCCATGGCCGCCTGCTGACCCGCAGCGAGCGCCTGCACGAGGTGTTCGCGGCGGCCAAGGAAGCGCGGCGTGCACTGATCTTCGGGCAGCTGATCATCATGGTCGTTTACCTGCCGATCTTCGCCCTCACCGGTGTGGCCGGGAAGATGTTCCACCCCATGGCGTTCACCGTGGTGATCGCGCTGCTGGGGGCGATGATTTTGTCAGTGACCTTCGTACCGGCGGCGATTGCGCTGTTCGTCACCGGCAAGGTCAAGGAAGAAGAAAACCTGGTGATGCGTACCGCGCGCCGGGCCTATGGGCCGGTGTTGGATTGGGTGATGGCGCGCCGGCCACTGGTGTTCGGCCTGGCCGTGCTGACCATTGTTGCGTCGGGCGTGGTGGCCAGCCGCATGGGCAGTGAGTTTATCCCCAGCCTCAGCGAGGGCGACTTCGCCCAACAGGCCCTGCGCGTGCCCGGCACCAGCCTGACGCAATCGGTGCAGATGCAGCAGCAGCTGGAAAAAACCTTGATGGCCCATGTGCCGGAAATCGAGCGGGTATTCGCCCGTACCGGTACGGCGGAAATCGCCTCCGACCCGATGCCGCCGAATATTTCCGACAGCTACGTGATGCTTAAACCGAAGGCGCAATGGCCGGACCCGAATAAATCCCGCGACACCCTGATCGCCGATATCCAGCGCGCCAGTGCGATTGTGCCGGGCAGTGCGTACGAGTTGTCGCAACCGATCCAGCTGCGTTTCAACGAGCTGATTTCCGGGGTGCGCAGTGATGTGGCGGTGAAGGTATTCGGCGACGACATGGCGGTGCTCAACACCACCGCCGCAGACATTGCCGAGACCCTGCAAGGCCTCGATGGCGCTTCGGAAGTGAAGGTCGAACAGACGTCCGGCCTGCCGGTGCTGACCATCAATATCGACCGTGACAAGGCCGCGCGCTTTGGCCTGAATGTCGGCGATGTGCAGGACACCATTGCCGTCGCCGTCGGTGGGCGCCAGGCCGGTACCCTGTATGAAGGTGACCGGCGTTTCGACATGGTTGTGCGCTTGTCCGACGCGCTGCGTACTGATATCGACGGCTTGTCGCGGCTGCTGATTCCGGTGCCGGCGCTGGCCGGGAATGCGGCGGGGCAGTTGGGGTTCATTGCGTTGTCCCAGGTCGCCAGCCTGGACCTGGTGCTCGGCCCGAACCAGATCAGCCGCGAGAACGGCAAGCGTCTGGTGATCGTCAGTGCCAACGTGCGCGGGCGGGATATGGGATCGTTCGTGGAAGAGGCCGAGGCGGCGATCACGGCGCAGGTGAAAGTGCCAGCGGGTTACTGGACCACCTGGGGCGGCCAGTTCGAACAGTTGAAGGAAGCCGCCGAGCGTTTGCAGATCGTGGTGCCGGTGGCGTTGCTGCTGGTGTTCGGGTTGCTGTTCATGATGTTCAACAACCTCAAGGACGGGCTGCTGGTGTTTACCGGGATTCCGTTCGCGTTGACCGGCGGGATCATGGCGCTGTGGTTGCGCGATATTCCACTGTCGATCTCGGCAGGCGTGGGCTTTATCGCCTTGTCCGGCGTGGCGGTGCTCAACGGCCTGGTGATGATTGCCTTCATCCGCAACCTGCGCGAGGAAGGACGCTCGCTGTCGGTGGCTATCCACGAGGGCGCGCTGACCCGCCTGCGCCCGGTATTGATGACCGCGCTGGTGGCCTCCCTGGGGTTTATCCCCATGGCCCTGGCCACCGGCACCGGCGCCGAAGTGCAGCGTCCGTTGGCGACGGTGGTGATCGGCGGGATCATTTCTTCTACCTTGCTGACCTTGCTGGTGCTGCCGGCGTTGTACCAGTGGGCCCATCGCAAGGAAGAGGAAACACCAGGCTGAACCGTGTAAACCGGCCTGGCTGGCTGCTGACGTCGGTGTGCCCCTGATGCAGCTGCATGATCGACTGCACAATGGCCAGCCCCAGCCCCGTGCCACCTTCGGCGCGGGTACGGCTGCTGTCGGCGCGGTAGAAGCGTTCGAACAGATGCGGCAGGTGGTGCGCTTCGATGCCACGCCCGGGGTTGCCCACCGACAACGCCACGCTCTGGTCGTAGGTCTCCACCAGCAGCAGCACGCTGGAGCCTTCGGGCGTATGGCGGATGGCATTGGACAGCAGGTTGGAAATCGCCCGCTGGATCATCAGGCGATCGCCCGTCACCCAGGCGTCGCCGCGCAGGTTGAGGGTCACGTGTTTGTCTTCGGCGCTGAGGGCGAACAGCGCCATCACCCGTTGTGCTTCTTCACCCAATGACACCGGGCCAAACCCGGCCCGCGCCGCCGGATGGCTGACCTGGGCCAGGAACAGCATGTCGGAGACGATGCGCGACAGGCGTTCCATTTCCTCGGTGCAGGATTCCAGCCCCGCCTTGTATTCCTCCGAGGGCCGTTCGCGGGACAGGGTCACCTGGGCCTTGCCCATCAGGTTGGTCAGCGGCGCACGCAGCTCGTGGGCGAGGTCGTCGGAGAACTGCGACAACTGCTGCACACCGGCGTCCAGGCGACGCAGCATTACGTTGATGCTTTGCGCCAACTCGCCCAGCTCCTGGGGCAGGTTGTCGATGGATAAACGGTGGGTCAGGTCCTGGGTCGTCACCTGGGCCGCGACATGGCTGAACTGCTTCAACGGCGCCAACCCACGCTGCACCAGCCACCAGGCGCCCATGCCGATCAGGACCAGCAGCATCGGCAGGGCGATGAGGGTGGCGCGCAGGTAGGCACTGAGCAGGGCCTGGTCATCCCTGCGGTCCAGCGACAGCAACACCCGTACGCGCTCGCCGCTGGCCAGGCGCATCAGGCTGGAGGCACTGAGTACCTGGTTGCCGTCCTGGTCTTGCCAGTTGAGGTAACCGAGGGTTTCCCGAGGGGAGAAGTCGGTCAGCAACGGTTCCTGGGGTTTGGCGCCGACACTGAGCAGCACCGCGTTATCGGGTGCGGTGCCGACGATGGTCAGGTAGAAATTGTCATGGCCCATCACCAGGTCCAGCAACGAGTGGGGGCGGGCTTTGATTGCGTGGGTGTCCAGGCCCAGCGCTAGGCTGTGCTGGAGCTGTTCCATCTTGCTTTCCAGGCCCTTGCGCGCGAGCTTTTCCAGCTCATGGGTCAAGGCCAGGTAGGCCAGGGTCGCCAACAGCACCACCAGCCCGGCGCCCATGAGGCTGACCGTCAGCCCCAGGCGCATCGACAGGCTGCTGGTCCTCATTGGCGCGCCTCCAGCACATAACCCACGCCGCGAATGGTGTGGATCAATTTGACCTCGCTCTGGTCATCGACCTTGCCCCGCAGGCGGCTGATGGAGACCTCGACCACGTTGGTGTCGCAGTCGAAGTTCATGTCCCACACCAGCGAGATGATCTGCGTGCGGGTCATTACCTCGCCGGCCTGGCGCATCAACACATGCAGCAGGGCGAATTCCTTGGTGGTCAGGTCGATGCGCCGGCTGCCGCGATAGGCGCGATGGCGACGCGGGTCCAGCTCCAGGTCCGCGACGCGCAGCACATCCGGCAGCGGGATATGTTCGCTGCGGCGCAGCAAGGTGCGCACACGGGCCAGCAGTTCGGGGAACTCGAAGGGTTTGACCAGGTAATCGTCGGCGCCCATGTCCAGGCCCTTGATCTTGTCGGCCAGGCGGCCGCGCGCGGTCAGCATCATCACGCGCTGGTTGCCGTCCCGGCGCAGTTGTTCCAGTACCTCCCAGCCGTCGGTATTGGGCAGGTTCACGTCGAGGATCACCAGTTCGTAGGTGTGCTGCCGGGCCAGGTGCAGGCCGTCGATGCCGCTGGCGGCGCAATCGACGACGTAGCCACTTTCGGTCAGGCCTTGCTGCAAGTAATCGGCGGTTTTCTGCTCGTCCTCAACCACAAGGATACGCATGGGGATTTACCTTCAAGGAAAACGAAAGGAGATGGCCTCATAGAGGCTGAATGGGCTGTAGGAAAACTCTGAAGCCTAAAGTAGCTTTAGGGTCAAGCCGCGTCAGGCCGGTGCGACGATTCGTCACTGACCGGGCACGCAAAAAAAACGCCCCGGCTGGGGCGTATAAAATTCATCTCTGTTCCAAAGGAGCTACACAAAAGCCGCAGAGATGAGAGGTGTTCGATGCGCAGTATAAAAAGTGCAACTTAACGAGAAGGTGAGGCCGATATTACAGTTCTGACAGACTTCAACCTGTGAACAGATGTAGGGCATCGGCAAGTGAATGTAAGCGCGTCTTAAAGCACCGCCAGTGGGTATTCGATAATGACGCGGACTTCTTCAAGGTCGGACTCGAATGAACTTGAGCGCACGGTGGCCTGGCGCAGTCGCAGCGATAAGTCCTTCAAGTTGCCGCTTTGCACCACGTACTTGGCTTCGATATCCCGCTCCCAGCGGCGTTGGTCGGTGAGCGGATCGCCGGCGGCATCGCGGCGCATATACACCGCGTTGGCGTTGCTGTAGTCGGCGCCGGTGCCCTTGCCGTAGCGGGTCATGAACGACAGGCCGGGAATGCCGAATGGCTGCATGTCCAGGTCGTAGCGCAGCATCCACGAGCGCTCCTTGGGCGAGTTGAAGTCGCTGTACTGGATCGAGTTGTTGAGGAAGATCGAGTCCGACTGGCGCAGGTAATCGAAGTCGTCATCGCCGTTGTTGCGCTGGTGCGAAACGGCCAGGCTGTGGGCGCCCACCTTCACGCCGAGCCGGGCGCTCCAGATGCTGTTATCGAATTCACCCAGCAGCTTTTTGCCTTCGTCCACGGCCTTGTAGTAGTTGATGTCGCCGAACAGCGAAACGTCTTCGTTCAGCGGGTAACTGGCGGCGCTGCCGACGTAGTACTGGTCCCAGGCGTCCTTCAGGCGGCTGCTGTACAGGCTCAGGCTCAGGTGTTTGTTGAGTTGGTAATCACCACCGGCATAGCCGATCCAGGGCGAGTCCACGGGGCCTGCGTAAAACGTCGCAAAGCCCTTGTTCATGCCGCTTTCGTTGGGTTGGCTCATGCCGCTCAGACGCCCGCCCTGCAAGGTCAGGCCTTCCAGGCTGGTGTTCTGCAGGGTCACGCCACGGAAGCTTTCCGGCAACACCCGCGAATCGCCGTAGGCCACCACGGGGGTCAGCGGGAACACGTCGCCGGCCTTGATCACCGTGTCCAATACCCGCAGTTTCGCCGCGCCGCCGACCTTGCTGTAGTTGTCTTCAGGATGGTTGTTGCTGTCCACCGGCAGCACGCCGAACGAGCCCTTGCCGCCGCTGCGGCCGGTGCCCGAGTCGAGCTTCACGCCGACCATGGCGAAGGCGTCCAGGCCAAACCCCACGGTGCCCTGGGTAAAACCGGATTCGAATTGACCGATCAGTCCCTGGGCCCAGGCTTCGGAATAGCCATTACCGGTGGGGCTGGATTGGCCCTTGCGGTCATCGCGGTTGAAGTAAAAATTGCGCGCCAGCACGTTCACGCTGCTGCCTTCGATAAACCCTTCAGGTTTGTCTTCCGCGGCCACGGCTGCCAGGGGCAATGTGGCGATCAGTGAAAGGGGAAGGGTGTAATAACGGATCCGCATGTTTCGCTCCTCGGTGTTGGCAGTTATCAGCTTCTTATGGAGGCGGGCGTTCTTATTGATCTGGCCCGGGCTGATAGTTGCAAACCGTGGATAACGATTGGGTGGCGTGAACATTACAATTCTGGAAGCTCGTCGCCACCTAACAAATAAGTAATGTTCTGGTGAACATCGCGTCAGGGTTCGTTCGTTAGTCTCGGCACTGAACTTTCAGTCGAGGAACAGGTGATGAACTTTTCTACCGCAGGCGTGGGTGTACTAACGGCCGTCCTGTCATTCGGCGCATTGGCCGAAGGCGGGGGGGACCGGACCTTTGCCCTGATGATGGAACGCAATGAAAAAGCCATGGCCGCCTACGCCGAGAGAAACGGTAAGCCGGCGCCCCAGGTCCAGGTGTATCGCTATGGCATGGACCTGGACATTGCCAAGGTGGTCAACGTGACGCCGCCGATCCGCGCGTGCAATACCGTGCCTTCGCGCATGACCTATGAAGACTCCAGCGGCAAGCTCACCACGTTGGAGTACCAAGTCATGGGCGTGTGCCGAAATAACGGCAGTTAATGGCGTCAAAAAAAGAGTGGGGTGTAGCGCCTGAGTTCGCTTCAGAAACAGCCCATAGGGCCGATGCAGATCTGATACTTCTCTCCCATCGACCTCGGTGCCCTATGTTTAACACCCGCTTGAAGCAGGAGCTGTCCGCTCTTCGCGAAGAACTGTCCAGCTTGCAACAGGTCAGGGAGAGCCTGGAAAGCGAAATGCTCTGCCTGACGCTGGACGCAGAAGGTCGGGTTGAATGGGCCAATGCCAACTTTCTGCAGGAACTGGTCTACCAGAGTTCCACGCTGCTGGGGCGCCCCATCGAAGACCTGGTGCCCGCCCATGTGCGCCAGGACGAATTCCAGCAGCGCTTCAAGAACGCCCTGCTGCGCGGTGAGCATTTCGCCGGCGCCGTACGCCTGATGCGCGGTAACGGGCAGGAAGCCTGGTTGCGCTCGATTGTGCAGCCGGTGCGCAGTTCCGATGGGCGCATCAAGCATTTTTCGATTTACTCCAGCGACCTCACCCGCACCATCGAAGCGTCGCGCGAGCATGAAAACCTGATCACCGCGCTGGTGCGTTCCACCGCCGTGATCGAGTTTGACCTGGATGGGCACGTGCTGACCGCGAACGACCGTTTCCTCAGCGGCATGGGCTACAGCCTGGCGCAGATCCAGGGCAAGCATCACCGTATCTTCTGTGAGCCGCAGGAGTACAACAGCGCCGAGTACCAGCATTTCTGGAAACGCCTGAACGCCGGAGAATTCGTCGCAGCGCGCTTCAAGCGTGTGGACAGCCATGGCCGCGTGGTGTGGCTGGAAGCCACCTACAATCCGGTGCTGGACGCCAATGATCGTTTGTACAAAGTGGTCAAGTTCGCCACGGTGATTACCGATCAGGTCAATCGGGAGCAAGCCGTCGCCGAGGCCGCGAACATTGCCTACAGCACCTCGTTGCATACCGACGACAGCGCCCAGCGCGGTACCACCGTGGTGACGCAGGCGGTGGAGGTGATGCGCGACCTGGCCACGCACATGCAGGCGGCGGGTGAAGGCATCGAGGCACTGAACGCGCAATCCCAAGTGATCGGCACCATCGTCAAGACCATCAGCGGCATTGCCGAACAGACCAATTTGCTGGCGCTCAACGCGGCCATCGAAGCGGCACGTGCCGGCGAGCAAGGCCGGGGCTTTGCGGTGGTGGCCGATGAGGTGCGCCAGTTGGCATCACGGACCAGCAAAGCCACCGAGGAAATTGTTGGTGTGGTGCGTCAGAACCAGGATATGGCCCGCGACGCGGTGGCCCTGATGACCGACGGCCGCCTGCAAGCCGAGCAAGGCCTGGCCCTGGCGGCGGAAGCGGGCACGGTGATCGTGGAGATCCAGGACGGCGCACAGAAGGTGGTCAGCGCCGTAGGACAATTCGCTAACCAACTGTCGAGCTGATCCATAGGGCTGATGCTTGAGGTATCGTAGGTTTTTTCGTTTGAAGAGCCGATCCTCCATGAGCCCTACCCACTGCCGCCCCGTTCCGTTGCCCAAGGCCTATCGTTTGCTCAACCACGGGCCAACCGTGCTGGTGAGTGCGGCCCACAACGGCCAGCGCAATATCATGGCGGCCGCCTGGGCCATGCCGCTGGATTTCGAACCGCCGAAAGTCGCCGTGGTGCTGGACAAGGCCACCTGGACTCGCCAATTGCTGGAAGGTGCCGGCAGCTTCGTGCTGCAGGTGCCCTGTGTGGCCCAGGTCGACCTCGTGCAGACGGTCGGCAATACCACCGGCACCGAGCGTGACAAGTTCGCCGCTTATGGCCTGCAAACCTTCAACGGTGAACACACTGAGGCGCCGTTGCTGGAAGGCTGTGTAGCCTGGCTGGAATGCCGCTTGCTCCCCGAGCCCCACAACCAGCAGGCCTATGACCTGTTCCTCGGCGAAGTGGTCGCAGCCTATGCCGACGAACGTGTGTTCAGCGAAGGCCGCTGGCACTTTGAAGGGCATGATCAGTTACGCACCTTGCACCATGTAGCGGGTGGTCATTTCCTGAGCATCGGCGAGCCCATCGATGGGCATTCGCTATAAGCGTACTCAACGCCCGAGCATCTTCACCCATCGCGACGGCGGCATACCGTAGGTGCTGCGAAATTGCCGGGTCATGTGGCTCTGGTCGGTGAAGCCGGCGGTCAGCGCCGCGTCCACCAGCGACTGCCCCTGTGCCAGCAGACTGCGCACCAGGTCCAGACGGCGCATCGTCAGGTAGCGATAGGGGCTGGTGCCGAACAGCACGCGAAAGTCCCGCGACAATGCCCAGCGGTCGCGGCCGGCGTGGTCGGCCATTTCGTCCAGGGTGATGCTGCGGCCCAGGGCGCTGTGGATAAACTCCCGGGCGCGCTCGGCGGCGACGTAATCGAACGCCTTGCGGCTGACGATGGCGCCCGCGGCGTTGCTCAGCGCGTGGGCCAGGTCGAACATCGCGTCCTGTTCCTGCAATGGGTCGATGGGGTTATCCAGGTTTTGCAGCAGCACATCGCTGGCGCGGAACAGCCTGGGGTCAGTGGACAAGCCGCCGGGGATAAACGGCAATGGCTTGCCGCCAAGGATCTGCTGGATCAGCGACGGCTCCACGTAAATCATCCGGTACTTGAAACCTTCCTCACTGCCGGCGTGGCCGTCGTGGGTCTCATCGGGATGAAGCACCATGGTCGTGCCGGGCAGGCTGTGGATCATGTCGCCGCGGTAGTGAAAACTCTGTACGCCAGACAAGGTACGCCCGATGGCATAGGTGTCATGGCGATGGGGGTCGAAGGCGAAACCGGCGAAGTACGCCTCGATACGGTCCAGGCCGCTGGCGTGGGGGGCACGGTGCAGCCAGTCGAAGTTGCGGGTCGGTTTGCCCATGGTGGCTTGTCACAAAAAGAGGTGGAAACACGTTAACCCAGTCTGCATCCCTTGTCTGCCGGGGTCTTGTACGATTGTGCAGGCGGCGGGCGAGGTCTATGCTCCCTGCTCGTGCCCTGCGCTGATGGAGCCGCCCCATGGAATTTATCAACCCCACCTATGTGGCGCCTCTGGTCTCGCTGGCCCTGCTGTGGACGGTGGCGGTGGTGACGCCGGGTCCCAACTTCTTCAACACCGCACAGTTGGCTGCCAGTTGTTCGCGCCGCCATGGCGTGGTGGCTTCGGCGGGCGTGTCCACTGGCACGATCATGTGGGGGCTGGCGGGTGGGCTGGGCATCAAGTCGCTGTTTACCGCCGCGCCCATGTTGTACCTGGCGTTCAAGATCATCGGCGGCTGCTACCTGATTTACCTGGGGCTGAAACTGTTCAAGCGCTCGGCACCGGCGATGGGCCAGAGCCTGTTGCCGGACGAAGCGCGCCGCTCGTTGTTTTCCGCCTGGCGCCTGGGGTTGCTGGGCAACCTGTCCAACCCCAAGGCCGCGTTGTTCGTCGCCACCATCTTCGCCTCCACCATGCCGCCGTCGCCGTCGCCGATGCTGCTGACCCTGGCGGTGATCACCATGGCCACCCTGTCGTTCAGCTGGTATTCCTGCGTGGCCCTGGTGTTTTCCAGTGCGCACATGGCCAACCTCTACAGCCGCTCGCGCAAATGGCTCGACCGTTTTGCCGGCGGTTGCTACGTGTTGTTCGGCGCACACCTGGTAGCGAATCGCTGACCGTCCGTGGTAAGAAGCCTTACTTTCAACAGTGAGGCCGGGTCATGAGCAAGGTGCGGGTAGGGATTATTTTTGGTGGCCGTTCGGCCGAGCACGAGGTCTCGTTGCAGTCGGCGCGCAATATTGTCGATGCACTCGACCGCACCCGCTTCGAGCCGGTTTTGATCGGCATCGACAAGGCCGGCCACTGGCACCTCAACGACACCTCGAACTTCCTGATCAACCAGGAAAACCCGGCACTCATCGCACTCAACCAATCCAACCGCGAACTGGCGGTGGTACCCGGCAAGGCCAGCCAGCAGGTGGTGGAAACCTCCGGTAACGGCCTGCTGGCACACATCGACGTGATCTTTCCCATCGTCCACGGCACCCTCGGCGAAGACGGCTGCCTGCAAGGCCTGTTGCGCATGGCTGACCTGCCTTTCGTCGGTTCCGACGTGCTCGGCTCGGCGGTGTGCATGGACAAGGACATCAGCAAACGCCTGCTGCGCGACGCAGGCATTGCCGTGACGCCGTTCATCACCCTGACCCGCAGCAACGCCGCGCGTACTTCCTTTGAAACAGCGGTGAATAAACTCGGCCTGCCGATGTTCGTCAAACCGGCCAACCAGGGTTCTTCGGTGGGCGTGAGCAAGGTTGGCAACGAGGCTGAGTACCACGCCGCGGTTGAACTGGCCCTGGGTTTTGATCAAAAGGTGCTGGTGGAGTCGGCGGTCCAGGGCCGCGAAATCGAATGCGCCGTGCTGGGCAACGAAAACCCTGTGGCCAGCGGCTGCGGCGAGATCGTGGTGAACAGCGGTTTCTACTCCTACGACAGTAAATACATCGACGGCCAGGCGGCCCAGGTGGTGGTGCCGGCGGACATCAGCCATGCAGCCAGTGAGCGGATTCGCCGCTTGGCCCTTGAGGCATTTGAGGTGTTGGGCTGCGCGGGGTTGGCGCGGGTCGATGTGTTCCTGACCGACGACGGCGAAGTGCTGATCAACGAAATCAACTCACTGCCCGGCTTCACCCGCATCAGCATGTACCCCAAGCTGTGGCAGGCGGCGGGGATGAGCTACAGCGAGCTGGTGAGCCGGTTGATCGAGCTGGCGTTGGAGCGGCATGCGGGGCGGAAGGGGTTGAAGATCAGCCGTTGATCTTCAGGGAGTGGCCAGTAATGCCATCAGGCCTTACTGAGGACCTCCCGAAAAACGTCTGGCCTTATGGCCGCAATATGCAGCAGTGAGCGTGCTGCGCCGGAGGGGGAACGACGCCCCTGTTCCCACTCCTGAAGGGTCCTTACCGAAACCCCCAAAAGCTCGGCAAATTTGGGTTGCGACAGTCCTGTCTTGCTTCTTGCTTCGGCAGCTTGAGTGATTTCGACCTGGTGCATGGCGCCGTAGCGTCCTGCTTTAACATCCTGAACAGCGCTCAGTAATTCTTCGCCGATATTGCGTTTGGCGTCACGTTCCTGCAGTTGTTTATCAGTGAGAGGCATGGTTCATCTCCTTCGCAATTTTGTACAGGATGTGCGCTGGAATATTCTCCGTAGCGCCCTTGCCGTAAATCTCTGAAGACATGTAGAGGATTTGAGAAAGAGTGTTGTAGGCCTTCTCCTATTAGTCTGTGCGAGCAATCCACGAATAAATCAACGTCTTCGCTTCCTCCGGCTGATGCGTCCTTCTGCGGTAGCTGGCAAACGTCGGCGACGTGCAGTAGGTACACACCTCGCTCACGTCGATCTGCTCACGCTTGACACCCGCCGCTTGCAGCAGCAACAACCCATACCCGCTCAAGTCAAACCACGCACTGCCTGCTTGCCTTGCATGGGGCGGACTGATTTGCGGGGACCGCAGCGGTGCCGGTTGCACGTAGCTCCACGGCGCCTGGGCGTGTTGCCACAGGTGCCCTTGGTCACTCTGGAACTCGGCGATAAACCCGTCGCTCACTTCATAACAGCACGGCTTGATCGAGGGGCCGATAGCTACTTGCAGCTGGTCGGCTGCAATCCCTTCGGCGGCAAAGCGCTGCATGACGTTGGCGATAATCCCGCGTTGCAGCCCCTTCCAGCCGCCATGGACTGCCGCCACCCGTTCGCCGGTTTTCGACGCGAACAGAATGGGCAGGCAATCGGCGGTGATCACCGCGATCGAGTGAGCGTGGTGCGTCAACACACCATCGGCCTCGATCGTATTGGCCACCTGGCCGGCCTGCCATTCAATCACAGAGGCGCTGTGCACTTGCTTGCAGATGAACACTTCATCCGGGCGCCGTGGGTCGTCGATCGAACAGAAACCGTGGTCGATGCCAGGGATGGCAGCGAGATTTTCAGCCTGATGCAAGGGCTTACCTCCGTTCAATAAAATCAGTCGCCGAGCGCCTCGCCTTCGCGCCGAGGGTCGGCGCCGCCGCTGAGCGACACCTTACCCTGGGCGTCCCGCTTGAGCACGATGGCCTGGATGCCGCTGGTCATGTCGATCTCGCTCAGCTCATGGCCCTTGTCCTTCAATACCTGCTTCAGGCCTGGGCTGAACAACCCGGCCTCCAGCTCGGTAGCCCCATTGCGGCTGCCGAAATTGGGCAGGCCGATGGCGGCTTGCGGGTCGAGTTTCCAGTCGAGCAGCGCCACCAGGGATTTGCTCACGTACTCGATGATTTGCGAGCCGCCCGGCGAACCGAGCGTAGCCAGCAATTCACCGCTCTCGCGGTCGAACACCAGGGTCGGCGCCATCGCCGAGCGCGGGCGTTTGCCGGGTTGCACGCGGTTGGCGACCGGCTGGCCGTTTTCTTCGGGGATGAATGAGAAGTCGGTCATCTGGTTATTGAGCAAGAAGCCCTGGACCATTACATGGGAGCCAAACGCTGCTTCCACCGTGGTAGTCATCGACACGGCGCCACCCAGGTCATCTACGGCGACGACTTGTGACGTGGAGATGCGCAGCGGCGAACGGTCCGGTGCATACGCGACTTGAATACCGGCCGGTCGGCCTGGCTTGGCGATGCCCAGGCTGCGCTCGCCGATCAGCGTGGCACGCTGTGCCAGGTAGTTCGGGGCCACGAGGCCGGCCACCGGCACCGGTGTGAAGTCCGCATCGGCCACGTACAGCGCACGGTCGGCAAAGGCCAGGCGACCGGCTTCGGCGATCAGGTGCACGGCCTCGGGCGTGGGCTCAAGCCCGGCAGGCGAAGCGCTTTTTATCGGTGTCATCGGCGCGATGGCCAGGCGCGGGTCGCGGGCTTCCAGGGCCTGCAATGTGCCGAGCATCTGCGCGACCGCAATCCCGCCTGAGGACGGCGGCGGCATGCCGCAGACTTTCCAGCGTTTGTAATCGGTGCACAACGGCGCGCGTTCCTTGGCGACGTAGCCCTTGAGGTCGGCTTGAGTCAGGCTGCCGGCATTACGGTTGCCCTGCACCTTGCGCGCAATCTCATCGGCAATCGGCCCGTGGTACAAGGCGTCCGGTCCTTCCTTGGCGATGCGCTTGAACACAGCGGCCAGCGCCGGGTTTTTCAGCCGTGTACCGGCGGCTTTTGGCGTGCCGTCGGCATTCAGAAAGTAGGCCGCCATCTCCGGCGATTGCGGGATAAAGCGGTCTGCGGCGATCAGGCTGTGCAAGCGCGGTGAAATCGCGAAGCCCTGCTCCGACAAGCGAATCGCCGGCTCGAACAGCTTGGCCCATTGCAGGCGGCCGGTCTTCCTATGGGCCATTTCCAGGGCCCGCAGCACCCCGGGCGTGCCCACCGAACGCCCGCCGATCTGTGCGTCGGTGAAGGCCATCGGCGTGCCGTCGGCGTTCAGGAACAACCGCTCGGTCGCCCCGGCCGGAGCCGTTTCCCGGCCGTCATAGGCGTGCACGTTTTTCCCGTCCCACAGCATGATGAACGCACCGCCGCCAATGCCGGAGGATTGTGGTTCCACCAGGGTCAACACCGCCTGCATCGCAATGGCGGCGTCAATGGCCGAGCCGCCCTGGCGCAACATCTCGCGGCCGGCCTCGGCCGCCAGCGGGTTGGCGGCGGCGGCCATATGGCGCTCGGCATGGCGGGTGCTGAGGTCGGTGCGATAGCCCGAGCCCAACTCCGGTGCCGGTGGCTGGTCGTTGACCGGGGTGTGGCAGGCAGCCAGGGTCAGGGCTGCGGCCATGAGTGACAGTTGGCGGCGGGAAATCGAAAACACGTGCTGAACTCCGTTCATTGTGCGAATGATCTGTTGTCCGTGGGGCGCTGCGGTTTACAGGTAAATCGTGCCTTGCATGTACAACACTGCCTTGCCGGAAATAATCACGCGGTCGCCCTGCAGCTCGCAGTGCAACTGGCCCTTGCGCTGGCCCCCTTGCTCGGCCGTCAAGTGCGACTTGCCCAGGCGCTCGGCCCAGAACGGTGCCAGCGAGGTGTGTGCCGAACCGGTGACCGGGTCTTCATCGATCCCCACATTCGGCCCGAACCAGCGCGAAATGAAATCAAACCGGGTGCTCTTGGCGGTGACTGCAATCCCGCGCTTGGGTAGGCCCTTGAGCCGCGAAAAGTCAGGCGTCAGCGCGGCGACCTGGGCTTCGTCGTCCACCAGCACGATGTAGTCATCGGTGCCGAACACGTCGGCGCTCTCGATCCCCAGGGCACTCAACATTCCAGCGGGCGGTTCGCAGCGCTGTGGTTGCCGGGCGGGGAAATCCATCGCCAGCTCATCACCCTTGCGCGTCACCCGTAGCTCGCCGCTGCGGGTGGCAAAGCGCAGCATCTGGGGTGCATCCGCCAGCGCGTGAATCAACACCCACGCTGTCGCCAGCGTGGCATGGCCGCACAGGTCGACTTCGACTTGCGGGGTAAACCAGCGCAACTCATAGAACCCATCGCGGGGCACGAAGTAGGCGGTTTCGGAGAGGTTGTTTTCGGCGGCGATATGCTGCAGTTGCTCATCGGGCAGCCACTCGGTGAGCGGGCACACCGCGGCAGGGTTGCCGCCGAAGGCATGTTGGCTGAAGGCGTCGACTTGGTAGATGTCCAGTTTCACCGTGAAGCACTCCGTGCGTGGGGGAGGCTGGACACTAACAGTGGTAAGTGAGTGCGTCAAAAGCGGCCTACCCTCGGGATAGGCCGTGTGGCTCAGGCAATCAGAAGTCCCAGCGCGTGGTCAGCATGAAGTGACGTGGTGCGCCGTAGATGGCGGAGTTGTAGAAGCCTACGTTGGTGTAATACGGCTTATCGAACACGTTATTGAGGTTCAGCGTGGTCGACAGGTTTTTCGTGAATTGGTAGCGCGTCATCAGGTCCACCACCCAGTAGGACTCCTGGGAAAATTTCTCGGTGGTGTCTTTGGGGCTGTTGTAGATGTCCTGCCACACCGTATTCTGCCAGCGCAGGCCACCGCCGACGCTGACTTTGTCCAGCTCGCCCTTGAGCTTGTAGATCGTGAACATGCTCACTTGATCCTCGGGCTCGAAGGTCGAGATTTTTTTGCCGGCGTCGTCGCGTACCACCTTGTGGGTGTAGCCACCCTGCAACTGCCAGCCTGGAGCGATTTCGCCGGACAGTTCCAGTTCGTAGCCCTTGGTCGTCGCGTCGGTGCCCTTGAAGGCAAAGTTGGGCGGTGTCGGGGTCTGGTTGTTGTACGCATCGTCGGGCAGCGAGCGGTTGCTTTCCTTCACCTCGAAGTACGCCAGGCTGGCGTTCAGGCGACCGTCGAGGAACTCACCCTTGAGGCCCACTTCATAGTTCTCGCCTTCGTCCGGGTCAATCAACTTGCGGTTACGGTCGAGGTTGTAGCTTTCCTGGGGCATGAAGACATCGGTGTAGCTGACATAGGCCGACAGGTTGTCCGTGAGGTCATAGATGGCTCCGGCATAGGGAATGAAGCGTCCGGTTTCACGGTAGGTATCGGTGCTGCCGGTCAGGGTGTAGTCGACCACGCGCCCGCCGAGCAACAGTTTCAGGTCGTTGCTGAGGTTCCAGCGGGTGGTGAGGTACATGCCGGTCTGGCGAATGGTGTCGTCGGTGACTTGGGAGGCCACGCCCCAGTCGGGCTTGGCCAGGTTGCCATGCCAGTTGACGTAGTCGACCAGGTTGGCGGTGGGGAAGGTTTCGTCCCAATAGCCCTTGCCCTTCCAGTGGGCGGTGCTGATGGATCCACCGATCACCAGATCATGTTCACGCCCGAGGAAATTGAACGGGCCGCTGATATACAGGTCGGCCGAGTCGCTGGTGGTTTCGCCCTTGTAGCGCTGGGCGTTGATATTGGCGGTGCCGTCCGCCGCCGGCTGGTAGAACTGGATCGCACCCATCTGGGCGTCGTAGCCGTTGAGCTTGTGGTCCAGTTGCAGTTTGGTCACCCAGCCGTCGCCGAGGTCGTGTTCCAGGTTCGCGAACACCGTGCGGGTGTATTGCTGCCAACTGCTCCAATCAGTGGCATTGCTGAAGGAGCGCTTGGCATTGTTCAACTCGCCGGCATGGTTGAACAGCGGGAAGCTGCCGGACCAGGTGGAGCCTTTGGGTTTGCTGTCCTGATAATCGGCGCCCACGGTGAGCAAGGTGTCGGGTGACAGGTCGAATTCGAGAATGCCGTAGAACACCGAGCTTTTGTTCGAGTAGCGGTCGATCCACGACTTGTTGTCCTGATAGGCCGCCACGGCACGCCCACGCACATTGCCGGTTTCGGTCAGCGGGCCGCTGACGTCCACTTCCGTGCGGTAGTGATCCCAGGTGCCCGCCGCCGTGGTGATGTGGCCGAGAAATTCCGCCGTAGGTTTCTTGCGCACCAGGTTGATGGTGCCGCCCAGGGAACCGGCGCCGCTGAGCAGGCCGGAGGCGCCCTTGAGCACTTCGACCCGGTCATAGATCGCCATGTCGCTCAGGGTGTTGCCCGCCGAATAGGCCACGTTGCGCACGGCCGAAGGGATACCGTCGTACTGGAAATTGTTGATCGAAAAACCGCGTGAGTAGTAATTGCTACGGTCGGTGTCGTAGGCCGACACGGTAATGCCAGGTGTATGGCGCATCACGTCGTCGACACTGTCGAGGGCGAAGTCATCCATGTGCTGGCGGGTGACGACACTGATGGACTGCGGCGTTTCACGCGGGGTCAGCACCAGGCGCGTGGCCGTGGCGATGGTGCCCGGGGTGTAGGAGCCGGTGCCTTCGGTGACGGTGCCCAGTTGGTTGCTGATCACGGTGGTGGTGCCCAGTTGCAGGGCCGCGCCGGGTTGTGCGGTGCGGGTCAGTATGACCGCGTTGGGACCATTGAGCTCGAAGCTCAGGGGCGTGCCTTTGAGTAACTGGGCCAGCGCCTCCAGGGCGGTCATGCGGCCGCTGACGCCAGGCGACTCGACGCCTTGGGCCAAGTCCGCCGCATAGGCAATTTGCAGCCCGCTCTGCACACTCAATTGATCCAGGGCATTGACCAGCGACTGACGCGCTATGGCAAAGCTGCGGGTATCTGCTGCTTCACGAATGGCCGGCTTGCCCGCCGGTTCCACGGCAACCGCAGTGCTGCACGCCAGGCAGACGGCAAGCGCAAGGATGCTACGGGCGTGGGTCGGATTGAGTGCTGGAAAGTACATGTGAGCCCCGTTAGAAATAGGAATGATTTGCAAAGGCAAAGTTCTTGACGGGTTGAAGCTTCGAAAGCCGTAAAACTTTTTGCGACGGTGTCAGGGGCTCTGTATCAGCGAATAATCAGGATGCCACCCGGCAGGCGCTGGATGTGGGTGGAAGTGACTTTACTCAACGCCTGCACGATCGCCTGGGGGTCATCCAATTGGTAATTGCCGCTGACCCGCTCACCGGCAGCGGTATCGTTCAATAGCAGGATCGGTGAGGGGTAATAGCGACGGATCTCTGACAACACCTGTGCCAGCGGCGCGTTCTGGAACGACAGCCGTCCGTTGATCCAGGCCATCTGCTGTTCGCCACCTTCCAGGGACAGCGGTTGCAGGTGCCCACCCAGCAACTGTTGCCAGTTGCCCGCCTGCAACAGGCTCTGTTCGCCCTTGCGGTTGGCGAAGCGCACGCGGCCTTGTCGCACGGCGACGGTGACGCCCGCGTCGCGCTGGCTGACGCTGAATTGCGTGCCGACTACGGTCACGCTGGCCTCGGCGGTTTCGATGCTGAGAGGGCGCTCTGAGTCATGTGCGGCTTCGACGTAGAGCTCGCCGCGCAGCAGCTTGATGCGGCGATGGGCGCCGTCGAAGGCGATGCTGATTGCGCTGTGGCTGCCCAGCACGATGTGCGAGCCGTCCTCCAGGTCAAAGCGTTCCAACTGCGCAACGTCGGTCATGTGGTCAGCCTGCAGGCGCATCGGCACATCGGTCATCCAACCGATGCCCAGCGTGATCAATACGGCAGCGGCGGTAGCCATGAAGCGTGTCTTGCGGTGCGTGGCAGCTTGCGGGGCAGGGGGCAATTCCAGGTCGCCGGCGAGGTTTTTCAAGGCTTGCTCGAAGGCGCGGCTTTCCCACATCGCGGCCAATTCCGCATACGCCGTGGCGTGCCGGGGATCCGCATCGCGCCACTGCTCAAAGCGCTGGCGGGTGATGGGGTTGCGCACCGTCTCATCGCGCTGGGCGAACCAGTCGGTCGCCTGCTTACGTATGGCATCGGGGGTGTCGGTGCGATCAATCATGGTCGGTCGTTTGCTTGACGCAGGCAATGAGGGCTTGGCGCAGATCTTTTTCCACCGTGCTCAACGACACCTGCAGGCGTTGGGCGATCTCGCTTTGGGACAGGTCATGCAATCGATGCAATACCAGGATTTGTTGCTGGCGTTTGGGCAAGGTAGCGAGCACCTGTTGAAACTGCAGCAGTTGTTGTTGGCCCTGGGCCTGGCTCTCCGGACCGGGTGCCGTGGTGGGCACCTCGACAACCAGGCTTTCGGCCAGATGGCACTCATAGCGCCTTTTACTGCGCACACTGCGCAGATGATCAAAAGCCAGGTACTGCGCAGTTTGATAAAGAAACGGCTTCAAGTGTTCGATAGGGCGAGCGTACAGCGCTTTCGCCACCTTCAGGTAGGTTTCCTGGGCCAGGTCCTCCGCCTGGCTCGAACAGCCGACGACGCGCGACAGCATACGGATTAACGCACTGCGCTGCCCGATAAAAACGGCGCTGAGTTTTTCCTGATCTCCTGGCGTCCCTGTCTCCATGGCCCCGATACCCTGATGCGGCGTTGCGCTAATAGCAGGCATACTAATGAGAAGTGGTCTCATTTGATAGGGTGGCGGGTGATTTGTTTGGAGAGCAGTCCTGCCGGGCATGTCATGGGTTCGACCGGCGCGTCAGCCCAGTCGCAACACCATCGCCCCGCCGGCAATGATGCACGCAGCCATGATGCGGCGGCGGGTCAGTTGCTCTTTGAGCACCAGTGCCGAGATCACCACGCCAAACAGGATCGACGTCTCCCTGAGCGCCGAAACCGTGGCGATCGGTGCCGCCGTCATTGCCCAAAGTGCCAGGCCGTAGGACACGACGGTGCCGAAGCCACCGATAACACCTGGGCGCCAGTGGCGCGCCAGATAGCGGCAGAATTCGCGCCGCCTGACGGCAAATGCCCATACGGCAAGCGCGAGGCCGGTGAGCAGGAATATCCACAGCGTATAGGCCGCCGGCGCGCCGGATTTGCGCACACCCACACCGTCGATAAGGGTGTAGCTGGCGATGACTGCCGCGTTGACCAGCGCCAGGAGCATGCCTTTTCGCTGACCGATGCTGGGGGCGGCAGCCATGCTCAAAATGCCGATGCAGATGATGGCAATACCGAGCCAGGCAAATGAGGACAAGGATTCGGACAACAGCCCTACGCCCGCTGTCGCCACCAGCAACGGCGCAGTGCCGCGCATGATCGGGTAGGTCTGGCTCATGTCGGCAATGCGGTAAGTCGAGGCGACCAGCACGAAATACACCACCTGCAAAATCACCGACGCACCGATGAAGGGCCAGCTTTCCTTGGCCGGCAACTCCAGAAACGGAATGACCGTCGCTGCGATCAGCGATGCAATGGACGCGATCATGCAGGTGGTCAGCAGCTTGTTGTCACCGCCCTTGACCACGGCATTCCAAGTCGCGTGCAACGCAGCGCCCAGCATGATGATTGCGAACACATCAAGGCTCATGAAGGGGCATCCTATTGGCTCAGTTCTGTATCCAGGAGGGGGCTGCGAGTATGCCCCAGGCACTTTCTTCAAGGCATAAAAAACGGTCTACCTTTCGGTAAGCCGTTATCAGTACCGGGTTACGCGTCAATTGAGGGCAACTGCTGTTCGATTACACCTGGCCACCTCATGCCCGGCGTTGTTTCAACGCCAGGCGTTATCGAGTAGCCCTGAATGAGATTTTTGCTCAGAACACCTGCAACAGTCGAACGTTGATGCGGGCGCTTTCCTTGAAGCCATTTTCCACCTCAAGATCGCGCCCGAGCGCCACCAGCACCTGCGTCTTCGGGCGGATGAAGTAACTGCCACCCACGCTGATTTTTCGTTGCCGAGCTTCGTCGTCGCTGTCAACGCCATTGACTCGGGTCTCACCGCCCCAGGTCTGTGACAGGCCGACGAAAGCGTTGGCGCCGGGGGTGAACTGGTAACGCAAATATCCCTGCCCCTGGTAGAGCTGTTTCTGCTTGAGCGTGTCGCCGGCAGCGCCGTAGTTGTCGTTCTTGCCGTGGAACATGACGTCGCCGGTCAAGTCGACATACCAATTGTCGGTCAGCCCTTTGACGAAACCTACCTGTAAATCAAACTTCCAGCGGTTTTCACCCAGATTGAGCGGGCGGTCGTGGCTATAGCTACCCGTTGGAAGGTACAGATAGGGCGCTATGGCTAGATAGGTGCGAGACGCTGCGTCGTTGATCAACCAGACTGGTGCGGCCAGGATAACGTCACCTACCCCGCTGGTTTTGCCCAGTGCACTCGTGTCGCGCCCGGCATCCAGCCGGCCAAACGGTACCAGGATCTGGGGGCCTACCGTCAGCCCGCCAATCGTGGTGTAGTGCACCAGCCTCCCGATGCCGACATCCGAGACCAGCCGAGGATCCCGCGCCGTCTGCCGTCCCTGGGCATAGAGTTTGTTGCGCTCGGCATGCTGCAGGTACAGCAACCCCGCCGTCGTACCCTCCGGCGCCGGGACGAAATCACCGATGTCCACATCGATGGCGCGCGCGGTCATCGGCACCATCGTGACCATCGGTAGACAGGCCAAGGCCAATACCTTGTTCATGCTGCTCAGGGGCGAGTGGGTACCGGCCTTTGACACGTGGCCGGTCCTGCGGGCGACGCTGGAGAATGCTTGGGTCATTACGGAAGTCCTCTCTCGAGTAGTCATCTGTCATTGATCGGTCGGCGAAGTGCGGCGACACAGGACAACGCGGCAGTGCGCATGACAAAGATAGGGGGGACGCGCCCCAAGTCGCTTTGTTGGGGCGGTCATTCGTTGTGCTGGGAAGGACAGCTGCTCGGCGCTTACGCCTCGTGGCACGGCGGCCGCTTCAACTGCGTGCCTCTGCACCGGCCATGGCGTCGTAGGCCGGCGAGCGCAGCAGCGCATGGAGTTGCCGGCGACGGACCCCCATGTTGCCGCCGTCGTACAGGGGAAAACACAGCGCGTCCTGCATCAGGCCGGCCAACGGGTAGAGGTCGGTATAGGCATCGACACCGACAACGCGCATGGCATCGTAGACAGCCTGAACGCACAGTTCCGAACAGTGAACCTTGGTGATGATGGCCAGTTCGCGGCTGCGTCCCTGGGTGATATCGAGCTGGTGACAGGCTTTCCAGGTCAGGTAGCGCGCGGCCTCGATGCGCATCTTGATATCGGCCAGCATGAAGCCAACGTTCTGGTGCTCAATCACAGGCACCGTGCCGGAGCGCTTGTCGGTGCGGGCAAACTTCAAGGCGACGTCGAAGGCCGCGCGCATCACACCTACGCAGGCCGCGCCGATGAGCGCCGCAGTCCAGGAGAAGGCATCTTCCACCATGGCAATGCCATCGCCCGGCTTGCCCACAATATTGGCCGCCGGCACGCGCACATTGTTGAAGTGGATGCGCGGCGAGATCGTCGCGCGATGGCCGACGGTATCGAGAAAGCCCGCGATCTCGATGCCCTGGGCGCTGCCGGGCACCATGATGACCGCCAGCGATTGCTGCGGCGGCAGGGTCGCATCGGTGCGGCATATGACGCTGTACAGGTGCGCGCCCTTGCCGTCCCAACCGGTGCCGTTGGTGGTGTAGTGCTTTGCGCCGTTGATGACCCATTCGTCGCCTTCGAGGCGGGCGAATGTCTGCACGCCGGCGGAGGGGTCGGGGTTGTCGTAGTTAGCGCCTCCGGTGACCTCAGTGAAGGCCAGGGCGGCCAGGCGCGAGCCATCTTCGACGAAGTCCGGCAGGAAGCGGCGCTTCTGCTCCTCGGTGCCGTGGTGCAGCACCGCGTGCAAACCCAGGCCGGTGCCCAGCAAGGCCGAAGGCAAGTTGACGTCGGTGGCGGCGAGTTCTTCGGCTGCCAAGGCAAAATCCAGCGTGGTCAGGGCGCTGCCGCCGCACGAGACGGGCAGCAACGCCTTGATGAAGCCGGCGTCGACCATTGCATCGTAGAACGGCCGCGTGGCGTAGAACCGGTCTTCCGGTCGCGCGATTGGGGCGATAGTGGGGGCGACCTTGCTGAGGACTTCGGCGGCGAAGGTGCGCGCGCTTGCCTGTAAAGCCTTCTGTGATTCGGTGAGCTGGAAATCGATAGCCATGGGAAGCGACCTTTCTTGCGGTGGGTTAGGTAACGGACAACCCATCGTAGGCAGCCGGACTGCCTCGGTCTCGCCGGAGCGTGCAAGCCCAATTGACGATTTGCGCAAGGGCACAGGGCTTTCCCGACTGAGGTCGTGCCTTCTGCAGAAAGAGCCTGTGGCGGGTGAATGCCCCCTTGGTTCTGGCGCGGACTTTGCGTCTTCCTGCCGCAGGTCACATGGGTTCAGTCCTGCGCCTGTTTATCCGGCGAAAACTGCACCGGCATGACGCATTCGCATTCCCGCCGTGCACAGCGCAGGCACAAACGAAAATGCCGTGCCAGGGTGCCTGAACGCCCATCAACCGACGACTTGCCTTTGCGTGCAAGACCAGTTGACGATCTGTGCAACAGGAGGACCACATGACACGTCTGAGCGGCCCGCCATACCGTGACATTGGCTCAGAAATCAGTCGCTGGCTTGCGCTCGTGATGATTGTCTTTTGCGCCACTGAGGGGTGACCGCAGGATGCAAATCTGGACTACCGAAGCGTGCGTGCAGCGCGAAAGATTCAGCTACTGGCGTGAGGTCCTCTGCGAAGCCTTCGTCTCGCTCAATCCCATCCTCAAGCAAGAGCCTGCAGGATCGAACTTCACGGGCGAGGTGAGCTCCCGGCCCCTCTCCATGAGCGCGCAGACCCGCGTGTTTTCCCGTGCGCAGTTCGTCCAACGACGCTGGGATGAAATCCGCCGCAACCCGGTCGAGTTCTGCTTCGCGAACTTCCAGTTGGAAGGGTCATGCGTGGTACGTCAGG
Source organism: Pseudomonas sp. NFACC25 (assembly GCF_900100935.1). Classification (NCBI taxonomy): domain Bacteria; kingdom Pseudomonadati; phylum Pseudomonadota; class Gammaproteobacteria; order Pseudomonadales; family Pseudomonadaceae; genus Pseudomonas; species Pseudomonas sp. NFACC25. Next base: position 46,403 of record NZ_FMUC01000025.1, read on the forward strand.
ATGGGCAGGAGACACTGGTGTTGCCCGGTGACTTCTCCGTCGTGGACTCCACGCGTCCCTACTTTCTCGATTTCAGGGAAGATTGGCGCGTGCTGTCATTCCGTATACCCAGGGAGCAACTGGTGTCCAGGCTCGCGGCACCGCGCCAGGCGACAGCGCGCTGCGTCAGCGGACAAGCGGGACTTGGACTGGTCGCGGCTCGCTTCGCCCGCTCACTTGAACAGATGGACGCCAGCGTCGGCCTACAGGCGCAGCACGGGCTTAGCGCCGCGCTCAACGGTGTCATCGCCGTCGCGCTGGGCGCCACGCTGGAGGCGCAGGAACAGGACCGGGTGCCGCTGCGGACAGCCTTCCGCCAGGCGGTCGAGACCTATATAGCCGATCATTTATCTGAACCCGGGCTCGGGCCGGACCTGCTTGCGGCGCGATTCAAGGTCTCGCGCCGGACACTCTATGGCCTGTTCGAGGAAGAGCCATTTTCCGTCAGTGGCCTGATCCGGGAGCTGCGCTTGCGGCACAGCGCGCGCGATCTCTGCAGTTCCAGCCATCCTGGCGTGCTCGCCGTAGCGCTGCGCTGGGGATTTAACGATGCCTCGCATTTCTCCCGGTTGTTCAAGCAGCGGTTCGGGATTTCCCCAAGGGGGCTTGCAGCCAGCGTAGAGGGTGAAGCCAAGCCAGGAACGAACAGTTGTGGATCGGTCCAGGATCTTCTGATCAGGTGAAGACAAGGTTCAGGAACTACAAAGGCGATCAAGGTGCGAGGTGCCGGGATGGGATGGGATGCGGCGCAGGGTGACCCGCGGTCATCTGTTGGTAGTCCCCGTTCATCACGGCGCGTTTCGCCATGAATATGGAGCCAGCGGTACTCCCCGGACTGACTTGCGGGGGCTATTTCTGAAAAGCATCAACTACCTCCAGTTTTGCTCACGAGGTGTTGAGGTCGTTCTCGCTCTTGATGCCCCGAGCATCGCGGTCTTCGAATGCCCGGGGCAGTCTGGCTTGGACTGGCGTCTGTCGACTCAGGCGGCCTGATACAGACGGCGCTCGACCAGCCGGCTGTTACGCAGGCGATGCGTTGCCTTGGCACCGGCCAGCACGGCCAGGTCCAACAGCGGTTCGAGGATGACGACGGTCATGTAGGCACTGCCGAAGGTCAGGACTGACAGTGCGTTCTCTGCCGTGAAGCCCTTCCCGTAGAAGGCCCAGAAGGCAACCCAGGCGACGATGCCTGACTGGAAGGCCGTCGACAGGCCCAGTGCCTGGCGATAGCCCAGATCAACATAGGGCGTGTTTGGCGCGATGATACGCCGCGCCAGGGCAGCAACTGCCAACAACGGTACCAAAAGGGTGGTGACGTTCATGCCGTACTGCGGCAGGTCGAATGGGGCGAAGAACAGACCCTGGATTAACAGCCCCAAAGCGAGACCTACTGCGGCAGGTGCTGCACCGAACAACAGGAACAGCGTCGAACCGAGTATGAGATGCACCTCCGAGACGCCAACCGGATGATGCGGTAGCAGTTCAAAGAAGCCAAACACCAGCGCCGTGGTGGCGACGGCGCGAACCACCAGCGAGACGGCACCGCGTTCGCCAATGGCGTCCGCAACGAGTTTGACGGTGTAGGTGCCGACGCTTGCGGCGGTAACATAGCTCAGCCAGAGTTTTCCGGCTTCCACGAGGCCAGGTTCGATATGCATGACGATGACTCCTTGGCCGCCTCTGCGGCTTGCTAGGTAAAAAAGGACAACAAAAAACTGCTCCGCCCTCAGTGAGAGGCTCGGCTGATCGCCACGGGCTCGCGATGCGGCAGATGCTCACCGGTGTGCCCGTGGTCCGGTGGACAGCTTGCATTGAGCAAAACCACCGGTTGTCCATGGGGAGTATTCAGGTAGGCCTGCCTCCATTCCTCGCCCCGCTGGACGATGTCCTCCATCCCGGTCAGGCCGAGGGTGGTGACCATTCTTTCCATGGCCGTGATCCATTGCCGGTAATAGGCGTCATTGACGCTTTCTCCGGGTTGCGCCGGGGCAGCCTTGATCTCTTCGCTGAATACCTGCACCCAGTCCTTCCAGGGGAACACGCCGGCTTGGTGCAAGTGCACCAGCAGGGAAAAAGCCTGAGCCTGCCAAGGCTTGTCGAACACCGGGCCTTCATCGTCGAGAGGGAGGCCGACGGCCTTGTAGGCGTGGCGCATGCTCGTGTTCATACGGCCTCCAGGTAGTTGTCCCATAGGTCGATGCACACACTGTCTGGTCGCCGTACTCCCCACAATTCTTCGGCACTGAAGCGTACGGCATAGACCTGCTGCGGCTGTTCGCCCAAACCGTGGGCCATCGTGTCCGGGGTAGCGAACGCGCCATGTGCAATCACGATTGTGCCGACCTTACCGCGCGCGTAGCGTGGCAGCCGGGTGTGATTGGTTGGGTTGAGGCACTTCGTCCGCACCCGGTCACCGACTTGGAATTGGCCGGGGACATCTTCTTTTGCTCGTGACGAGGCGCCGCCGAGCACGACGGCGTCGACGATATCCGGAGTTAAAACCGTGACGGGCTGTGTCGGTGGGGTTGGTTTGGCCGTACCCTGCAGTTCGGCGGCGCTGATGACGCCCTTTTCTGTCAGCAGGGTCTCGAAGGCGTGCAGCCAGTGCTCGTAGTAGCTCGACTGCAGGTATTCGGCCGGCTTCATGCGTTCGATGGCGTGGCGGAATTCGTCGACGTTGAAGTACCCGCCGACGAAGAGCGAGGCGAAGAGCGGAAAAACCCTGCGCTCCCAATCATGATGGAAGATGGGTTCGTGCTCTTCCGTGAGCACTGGGCCGAAACCATGCATGCCGCCCAGGTCGTGTATACCATTCATGGGTTTTCTCCTTTTCAGGTTCAGGCTACTTGATCCGGATTCTTAGGCAGTCCGGTACCGATCATGGCGTCGCGAGTCACGAGTTCGACCAGTTGTTCCTCGTTCCAGCCATCAGTACCCGCCGGACGTTCCGGCAATACCAGATAGCGCAGCTCAGCGCTGCTGTCCCAGACGCGAACTTCCTTGTCATCAGGAATCGTCAGACCGAACTCCGCCAGCACGCCGCGCGGGTCAATGACTATCCTCGAGCGATAAGGTGCGGACTTGTACCAGACCGGTGGCAGGCCCAGGGTCGGCCACGGGTAGCAGGAGCACAGTGTGCATACCGTCACGTTGTGCACGGTCTGGCTGTTCTCCACGACCACCATGTCTTCACCCTGAACACCAGAAAAGCCCAGCTCGGCGATGGCTGCAGTGCCATCTTCCAGCAGCCTGTGTTTGTACAGAGGGTCGAACCAGGCTTTCGCTATGACCTGGGCGCCGTTTCTCGGGCCGACCTTGTGTTGGTAGGTGTCCACCAAAGCATCCATGGCGACGGGATCGACCAGGCCCTTTTCCGTCAGCAGGGACTCGAGCGCTTTGACGCGTAGCGCTATGGCCTCCGGTGGCTCAGTGTGGTCGTGATCGTGATGATGTTCGTGCGTATGGCTCATGTCTTTGCCCCCTCTGAAGTTGGTGAAATCGCTCCCTGCATTACTCGACGAGTGCAGCAATACCCGTATCCGGCGCCAGCTTTTTCACAGGTTACTTTCCTCGTTTCGGCCAAATTACCCCAACGCTTTTCATTCCTTTGGCGGGGTCCATTTCGGGGTGTGCGAGTACTACGTCGCGGTAGGAGGGGCTACCAATCACGGCGGGTTTAAACTTGATCAGAAAGTCATTGACCTCTTTGCGCAGGTCCGGTGCCAGATCGTAGTCGTTGTAGCATTCCTCAAGACAATCGAGCACGGCTTGCCAGTGCACCTCGGTAAGACCCATTCCGCGATGCGCGGTGACCATGTCCCTGCCCCGGTATTTGGCGCTGCCACCCCAATGTTCAGAAAGGAAATCGACAAAGTTGATGTGTTCCTTCTGGAATGTTGATTCGGACATGTGGGCCCAGATATGGCCGATAGCGGGATGTCCCATGGTCTTCCTCAAAACTGCACCTGCGAACTGATAAATGACGTCGTAGCCCCCAAGACGCGCATAGAGGGAGGGCTGTTGTTCCACGGATGGTTGCTGGTCGGTCATGATGCGGTTTCTCCGTTTCGGCTGGGGACGATCTGATTCGCTCAATGTCGTGTTCCGCACGGTTGATAAAGGGCGCGAGAACGTGCGACGAATACAAAATTAGAGCTGCTGTCGAGCGCACGCTTTGCTGGCAAGGACAATCGTTTGGTCTAGACGGACAACGGCTTAGGAAAACCGTGCTTGCAGCCGACGCAGAATGCTGACATCGGAACTGGTCCTGCGGCCATGGGGGGAGATATGGTCCGTGACTGGGGTTCCTTTATTTCTGTCTTGACCGGACGGTTCGCTGTTCTAGATCGCCGTGGACGTTGGTGTTTTACGATTGCTCCCATTCCATCGGCGTTGCAGCACCAAGGTCCCGAGTTGCAGCAGGTAAGTGGCAAACTCTTCGGGTGCCATGTCCCATCTGTGTAAAAACCAGGATGAATCGGATAGTCGCTGCTGTTCTCGTAGATGCATGAGACACCTCGTCATTTGTGTTTTTAGGGACACGGCGTGGAGTGAACATTATCTAGGGGAGATGAAGTGTGCTTGGCTCGAATGGACAACCGTTTGGTTAAAAAGGACAGGTATAGATGTCCGGCATGCCAGTGGGCAGCGATGGTGCGGGGTGGGGAGGGATAGACAGGGATAAACGGCCAGACACAAGAAAGCCCGCACGAGGCGGGCTTCTTGAGGTGATTCATAGACTGCTGTAGACATCTATGGATCGGTACTTGGTGGTACACAGTCATTTGAATTGGGTGGATAAGATATTGATTTTATTTGTTTTGTTTATATGTTGTGTGGTTAGGGATACATGTGGGGATACACGCGGCGCCCGATTGAACGCCGTAACGAAGTCTAAACATAAGAAATCTGCGTTGTACGCAACCAGTTGTGCTGATTTTTAATGTCTGCTTAGAGATCTGCTAAGCGAGCTAGCAGTGTTGGTTCAGCGCGTTGGGTTACGCGTCAATTGTGGGCAAATGTTGTTCGATGACGCCTAGCCATCCCATACCGGCATAGGTTTCAAACCCAGGCGTTATCGAGTAACCCTGGATGAGGTTTTTACTCAAGATGCTGTAACCACTCGTTTGGGCGGCTTTAGTTTGCAACTCAATTCGCTCGCCCAGCTGATTCTGTGTATCAGAGCTGGCAATTATCTTGTGATTGCCGTCGATGATCATCAATCGACTTCGCGAGCGTTCATCCTCGCTCAAGCGCACGCCTTTGAGCACCGAGTCAGCTTGATTTTTCCAGTCGAAAAAAATTCCGATAACGCCAATCACCGGGGTCTGTTTACCTGCCTTGCTGCGCACAGCCGCACTGAATGTGCAGGTTTGCGAGTCGTTCAACAGCGGTTCGGCCGTTATTTCTCCAGCGAAATACTGATCACCTGAAGCGTGCTGCATTGCTTTCTTGAACCAAGGCTCCTTTGCAACAGTGGCACCGATCACCCTGCCAAAGGTTCCCGGTCGGCCCGATGCCAAGATTCGCCCACTGTTATCAGCGACCCAGATGTCTAGGTACACGGTGTAACTGTCGAGAATGATCCCAAGACGCTCGCTGGCGTGGGCGCAATCTTCCGGGGAGTGACTCGTCAGCGCGTCTACCAGGGATGCATCCGTTGCCCACCAGCGCACGTCGCATGTGCGCTCGTAAAGGTTTCGATCGATGATCTCGATCATGTTAAGCGACAGATCAGCCAATCGCTGTCCGCGCACGTCAAAGCACATGCCCCGACCGAGTGCCGTCAGTTCATTGACCGAAACCTGCAAGTCCTCGGTCAGCCCGCTGGCAATTTTCGAGATACGCTCGGAGATATTTTTGACTTCTTCCGCCACAACCGAGAACCCCATCCCGGCCTTGCCTGCATGTGCGGCTTCAATGAGTGCATTGATTGCCAGCAATCGAGTTTGGCGAGTGATCGCATGTATATCACTGACACCACGATTCGCCAGAGACTCCACTTCCCGTGAGAGGGAGACGATCCGTTCGGGTTCGATCATTTTCTTTCTGCTTCTACGAGTTATTGATGGCGGCAGTGGGTTGCTGATCAATGAACGAAGAAAATACAAAACTGGGCTATAGCTGCCCTCTAACGAATGAAGGTTAGGACCCCTCTAACAATAAGATCGGCTGATTTCACTGGGCCATTAGGTGAATACGAAAAATTAATTCAAATGTTCGAGGCCCGGATCCCTCTTGGCTTGGGTCGTAAGGAATGGGACACCAATGAGCGCTGGCAAGAGAGCCTAGAGACTCAGCAGTTTGATGCGGCTCATTGACAATACGGCATTCATGACGCGGTCAGGCTTAGGAGGGCAGGGCGATCGTAGTGGTTGTCATTGCCACACAGGGTCAACCCTGTACGCATCAAGGCGCCGAACCTAGACGGTTTCATTCAGAAAACTCAGCGCAGTAATGGGTGTTGCTTCGGTTGGGCAATCACATGAGCATCGTTCAGATCGTATAGATAGCTCTGGTTCTGGTTGTCAGTTGTATTGCTACCCTGAAATCCACGGAGGGCCGGTTTGGGTCCAGGCTGTGTGAAAACGCACTAAATACGTCGAAAGTTGAGAACGACGGGCGTTGTCTGCGAAACCAGCAGACGGAAGCGCGAATAGCACTAGTCAGCTACATAGACGTTCGTAATGCTGCTTGGGCCGCGTTAGCGGCCCAAACAGCCGCTAACTGGCGAGCCAAGCGGCTGGATTCACGCCCTGATCGCCTCAAGCAGTCCTGCAATGCCGAAGATGCTCATCATTCGTTTGAGGTTGTAGGCGAGTACATGAAGGCTCATTTCGGTACTTACTCGCGGAAGTGTTTTGGTCAGGAAGTGGGTGGCTCCCATCCAATATTTGAGCGTTCCAAAAGGATGCTCAACAGTCTGG
>NZ_FMUC01000004.1:0-344465 GCF_900100935.1 Pseudomonas sp. NFACC25
AAGCCTTCGTTCGGGCACACCGAGCCTAGGCGAGGTGCCGAGTGTTGGGGCAAGAGCCCTTTGGTTACTTTGGGGCTTTTCCAAAGTGACCCGCCGTAAGGGCGGAACCCTAAGCCGCCGTTACCGCAGCAACGGATATGTACTCGCTCAACTCCAACGACATGGTCGGCCCGAAGGCCGCCACGGGAGCAAGTCGAATCGTCGCACCGCCCCTCCGACATTTTTGAACAGCGTCAGGCGTTAGCCAGATTCGCCAGTTCAACCCCTGAAACGTAGCGCTCCAGATTCGCCAAGAACGTATCGGCAATCTCGTTGCGGCTATTGGTCGAAATCGCTGACGTGTGCGGCGACAACCGTACCCGTGGGTGGCTGTACAGCGGGTGCCCGTCCGGCAAGGGCTCCGGCTCGGTCACGTCGAGCGATGCCAGGCCGATCTGGCCGTTATCCAGGGCCTCCAGCAACGCCTCCTGATCGAGCAGGCCCCCACGGGCGATGTTGATCAGGTGCAGGCCCGGCCTGGCGCTGCCCAGCACATCGCGGTTGATGATATGCCGCGTGGCGTCGGTCAGTGGCGCTGCCACCACCAGGTGGTCGGCGCGGGCGAACAGGTCGTGGATGTCCTGGGCGGCGTCCACGCCGGCGCCGAGCGGTGCCTGGCTCTGACGCAGCGCGACCACCTTGATGCCCAGGCCCAGGGCTTTTTGTGCCAGGCTTTCACCAATCGCGCCAAAGCCAAGGATACCCAGGGTGGTGCCCTTGAGGGGGCGCAGGGCGGTGAAGTTCCATTGCGAGTCCTTCACCCAGATGTCCGGCAAATGCTTGGAGGCGGCAAAGATCGCTGCCAGGGCGAACTCGGCCAGGTTGTCGGCGGCGCTGCCTCGGGAGGTGGTCACCGGCGGGCCGTTGAACAGCCATTGCGGGTAGAAGTCGATGCCGGACGATACCAAATGCACCCATTGCGCGCCGTAGGGCCAGCCCGGTGGCGGGGTGTCCGGTGCGGTGTAGCCGCGCACGTTGATCGGGCGCAGCAGCAGGATATTCGCCTGGGGCGGCAGGTCGCTTGGCACGCCTGCCGGCACGCCGATCACCTGGGCTCCGGGGTGGATCGCAGTGAGGCGCGCGCGGATCACGTCGTTGTAGTCTTCGTCCAACTGGCTGGCGATAATCACCTGGGTCATGTGCGTTCCTTCTGGCGTTGGGCGAACACGGCTTTACCCACGCCCTGCAGCACCGCATCGTTCTGCGGGGTATGCACACGACTGCACAGCACATCGCGGTAGTGGCGTTGCAGCGGGCTATGACGTGACAGACCGGGGTTGCCGGAGGCCTCGATGGCCAGCTCCACCGCGCGAATAGCGTTGTGGGTGACCAGGTACTTCAACTGCGCGGCGTTGGCGGCCGGGGTGTGGCCGTCGGCGGCGGCGTCGAGCAGGCTGCGGTTGGCGAACAGCAGGGTGTCGATATGGCCGACGGTTTCCTGGAAACGCGGCAGTGTCGACAGCGCCGCGCCGAGATTGGATGGCTGGCGCTCTTCCAGCCAGTTCACCAGCCAGTCCCGCGCGGCCTGGGCCACGGCGTCATACACCGAGGACAGCAGCACCGACATCCACAGGAAACCCTCGGCATCCAGTTCCGGTTGCGGCGCGCTCCAGGGGCTGACGCTGACGGCGTGGTCCAGTGGCACCAGCACATTGTCGAGCACCACTTCATGGCTGCAGGTGGCGCGCATGCCGAGGTGGTCCCAGGTGTCGATGATGCTTACGCCGGGGCTGTCCTTGGGCACCAGCCAGGCGCCCACCAGCGGGTCGGCGTCATCGCTGCGCGCCCATACGCTGAACCAGCTCAGACCATGGCTGCCGGTGGAGTAGATCTTGCGCCCGCTGATGCGCCAGCCCTCGGCAGTGCGCACGGCAGTCGTCGCCGGCAGCCCGCCACGGGCCGGGGTGCCGAGGTCGGGTTCGACGCGCAGGGCATTGATCAATGCACCGTCGCGCACCGCGTCCTCGGCCACTCGGGTACGCAGGTGGGGCGGCCAGGTCTTGCTGTCTTGCAGGCGCGTGTGTTGCAGGTATTGCATCACCAGGATCAGTGCGGTGGACGGTTCGCCCTTGGCAATCGCACTGATCGCCTTGCGCGCCTGGGGCAGGCTGGCACCACCGCCGCCGAGGGCCTTGGGCACGGTGAGGGCGACCAGGCCATGGTCGTGCAGCCGCTGGAAGTTGGCATGGGGGAAGGCGCCGCTCTCGTCATACAGGTGCGCGGTGCCGGCCAGCTCGGTGCTGAGGCGTTCGAGCAGGGCCTCGAAGTTGGCGACCTCCACGGAGCGTAGAGACGGTTGGGTCATGAGAATGTACTCGGTCAAAATGTGGGAGGGGCGCTGGGCCTAGATGGCGATGCGTACAGGCTGTTGGCCCAGCAAGCGCTCCACCACCTGCACCACCGGCTCGGCTTCGGTACGCACCAGCCAGTCCGGGCTGACGTCCACGAACGCCACCGTGCCGTCCTGGGCAATCACCACCACGGTCGGTTGCGGCAACTCCCAGGTTCCCGTACCGGTGGTTTCACCGATGTGATTGCCCTTGGCCAGGGCTGCATTGCGCGAGGCTTCGTCGAAGCTGTAGAGGATGCCCAGGCGGCGACCGAGTTGGTTGTCCGGGTCGCTGGCCACCCGCAATTGCAGGGCGTGGCGGCTCTTGATCTCAACCAGACGTTCAGGCACTTGCGGGCTCACCGCGACCAGGGGCACGCCTAGTTCTCGCAGGCGTGGGTAGAGTTGGCGTTCGTAATAGGGCAGGGCGATATTGCACGCCGGGCAGCCGGCAAAGCGGAAGAAGATCAGCACCGCCGGGCCGTCGGCCAGCAATCGTTCGCGGGTCAGTTCGCCGCCTTCCACAGTGAGCAGGGTGAAGGGGTCCAGCTCATCGCCGATCTGCACGTAGTCGTCTACCCGTGCTTCATCCACCAGGCGCTGGCGCTGGTCGATATTGACCTGCAACGCCGCCGGTGCCCAGGTCGCTACACGCTCGGCGTGCAGCGCCGCCAACTGACGGTTGAGGGACTCGCTCATGCCAGCGCCTCCTGTTGCGTTTCGACCTCGGCGGTGACGCTGTAACGGTTGGCCGGCACGTCCAGGCCAAGGTTGTCGCGCAGGGTGTGGCCGGTGTATTCGCTACGGAACAGGCCACGCTGTTGCAGCACCGGCACCACCAGTTCGGTGAAGTACTGCAAGCCGTCCGGCAGCACCGAGTTGATGATGAAACCATCGCTGGCACCGCGTTCGAACCAGGTCTGGATCGCGTCGGCGACTTGCTCCGGGGTGCCGACAAAATCACGCTTGGGCCGCGAGAAGCGCAGCGCCACTTCGCGCAGGGTCAGGCCTTCGTCCCTGGCCAGTTGCTTGATGCGGTCGGAGCCGCCTTTCTGGCTGTTGGCGCCCAGGTCGCCGAGTTCCGGGAAGGGCGCGTCCAGCGGGTACTGGCTGAAGTCATGGTCGTTGAACGGGCGGCCAAGGGCGACGATGGCGTCTTCCACGGTGACCAGCTCCACGGCCTGCTGGTAGCGGCTTTCCACTTCGGCCTCGTCGCGGCCGACAATCGGGCGGATGCCCGGCAGGATCGACAGGCTGTCGGCGTCGCGGCCAAAGCCTTTGGCGCGGCGTTTGAGGTCCTGGGTATACGCCAGGCCTTCTTCGATGCTTTCCACATGCACGAAGATGGCGTCGGCGTTCTGCGCCGCAAAGTTACGCCCGTCTTCGGAGGTGCCCGCCTGGAAAATCACCGGCTGGCCCTGGCGCGAGCGCGCAATGTTCAGCGGGCCTTTGACCGAGAAAAACTCGCCTTTGTGGTTCAGCGCATGCAGCTTGCCCGGGGTAAAGAATTCACCGCTTTGCTTGTTGTAGGCAAAGGCGTCGTCTTCCCAGGAATCCCACAGGCCCTTGACCGTGTTCAGGTGTTCCTTGGCGATGCGGTAGCGCACGGCGTGGGGTGGGTGCTCGGCTTTACCGAAGTTGTCGGCGGTGCCGCTGAGCCACGAGGTCACCACGTTCCAGCCGGCGCGCCCGCCGCTGATATGGTCCAGGGACGCGAACTGGCGCGCCACCTGGTAGGGCTCGGTGTAGCTGACGGTCACGGTGGCCACCAGGCCGATATGCGTGGTCAGTGCGGCCAGGGCCGAGAGGATGGTCAGCGGCTCGAAGCGGTTGAGGTAATGCGGGCTGGATTTGGCGTGGATGTGCAGGCTGTCGGCGATGAACACGAAGTCGAACTTGGCCGCTTCGGCGAGTTCGGTCTGCTGCTTGTAGAAGCCGAAATTCGTACTGGCATTCGGTTGCGCCTGGGGATGGCGCCATTCGCCCCAGCCGTGTCCGACACCGTGGACCATGGCGCCCAGTTTCAAATGGCGGGGTTTTAATGGATGTGGCGTGCTCATGTTCTGCTCCTTCAGCGTGATGCTTGGTTGTTGGGGGCGCGCTTGGCGTTAAAGCTCGTGTCGAAGCCCTGGGACACGTCGATGTGCCGGGGCAGCAGGCCTTCTTGCTGGTAGGTGTCGGCGGTGGCCTGCAGGCCACTGACCACGCTGTCGTCAATCAGCACCGGGCTCAGGCGGGTTTCCTTGGCCACGGCCAGATGCACGGCCAGCGGCAGCCCGGTGATTTTGGCCTGGGCGGCGGCGTACTCGTCGGGGTGGGTATTGGCCCAGGCGTAGGCGCGGTCGACGCGGGCGACAAAGTCGTCCAGCTGCGTGCGCTTGTCGGCGATGGCCTGGCGGGTGGCGGCGAGGTACAGGTGGTTGCTCAACAGGGTGTTGCCGCTGGCCAGGATCCGCGCCTGGCTTTGGGACGTGACGACGGTGGTGTAGGGGTCCCAGGTCGACCAGGCGTCGACGGTGCCGTTATCCAGTACCAGGCGCGACTCGCTGGGCAGCAGGAAAATGAACTGCACATCCTTAGTGGTCAGGCCTGCGGTGGCCAGGGCTTTGATCGCCAGGTAGTGGCCGATGGAGCCACGCCCGGTGACGATTTTCTTGCCCTTGAGGTCGGCCACCGTCTTGATCGGCGAATCCTTGGGCACCAGCAGGGCGGTGGTGTTACGCCCTTCGGCGTGGATGATGCTGACCACCTTGAGCGAGGCGCCGGCGCCAAGGGCAAACACGTAGGGCGCATCGCCCAGGGCACCGATATCCACGGCACCGGCATTCAAGGCTTCTCCCAGGGGCGAGGCGGACGGGAATTCCGACCACTGGATTTCATAGGGCACGTTTTTCGTTTCGCCGGAGACTTCCAGCAGCGTCTTGATCGTCGATTTCTGATTGGCCACCCGCAGCGGTTGCAGGTCGGCGGCGTGGGCGCCGGTGGCCAGGCCAAGGGCCAGGGCGGTGCCCAGGAGCAGGCGTTTGAACGGAGTGAAAAAGACCATGGGATGCAGGCTCCAGGCAGATCGAAAAAGGGTTCGGCTACCTCCGCCTGGAGAAGGGGTCGGTGAGGAGTTCACGTTATGCCCATAAAAACCTGCTGTGAAAGTCTTTTTGGTTATATGTTAATTATGAAAAATATTAAGATAATTTGTTATCTAATATGCGTTTTATGTATTTTTAAAGTGCGTAATTGCGGCTGGGGTGCCTGGGTTTCCAAAGGGACGGTGCCAATCGCTCTCAGCGCAGGTTTGCATAGTGCGAAGTTGTCTAGGCCACTGTCATTCTTCACAGGTGTCCAGGCGTTGCGCCGGGCAGAAAATGACAGTACGCAGCCAAGTCAGCTGTGAGTAAACGATGGGGGTATTTTTACCCTCTCAGCGAACCAGTGAGGATTCGTCATGTTCAAATTATTGGCAACCACATGCGTCATGTTCAGCCTGTTGCTCGGCGCCCAGTTCAGCGTGGCCTCGCAAATGGAGGCGGGTGTCCACGCCATGCAGTCTCAGTTGAGCGGTAGCTCGGGGACGGTTTCTTGCACCGACACAGAAGAAAGAAAGTAACGCAGTACCCCCACCCCATCAGCCTGGGGTAGCGCCTGCTCCCGCAATGGGGGCAGGCGTGCCTGGGGTCAAATGACGTAAAACCCATGGGTCCCATCACGGGCCAGTTGCTCCACCAGACCGAACTCCCAATCCAGATAAGCCTGCATGGCTTCCTTGGGGTTGTCGGTGCCTTCGTACGGCCGGCGGTAGCGGTCGATGCGCGGCGAGGCCAGGTGGGTTTCGCCTTCTTCCAGTGGCAGTTGCGCGTTGATCCAGGCGGCGGTGCCGTCTTGCAGCAGGAACACCTGTTTGCCGGTGATCGCTTCGACTTCGGCCACCGCCAGGCGCGCCAGTTGGCTGCTGCCGCAGGTCAGCACATAACGCTGGGCGGCGGGTATCTTGGCCAGGGCCTCGGGCAGTTGCGCACGCAACGCCCACCAGGCGCCGGGGATATGGCGTTTGACGTAGTTGGCGCTGGCGGTGAAGTCCAGCACCACCGTGTCGCCATGGGCGAGCCATTCGGCGAGGGTATGCGGGCTGATCAGTTCGGCCTGGGGCGGCGCGGGCACCGGGGCGACCCAGGCGCCTTTCGCGCTGAAATGCGCTGCCTGCAGGTCATCCAGCACATGCACCTCCCAGCCCAGTTGGGCCAGCCAGGACGCGGACATATTCGCCCGCACGCCATCGTCGTCCGCCAGTACCAGGCGTGCCCCGCGCACGCTGGCGACATGGTCGGTTTCCTGTACCAGCTGGCCGCCGGGTGTGGAGCGTGCGCCGGGCAGGTGGCCGGCTTCGAATTCTTCCGGGGTGCGCACATCGAACAGGTAGGTGGTGCGGGTGGTGTCCTGCTGCCAGGCTTGCAGGTCGGCCAGGGTGGCACGACCGACGCGGGCCTTGTCGGCGACGCGGCGGGCATCGACGGCGGCGATCTGGCGATGTTCTTCCGAGGTCGGGGCAAAGCGCCGCGACTGGCCGTGGGCGAGTGTCTGCCCGGCGAGGGTCCAGCCGATGGTGCCGTTGCGCAGCGCAGACACCGGGTTGGCCACGCCGGCATTGATCAGCGACTGGGTACCGATAATGCTGCGGGTACGCCCGGCGCAGTTGACGATGATGCGGGTGGCCGGGTCGGGCGCCAGTTCGCGCGCGCGTAACACCAACTCGGCACCGGGCACGCTGATGCCGGTGGGGATGCTCATGGTTTGGTATTCGTCGAAACGGCGGGCGTCGAGCACCACCACATCGGCCTGGCTGTCGAGCAGCGCCTGCACTTCTTCAGCGGCGAGGGACGGCGTGTGGCGCTCGCTTTCCACCAGCTCGCCAAAGGCCTTGCTCGGCACGTTCACATCGATAAACAGCTCGCCACCGGCCCGGCGCCAACCGTCCAGGCCACCTTCCAGCAGGCTGACCTGGGTGTAGCCCAGCGCAACCAGGCGTTCGGCGGCACGGGCGGCCAGGCCTTCACCGTTGTCGTAGACGGTGACCTGGGTATCGCGGCGTGGAATGCGCGAATACACCTCCAGTTCCAGCTTGGACAGCGGGATATTCGCCGCGAACAGCGGGTGGGATTCGGCAAACGGCGCTTCTTCGCGCACGTCCACCAGGGCGACTTCTTCACGGTCCAACAGGGCCTGGCGAATCCGGGCAAAGCTACGGGTCGATACGGTGGTCATAGGGCAGGGCTCTTTTCTTTGGACAAATCCCAGATATTCGGGAGGAAGGCATTGGAATAACCGGAGATAAACAGTTTCTCGCTGCCGTCGGGCTGGTACACCGCACGGCGCACCGCGCCGATATTGGCGCCGTACACATGAATGCTGATCGACACCTGGTCGCTGTGGGCATTGCTCACCTGGTGGATGTCGCCGACCTTGGGAGACACCGCTTCGACCTGGCCCGGCACCAGTTGAATCGGCTGGCCTTCGGCGACCAGGCTGCCGTCGGGTGCGCGTTGGAAGCCTTGGGAGAACTCTGCGCCGCGCAGCATGCCGATCAGCCCCCACACCCGATGGTCGTGGATCGGCGTGCTTTGCCCCGGCCCCCAGACAAAGCTGACGATGCTGAAACGCTGGCGCGAATCGGCATGCAGCAGGAACTGCTGGTAGCGCTCGGGGTCGGGTTGGGCAAATTCATCGGGGAGCCAATCGTCATGGCTGACCAGTTGCGCCAGCAGCTTGCCGCCACGGTGCAACAGGTCGCCTTCCCGTGGGTTGCCGTCGATCAATTCCGCCAGGGCGCCTATGAAGGCTCTGAGTCTCTCGGGGTGTCGGGCCTGGGTCATGGCACTTCCATCGTGTGGTCGCAGGGATGGGGTTATCTAAGCATAATGTTTATAGTTAATATGCTATTTTTTAATGATTAGCTTATAGCTGAAGGTAATTTAGAACCGGTCTGAATAGCGTTAGACGTTATCGATTGCAGCGCGGGCTATTCACGCCACGTTCCTGCAACTATGCTTTACACACATCTTAATGACTGTTCTCTATGTGCGGCCCAAATGAAAATTGACGATATCGATGCTTTTGTCGAAGTGATTCGTTGCCAGTCCATCAGCCATGCCGCCGAGTCGTTGCAATTGACCCAGCCGGCCATTACCCGCCGCGTGCAGAACTTCGAGCAGGCGCTGGGCGTGGAGCTGTTCGACCGCAACACCAAGCCCCTCAAGCCGACATTGATCGGCACCCGCGTCTATGAGCAGTGCCGGTTGATCCTGCGCGAGATGGATGCCCTGCGCGAGCTGGTGGCCACCGACGCACCGCCCACCGGCCTGCTGCGCCTGGGGGTGCCGCAGACCATCGGCGACGTGGTGCTGCTGGACGCGCTCAAGCACCTGCGCAGCGAATACCCCGACTTGCGTGCCCAGGTCGCCACCGGCTGGGGCAGCCAGTTGGTGGGCAAGATCGAACGCGGCGAACTGGACGCGGCGGCGGCGCTGTTCCCGGCAGGCAAGATCTTCCCGGACAACATCGTCGGCGAGTCCATCGGCAAGATGGAACTGGTGGTGGTCTGCGCCAAGGCCCAACTGCCGAAGAAACCCTGCAAGCTGGCCGATGTGTACCAGAACGGCTGGGTCCTCAACCCGGACGGCTGCGGTTTCCGCGCCGGCTTGCAGCGCACCTTGTCCGATCAGGGCCTGGCCCTGCGGGTCAACCTGGAGACCTTCGGCACCGAACTGCAACTGGGCCTGGTGGCCGACGGCCTGGGCTTGGGCCTGGTGCCACGGCCGTTGCTGGAACGCAGTGCGCACCGTGAGCAGCTGGCGGTGATGCCGCTCAAGGATTTCAAGCCGGTGATGGACCTGTGGCTGATCTACCCGCACTTCCTGGGCAACCTGCAGGGGCCGGTGGATGCGTTTGGCAAGCGGGTGGCGGCGTCGCTGCATAAAGTCCGCGACGCCGCGTAACCCTGTGGGAGGGGGCTTGTCCCCGATGACGGCCTCTGGGCCGACCATTTTTTTGGATTGGACCGGGTACATATCCGTTGCTGCGGTAACGGCGGCTTAGGGTTCCGCCCTGACGGCGGCTCACTTTGGAAAAGCCCCAAAGTAAGCAAAGGGCTCTTGCCCCACCACTCGGCACCTCGCCTAGGCTCGGTGTGCCCGGAATCCGACAGTGATTTGGGGGGCCGCCGCCACGCGCCATCCATGGCGCGGGGCGGCTAAACCGGCATCCCTGCCGGTTTAGCCCCCCAAATCACTGTCGGATTCCGGCCAGCGTGGTTAACGGGGCGCCTGAGATCAAGATCAAGATCAAGATCAAAAGCAAGATCAAGGGCGGCTCGCTTCGCATCGATGTTAGCGTTGCGGGAGATACTCATGGCCATCGGGGGCAAGCCCCTCTTATCAAACTTAAAATAACTGAATGATTTTAGAGGGTTAAAATTTCACCCTGAAGTCTTGAGTCTTGCCTGAACAATTTCAGGCGACCGCATTCTTGTGGCAAGCCCGCTCGCCACAGTTTGCTGCGCGACAGCGCTGCGTCGAAGAGGTCGTGGGATCTACCACATTTGCCCTGAATTATTGGTAAGGGTTATATGAAAAAAAATAATAATTAGCTTAGATTAAAATGTGCTTTTTATTATTTTTGGCCATCCCCTAGGCTTGCCTGGAAGTCCTTAAGGCCATCCAGGAAGTTTTGCCATGAGCAGCGTCACCTCGATCACCAACCTCACCAGCAATGTTCGCCAGCGCGTTACCCCGCAAGAGTGGGAGGTGCGCGTCAAACTGGCCGCCGCTTATCGCCTGGCCGCCTTGTACAAGTGGACCGACCACATCTATACCCATTTCTCCGCCCGTGTACCGGGGCCGGAGGAGCATTTCCTGATCAACGCCTTCGGGTTGTTGTTCGATGAAATCAGCGCATCCAACCTGGTCAAGGTCGACCTCGACGGCACTATCGTCGATGACCCTACCGGCCTGGGCATCAACTACGCCGGCTATGTGATCCACAGCGCGATCCACGGCGCACGCCATGACCTGCAGGCGGTGCTGCACACCCACACCCGCGACGGCATTGCGGTGTCGGCGCAGAAGGACGGCCTGCTGCCGATCTCCCAGCATTCCATTGGTTTTTCCGGACGCGTGGCGTACCACGGGTATGAAGGCGTGGCCCTCGACCTGGACGAACGCGAGCGGCTGGTGGCGGACCTGGGCGACAAAAGCGTGATGATCCTGCGCAACCATGGCTTGTTGACCGCCGGCGTCAGTGTTGAACATGCGTTTGCGCAGCTGCAACAGTTGGAGCGCGCGTGCAATATCCAGGTGGCGGCGCAGGCGGCGGGGAATGCGGAGTTGATCTTCCCGCCGGCCGAAGTGGTGGCGAAAGTCGAACAACAGGCCAAGGTGTTTGCCAGTGGCGAAGGAGCGGGGGTGGCGCGGCATTGGAATGCGCTGATTCGGCAGTTGGAGCGGACTGATACCGACTACAAGAACTGATTTCGAACCAGGTGAAAATCAAAATGTAGGAGAGGGGTTGCCCCTCCCACATGGGTTTTGTGGTGTTCTTGCTCACGCGACCTGTTTGGCCTGCTCGCGTTCAGCAATCAACTGCCGGGTGAGGGGGATCAACCGCTTGCCATAGTCGATCGCATCATTGAGCGGATCAAACCCACGGATCAGGAAGGTGGTGATGCCGAGGTCGTAATAATCGACCAATGCCTCTGCCACCTGTTCGGCGGTCCCCACCAACGAGGTGGAATTCCCCTGCGCCCCCAGCAACCTGGCAATCCCCGTCCACAAACGCTTGTCCAGCCGCGAGCCCTGCGCCGCCGCCGCCAGCAACCGGCGCGAGCCTTCATTCGGCGGTTCACGCCGCACAAAGCCATTCTTTTCGGCCAGCTCGGTGGCCTGTTGCAGGATGCTGTCGGCACGGGCCCACGCCTGTTCTTCGGTCGCGGCGAGGATCGGCCGCAGCGACAGGCTGAAGCGAATCGTGCGCCCATGCCTGGCCGCTTCGGCGCGCACCTGGGTCACG
The DNA here is from genome assembly GCF_900100935.1 of Pseudomonas sp. NFACC25. Taxonomy (NCBI): domain Bacteria; kingdom Pseudomonadati; phylum Pseudomonadota; class Gammaproteobacteria; order Pseudomonadales; family Pseudomonadaceae; genus Pseudomonas; species Pseudomonas sp. NFACC25. The sequence continues at coordinate 11,423 of NZ_FMUC01000004.1, forward strand.
ATCTCGCGTACCTGCTCATAGGTTTCGCCCCACAGCGCGTACACATCGGCATGCTTGCCCGCCACTTCAATCGCGGCCTTGGACGATCCGCCAAAGTACAACGGGATATGCGGCTGCTGCGGCGACTTCACCGCGGAGTGGGCGCCTTCGACCTGGTAGTAGGTGCCGGCAAAGTCGAAGGGCTGATCGCTGGTCCATTCCTGGCGGACCACGCTCAGGTATTCATCGGTGCGCGCGTAGCGTTCGTCCTTGCCGATATGGCTGCCATCGGCGCGCAGTTCGCGGTCGTCGCCGCCGGTGATGATATGCACGGCGGTGCGCCCGCCATTGAACACATCGAGGGTGGCGAACTGGCGGGCGGCCAGGGTGGGTTGGGCGAAGCCCGGACGGTGGGCGATCAGGAACTGCAGTTTTTTCGTCACGCTGGCGGCATGGGCGGCGATCAGCGTGCTGTCCGGGCTGTTGGAATGGAACGCCACCAGCGCGCGGTCGAAACCGGCTTCTTCGTGGGCGCGGGCCACGGTTTCCACGTAGTCCGGTTGCAGGGTAGGGCCGCTGCGCGGGTGGATCTCGGAAGCGTGGTGACCGCCGATATAGCCGATGAATTCAATGCTCATGGTCTGTCCTTGTCGAGTAGGGAGTGAGTACCTCCGCCGGGCAGGGGGTCGGTCATGCTCGTCCACGGTAGGGGCCGCGACAGCCGCTGTAAAATGCCGTTTGGTTCTAACCTAATTATTAAAATATAGAATCATATTTAGGTGTTATAATCAGTAAATTGCATTTTTAGCGCGTTGCTGACCCTAGATAACGTTGTGTTTTTGCCGGGCCTGAGGTCTGATGAGCGCCGAAAATGGCACGTCGAAGGTTAAGCAGTGATGCGGGCAGAACTTGCGCAATATGGCGGCATTACCGTCATGATTCCGGCCGCACTGGTGATTGCTGTCTGGTTAAGGTATTCCACGCCGTGGGCATTGCGGGCCTGGATAATAACGCTGGGTATTACTTATTCGATCGTGGCGGCCAGCAAGTTGCTGTTTAAAGGTTGGGGCTTATCCTTCCAGCACTTGGATATTGCTGTAATAAGTGGCCATGCCATGAACACCTGTTTGATGGTCACGGTGGCAACGAGTTTGTTGGCCCGCCAGTTCAACCAGGCCTGGCGTTGGCCGGCGGCGCTGGCGGGGTTGGTGATAAGTATCGGGTTCAGTGCTTATTGTGTCGCGCCTTATATACATCCGCTGAATGAAGCCCTGGCCGGTGCCGCACTGGGTGCGACAGCGGCCAGTGTGTTCCTGTGGCGTATTGATGCCGCGCCCATCAAGGTATCCCCCGTGTTCATCGGCGGCGGGCTGGTGTTTTTGCTGGTCTGTGGGCTGGTGCCCAAGTACAACGCGGAGTGGCTGCTCAACCGCGTCGCAGTGACCCTCTCAGGTGCCGACCAGGCCCCTCAGGAGCCTGCCTGGCGCCTGGAAACCGCGCACCGGAAGGCCGAGTAGGTCGCCAGGTCCAGCGCCAGGTTGCTTTCCACCATCAGCGCCAGCAAGGTCGTCTGCGCGTTGAAGCGCCGCGCATTGCCACGGCGCTGCGCGCGTTTCATCTGCTGGAACAGTGCATGGGTGATCTGCTGCGGGGAGCTGCCGCGCAACAGGTCCAGCCAATGGCCGATGACCCGGGTGTTGCGCTGGTACTGCGCGCCCTGCACCGGTTCGGCAAACCCCTCGAACATCCCCGTCAGCCTGCGCAACGCATAGCCGCGTCTCAAGCCCGCCCACAGGCTCATGGCCGCTCCTCGGTGCCGCAGATATTGGCCAGCAGTTCGGCCGTCTTGACCTGCATGAACTGGCTGTCGCCGCGACTTTCCACGCACAGGCACACCGACAACGGGTCACTGACCTGCAACTTGAAGCGCCAATCGGCGAACACCATGGAAAACCCGGCACCGGACGCGTCGCTGTCCAGTGAGTTATCGGCATACAACACCTGCAGGCGTTCGACGACATGGGATGAATCATGCACTTCCACTTGAATATTTCCCGAAGAAGGAAATAGGCCAATACGCTCTACCAATAACTTTGACGTGTTCATGGCCGTCCCCTGTCTGGTGCATTCAAATCGCACTTTATTATGGGACGGTACAAAAATACCGGAATGTTAGTTTTAGTCGGTTAATGCCGGGATTGTTATTTTTTGTCTTGCGCGATAGATGGTCTCGGTTTGTAGGCTGTGGTCATAATTACTCGGTCGTTAGTTGCAACTCATTAAATAAGGTCGTCCCTTTTGCCGAAGAATAAGTGTGCGGTGCGTGGGAGGTTGCCTTGTTCAAAAAGATATTGATTGTGTGCATCGGCAACATCTGCCGCAGCCCCACGGCGGAACACTTGCTGGGGGCCGCACTGACGTCCTCCGGAATCACGGTGAGTTCGGCGGGCTTGGCGGCGTTGCGTGACCATCCGCTGGAACCGACGGCCGGGCAAGTGCTGCAGGAGCATGGACATGTTCCCCGGGCACACAAGGCGCGGCAACTCAGCGTTGAAGCCGTGAGTGAGGCCGACCTGATCCTGGTGATGGAGCAACGGCACATCGACGGCGTGCTCGACCTCGCCCCCGAGGCGCGGGGCAAGGTGTTCCTGTTGGGCAAGTGGCAGCACGATCGCGAGATCACCGACCCCTATCGCCAGGGCAAGCCCGCCTTTGTGCAGGCCTATGCCTTGATCGAACAGGCCGCACAGGCCTGGGCCCAGCGCCTGGCGCGCTGACGCTCCCTCTTTAAACGATTGCAAGGACGAAGACGCGATTTATGTATTCACCCCAGAACGCTTCCCCTGAAAGCCCTCACCGTGACGAGATCGATGTGCTCGGCATGCTCGGCAACCTGATCGATCACAAATGGCTGATCGCCGGGATCACCGGCACCTGCATGCTGATCGGTGCGGCCTACGCGATTCTGGCGGCGCCGGTGTTCCAGGCGAATGCGTTGATCCAGGTGGAGCCGAAGAAGAACGACATGCTCGGTTTCTCCGACGTCAGTAGCCTGCTGGGCAAGGAATCGCCGGCGGTGACCGAGATCGAGCTGATCAAGTCGCGCACCATCATTGGCAAGACCGTCGATACCCTGGCGTTGGACATCACTGTCACGCCGCAGCATTTTCCGTTGATCGGTGGCTTCCTCGCGCGGCGTTATGCGCCTGAAAACAAGGGCGATATTGCGCCGCCGCTGTTCGGTTTCAGCCGCTGGTCGGCAGGGGGCGAGGCCCTGGCGCTGAGCCGCTTGAACCTGCCGACGGCGTTGCTCGGGACCACCCTGGTACTGGTGGCCGGCGAGGCCCAGGCCTACACGTTGTTTGATGAGGACGGCGTCGAGATCGCCGCAGGAAGCGTCGGCGTGCCGTTTGCCGCCGACGGCGTCGAGGTGCTGGTCAAGGAGCTGCGGGCCAATCCGGGCGCGCATTTCAAGATCGTGCGCAAGCCGCGCCTGGACACGGTGGCCGACTACCAGGACCTGCTCACCGTGATCGAACGCGGCAAGGAGTCGGGCATCATCAGCCTGTCCCTGGAGAGTACGCGCCCGGCCCTGGCGGTGCGGACGCTGAATGAAATCTCCAACCTGTATGTGAAGCAGAACGTCGACCGCACCTCGGCCGAGGCTGCGCAGAGCCTGTCGTTCCTCAATGACCAGTTGCCCCAGGTGCGTCGCGACCTGGAGAAGGCCGAGAACGCCTTGAACCGCTTCCAGACCCGCAGCAAATCCATCGACATCAGCCTCGAGGCCAAGGCCGTGCTCGACCAGGTGGTGGCCCTGGACACCGGCATCTCCGAACTCAAGCTGCAACAGGCCGAGATGGACCGCAAGTTCACCCCCCAGCACCCGGCTTATCGCGCCTTGATCGCCAAGCTGGCGGAACTCAATGCCAAGCAGGCGCAGATGACCAAGCGCGTCGAAGGCTTGCCCACGACCCAGCAGGAATTGCTCAGCCTGACCCGCGACGTGCAAGTGGGCACCGAGATCTACACCCAGTTGCTCAACCGCTCCCAGGAGCTCGACGTAATGCGCGCCGGCACCGTGGGCAACGTGCGTTTGATCGACAGTGCCGATGTCAACCTGGCCAAGCCTGTAGCGCCGCGCAAGGTCATCGTGGTGCTGCTGGCGATGCTGCTCGGCGGCATGCTCTCGGTAGGCATCGTGCTGGTGCGCAGCCTGCTCAACCGTGGCCTGGAAAGCCCGGATGAGATCGAGAAACTCGGCCTGCCGGTGTACGCCTCGATCCCCTTCAGCCTGTTGCAAAAGGCCGAGGAAACCAACGCCGCCAAGGGCCGCTCCGGCGCACCGTCGCTGCTGGCGGTCAATCACCCCCATGACCTGGTGATGGAAGCCATGCGCAGCCTGCGCACCAGCCTGCACTTCGCCATGCTCGAGGCCAGGAACAACCGCCTGATGATCACCGGCCCGAGCCCCGAGGTGGGCAAGACGTTTGTCTCGGCCAACCTGGCGGCGATTGTCGCGCAGTCGGGCCAGCGCGTGCTGCTGATCGATGCCGACATGCGCAAGGGCTACTTGCACAAGATGCTCGGCAAGGCGGTGGAGGCGGGGTTGTCCGACCTGCTCGCCAAGCGCTGTGATCTGCAGGAAGCGATTCACCCGACCGCAGTGGAGCGCTTCGATTTCATCGGCCGTGGGCAGATCCCGCCCAACCCATCGGAACTGCTGATGCACCCCAACTTCGCCGCGTTGCTGGCCGAAGTCAGCGAGCGCTATGACCTGGTGATCATCGACACGCCGCCCTTGCTGGCGGTGACCGATGCCGCGATTGTCGGGCGCCAGGCCGGCACCAGCCTGATGGTCACCCGTTTTGGCGTGAACTCGGCGAAGGAGATCGAGTTGACCCTGCGCCGCTTCCATCAGAACGGCATCGAGCTCAAGGGGGCGATCTTCAATGGTGTGGAAAAACGCCGGTCCGCCAGCTACGGCTATGGCGACTACGGCTACTACAGCTACGCCTATCAGTCCGACAAGGCCTGACGACCATGAGCAAAGTGCTTGAAATGCCGCGCTCGTTGTCGCGACGGTTTCGCCTCAACGTGCTCAGCTACGGCTACACCCAACTGGTGACGCTGGCGGCGCAACTGGTGCTGGTGCCGTTCTTCCTGCACGCCTGGGGCACCGGGCGCTATGCCGATTGGCTGGTGCTCACCGGTATTCCGTCGATGCTCAGCCTGCTGGACCTGGGGGTGGCCCAGGCGTCGGCCACCAGCGCCACGCTGCGTGCGAGCCAGGGCGATGTGCCGGGGGCGCGGCGCAGTGTGCAGACCGCGCTGGCCTTTACCCTGGCGGTGGTCGCGCTGGTGCTGGTATTCGCCCTGACCTTGGGCCAGTGGCTCGACTGGGTGTCACTGCTCGGGCTCAAGACCTTGACCGCCGAGCAGGCCGGCCTGGTGGTGCTGTTCATGTCCGGCTACCTGTGCACGCGCTTGCTGGGTGGGCCGATCGACGCCTGGTTTCGCACCATCGACAGAACCGTCGGCGGCGTCTTCATCATGGCCAACCGCAGGACCCTGGACATTGTGCTGTCCATCGTCGTACTGCTGCTGGGTGGCTCCGAACTGCAATTGGCCCAGGGCATGTTTTTCAGCCAGGTGCTGTTCCTGGTGCTGGTGACCCTGTTTGTGCGGCGGATTTCACCCTGGCCGCTGCTGGGGCTGGGGTCGGCGTCCTGGGCCGAGTTCCGTGGTATCTGGAAACCGGCGCTGGGCAGCGCGGCGATCCCGCTGGCGCAGGCGATCACCCTGCAAGGCGGCCTGCAAGTGCTCAACCAGATCGCCGGCCCGGCGGTGGTGGTGGGTTACACCATGGCGCGCACCCTGATGCGCCTGATCATCCAGTTGGGCATCACCTGCAGCAACGCCCTGACCCCGGAGATCTCACGGCTGGCCGGGCGCGGCGAGTTCGAACAGGCACGACGCTTTACCCAGCGCGCCAGCTCCCTGGTACTGGGCCTGTGCCTGCTGGTGTATGCCGCGGGGATCTGGGCCGGGCCGCAGGTCATCCTGCTGTGGAGCCATGGCCTGGTGCAGGTCGATCGCCTGTCCTTGGCGCTGATCGGCTCCCATACGATTTTGAATGTGGCCTGGTTCATCCTCGCGGCGATGCTGATTTCCACCAATCGCCACACCCTCACCTCAGTGATCTATGCGCTGAGCAGCGTGGCAGCCTTGCTGCTGTGGCTGGCATGCAAGGAGCGCATCGATCCGCTGCTGGGCGCGTCGCTGTTGCTGTCGCTGCCGGAACTGGTGGTGTTGGTGTACCTGCGGGTGATTCGCGTGGGGGAGGTCGGCCCATGATGCTGTCCCAGGCGCGCCTGACCCTCTACCTGCCGCTGACGTTCTTCGCCTTGCCCCTGGCGCTGAGCAACAACCTCTCGCAACCGGTGGCGTTGCTGCTGTTGCTGCCGTTCGTGGTGTACGCGGCGCGTGGCTTTACCCGCGCGCTGCCATTGCTGGCGCTGGTGGTTGCGTCCAGTGTGTTGCAGGTATTGGTGAGCAGCGGGGCGAACATCTCGCTGTACCAGTTCCTGCGTTCCGGCATTCCGTTTTTCTATTTTGTGCTGCTGCTGGCCGGGTACCGCCATGTGCTGGCCCATGTGGAAACAATCGCCCGGGCCCATAGTGTCAACTACCGGCGCATCCTCGAACGCATCATCTACATCTTCGCCCTTGGCCAGTTGCTCCAGGTCAGCCTGTATGGCGTGGGCATCGACCTGACCAACGCCGCGTCCAAGTCCAGCGACGAAGTCGGGCGGATCATGTTGTTCCCCACCAGCTCGGCGGTGCTGCTGTTTTTCTATGCCTGTTGCCAGCGCAGGATCGGCCTGATGCTGATTCTCGCGGTCACGCTGCTGGCGGCCGGGTCCAAGACCATCCTCGCGGCGATGGCGGTGATGATCCTGTTGTCGGCGATTACCCAGCGCAAGCTCAAGTCGTTGGCGGTGCTGGTGGTGGCCATCGGCGCGCTGGGCACGCTGACGTTCTATGCCAGCCCCTTGGCGGTGTCGCGCTTTGCCACTTACCTGTTCGAGGAGAAGGGCGAGGACGTGACCCGTGCGTTCGAGATCGCCCATGCCAAGGAATCGTTTCTCGACAACCCGGCCACGGTGTTCCTGGGCAATGGCCTGGCCAAGCAATTGACCCCCGGCGTGCCCACCAATGACGAGCGCTGGTTCGAGAACTCCAAGTTCGATATCGAGAACGGCTACTGGGGCGTGACCGCCAAGCTGGGGGTGCTCGGCGTGGCGCTGTTTTGCCTGCTGTTCAGCGGTTTGCCGCGCAGCCCGGTATCCCTGGCCGTGGTGGCGATCCTGCTGATTTTCTCGTTCAAGACCAGCTACCAGTTCTTCACCACCTTCGATGGCAGCTACCTGCTGGTGTGGTCGATGTTCATCGGCCTGCTCAACAAGGCTGCGCCTGCACGCCAGGCGGTTTACCCCAATTACTTACTGAAACAGGCTGGATCATGAACGCACCTGCTAGCCCCATCAGGGCCGGGATACTGACGTACCACTTCAGCGAAAACTTCGGCGCGGTGCTGCAAGCCTATGCCTTGCAGCGCTGGTTGCAGCAACAGGGCTTGCAGGTAAGCCTGATCAACTACCACCCGGCCTACGTGGAGGATGGCAGCGAGATCCGCCAGCTGTTCAACCCGCGCCAGCTCAAGGCCAACCTCAAGGCCCTGTACCTCAAGGCCCTGGCGTTGAAAACCCGGGTGCTGGGGCCGAATGCCCAGTCGCGCCAGTTCGAGGCGTTCAAAACGCGCTTCCTGAATATCCAGGCGCCGCGTTACGCCCACGCCCACCAGCTCCACCAGGCGGTGGCCGGCCAGCAGTTGCTGGTGGCCGGCAGCGACCAGATCTGGAACCCCTCGGGCCAGACCGGCCTCGACCCGGCGTACTTCCTGGCCTTCGACTGCGACAAGGCGATCCGGCGCATCTCCTACGCCGCGAGTTTCGGCAAGGAATACCTGGAGCCGCAGTACCATGCCGAAGCCGAGGGTCTGCTCAGGCAACTGTCGGCGATCAGTGTGCGCGAGGAGAGCGGGGTGAGCATCGTGCAGCAGGTCTCGGGGCTGGCTGCCCAGTGCGTGCCGGACCCGACGCTGCTGCACCGCGACTATTCGGCGCTGCTCGCCACGTCCACCCAGACCCGCACCGGCCACGTGTTCTGCTATGCGCTGCGCACCGGCGTGGGCGTGCGCGAAGTGGCCCAGGCGCTGTCGCGGCAGGTGGCCGGGCCGATTGTCTCGCCGTACAACGCGCACCGGCGCTGGCGGCAGATCGGCGAGACCGTACAGGTGGGCCCGCAGGATTGGCTCAAGTTGCTCAAGGAGAGCGCCTACGTGGTGACCAACTCCTTCCACGCCACGGTGTTCGCGATCATTTTCGAGAAGCCGTTTATCGCCGTGGGGTTGCCGGGCAACAAGGCCTCGCTGAACGCCCGTGTGCGCAACCTGCTGGAGAAGCTGGAGCTGTCGCAACGCTTCCTGCCGGCAGACGATGCCGACCAGGTGCACGCCTTGATCGCGGCGCCCATCGACTGGGTGGCGGTGCGGGCCCGGCGCCAGGCCCTGCAACAGGTGGGCGAGCGCTACCTGTTGGAACAACTGGCGGCGCTGCGGTCATGAGCGACTTCGCGCAACTCAAGTACGTCGACACCCTGCCGCGCAGCAACAAGGCGCGCCGGCTGTTGTGGGGCATCGTCTACCAGCTGCTGTTTCGTCCCACGCCGCGCTGGATGCTGCACAACTGGCGGCGTTGGTTGCTGCGCTGCTTTGGCGCCAAGGTCGGCGTGGGCTGCCGCATCGCGCCCACGTGCAGCATCTGGGCACCGTGGAACCTGGAGATCGGCGACTACACCGCCATCGGCGATGGGGTCGATGTGTACGCCATGGCCAAAATCACCCTGGGCTCCAAAGTCACCATCAGCCAGCGCAGCTTCCTGTGCACCGGCAGCCACGACACCCGCAGCCTGCTGCGGCCCTTGGTGACTCGCGAGATCGTGATCAAGGACCACGTGTGGGTCGCCGCCGAGGCCTTTATCCACCCCGGTTGCGTGCTGGAGGAGGGCTGCGTGGTCGGCGCGCGCTCGGTGGTCACGGCCAGCCAGCCGGCCTGGATGATTTGCGTCGGTGCGCCGTGCCGCCCCCTCAAAACGAGAGACATCGCACTATGAAACAGGTGAAACCCATGATGGATAAGGCATGGAAGTTGATGTATTTCGTCAGCGAGTTCTTTCGCGACATGCTCACGTTTATTCGCCACAACGGTTACTCGCCGTTGGAAAGCCGCAACAAGAAGCTGTTCTACAAAATCCTCATCGAAACCCACACCGTGGAAAAGGGCCTGTCCCTCAAGGAACCCAAGCCGCTGTTCGGCAAGGACAAGATCAACGGCATCATCCATATGCTCAACGAATACGACCGCACGTATTCGGCGCTGCCGGTGGAGATGGCCCTCGGCGCGTTCCAGGGTTACCTCGAGCTGCACCGCACCCTCGGCATCAGCGACGACTTCGTGTTTTACCTGGATGCCTATGTGGAGCACCTCAAGCGCGACGGCACCGCCGGCAGCGGCGGTATCAAGCGTGCAGCGCCGTGGCTGGGCAATGGCGGGCTGGATGCCAAGGCGTTCCTGCAATCGCGCTCCAGTTGCCGCATGTTCCAGGCCGGCAAGATCGACAGTGGCCTGCTGACGTCCCTGGTGGAATTGGCGCAGTCGTCACCCTCGCAATGCAACCGGCAGTCGTCGCGGGTGCATGTGTATCAGGACCGTGCGGTGATCGCGCAGCTGCTGGAGCTGCAAGGCGGCTCGCGCGGGTTTGCGCAGTCGGTGGACAACCTGTTTGTGGTCACGTCCGAAGTCACCGCCTGGGGCGGCGCGGGGCAGCGCAACCAGCTTTACGTCGACGGTGCGTTGTTTTCCATGGGCCTGCTGCTGGCCTGCCACGCCAATGGCCTGGGTGCGTGCCCGCTGAACCTGGCGATCCTCAATTCGGTGGAAAAGAAGATCCGTGGCATCGGCGCCATCCCGGCCAGCGAGCGGTTGATCATGATGATCGCCGTGGGGCTGCCCCTGGAAAGCCACTTCCGGGCCGCGCGTTCACCGCGCCGGCTCACCACCGAAGTCCTGCAGATGCACGGTGGCTGATATGAAGCGCGAAACCGTCAGTGTGATCATCCTCACCTACAACGAAAGCCTGCATATCGCCCGGGCCATCGAGTCGGTACGGGCCTTCAGCGACGAAGTGCTGGTGGTCGATTCGTTTTCCACCGACGACACCTGCGACATCGCCCGGCGCCATGGCGCGCTGGTGGTGCAGCACGCCTTCGTCAACCAGGCCAAGCAGTTCCAGTGGGCGCTGGATCACCTGCCGATTACCGGCAACTGGACGATGCGCCTGGACGCCGACGAAATCATCGAGGCCGACCTTGCCGCCGCGATCAATACCCGGCTGCCGACCCTGGCCCGGGACATCACCGGCATCAACTTCAAGCGCAAGCATATCTTCATGGGGCGCTGGGTGCGCCATGGCGGCCGCTACCCGTTGAAGATGCTGCGGCTGTGGCGCACCGGCCAGGGGCGCATGGAGGACCGTTGGATGGACGAGCACATCTCGGTCGCCGAGGGCCGCACCATCACCCTCGACGGCGGGTTTGCCGACCATAACCTGCATGACTTGACCTTCTTCACCCACAAGCACAACCAGTACGCCACCCGCGAAGCGATTGAAGTGCTTAACGCGCGGCTGGGGCTGTTTGCGATACGCGATGAACTGCATGCCGGGCAGAGTTCGTTCCAGGCCAAGGCCAAGCGCCTGGTCAAGAACCGCGTGTACAACCGCGTGCCGTTCACCCTCAGTTCCACCGCGTATTTCCTGTGGCGCTACATCATCCAGCTGGGGTTTCTCGATGGCCGCAGCGGCCTGGTCTATCACCTGCTCCAGGGCTATTGGTACCGCTTTCTGGTGGGCGCCAAAGTGCTCGAACTGGAAACCGCGATTGCGCACTTAAACGATAAGGAAGCCATTGTCCGGGAACTCTCAAAGTTGACCGGACATAACTTGAACCTGCCCACACCGAAGTAACTGAGCGTTTTTAACAAACACCCAAGTCTGGGTGTCGGCCTTCGCTCGCCTATCAATTGGGAGACAGACATGAATAAAGTCGCGCTTATTACCGGGATCACCGGTCAGGATGGCTCGTACCTGGCCGAGCTGCTGCTGGAAAAAGGCTATACCGTGCACGGCCTCAAGCGCCGTTCTTCGTCGTTCAATACCCAGCGCATCGATCATATTTACCAGGACCCCCAGGCCCTGCGTAAAAACCTGATCCTGCACTATGGCGACCTGGCGGATTCGTCGAACCTGACGCGTATCATCCAGCAGATCCAGCCCGATGAAATCTACAACCTCGGCGCCCAATCCCATGTGGCGGTGAGCTTCGATTCGCCGGAATACACCGCCGATGTGGATGCCCTCGGCACCTTGCGCATCCTCGAGGCGATCCGCCTGCTGGGCCTGGAAAAGAAGACCCGTTTCTACCAGGCCTCGACCTCCGAGCTGTACGGGCTGGTGCAGGAAACCCCGCAGAAGGAAACCACGCCGTTCTACCCGCGTTCGCCCTATGCGGTGGCCAAGCTGTACGCCTACTGGATCACCGTGAACTTCCGCGAAGCCTATGGGCTGTATGCGTGCAACGGCATCCTGTTCAACCACGAGTCGCCGCGTCGCGGTGAAACCTTCGTGACGCGCAAGATCACCCGCGCCCTGAGCAACATCGCCCTGGGCCTGGAACAGTGCCTGTACATGGGCAACATGGATGCACTGCGCGACTGGGGCCATGCCAAGGACTACGTGCGCATGCAGTGGATGATGCTGCAACAGGAACACCCCGAGGACTTTGTCATCGCCACCGGTGTGCAGTATTCGGTGCGCGACTTTATTCGCTGGTCGGCGGCGGAACTGGGGCTGCATCTGCGCTTTGTCGGCGAGGGCGTGGAAGAGGTGGCGGTGGTCGAGCGGATCGACGGCGACCTGGCGCCGGGCATCCTGGTGGGCGATGTGATTGTGCGCGTCGACCCGCGTTACTTCCGCCCGGCGGAAGTCGAGACGCTGTTGGGCGACCCGTCCAAGGCCAAGCGCCTGCTCGGCTGGGTGCCGGAAATCAGCGCCCAGGAAATGTGCGCGGAGATGGTCCGCGAAGACCTCAAGGTCGCCCAGCGCCACGCCTTGTTGCGCCTGCACGGGCATGACGCACCGATTGCCGTGGAGAACTGAGCATGGCACGTGACTTTGATGCGCGGATCTTCGTGGCCGGCCATCGCGGCATGGTCGGCTCGGCCATCGTGCGGCGCCTGTGGGCCTTGGGCTACACACAGTTGCTCACGGCCGGTCGTGACGAACTGGACCTGCTCGACCCGGCCGCGGTGCAGGCGTACTTCGCCCGGCACCGTGTGGACCAGGTGTACCTGGCGGCCGCCAAGGTCGGCGGGATTCACGCCAACGCAACGTACCCGGCCGATTTCATCTACCAGAACCTGATGATCCAGGCCAACGTGATCCACGCCGCCCACAGCCATGGCGTGGAGAAGCTGTTGTTCCTGGGCTCGTCCTGTATCTACCCGGTGCATGCCCCGCAACCGATGATCGAAGCGGTGTTGCTCGACGGCGCGCTGGAACCCACCAACGAACCCTACGCGGTGGCCAAGATCGCCGGGATCAAGCTGTGCGAAAGCTACAACCGCCAGCATGGCCGCGATTACCGCAGCGTGATGCCCACCAACCTGTACGGGCCGGGCGACAACTACCACCCGCAGAACAGCCATGTGATCGCCGCCTTGCTGCGGCGCTTCCATGAGGCGACCCAGCGCGGCGATGAGGAAGTGGTGATCTGGGGCAGTGGCAAGCCACGGCGCGAGTTCCTGCATGTGGATGACATGGCGGCGGCCAGCGTGCATGTGATGGAGCTCAGCCAGGAACGCTACCGCGAGCAGACCCAGCCGATGCGTTCGCATCTGAACGTCGGCACCGGGGTGGATTGCACCATTGCCGAACTGGCCCAGGCGCTGGTGCGGGTCACCGGCTTCAAGGGGCAGTTGCGCTTCGACGCCAGCAAGCCCGACGGCGCACCGCGCAAGCTGCTGGATGTGAGCCGGATCAACGCCCTCGGCTGGGAAGCCTATGTGCCGCTGGAAGAGGGCCTGCGCGACGCCTACAACGCTTACCTCGCGGCCCTCGAACAGCCTCGGGGCCACTGATGAAGATCCTCCTGTACGGCATCAACTACAGCCCGGAGCTCACCGGCATCGGCAAGTACAGCGGTGAACAGGCGCGCTGGCTGGCAGGCCAGGGCCATGAGGTGCGAGTGGTGACGGCGCCGCCGTATTACCCGCAGTGGCAGGTGGGCGAGGGCTATTCGCCGTGGCGCTTTCGCACCGAGCAGGACGACGGCGTGACGGTGATTCGCTGCCCGCTGTATGTGCCACGCCAGCCCACGGCGTTGACGCGCCTGCTGCACCTGATGAGCTTTTCCGCCAGTTCGTTTTTGGCGGTCATGGGGCAGTGGCGCTGGAAACCGGACCTGGTGATCCTGGTGGTGCCCACGCTGTTTTGTGCGCCCCAGGCACTGTTGTTGGCCAAGCTGAGTGGCGCGCGCTCGGTGCTGCATATCCAGGATTACGAAGTGGACGCGATGTTCGGCCTCGGCATCGGTGGCGGCTCCCTTGTGCGGCGCCTGGCGTTTGGGCTTGAACGCTGGCTGTTGCGGCGCTTTGACCGGGTCTCGACGATTTCCAGCGGCATGCTCGACAAGGCCCGGGGCAAAGGCGTGAACGGCAAGCGCCTGCTGTTCTTTCCCAATTGGTCGGAGACCGCCCGCTTTCGCCAGGTGCCCCGCAGCCCCGGGCTGCTGCAGCGCCTGGGTGTGGCGCCGGGCCAAAGGGTGTTGTTGTACTCCGGCAATATCGGCGAGAAGCAGGGCCTGGAACTGATCCTCGACGCTGCCCAGGCCTATGCCGATCGCCCGGAGCTGGTGTTCCTGATCGTCGGCCAGGGCACCGGCAAGGCCCGCTTGCTCGAGCGTGTACAGCGCGATGGCCTGCGCAACGTGCTGTTTGCGCCGTTGCAGCCCTACGAGGATCTGCCGGTGCTGCTGGCCTCGGCCGACGTGCACCTGGTGATCCAGAAGCGCGGGGTGGCGGACGCGGTGCTGCCTTCCAAGCTGACCAATATCCTCGCGGTGGGCGGCCACGCCATCATCACCGCCGACCCCGGCACCACCCTCGGCCGCCTGTGCGAGGAACACCCGGGCATTGCGGTGCTGGCTGAACCGGAGTCCGTCGCCGCGCTGAACACCGGGATCGAGCGGGCACTGGCATTGCCTGCGCGCAATGAGGTGGCGCTGAACTACGCCAAGGAGTTCCTCGACAAGGAACGTATTCTGCAACGCTTTATGGCACAGGTCTGATGGGTATGTGGCTTGATTTACCGACCTTCAATACGGTCGTGGCATCGACGCCGCTGGTGGCGATCGACCTGGTGGTGAGAAACGCCCGTGGCGAGGTCCTGCTGGGCCTGCGCGTCAATCGGCCGGCCTATGGTTTCTGGTTCGTGCCCGGCGGGCGTATCCAGAAAAACGAACACCTCGACAACGCCTTCCGGCGCATCACCCGTGACGAACTGGGACACCCGTTCGAGCGCGCCGAGGCGCGGCTGCTGGGGGTGTACGAGCACTTCTACGACGACAGCGTGTTCGCCAACGCCGGGGCCGGGCCGGACACCCATTACGTGGTGCTCGGCTATTGCCTGGACCTGGGCGAAGGCCAGACCCTGCAACCGCCCACGGAGCAACACCAGCATTACCGCTGGTGGTCCGAGGACGAACTGCGCATCAGCCCGCGGGTGCATGAACACACTCGCGCCTATTTCTGACTCTCTCTCCCGAGGACGCTCTCATGTTGTTACCGGTGATCATGGCAGGCGGTTCGGGGTCGCGCCTGTGGCCGCTTTCGCGGCAGCTGAACCCCAAGCAGTTCCTGCGCCTGACCGACGCGCACCTGTCGATGCTGCAGCAGACCATCACGCGGCTGGAAGGCGCCAACGTCGCGCTGCCGCAGTTGATCTGCAATGAGCAGCATCGCTTCCTGGTGGCCGAGCAATTGCGCCAGTTGGGCATGGAACAGGCCAGCATCCTGTTGGAACCGGTGGGGCGCAACACGGCGCCGGCCATCGCGCTGGCGGCGTGCAAGGCGCTGGCCGAGCACCAGGATCCGATCCTGCTGGTGCTGGCGGCGGACCATTTGATCGAAGACATCCCGGCGTTTCATGCCAGCCTGGAAGTGGCGCTGCCGCTGGCCCGCGACGGCAAGCTGGTGACCTTCGGGATCACGCCCACCTGCGCCCATACCGGCTACGGCTATATCGAACAAGGCGCGGCGGCGGGCGAGGGCGGTTATCGGGTCAAGCGCTTTGTGGAGAAGCCGGACGCCGCCACCGCTGCGGCGTACCTGGCCAGCGGCGGGTATTACTGGAACAGCGGCATGTTCATGTTCCGCGCCAGTCGTTACCTGGAGGAGCTGGAGCGCTTCCAGCCGGCCATCCTCGAGGCCTGTCGCGTGGCGCTGGAGGGCGGCAGCCAGGATCAACCCTTCACCCGCGTGCATGCCGCGACCTTTGCCGCGTGCCCGGACGATTCCATCGATTACGCGGTGATGGAAAACACCCATGACGCGGTGATGGTGCCGTTGCAGGCCGGCTGGAGTGATATCGGCTCGTGGTCGGCGTTGTGGGAGGCCAGCGAAAAAGATGCCAGCGGCAATGTGATACGCGGCGACGGGCTGAGCCTGGACACACGTGACACCTACGTCCACGCCGACAGTCGGCTGGTGGCCACGGTGGGGGTGCAGGACCTGATCATTGTCGAGACCAAGGACGCGGTGCTGGTGGCCCACAAGGACCAGGTGCAGCAGGTCAAGGCCATCGTCGACCTGCTCAAGCAGGCCGGGCGCCATGAGCATCTCAACCACCGCGAGGTGTATCGGCCATGGGGCATGTACGACTCGGTGGACAACGGCCAGCGCTATCAGGTCAAGCGCATCACGGTGAAACCGGGGGCCAAGTTGTCGGTGCAGATGCACCACCATCGCGCCGAGCACTGGATCGTGGTCAGCGGTACGGCGCGGGTGACCAATGGCGAACAGACTTACCTGGTGTCGGAAAACCAGTCGACCTATATCCCCATTGGCCAGGTGCACGCCCTGGAAAACCCGGGGGTGATCCCGCTGGAGTTGATCGAAGTGCAGTCGGGCTCTTATCTGGGCGAAGACGATATTGTGCGCTTCGAAGACAAGTACGGCAGGGCCTGAGGTTTTCCGACAATTAATAACGTTTTTAATAACTTTACCGGGCGCAATGCATTGAAGGCCGGGGCTTGCCGGGAAAACGTTATTTTCAACTAAGTCGGCTGAATATTATCTGTCTGGTGTGCTGTTTAGTTGAATGGCACTATCGGTTTGCCTGCTCACTGATGATAAGGAGTCTGAAATGAGAAAATCACTGGCTATTCTGGTACTCAGTGTCTTGAGTACCTCGGCGATGGCCGACGAGTTGCCGTTGGGGCTTGATACCACAGTGGCCGGAACCGTTACGGTGGGGCAAACGTTGTTGGTCGGCACTGCCCTGGTTGCCGGTGTTGCCGCTGTTTCCAACAGCGGCGGCAGCTCCAATGGCGGCACCACCACGGGTACTACCGGCACCACCGGCACTACGGGTACCAGCAACTAGTCGTACACCTTCCGCTTTTAAGACCGCTTGGAATCCCCGCCCAAGTGGTCTTTTTTTCTTGTCGTCTATCGCGAGTGTCCTAGCACTATGATGCGTATTTTTTCTATTGCAGCCGTGGCCGCTGCATTATTGCAAGGCTGCATGTTTGCCCCGGGTCAATCTATGGACACGGCCGCCCTGACCGAAGAGGGCGGGCCTGAAAATAGTCGCGTGGATTTAATTCCGATCACCCCAAAGTTATTGGCCATGGACGCGGCAAGTCATGTGCCTTATTCCATTCCAGCAGAACTCTTGAGTTATAAACCCGGGCCGTATTTGATCGGCGCCAATGACGCGCTGTATATCACGGTGTGGGATCACCCTGAACTTACCGCGCCGTCCGGCCCGCAGCAGCAGATCGATGCCAACGGTCGCCTGGTCAGCCCCGAGGGCAACCTGTTTTATCCCTACGTCGGCGAGGTGGTTGCCAAGGGTCGCAGCATTGAAGCGCTGCGCAGCGAGATCACCGACAAGCTGCGCCAGTACATCGACAGCCCCCAGGTGGATGTCAGCGTGTTGCGCTTTGCCAGCCAGAAAGTGGTGATCAGCGGCGCGGTGCTCAAGGCCGGGCCGGTGCCCCTCACCACCATTGCCATGAACGTCAGCGAGGCCCTCGGCGCCGCCGGGATCGACCCGATCAACGCCGACCTGTCGAACCTCACCCTCACCCGTGGCGGCAAGCGCTACACCCTGGACCTCGACACGCTCAACCTTGAGCAGTCGCGCCTGAATGACATCTACCTCAAGGACGGCGACCAGCTGTACCTGGCCTACAACGACCGTAAGCGCATCTACGTGATGGGCGAGGTGATGCAACCCCGCGCGCTGAGTTTCAAGACCCGCAGCATGAACCTCTCCGACGTGCTGGGTTCAGTGGGCGGGGTCAACCAGAACACCTCCAACGCCGATGCCATCTACGTGATTCGCGGCGCGCAGAACATCGATGTGGAACCGGCCAAGGTGTTCCAGTTGCAAGCCGGCTCCCCCTCGGCCATGGCCCTGGCCACGCGTTTTGATGTGCAGCCCCAGGACGTGGTGTTTGTCGGCCCGGCGAATATCACGCGCTGGAACCGCTTTATCAGCCAACTGGTGCCGTCCGCGTCGATCATCGGCATTGGTGCATCCACCCAGAACAACCTGAGCGAAGCCAGCAGCCGATAGGGTGGTACCTGCGTGAACAGTTTGAAAATCGGTACGTACGCAGGGTTGGCGTGGCTGTTGGCTGGCTGCAATCCGCTGATGCAGGCCTCGCTGGATACCTTCAGGGCTGCCGTCGGCGGGCCGCCGCCGCTGGTGTTGAGCCAGGCCCAGGTGGATGCGGTGCCGTTCCCCCAGATCAAGGTCACCACGGTGTCCGGCGCAGGGGTAATGGCGCTGATCCGCCAGCGTGACGACCTGCAGTTCTGGGTGGCATCCGGCAAACAGGTGCTGCTGCTGCGCGACGGTCTGGTGGTGCGCACGGTGGGCCTGGGCACTGACCTGGATGGCACGCGCTGGCAAGGCCGGTCACCGTTCCAGCAAGGGTTGCATCGTGTCCCGGACGGCTATCGCAGCACGCGCCAGATCGACGTGGTCGACGGCTATCGCCTGGGCGTTACGGTCAACAGCCGCATGACGCGCCAGGGGCTGGAGAGCGTCGAGATTCTCGACAAATCCTATGCCTTGCTGCGGGTGGATGAAGACATCGAGGCCGCCGGCTTTCACGCGCGTAACCGTTACTGGGTCGACCCCGGCGACGGTTTTATCGTGCAGAGCGAGCAGCACCTGACGCCCGACCTGACGCTCACCATTACCCAACTGCAACCGACCCGCAAGGATGCCCCATGATGCTGCGAAAATTGGCCGCGCTGGTGCTGTTGTGCAGTGGCGCCAGTGTGACCCTGGCGGCGATGACCGTCAGCGGCGAGGTGCGCAATCCGGGGCCGATCCCCTTGGCGCCCGAGGCGCGCTTGCTGGATGTGATCACCGCGTCGCAACCGGATGCCCAGGGCTATTGGCTCGGTGCGGCCTGGCTGCGCCAACCCTTGCTGGCACAGCAGGCACGGCTCAAGGCCGGTGTGCTGTTTGACCTGCAAACCCTGCAGCGTGCGGCGTTGGCGGCCGGTCGCGAAGGTCGCGCGCATGCGGCGGCTCGGCTCTATCAACAGGTGCAGGCCTTGCCGGTGACCGGCCGCCAACAGGCGATGCTGGATCCGGTGGCGGTGGAAGTCGGCTTTGCGCCGAACCCGCTGGTCAGTGAGGGCGACCGCCTGGTTTATCCGCCGAGGCCGCACAGCGTGCGCGTGGTGGGGGCCGTCGCCGCAGCCTGCACGTTGGCATTCCAGCCGATGCAGCGGCCCCTCGATTACCTCCACGCCTGTCCGGCCCTGGCGGAAGCGGACCGCGATTACCTGTGGCTGATCCAGCCCGACGGCCATGTCACGCGCCTGGGTATCGCGGCATGGAATCGCGAGGAGGGCACGCCTCCCGCGCCGGGCAGCACGTTGCTGGTACCGATCCGCAGCGACGACCTGGACCCGCTCACCCCCGAACTCAATCAGCAACTGGCCGAGTTTCTTGCCACCCAACCCCTGGCCGAGGTCACGCCTTGAAATTATGTATTGCAGCCGTGCTGCTGGTGCCCTGTGGCGTCGCCCATGGCGATCCCCGTTACACCCAAAGCGATTTCGGCGGCGTCGGGCTGCTGCAAACCCCCACCGCCCGCATGGCGCCCGCCGGCGAACTCAGCGTGAATGCCAACCGCACCGAACCCTACAGCCGCTACAGTTTTTCGGCGCAACCCCTGGACTGGCTGGAGGGCACCTTTCGCTACACCGCGATCACCAACCGCCCCTATGGCGCCGAGTCCTTCAGCGGCGGCCAGAGCTATAAGGACAAGGCCGTCGACGCCAAAGTGCGCCTGTATCAGGAAAGCCACTGGCTGCCCGAGGTGGCGCTGGGGTTCATGGACCTGGGTGGCACCGGGTTGTTTTCCAGCGAGTACCTGGTGGCCAACAAGCGCTACGGTGACGTGGATTTCAGTGCCGGCATCGCCTGGGGGTACCTGGGCAGTCGCGGTGATTTCGGCAACCCGTTGGGCGCCTTGGATGATCGTTTCAACCAGCGGCCCACCGCCGAAGGGTCCGGCAGTTTTTCCAACGGCTACTTTCGCGGCCGGCCCGCGTTGTTCGGCGGGATTGCCTATCAGACGCCCTGGGCACCGCTGAGCCTCAAGCTGGAGTACGAGGGTAACGACTATCAGAACGAACCCCGCGACAACAACCAGCGCCAGGACTCGCCCATCAACCTTGGCCTGGTCTACAAGCTGGCCGACTCCATCGATGTGAGTGCCGCCTGGGAACGTGGCAACACCGCCATGTTCGGCATCACCCTGCACACCAATTTCGTCAGCCGCAAAGCCCCGGTAAAAACCTACGACCCACCGGCCCCCAAGCTGCCTGCCAGGGCCCCGACCACACCGATGGACCAGGTGGATTGGGCCGCCGTATCCCGGCGCCTGCACGATAATGCCGGCTACAACGTGCAGCGCATTACCCAGCGCGGGCCGGAATTGTTGGTGTACGGCGAACAGCAGCGCTACTTCTACAGCGCCAAGGCGGTGGGCCGCGCCAGTCGGATTCTCGATAACAGCGTGAATGACCAGATCGATTGGTTCACCCTGGTGAGCGAGCGCTACGCCATGCCGATCGAAGAAACCAGCGTGCCGCGCGAGACCTTTCGCGAGGTGGTCAACCACCGCGAGGACCTGCAGAACCTGCATCGCCAGGTCGAGGTCAATCGCGCCAGCAACCGCAGCCAGACAGTGCTGTACACCCAGCCACCCAAACCCTTCACCTATGGTGTGGGGCTGGGCTACAAGCAGAACGTCGGCGGGCCGGATGGCTTGCTCTACCAGGTGTCCGCCGACCTCGACGGCGAGTATCGTTTCACCCGCAATACCTGGTGGAGCGGCCTGCTCAGCGTCAACCTGCTGAACAACTACGACGGGTTTACCTACGATGCGCCCAGTGGCTTGCCCCGGGTGCGGACCGACCTGCGCCGGTACATGACCACCTCCGATGTGACCCTGCCGACCTTCCAGCTCAACCATGCGCAGCAGTTGGACCAGGACCTCTACGGCATGGTCTACGGTGGTTTGCTGGAGTCGATGTACGCCGGTGTCGGCAGTGAAGTGCTGTACCGCCCCATGGGCCAGCGCTGGGCGTTGGGAGCCGACCTGAACTACGTGCGCCAGCGCGGTTTCGAGCAGGATTTCAGCTTGCGCGATTACCGCACCGTCACCGGGCATATCACCGGCTATACCGATCTGCCCTTCAACATTCAGGGCGCCTTGAGTGTGGGGCGCTACCTGGCCAGGGACTGGGGCGCGACCCTGGACCTGTCGCGGGAATTCAACAATGGTGTGCGGATTGGCGCGTGGATCACCCGCACCACTGCATCCAGCGCAGAGTACGGCGAAGGCAGCTTCGACAAAGGCCTGTACCTGTCCATTCCGTTCGATGAGTTGATGAGCCTGTCGACGATGCGGCGCGCCAACCTGGTATGGGCACCGCTGACCCGCGATGGCGGCGCACGCTTGAACCGCGCCTACTCACTGCATTCGATGACCGATGGGCGCGACAGTGAGCTGTTCTACAAGAACATCGACAAGATCACTGAATAGACCCCGCTACCTCTTCGACGTAGCGCTGTCGCGCAGCAAACTGGGATCTTTGTGGTGAGCGGGCTTGGCGAAGCGTCGCACCGCCCGCGTTGGGGTGCGAAGCGCCCCCTGATGAAGACGAATGCGGTGTATCAGGCACTCCTCTGGGCCTGGTTTTGGGGCTGCCGCGCAGCCCCTCCCACATTTGAACTGTATTGATTGCCGGCTATCAGTAGATGTCCTTGGACAGCAGCGTAAACGGCGTCTTCAGCAGAATCTTGATGTCCAGCCACAGCGACCAGGTGTTGATGTAGCGCAGGTCGATGTCGACGCGCTGTTGCATCTTTTCCAGGGTCTCGGTCTCGCCCCGGCAGCCATTGACCTGGGCCAGGCCGGTGATGCCGGGTTTGATCCGATGGCGGGCCATGTAGGCGCGGATTTTCCCCGAGTAGTAGTCGTTGTGTGCAATCGCATGGGGGCGTGGGCCGACCAGTGCCATGTGGCCTTGCAGCACGTTGAACAGCTGCGGCAATTCGTCGATGGAGGTGCGCCGGATAAACCGGCCGACCGGCGTAATGCGCGAATCGTTGCGACTGGCCTGGCGTACCTCATGGTCGTCATGCACACGCATGGAGCGGAATTTCCACACCTTGATCACCTCGCCATTCCAGCCGTGGCGGTCCTGCTTGAAGATCACCGGGCCGGGGGACGTCAGCTTGATCAGCAGGGCGACCAGCAGCAGCAGCGGGCTCAGCACGATGATTGCCAGAGCCGCCAGGCTCTTGTCCAGCAGCGACTTGCTCAGCGCCGCGGTGGGGCGGCTGGTCAGCGGGCTTTCGTTGAGGTAGATCGCCGGCAGTCCATCCACTTCGGCCACGCAATGGTTGAGCAGCAGCATGTTATTGAGGTCGGGCACCCAGATCACATCCACGCTGATCTCCAGCAGGTTGAGGTACAACGCCTCAATGTGGGTGGCGTCCTGCAATGAATGGGTGATGTAGAGCCGACGGATGCCGTGTTGCCGGATCAATTGGGGCAGTTGCGGCAGCTCGCCGAGGATCTGCGCTTGCGCATCCTCGGTCGCCTCGGCACGGCTGCCGACCAGACCCACCAGGGGCGAGCGTTTTTGCCGTGAGAGGGTCCTGGCCAGGTCCACCGCAAGCTTGCCAGTGCCCACGATCAATGATTTTTGGCGTTCGTGAAGTTGGCGGTGGTAATACCGGGACAGGCTGTGCAGCGGTATGTAACACAATGCCAATAACGGGTAACTGACCGCCGCCCAGAGTAATAAGGTTTCCACAGGGAACAGTGCGCTGGCATTACAGGCTACGCCCACGGCAAACAATATACCCATGGTTAACAGCCAGCCCATGAACAAGCGTCCAAGGCCCACGGCATAATCATCTTTCTTGCTGTAGACATCGCACAAGGTATACGCCGGGAGAGAGGCCAATATCGTAAAGGCGGCCAGGACGCGGTAGTAATACTCCAGTTGGCCAGTCTTCAAGATAACCAGCGTAAATAACAGTGCCACAACTAAGCTCGATGCGAGTGTCCATTGCCCCCAGAACGTCAAACCCCTGGGGGTCAGGTTGCGATGCATTCTAGTGTTATTAAGCATAGTTCTGCTCCCGGTGATGACCGCGCACGTGGTGGCAGGCGTTAAGGGTTAACGGTTAACTTTTATAAACGACAGGCACGCGCAGGCGCGTGCCCATTGATAGTAATGAACGGCAGGGGGCAGTGGCTGACGACTTATAACAAGGTCAAGAGGGTCTGGCGGAGTGAATGTTATAAAAGGGCAGGTAGAAGAGTTTTTAATAGGCAGGGTGAATTAAAAAGTCTGGGTTGTTTTTATTTTTGTTAACGGCGTGGCTGACTAAGCTCGAGCGGCTTTTTGATTTTTTGCGTCAGGCAATAACCACGGTTTCTTACCGCACGAAACAGGCGTTCACCGTCGTTGACCCGCTTGAACTTTTCCTGCAAACGACTCAGGCACATTTCCAATCCGCGATATAAATCGGGTTCACGACCTATATTACGGATCAACTCTTCTTTGCTGACCACGCGTTCTTCATGGTGCAGCATCTTTTTAATCAGCGCCGATTCAATAGTGGTCAATGAAATGCGCAGGCCGCCCTTGACCAGTGCGCGATCATGTTGGGTGAGCAGCCAGAAATCCTGTGGATACAGTGGCGTTCGTTCGGCGCTGATCTCTTGAGTACGCGTATGGTTATTCGGCGCGCTGTCAGGGGCCTTGGCGGTTGGCATTCTGGATTCTTGCCGCTTGGGGTTAAACGATTGTGAGGGCAAGTTAAGGGTGTGGGTAATAATGTAGGTATTAAAATGCGGGGTGATCTGTGGTTGGGAAAACGCCGGATTTGTATCGGCGGGGTCTGTGGTTGCCGGGGCGTTTACATCGTAATAGAAGAACTCTGCGTTGGGCGTGAAGTCCTGCAGTGCGATAGACGCAAGTGTTGGAGCGAAGGCGTGTTTCTTGAAAGAACTCATAGGGTCCACCCATATCAGGAAGATGCAGTTGTTAAAGGCAGTCAGCGGGGGAGTAATAGCCGCCCTGAAAGTATTCGAACGGCAAGTTTTTAGCCAGCATGGCGCTGTCGGCAAACTCGACCTGATCGGCGATGAAGCAGACCCTGCAGGCACTGATCAGTTCCAGCATGTGATCGTAAAGCCGGTCGTACAGGTCCGAACGCGTGTTGAGGCTGAGCCTGAGGGCAGAATCCGGAAAGGGCATTTTTATATAGTCGTATAGCTCGAGGTCGACCAGCAGGTCTGCCGGCTTTGTATCGAGTCTGTAGTTGTTGTAGGCCAACGTGATACCGCTATGGTCTTTCAACTTATACAACTGACGCACCATCGCCCGGCGTTCTACCGGACCGGGCAGGGCGTCCAGTGGGTTGTCGAGACTGAGGGTGAAGGGTTGTTTGTGGTCTTCCAATGCCCGCGCGGCTTGAATGATCGCCTTGAGGATGTCGTCGTTCATCAGGGCCGATTGACCCATGCGCAGAAGCGTATGACTCGTCGCCGGGCTGACTGCCTTAAGCGTTTTGCGCGGTGGGTGGATATGGCGCAAGGCCTCAGTGCAGGCACTTTCAAGTTGTGCGGGATCAACGCCGTCCGCTACGCTGATTTCGCTGCCCCACCAGGCATGACCGCGATCAACGATGGCTTGCCTGATGATCTTGAAGTGCGGGGTATGTACAGGGGGCATTTTTTCACTATTCACGGCTCGGCCCCTCCTTAGTGGGTTGGAAATGGCTGGCGCAAATAAGACCCCGGCTGAGTTTATAACCATAGCCGCGAATATTTTGGATGATGTTTTCACCGTAGTGCGCCTTGATTTTACTGCGCAAACGGCTGATGGATTTTTCCAGTGCGCGGGAGTCGTAGTACTTGGTATTAAGTCCCATGACACGGGCGATCTCATTATGACTGAGCAGTCGGTTCTGAATAAGCGCTTCCAATACTTTCATTTCGACGAAGGATATTTCCAACTTTTTTCCGTCGCCATACAGGCACATGCGGTCCTGGTCGAGAATCAGGTCGCACTGATTGAGTCGAGCGCTTTCACTGAGAAAGGCATCAAACAGGTTCAACTTTTTTTCGGGTGAAGTTTCGATTACCTTGATGCAGTAATCGGCGCCAGCCAGGTAGTATTTTGTTTTGCTCAGGGTCGACGCAAAGGTGATCACGACGAATATCGTGCAGTCGGGGTTTTCAGTTCGCGCTTTTCTTATTATGTCCAGGCTCATATTGCTGGCGGAGGGTGTATCAATTTCTATAATGATGGCACGGTAATGTACGTGGCTTTCCTGGGTGTCAATTAGTTGTCCGTAGCAACGTGTATCGACTTTTAAATTATTCGCTACAGTGCGAACTAAAAGCGCCCGAAAGTCCTCTGATTTCGATTGAGTCCGTGCAATAGCGAGGACGTTGGAAAAATGCATCACCTACTCCCTTTTCCGGCATGCAAGGCCGTCAGTTCAATCGCTGCTAGCGTTTAGATACTAATCGAATTGATTCCGCTAAAACGTGACAAATTTTAACATTCACCACTTGGTTTTTACGAGCGCAGGGGGGATTAGGGGAATATTTCACGGGAGGTTGTACCGACTTACACATATGCTAGTGCAAACTCTTAATGCTCGATAAGTATTTTAGTTCCAACGATTTTTTTGACGGGTGCAGGTTTAAGCGTTGACCTTCTCAGGCAAAAAAACGCCTGCAGAGCGCCCCGAAGGTTGGCGGCCGTCCCCTCGGATGGGCTCAACGGCGCAACTGCACTTCGGCCTCGATGCACGCCACCAGAAACTCCATGACCACCTTCACGGACGGCGAGCGGCGCATGTCGGGGTACACCGTGAGCCAGATATCACGCAAAGGGCCTTCGACCGCAGTGGGCAGCCTGACCAGCAACGGGTCGTGATCGCCCACCAGGGTCGGCAGCACCACCGCGCCGACCTGGGCCCTGGCCGCCATTTGCTGGGTGGCCAGGTCGCTTGCGGCAAACGCGATCTCACGGCCGGCGCGCAGTTGGTGCATCCAGGCTTGCTGGGGCAGGTGGTCACGGCTGCTGTCGTAGGCGATGAAAGTCCACTGCGCAGCCGGCAATTGCTGGAACGTCGGCGGGCCATACAGCCCGAAGCGCACCACCCCGACTTTCCTGCGTACCAGGGCTTCCTCATCGGGACGCACCGTGCGCAGGGCAATATCCGCTTCACCTTTGTCCAGCGCGGCCAGTTGGGTCGACGGCATCAGCACCAGGTTCAACTGCGGGTATTGGGCGCGCAGCCGCGCTATATGGGGCGCAATGCAATAGTGGGCGATAGACGGCGGGCAACTGACCCGCACCGTGCCGGCCATTTCGATCGACGCGACCCGCGACAGGCGCATCACCTGGGTCGCCATGTCGTCCATGCCCGCCGCCAACTCCGCCAATGCCAGGCCTTGCGCGGTCAGCGGGCGGCTGCGCGGCAGGCGGTCCACCAGTTTGACGCCGAGGGCTTTTTCCAGCGCATCGACGCGGCGCCCGACGGTGGCGTGCTCCACCTGCAACTCGCGGGCGGCCGCCGACAACGACTGGCTACGTGCCAATACCGTGAAGTAATACAGGTCCTGCCAATCGAACATCGGGTTATTTCCGCACGGAGGTTGGGAAGCTTTGGGGAATTTTCCTACTGAGAGCGTCCTTTTACCATGGCCGCTTCCCAGTGCACACGGAGTTGTCCCCGATGAAAGCCATTACCTTGCAAACCTACGGCGGCCCTGAAGTCGTCCAATTGCGCCATGACGTCCCCAAACCCCAGGTGTTGGCCGGGCATGTGCTGGTCAAGGTGGCGTGCGCCGGGATCAACTTCATGGATATCCATACCCGGCAGGGCAAATATGCGCAGTCGTCGACCTATCCGGTGCGCCTGCCCTGCACCTTGGGTATGGAGGGCGCCGGCGTGGTGGTGGAAGTCGGCGCAGGCGTCAGCCATTTGGCCGTCGGCGACCGGGTGGCGTGGTGCATCGCCTGGGGCGCCTTCGCCGAGTACGCCCTGGTGCCCGCGGCCAAGGTGGCGCAGATTCCCGGTGCCATCGCCTTCGATCAAGCGGCTGCGGCGATGTTTCAAGGCTGTACCGCCCACTACTTGATCGAGGATGTCGCCAGGTTGCAGGCCGGCAGTACCTGCCTGGTCCACGCTGCGTGCGGCAGCATCGGCCAGTTGCTGGTGCAGATGGCCAGGCGCTCAGGGGCTACGGTGTTCGCCACCGGCAGCACCGCTGAACGCTGTGCCATTGCCCACGAGCGCGGGGCCCACCAGGCCTGGGTCTATGACGGCGGCCGATTTGCCGAGCGGGTGTTGGAGGCCACGTGCGGGCAGGGAGTGGATGTGGTCTTCGATTCGCTCGGCAAAAGCACCCTGCGTGACAGCTTCCGCGCCTGCCGCACGCGCGGCCTGATCGTGAACTATGGCAATGTCTCGGGTTCGTTGACCGACCTCGACCCGATGGAACTGGGGGAGGCGGGCTCGCTGTTTTTGACGCGCCCCCGGCTGGCCGACCATATGGCTGACGGCGCGAGCGTACAACGGCGCGCCAACGCGGTATTTGCGGCGATGCTCGAAGGTACGTTGACGGTGGCTATCGAAGGGCATTACACGCTGGAAACGCTGCATCAGGTACATGAGCGCATCGAAGCGCGGCAACAGATCGGCAAGGCTGTGGTGTGGGTGGACCGCGACCTGCATTAATCGAAGGCGAAAAAAAACCGGCTGATCAGGCCGGTTTGGGGTGCCCCGCGAACAGTGCGGGATTAAGCGTGGTTGTCCAGCAGGCGATCGGCACCGCCTTCAACAATACCGCGTTGCTGCAAACGATCGGCACCGCCTTCGGCCAGGCCACGTTCCTGCAAGCGATCAGCGCCACCTTCGGCAACGCGGTTGCCTTGCAGGCGATCGGCACCATCTTCGGCGACGCGGTTGCCTTGCAGGCGGTCGGCGCCATCTTCGGCGACGCGGTTGCCTTGCAGGCGATCAGCGCCACCTTCAACAATACCGCGTTGCTGCAAGCGATCAGCACCACCTTCGGCAACACGACGTTCCAGCAAGCGATCCGAGCCACCTTCGGCAACACGACGTTCCAGCAGGCGATCCGAGCCACCTTCAGCAACACGGCTTTCGATCAGGCGAGCCGCGCCGCCTTCAGCAACAACAGGGTGGGCAAATGCGTTTGCAGCGAGTACCGAGAAAGCGAGGCTAAGCAAGATTTGGCGTTTCATGAGGGTGTGCTCCGAGTGTTTTAGTTGGGTGTTGCCTGGTATGGGTTTGATGTTACGCGTTGCATTTTTTAAGAGAACTTCATTGGGATGATGGTGACTATCGATGCCAGCGATGGCCCGTTTCAAAGGGCCAACGCCGAGCCGGTCACGGCATCTGTGGCCGTTCCTGGGGGCGCAGGTCGAACACCAGCACCTCGGCATCCTGGCCCTGGCTCAGGCGGATTTGCCGCTCATCGCGCACTCGGGCACCGTCGCCTTCCTGCAAGCGCTGGCCGTTGATGTCCACGCTGCCCCGAGCCACATGGATGTACACGTGACGATCCGGCGGCAGGTCGAGGGTCGCGGCTTCGTCGCCGTTGAACAGCCCGGCGTACACCCGGGCGTCCTGGCGCACGGTCAGGGAGCCGTCGCTGCCGTCCGGCGAGATGATCAGTTGCAGGCGCCCTTGTTTCTGCGCTGCGCTGAAGTGCTCCTGTTGATAGCGCGGCTCGGCGCCGGCCACGGCGGGTACGATCCAGATTTGCAGGAAGTGCACGCCACGGGTCTGGCTGTGGTTGAACTCGCTGTGGGCCACGCCGCTGCCGGCGCTCATCAGTTGCACATCGCCGGGGCGAATCACCGAGCCGGTGCCCAGGGTGTCCTTGTGTTCCAGGGCGCCTTCAAGCACATAGGAGAAAATCTCCATGTCGCGGTGCGGGTGCTGGCCGAAGCCTTTGCCGGCCGCGACGCGGTCGTCGTTGATCACCAGCAGGTCGGAAAAACCCTGTTCATCGGGGTTCCAATAGTTGGCGAACGAGAAGGTGTGGAACGACTTCAACCAACCGTGATTGGCGGCGCCGCGTTCGGAAGCTTTGCGAAGGGTCAGCATGGTCTTGTCCTCAAGTGAGCGCGGGCTGCGAGATGCAGGGCGCTTGCGTTGAGAAGAAGGTTACTGGCAACCTGAAAATTCATTAAGAAGCTGAAATTTGAATAACTGTCTCCTTGAGATTGACAGTAAAAGCCATGCCATAATGCCTTTCGCTTTCTTCCCCTCGATGGATGCTTCCCGTATGAAAACCGTGGCCATGGCGCTGTTCCCGGACTTCCTCCTGCTTGACATGGCCGGGCCGCTCGAAGTGTTTTCCATTGCCAACCGCTACCTGCCGGCGGCCGAGCATTACCAGATCCTCACCCTGGGTACCGAGCCCGGTCCGTTGCGCGCCTCCAATGGGGTGCTGGTCCAGTCCGACCTGCTGCTGGACCAGGCCCAGGCGGCTTATGACCTGCTGCTGGTGCCCGGCGGCCCGGGTGCCTATAACGAATGCCATCCGGCGCTGCTGCCCTGGCTCAAGGCGGCGGCGCCACGGGCGCGGCGCTTCGGCTCGATCTGCACCGGCGCCTTTGTGCTGGGCCACGCCGGGCTGCTCGACGAACGCCGCGTGACCACCCACTGGCACTACACCGAGCGCCTGATCAAGGCCTTCCCCAAGGCCATCGTCGAGACGGATCGCATCTACCTGCAGGACGGGCGGTTGATTACCTCGGGCGGGGTCACCGCCGGTATCGACCTGGCGCTGTCGATCGTCGCCCAGGACCATGGCAAGCAAGTGGCGGTGGATGTGGCCAAGGTGCTGCTGGTGGTGATGAAGCGCCAGGGCGGCCAGGCCCAGTTCAGCCCGATGACAGCGTCCGTGGCGCCCCAGGAAACCGCGATCACCCGGGTGCAGAACCATGTGCTCGCCCATCTGGACCAGCCCTTCACCATCGAGTCCATGGCCGAACTGGCCGGCATGAGCCCGCGCCACTTTGCCCGGCTGTTCGCCAAGGACGTGCAGATGACGCCCATGGCCTTCCTGCAGGGCGCGCGCATCGACCGCGCCCGGCAACTGCTGGAAACCACCGACCTGCCGCTCAAGACCGTGGCGTTCCACGCAGGCTTCGGCAGCGTGCGGCACATGCGCTTTCTATTCAGTGAAAAACTCGGCCTCAACCCGACCCAATATCGCCAGCAGTTCAGTTAACGACAGGATGTCCGTCTCGCGCACCCGATTGTCCGTATCGCTCCCTGTGCCAGCATTGCCCTGTCACGGGTAGCTGGCAAGATAAGGTCGAGCCCATGGAAAAGGATGCGCGGAAGCCCAAGATCGGGCCTTTCAGCGCGATTGCAGACATGAATATGCCTCAGGCGATTGACGCGGATAGTACGGTGCGCTTCGGTGACTATGCCTTTCATCGGCAGCAGCGGCTGGTGAGCAAGGCGGGTTGGCCGGTGCCGTTGGGCGGGCGGGCTTTGGATATTCTGGCGGTGCTGCTGGAGTCGCCAGGGCAATTTATCAGCAAGGCCACCCTGATCGAGCGGGTCTGGCCGTGCAGCGTGGTGGAAGAGAACAACCTGCGGGTGCACATCGCCGCACTGCGCCGTGCCCTTGACGGGCAACGCTTGATTATCAACGACCCCCAGCGCGGTTACTGCTTCGCCGCCCCCGTGCGGGTCGCGGCTGCCGCGGTGCTGCCCCGGCATAACCTTGCCCCCCGGCTCAGCCCGCTGATCGGTCGCGATGAACTGCTGGGCGTGCTGGTGCGGCGGGTGTCCGGGCAGCGCCTGATGACCCTCACCGGGTGCGCCGGCGTGGGCAAGAGCACCTTGGCCCTGGCCCTGGCCGAGCGCGTGTTGCCGCGCTACCGCGACGGTGTGTGGTGGGTCGACCTGGCCACGGTGGAGGCGCCGCTGATGATGCTGCGCCACCTGGCCACGATCCTGCACCTGGAACCCGGCGGCAGTGTCACGCAGTTGTGCCGCCAACTGGTCTCCCGGCAATTGCTGCTGGTACTCGACGGCGCCGACCTGCTGCTCGGAGCCTGTCGACATCTTTTACGGACGCTGCGCGAAAATGCGCCCCAGGTCAGCGTGCTGGTCAGCAGTCGCGAAGCGTTGCAGGCCCCAGGCGAATGGGTGCTGCGCGTGCCCCCGCTGGGCGTGCCGGCGCCGTCGGCGCTGGGCAGTGTTGAACAGGCGATGGCGTTCCCCGCCGTGCAACTGTTCGTCGCCCGGGCGTGTGCCGGCCAACAGGGCTTTGTGTTGCGCCGACAGGACCTGGCGCCATTGCGGGACATCTGCCGGCGCCTCGACGGTATTCCCCTGGCCCTTGAACTGGCGGCGGCCCAAGTGGATGCGCTGGGCGTGCGCGGTCTACAGGCGCAGTTGCACAGTGGAGTGCAGGTACTGACCCGGGGCCGCCGCACAGCGGTGGAGCGCCACCAATCCCTGACCGCCGCCCTGGACTGGACCTACGAGCGCCTGAGCCTGCCGGAGCGCTGGCTGTTCCTGCAACTGAGCCTGTTCAAGATGGCCGTGACCTTGCCCACCCTGGGTAAGCTGGTGGCCGGCACCGAGCTGGAACACGCCGATTTGTCGTACCTGCTCGGGCGGCTGGTCGGCACCTCGCTGCTGAGCCTCGAACCCGGTCCGGGTTATCCGCGCTATCGTCTGCTCAACAGCACGCGCAGCTATGGCCTGGCACTCCTGCGCAACCCGCAGCAGGTGGCGCGTTTGCAGCAGGGCTATGGGCATTACCTGGGAGCGTTCTCAGGCCGGCCGTTTGTCCTGCAACTCGTCGAGCAGGCGGCGTACGCGGACTAGGTCCTGGGTGGCGAAGCCTTCGCTGAATCGCGCGTAGACCGAACCCAGCAGGTCGCGGGCGGCCTGCACACGACCCTGCTGTTGCCACCGCCGCGCCAAGGAGTCCGCACAGCGCAGCTCCCAGGCCAGCGCGCCTTGCTGGTGTGCCAACTCCAGGGCTTCGAGCAGCAGCGCCTCAGCCCCTTGGGGATCGGGCATGGCCTCGGCGCGCACGCGCAGGATTTCCGGGCTGCACCAGCCGGCCGCACCGCTCCGGGCGCGTTCGAACAAGGCTTCATCCACGGCTCGGGCGTTGAAGGTCACCAGGATGTCTGCGACCAGCCCCAATCCCTGCATATCGGCGATCTGCGCCGTGCCTTCGTAGCATTGCGCCCAGGTGTGGAACAACTGCACCGAATGCTTTTGCGCCTGTTGCAGGAGGAGGTCCAAGCGGTCGCGGGCCGCGAGGGTGTCGCCGTTGCAGTGGGCGATGACCACCCCGGCCAGGGCCAGGGTGTAGCAAATCGACGTGCCGTGGTTGATCTGCAACGCCAGCTCCAGCGCCTGGCTGGCGGTGCGCCACGCACGTTCGGGAAAACCGCGCAGCCACAGGATGCGCGCGAGGATGGTCAACGAGGCCACGCTCTGGTCGTACTGCACGCCAAAGCCGTGGGTAAACCGGTTGAGATGGCCGCTCTGGGCCATGCGCTGGATCACCTGTTCGGCATTCTGCTGCGCCAGTACCTGATTGCCGGCGAAGTGCTGCGCCAGCACCCTCAGGCGTTGGGCGCTGAGGGCCAGCAACGGTTCGGCCTGCGGCCCCAACCGGTCGAAATGCAGGCTTTGTTCCAGGGCCTCGCGGTAGTTGCCGCCACACAGGCTGACCGCCATTTGCCCCGACACCGCGCGCAGTTGGCCAACCAGGTTGCTGTCGGCTTCGGCCAGGCGCCGTGCATGGGCAAAGGCTTCGATGGTCTGCGGCGTACCGCCCTGGGTGTGGTAGGAAAAACTGCCGAAGGCCAACTGCAAGGCCATGTTCAAGTGCGGGCTCGGCGTGCTCGATTGCCCCAGCCGCGCCAGGGCCTTGCCCACGTACAGTCCGTGTTCGCGCAGCAGCGACAGCTCCTGCCACAACGGCATGGCGCTGACGGTGAGACGAATACCCAGCAGGTGCACGCCCTGGTCGCCCAGGCCCCAGTCGAGGGCGGCACGAATGTCTTCGCGCAGCGGCGCATAGCGGTCGATCCAGGTTTGGGTGGCGGTCTGTTCCCAATCGTCCTGCGCCTGGTTCATCAGCACCAGGCAGCGCTTGGCGTGGTGTTCACGGGTGGCGTCGAGTTCATTGGCGACGCTGAGTTTTTCCAGGGCATAGGTGCGGGTGATGTCCAGCAGGCGGTAGACCACCTCGTCATCCCCGGCTTCCACCGTGAGCAGGGATTTCGCCACCAGCTGGGTGATCGAACCCAGCACCTCGGCCGGTGCAACCTGTTGCCCGGCGATCACCGCCGCCGCACTGGCCAGGCTGAAACCACCTCGGAACACCGCCAGGCGACGCAGGCAGATCTGCTCGCAGCCGGTGAGCAATTCGAAGCTCCAGTCCAGGGTGGCACGCAGGGTTTGATGGCGGGGCAGGGCGCTGCGTCGGCCACGGGTGAGCAGGCGGAAGTTGTCTTCCATCTGCACCAGCAGGCCGGGCAGGCCGAAGCGCTCGATCTGCGCGGCCACCAACTCGATTGCCAGGGGGATGCCGTCCAGGCGTTGGCAGATATCAATGGCCAGGGGCAGTTCGGCTTCGCTCAGTTCGAAGCTGTCCTGATGGGACATGGCCCGCTCGATCAGCAGTTGCAGGGCCGGATAACCCAGGGCCTGGGCGCGGTTACCGGTGGCGGGCGGGCAGGCCAGGGGTTCCAGGCGCTGCACCGACTCGCCCTCGGCGCGCAAGGCCTCGCGGCTGGTGGCGAGGATGTGCAATTGGGGCGCGTGGCGCAGCAGGGCCTCGCTGATCAGCGCGATGTCGTCCAGCAGGTGTTCGCAGTTGTCGATCACCAGCAGCAACTGGTGCTCCTGCAGGCGGCGCGCAAACACGGGCAACGGTTCATGCTCGGTGTGGGTGAGGTCGAGGAGCGCGGCGAGATTGGGCAGGATCATCGACGGCGCGCTGAGGGGCGCCAGGTCCAGCAGGCGAATACCGTCGCGGTAATGTCCGATCAACAATTCCGCCACGCGCAAGGCAACGGTGGTCTTGCCGATGCCGCCGGCGCCGGTCAGGGTGATAAAGCGTTTCTCGGGCAGCTGCTGTACCAGGCTGTCGATCAGGGCCTGGCGGCCAAGCATGCGCGTGCGTCGCAGCGGCAGGTTGTGGCTCGGGCGTTGGGGGGCGCCTTCGGTCGGTAGGCTCATCGGCTCGATGCTCAGTGGCGCCACAAAACTGTAGCCGCGCTGGGCCACCGTAACGATATAGCGCTGCCCGGCCTGGCCATCGCCCAGGGCCTTGCGCAGCGCCGCCATGTGCACCCGCAGGTTGCCGTCTTCCACCACGCTCTTGGGCCAGACCCGGGCGATCAGTTCCTGCTTGCTCACCACTGTGCCGGCCTGCTCCAGCAGGATCAGCAGGATGTCCACGGCCCGCCGTCCCAAGCGCAATGGGCGACCAGCCTCCAGCACCAGGCGCTGGCGCGGGTGGACACGGTAAGGACCGAAATGCACGGCCTGGTCGCGTGGGTCACTCATGGGTGGCCATGCTCTGGGAAAAGTAAGCGGCCAGCATATTCCAAGTGCGTGCCGACCACTAGGCAGCGATCTCCCGAGGCTTGTGACGCAGTTGGTGATTTCGCCAGGTCATCGGGTTGACGCCCTCGCTGCGCGTGAACATATGGCAGAAATGCGCCTGGTCGCAAAAGCCGCACTCCAGGCTGATTTGCGTGAGGCTCAAGGAGGAACCGGTGATCAACTCCTTGGCCCGCTGGATGCGTTGCTGGCGTATCCATTCCTGGGGCGACAGCCCGGTGGTGCACTTGAACGCGCGGGAAAAATGGCTGCGCGACAGGGCGCAGGCCTGGGCCAGGTCGGCAATCGCCAGGCTTTCACCGAGGTTGGCGAGGATCAATTGCTTGGCGATTCGTTCGCGCCGGGGGCACAGGCCGCCGGTGGCGGATAAGCGAGGAGCACAATACGCAGGTCGGGCCATGACGGATATCCGCAGTCGATGGGAGCGTTCCCGGTGAATGGATGCAGTGTAGACCGGCTCATTTTTGGCGCCCCGCCGGCTGGCTGGCGAGTTAATCGTTGTTAATTTCGCCAGGTTCGGTCGCGGAAAAGACAGCACAGGCATGCAATCCAGGCAGTGTCCTGTCTGCTTAGCTGGGAGCCTGCTAACCGTTTGGATACCGCCATGAACCGCAATGACCTGCGCCGCGTCGACATGAACCTGTTGGTGATTTTCGAAGCGCTGATGTTCGAGAAGAACCTGACCCGGGTCGCCGAAAAGCTCTTCATGGGCCAACCGGCGGTGAGTGCGGCATTGGGCCGGCTGCGAGATTTGTTCGACGACCCGTTGTTGCTGCGCAACGGCCGGGGCATGGAGCCCACGCCACGCGCCGTGGCGATACTCAAGGAGCTGCAACCGGCCATGGACACCATTTCAGGCGCAGTCAGCCGCGCCAAGGATTTCGACCCTTCCACCAGCTGTGCGGTGTTCCGCATCGGCCTGTCCGACGACGCCGAGTTCGGCCTGTTCCCGCCGTTGCTCAGCCAACTGCGCGAAGAAGCCCCGGGCATTATCGTGGTGGTACGCCGCGCCAATTACCTGCTGATGTCCGCATTGCTGGCCAGTGGCGAGATCTCGGTGGGCGTGAGCTACACCACTGAACTGCCGGCGAATGCCAAGCGCAGGAAACTGCGGGACATTCCCTGCAAGGTGCTGCGCGGGGATGACGGCGTCGAACCGCTGACCCTCGACGACTATTGCGCACGGCCCCATGCGATGGTGTCGTTCTCGGGGGACTTGAGCGGCAATATCGACCTGGACCTGGCCCGTATCGGCCGTGCCCGGCGGGTGGTGCTGGCGGTACCGCAGTTCAGTGGCTTGCGGGCGCTGCTGGCTGGTACGCAGATTATTGCCACGGTGCCCGACTATGCGGCGTGTGCGTTGACCGAGGGCACGGCGCTGCGGGCAGAGGATCCGCCGTTTGCGATCGACGCGGCGGAGTTGTCGATGGTGTGGAGTGGTGTGCATGACAATGACCCGGCGGAGCGGTGGTTGAGGGGCAGGATTGCGCAGCATATGGCGGGAGGGGGATGAGCTTGGCGGCTTCTGGGCCTCCCCCGGTTTGATCTGCATACCCCCCAACCCCGACTACCGGCTCTTGTAAGAAATTTCCCAGAGGAGTACAAATGTACTCCATGACGACCCTGACCCCCCGCCGCACCGCCATCCTGACCTTCATCCGCGACCGTATCGCGCAGCAAGGCCAACCCCCCAGCCTCGCCGAGATCGCCGAGGCGTTCGGCTTTGCCTCCCGCAGCGTCGCACGCAAGCACGTCGTGGCCCTGGCCGAAGCCGGTTTCATCGAGGTCAACCCCAACCAGGCGCGCGGCATTCGTTTGCTCAACCAGCCCCCGCGCCCGGAGTGGCTGGATGTCCCGGTGCTCGGCCGAGTGGCGGCCGGCCGGCCCATCGGCGCGGATGCCGACGTGCACAGCCGCCTGCAACTCGACCCCGCCACTTTCGCGAAAACCCCGGATTATCTGTTGCGGGTGCAAGGCGACTCGATGATCGAGGACGGCATCCTCGACGGCGACCTGGTGGGCGTGCGCCGCAGTGCCGAAGCGGTGAACGGGCAGATTGTGGTGGCGCGCCTGGACGGTGAAGTCACCATCAAGCGTTTCGAGCGCAGTGGCGAGCGTGTGCGTCTGCTGCCGCGTAACCCCGCATACGAACCTATCGTGGTCGGCCCCGACCAGGACCTGGCCATCGAAGGGGTGTTCTGCGGCCTGGTGAGGCAAGGCTGATGGGCGCCGTGGTTGCACTGGATACGCTGTTCAATGGCGGCCGCGTCTGGAAAGGCCGGCCTGTCGCGCCTCCGGCCAGCGTGCAGCCTACGGGGCTGGCGGCGCTGGATGCGGTGCTGCCCACGGGCGGCTGGCCGGAGTCGGCCTTGAGCGAAATCCTGATGGCCAGGGACGGTATCGGCGAACTGCAACTGGTGCTGCCGACCCTGGCGCGATTATCGGCGGCGGGGGAGCGCATTGTGCTGGTGGCGCCGCCCTACACCCCGTACCCCCACGCGTGGCAGAACGCCGGGGTGGATTTGCGCCAGCTGTCGGTGGTCCAGGCCGAGGCGCGCGATGTGCTGTGGGCGGTGGAACAATGCCTGCGCTCCGGCAGTTGCGGCGCGGTGCTGTGCTGGCCGCACAAGGCGGATGACCGCGCCTTGCGTCGCTTGCAGGTGGCTGCGGAAACCGGGCAGACCCTGGCGTTTGCCTGGCGCGCCTTGAGTGAAGCGATCAACCCTTCGCCCGCCGCCCTGCGCCTGGCCGTCGAGGCCAAACCTGCCCGGGTGCGGGTGCTCAAGTGCCGGGGTGGCTTGGCTCATCCGGCGCCGATTGCACTGGCGGGGCACTGAGGTTGCCATGCGCTGGGTGTGTATTGTCTTCCCGCAATTGGCGCTGGACGGGGTGCAGCGCCTGCACCCCGAGCCCGACCAACCCCTGGCGCTGCTGGCCGGCACGCCGCAGCGGCGCGTGCTGCAAACTGTCAATGACGCCGCCCGCGCATTGGGCCTGCGCCCGGGGCAATCGCTGACGGCCGCCCATGCCCTGGCCAAGACCTTTGCCTGTGCCGAATACGACCCCGTGGAGATCGAGCGCTGGCAGCAGTTCCTCGCCGCCTGGGCCTACCGCTTCAGCTCCCAGGTCAGTGTGTATTACCCGCGTGCCTTGCTGTTCGAGATCGAATCGAGCCTGGGCCTGTTCGGGCCCTGGCCTCGGTTCGAGGCACGCCTGCGCCAGGAACTGAGCGAGCTGGGCTTTCGTCACCGTATCGTCGCCGCCCCCAACCCGGCGGCGGCGCGGGTGCTGGCCAATCTCTACGATGGCCTGGCCGTGGCCGATGAGGATGCGTTGCTCCAGGCCCTGGCGCCACTGCCCATCGACCGCGCCGGCCTCGACCCGCAAGCGGCCACCGCGTTGTCGCGCATGGGCCTGCGTACCCTGGCCCAGGTGCAGGCGTTGCCCCGGCACACCCTGGCGCGGCGCTTTGACGCCAGCCTGCTCAAGCACCTCGATGTCTTGACCGGACAACGGCCGTTGGCCCTGGCGTTCTATCAGCCGCCGGACCAGTTCGATGTGCGCATCGAGCTGAATTTCGATGTGCAATCCCACCAGGCCTTGTTATTCCCCCTGCGCCGTCTGACCGGCGACCTCTCGGCGTTCCTCTGCGGCCGGGACAGTGGCGTGCAGCGTTTCGACCTGCACCTGGAACATGCCGATGCACCGGACAGTGTGATCAAGGTCGGCCTGCTGAGCGCCGAGCGTGAGCCGGCGATGCTGTTCGAACTGGCCCGTGGGCGCCTGGAGCACGTGCAAGTCACCTCGCCGGTGCGTGGTTTTCGCCTGGTGGCCCAGGACCTGCCGGTGTTCGTG
The DNA here is from genome assembly GCF_900100935.1 of Pseudomonas sp. NFACC25. NCBI lineage: Bacteria > Pseudomonadati > Pseudomonadota > Gammaproteobacteria > Pseudomonadales > Pseudomonadaceae > Pseudomonas > Pseudomonas sp. NFACC25. Next base: position 49,949 of record NZ_FMUC01000004.1, read on the forward strand.
CCGCAACGCCAGGACCTGTTCGACGATCGCCCGCAACAGACCCTGCCGTGGGAACAATTGCGCGAACGCCTGCGTGCACGCCTGGGGGATGAGGCGGTGCAAGGCCTGCGCTTCCATGCCGACCATCGCCCCGAATGCGCCTGGCAAATGGCGGCGGATAAAAGCCCGTGCGCCACCTTGAGCAAGGTGCGGCGTCCCGGCTGGTTGCTTGACGAACCGACCTTGCTGGCCGAGCAGGGCGTGCAGATCCTCATGGGCCCGGAGCGCATCGAATCCGGCTGGTGGGACGGTGCTGATATTCGCCGCGACTACTACCTGATCCAGACCCGCGCCGGCCAGCAAGGCTGGGCCTATCGCTGCGTGGGGCAAAGCGATGGGCTGTGGCTGCAGGGCTGGTTCGCATGAGTTATGCCGAGCTGCACTGCCTGTCCAACTTCAGCTTCCAACGCGGTGCCTCCAGCGCCCTGGAGTTGTTCGAGCGGGCCAAGCGCCAGGGCTACAGCGCCCTGGCGATCACCGATGAATGCACCTTATCGGGCATCGTGCGGGCCTGGCAGGCGGCGAAGGCGGTGGGCTTGCCGCTGATTATCGGCAGCGAAGTGCGCATCGAAAACGGCCCGAAACTGGTGCTGCTGGTACAGGACCTCAGCGGCTACCAGCACCTGTGCCGCTTGATCACCGTGGCCCGACGCCGGGCTGAAAAAGGTCGCTACCGCCTGCTGCTGGAAGACTTCGAGCAGCCGTTGCCCGGCCTGCTGGCGCTGTGGGTCGCCGAAGACAGCGACACCCAGGCCTCGATCCACTGGCTGCGCCGTACCTTCGCCGAACGCCTGTGGCTGGCGGTGCACCTGCACTGCGGCCAGGACGATGCGCGGCATCTGGAGCAACGCCTGCACCTGGCCGCCAGCCTGCAGATTCCGGCGGTGGCCTGCGGCGATGTGCATATGCATGCCCGTGGCCGCCGCGCCCTGCAAGACACCATGACCGCGATCCGTCATCACGTGCCGGTGGCCGACGCCGGCACGCGCCTGCACCCCAATGGCGAGCGGCATCTGCGCAGCCTCGACGCCCTGGCCACGCTGTACCCGCAAGCGCTGCTCGACGAAACCCTGGCCATCACCCAGCGTTGCAGCTTCGACCTTAGCCAGTTGCGCTACCACTACCCGCGCGAATTGGTGCCCGAGGGTCATGATGCCGAATCCTGGTTGCGCGCCGTCACCGATGAAGGCATCGCCCGGCGCTGGCCCCACGGGGTCGACGCCAAGACGTTGCAGCAGATCCATCACGAGCTGACACTGATCAGCAAACTGGGTTACGAAAGCTACTTCCTCACGGTGCACGACATCGTGCGCTTCGCCCGCAGCCGGTCGATCCTGTGCCAGGGCCGGGGTTCGGCAGCCAACTCGGCGGTGTGTTTTGCCCTGGGCATCACCGAGATCGACCCGAGCCTGACGAGTACGTTGTTCGAGCGCTTCCTGTCAGAGGAGCGCAACGAGCCGCCGGACATCGACGTCGACTTCGAGCACGAACGTCGCGAAGAAGTGCTGCAGTACGTGTTCCAGCGCTATGGCCGTACCCGCGCGGCGCTGACGGCGGTGGTCAGCAGTTACCACGCCGCCGGCGCAGTGCGCGATGTGGCCAAGGCCCTCGGCTTGCCGCCGGACCAGATCAACGCGCTGGCCGAATGCTGCGGGCGCTGGAGTGACGATGCGCCGCCCCTGGAACGCCTGCGCGAAGGCGGCTTCGACCCGGACAGCCCGATCCTGCGCCGTGTGCTGACGCTCACCCAGCAACTGATCGGTTTTCCCCGGCACCTGTCCCAGCACCCCGGGGGCTTCGTGATTTCCGAATATCCGCTGGATACCCTGGTGCCGGTGGAAAACGCCGCCATGGCTGAGCGCACCATCATCCAGTGGGACAAGGATGACCTCGATGCGGTCGGCCTGCTCAAGGTGGATATTCTCGCCCTGGGCATGCTCAGCGCGATCCGTCGCTGTTTCGATCTGCTGCGCCGCCATCGTGGCCGTGACCTGTCGCTAGCGACGATCCCCCAGGAAGACCAGGCCACCTACGCGATGATCAGCAAGGCCGACACCATTGGCGTGTTCCAGATCGAGTCGCGGGCGCAGATGTCGATGTTGCCCAGGTTGCGGCCGCAAACATTCTACGACCTGGTGATCGAGGTGGCCATTGTGCGCCCCGGGCCGATCCAGGGTGGTATGGTGCATCCGTACCTGCGCCGACGGAACAAGGAAGAACCCACGACTTACCCGTCGCCGGAGTTGGAAACCGTGTTGGAGCGCACCCTGGGCATCCCGCTGTTCCAGGAACAGGTGATGCAGATCGCCATGGTCGCCGCCGACTACAGCCCCGGCGAGGCCGACCAGTTGCGCCGTTCCATGGCCGCCTGGAAACGCCACGGTGGCCTGGAGCCGCATCAAGCACGCCTGCGCACCGGCATGTTGAAAAACGGCTACACCGAGGCTTTTGCCGCGCAGATCTTCGAACAGATCAAGGGCTTCGGCAGCTATGGTTTCCCCGAGTCCCACGCCGCCAGTTTTGCCTTGCTGACCTACGCCAGTTGCTGGCTCAAGTGCCATGAACCGGCGGCCTTCGCCTGTGCGTTGATCAACAGCTGGCCCATGGGGTTCTACAGCCCGGACCAGATCCTGCAGGATGCGCGGCGCCATCGCTTGCAGATCCGCCCGGTGGATGTGCAGGCCAGCGACTGGGACTGCAGCCTGGAGCCCATCGATGGCCAGCAGCCGGCGATTCGCATGGGGTTGCGCATGATCTCGGGGTTTCGCGAAGAGGATGGGCGGCGTATCGAAGCCGCACGTCAGCGCCGGGCGTTCAGGGATATTGCCGATCTGGACGCCCGCGCCGGGCTGGATGCGCGCACCCAGGCATTGTTGGCGGATGCCGGGGCCTTGCGTGCCCTGGCCGGCAACCGGCATACGGCGCGCTGGGCCGTGGCAGGGGTGCATAAGCAGCTTGGCTTGTTCGCCGGCCTGCCCAGCCCCGATGAGGCGCGGGTGGAACTGCCGAAACCGACGGTGGGTGAGGATCTGCACGCCGACTACGCCCTGCTTGGCACCACCCTTGGCCCGCACCCATTGGCGCTGCTGCGCGCCGAGCTGCGTAAACGGCGTTGCCGCAGCTCGAATGAACTGCAGGCGGTGGAGCATGGGCGCACTGTCAGCGTCGCCGGGCTGGTCACCGGTCGCCAGCGCCCCGGCACGGCCAGTGGCGTGACCTTTGTCACCCTCGAAGATGAATTCGGTAACCTCAACGTGGTGGTCTGGCGCGACCTGGCCGAACACCAGCGCCAGGCCCTGGTGGGGTCGCGGTTGCTCAAGGTGGACGGGCGTTGGGAGGCGGTGGGCGAGGTGCGGCACCTGATCGCCGGGCGCCTGACCGACCTGACGCCGCTGCTGGACGGCATCACGGTGCGCAGCCGGGATTTTCACTGAGGCGGGTAGCGCTGGCGGTGATTAGCCCCTAATTTATAGAAAATGAAACCATCGCCCCTTGATACGCTCCAAATTTTGCGACCGTCCTTTCTCTGCGCAGAGCCGAACGATGCAATTCTTATCCGACCCCCACGGCTGTGAAGGTTGGGCCGGCGAAATGGCCCAGCGCATTCGCGCATTTGACTGGTCCACCACCGACCTGGGACCCCTTGACCGCTGGTCCACCAGCCTCGCCTGTACCGTGCAGATGATGCTGGCATCCCCCGTGCCCATGGTGATGCTCTGGGGGCCGGCGGGGTACATGATCTACAACGACAGCTATTCGGTGTTTGCCGGCGGCCGCCATCCTTATTTGCTCGGCACGCCGGTGGAGCTGGGCTGGCCGGAAGTCGCCGACTTCAACCGCCATGTGGTGGACACCTGCCTGGCCGGCGGCACCTTGTCGTTCAACAACAAAGACCTGGTGCTGCTGCGCAACGGCCAGCCGGAAACGGTGTGGCTGGATCTCTATTACAGCCCCGTCGCCGGGGATAACCAGCAACCGGCCGGTGTGCTGGCGATTGTGGTGGAGACCACCGCCCATGTGCATTCCGAACGTGTGCGCCAGGAATTGACCCATAACCTGGAGCAACGGGTGGCCGCCGAAGTCCAGGCGCGTTCCGCCGCCGAAGACCAACTGCGCCAGTCGCAAAAGCTCGAAGCCATTGGTGGCCTGACCGGTGGCGTGGCCCATGACTTCAATAACCTGTTGCAAGTGATCGCCGGCAACCTGCACCTGCTGGCTCGCCATGAACCGGAGAATGCCCAGGTGCAGCGGCGGGTCACGGCGGCCATTGCCGCGGTGGAGCGGGGCGCCAAACTGTCCTCGCAACTGCTTGCCTTTGCCCGGCGCCAACCGTTGTCACCGGCCGTGTACAACCCGCAGCGCATCTACGCCGGGCTGGGCGAACTGCTGCAACGTGCGTTGGGTGAAACCATCCATATCGACGTGCAGCTGCCCCAGGATTCCTGGTGCATCAACGTCGATCGCAACCAGTTGGAAAATGCGCTGCTCAACCTGGCGATCAACGCCCGCGACGCCATGAAAGGCGAAGGCGTGATTCGCATCACCGGTGAAAACATCATCCTCAACCCCAAGGATTGCCGTGGCAAAAGCATCAAGCCAGGCGAGTATGTGCGCCTGGCCGTCACCGACATTGGCGTGGGCATGCCGGCGGCGATCCTGTCGCGGGTGTTCGAGCCGTTTTTCACCACCAAGCGCGATGGCCACGGTACCGGCCTTGGCTTGAGCATGGTGTTTGGTTTTGTCCGCCAAAGCGGTGGGCATGTGGACGTGTGGAGCGAGGAGGGCAAGGGCACCGTGGTGCAAATGTACTTTCCGCGCAGCCTGGGCGAAGAAGTCCAGGAGACTCACCCAGAACCCGTGTCCCACGACATGGGCCAGGAGACCATCCTGGTGGTGGAGGACAACGAGGATGTGCGGGTGACCGTGGTGGACCTGCTCGAACAGGCAGGCTACACGGTGTTGACCGCCGAAGACGGCGACCGCGCGATGCAAGCCTTGCAGGACGGCGTGCGGCCCGACCTGATCTTCACCGATGTGGTGATGCCCGGCCGTATCAAAAGCACCGACCTGGCCGAGTGGGCCCGCGTCCAGACGCCGCCGGTGGCGGTGCTGTTCACCTCGGGGCACACCCGCGACATCCTCTCCAGCAATCACCTGCTCAGCGCTGATATTCATTTGCTGAGCAAACCCTACAGCCCCGAGGCCCTGACGCAACGGCTGCGCAGCGTGCTCACCGCCAGACAAGGTTGTTCATGACGTCACAGCGCAACATGCCTCCGATCACTGCCCAGCACCTTGGATTCGTAAAGGTGCGCGGCGCCCGCGAACACAACCTGAAGAACGTCGACGTGGACATTCCCCGGGATGCCCTGGTGGTGTTTACCGGCGTCTCCGGTTCGGGCAAATCGTCCCTGGCGTTTTCCACGGTGTATGCCGAGGCCCAGCGCCGCTATTTCGAATCGGTGGCGCCCTATGCACGGCGCCTGATCGATCAGGTCGGCGTGCCCGATGTGGACAGCATCGAAGGCCTGCCGCCCGCCGTGGCGTTGCAGCAGCAGCGCGGCACGCCGAGTGCGCGTTCCTCAGTGGGCAGTGTGACCACCCTGTCGAGCCTGATCCGCATGCTGTATTCGCGTGCCGGCAGCTACCCGCCGGGACAGGCGATGCTGTATGCCGAGGACTTTTCGCCGAACCTGCCCCAGGGCGCGTGCCCGCAATGCCATGGCCTGGGCCGTGTGTATGAAGTGACCGAGGCGCTGATGGTGCCCGATCCGTCCCTGACCATCCGTCAGCGCGCGGTGGCGTCCTGGCCCCTGGCGTGGCAGGGCCAGAACCTGCGCGACATTCTCGTGACCCTGGGCTATGACGTGGATGTTCCCTGGCGCGACCTGCCGAAAAAGCAGCGCGACTGGATCCTGTTCACCGAAGAAACCCCCACCGTACCGGTGTATGCCGGTTTCACCCCGGCGCAAACCCGCGATGCACTGAAACGCAAGCTGGAGCCAAGCTACCAGGGCACGTTCAGCGGCGCGCGGCGCTACATTTTGCACACCTTCACCCACACCCAAAGCGCGCTGATGAAGAAGCGCGTGTCGCAGTTCATGCAGGGCAGCGCCTGCCCGTTGTGCGAGGGCAAGCGGCTGACCCGGGCGGCGCTGTCGGTGAAGTTTGCCGGGGTGGACATTGGCGAGTTGTCGCAACTGTCATTGACGCAATTGGCCGCGTTGTTGCGGCCGGTGGCGGCGGGGCAGGACAAGATGAAGCTGTCGGTGGAAAAACGCCTGGCGGCCCAGCGTATTGCCGAGGATCTGCTGGAGCGGGTCAGTACCTTGATCGAATTGGGGTTGGGCTATCTGTCCCTGGAGCGCAGCACGCCGACCCTGTCGTCCGGGGAGTTGCAGCGCCTGCGCTTGGCCACGCAATTGGGTTCGCAATTGTTCGGGGTGATCTATGTGCTGGATGAACCTTCGGCAGGCCTGCACCCGGCGGATGGCGAAGCGTTGTTCTCCGCGCTCGAACGTTTGAAAGCGGCGGGCAATTCGTTGTTTGTGGTGGAACATGACCTGGAAACCATGCGCCGCGCCGACTGGTTGATCGATGTGGGCCCGGCCGCCGGCGAGCATGGCGGGCACGTGCTGTACAGCGGGCCACCGGCCGGTCTGGCGGACGTTGAGGCGTCGCAGACCCGGGCCTATCTGTTCGCCGACAAGCGCCCTGGGAACCCGGCGCGCCGTGAACCCAGCGGCTGGCTGAGCCTGGAAGGCGTGACGCGCAATAACCTCAAGGACCTGAGCGTGGATGTCCCGTTGGGCTGCTTTACGGCGGTCACCGGTATTTCCGGCTCGGGCAAGTCCAGCCTGGTCAGCCAGGCGCTGCTGGAACTGGTGGGCAGCGGCCTCGGCAGCCGGGTGGAAAACGACGAAGAGCCGAGCCTGGAAGACGACGCCCCGCAAATCAGCGGCGGGCGCATCAGTGCCGGCCTGGAGCACATCCGCCGCCTGGTGCAGGTGGACCAGAAACCCATCGGCCGCACCCCGCGTTCCAACCTGGCGACCTACACCGGTTTGTTCGACAACGTGCGCAAGTTGTTCGCCGCCACGCCAGCGGCGAAGAAGCGCGATTACGACGCCGGGCAGTTCTCCTTCAACGTCGCCAAGGGCCGTTGCCCGAACTGCGAAGGCGAGGGCTTTGTCAGCGTCGAATTGCTGTTCATGCCCAGCGTCTACGCACCGTGCCCGACCTGCCACGGCGCGCGCTACAACCCTGAAACCCTGGCCGTCAAATGGCAAGGCCTGAGCATCGCCCAGGTGCTGGGGCTGACCGTGGAACAAGCGGTGGAGGTGTTCGCCGAACAACCTGGGGTACTGCGTTCACTGCACGTGCTGCGGGATATCGGCCTGGGTTACCTGCGCCTTGGGCAGCCGGCGACGGAACTGTCCGGCGGCGAAGCGCAACGCATCAAACTGGCCACCGAGCTGCAACGCAATGCCCGTGGCGCGACGTTGTATGTGCTGGACGAACCCACCACCGGGCTGCATCCACGGGATGTCGACCGCCTGCTCAGTCAGCTCAATCAACTGGTGGATGGGGGGCATACGGTGGTCGTGGTGGAACATGAAATGCGCGTGGTGGCCCAGAGTGACTGGGTGATCGACATCGGACCGGGAGCCGGGGACCTGGGCGGCAAGGTGGTTGCCAGTGGGACGCCGCAGAAGGTGGCCAAAAACAAAACCAGCCGCACCGCGCCATTCCTGGCCCGAGAGCTGCTCTGACTAGCGATGTTGTCCAAATGTGGGAGGGGGCTTGCTCCCGATGAGGGAGTGTCAGTCGCTAATAATTTGACTGAGCCACCGCCATCGGGGGCAAGCCCCCTCCCACATTTTGCTCAGCGTTAGGTCAGGTTGATCTGTGCCCTGGCCTGCTTCACCACATTCTCAACCGTAAACCCGAACTGCTCCTGCAACTTCGCCAACGGCGCCGACGCGCCGAAGCTGTTCATCACCACCTTGGCGCCGGTCTGGCCGACATAGCGGTCCCAGCCCAGTGGCCCGGCCTGTTCCACCACTACCCGGGCCTTCACTGCCGGCGGCAACACGCTGTCGCGGTAGGCCTGGTCCTGGTCTTCGAACAGTTCCCAGCTGGGCATTGAAACCACCTGCGCGGCAATCCCTGCGCTTTTCAACTGCTCATACGCAGCCACCGCCAGGCTGACTTCACTGCCGCTCGCCAGCAGAATCACCTGAGGATCATCCGCCCTCGCCAGTACATAGGCGCCCTTGGCCGCCCCCGATGCCGCCGCGTATTTCGTACGATCCAGCGTCGGCAGTGGCTGGCGGGACAGTATCACGCAACTTGGCCGGTGGGTCTGCGCCAGCGCGACCTTCCACACTTCCAGGGTTTCATTCGCGTCGCCGGGGCGCAGGGTCAGCAACCCCGGCGTGGCGCGCAGTTGGGTCAGGTGTTCGATGGGCTGGTGGGTCGGCCCATCTTCGCCCACGCCAATCGAGTCATGGGTAAACACGAACACCACCGGCAGCTCCATGATCGCGGCCAGGCGGATCGGCGGCTTCATGTAGTCGCTGAACACCAGGAATGTCGAGGTGTACGGCCGCAGGTAGGACAACGCCATGCCGTTGGCAATCGCGCCCATGGCGTGTTCGCGGATGCCGAAGTGCAGGTTGCGCCCGCTGTAGTCGTCGGCGCTGAAACGCCCGGCACCGTCGAAGGTGAGGTTGGTCTTGGTCGAGGGCGACAGGTCCGCCGAGCCGCCGAGCAGCCACGGGATCTGCCGGGCAAAGGCATTCAGTACTTCGCCACCGGCGGCACGGCTGGCCACGCCCTTGGCGTCGGGGTCGAAACCGGGCAGGTCATCCTGCCAATGCTCCGGCATTTCGCCGGCACGCATGCGGCGCAGCTCTTCGGCCAGTTGCGGCTCGTGCTGCTGCAGCTGCGCCAGGCTATGCTGCCAGGCGTCATATAACGGCTGGCTGCGCTCCAGCAGGGCGTCACGCAACACCGTGCGGGCCTCGTCGGGGACCAGGAAGCTGGAATCCTGCGGCCAGCCATACGCAGCCTTGGTCAGGCGGATCTCTTCATCGCCCAAGGGCTCGCCATGGGCGGCGGCGGTGTTGTGTTTGTGTGGCGAACCGTAGCCGATCACGCTGTCGACCACGATCAGGGTCGGCGCGCCGGTGTTGCCCTTGAAGGTGTTCAGCGCCTCGCTCAAGGCCTGCAAGTCATTCGCATCGGTGACGTGCACGGTGTGCCAGCCATAGGCCTGGAAGCGCTTGATCACGTCTTCGCTGAAGGCCAGCTCGGTGTGGCCTTCAATGCTGATGGTGTTGTTGTCGTAGATCCAGCACAGGTTATCCAGCTTCAGGTGCCCGGCCATGGACGCGGCTTCGCTGCTGATGCCCTCCATCATGTCGCCGTCGCCGCACAGGGTGTAGACGTTGTAGTCGAACAGCACCTGGCCGTCGCGGTTGAAACGCTTGCCCAGCCAGCGCTGGGCCATGGCCATGCCGACGCTGTTGGCGCAGCCCTGGCCCAGCGGCCCGGTGGTGGTTTCCACACCGGTGGTCATGCGGTACTCGGGGTGGCCGGGGGTCTTGGAGCTCATCTGGCGGAACTGCTTGATATCGTCCAGGCTGATCGCCGGTTGCCCCGAACGTTTGCCGTGGGCATCGATCTCGACCACACCGGCCAGGTGCAGCAGCGAATACAGCAGCATCGACGCATGCCCCACCGACAACACAAAGCGGTCACGGTTGGGCCAGTCGGGATGCTCGGGGTGGTAACGCAGGAAGCGGCTCCACAGCGTATACCCCACCGGTGCCAGGCCCATGGGCGTGCCGGGGTGGCCGGAGTTGGCCTTCTGCACGGCGTCCATGGCCAGGGTGCGCAGGGTGTTGATGCATTGGGTGTCGACAGCGGTGGCAGCATGAGTCATGAAACCGTTCTCCCTCGGGTGGCGATTTACAGTGGAGGGCGGGGTGTGGCAAAGGTTTGATCCCATTGCCCGCGCCGCGACGAACGGGGATGGATTGACCCTGAACATGACAAGACCGGCTGGAATGGGCTAGCTTCAAGGGGGTAAGCCATTGATCAACTTGCGGAGGTACGCCATGCCAGTGAAACACGACCTGTATCAGGATTTGGGGTTGAGCAAGGAAGCCGTTCACGAACGCAGGGCGAACGACAAACGCCTGGACTCGCTGTTCACTCAATACGATGCGGCCGATGGGGAGGTGCTGAAGGCGGAATCGGCCAAGGCCAGCGATGAGGAGGTGGAGAAGCTGAAGAAGAAACGCCTGTTGGTCAAAGACGAGATTGTGGGGCGATTGGGTTAAGCGCAACACTGCGCCTGCCATAGCGGGCGCAGATTTTTTCAGAATTGCCTGAAAGACATCTCTGCGCCGCCTGCCTATGATCCCGCTCGCCCTCCCGGCTCTGGGGACTGTTGCGGCGCAAGGATTGCGCCGGTGAGCCGGGTGGGCACTTTCCGTTTCTACACCAGCAGTGCCCGAGTGCATTCATCTATGGAGCGCTGCTGCGTCTCGCCATACACCTTCAATTCATCGACAGTCGTGCGCCCCAGGGCCTTCTCGAATGCGGCCTGGTTCGAATTGGCCGCGTAGTGACTCTGCGCCCCATCCCCCAGGTTCGACTGGAAAATCCCCGCCGCACTCACCGGCAGGAAATCCTCATACACCAAGGGTTCGACAGCCACATGGCCGGTGGCGACCAGTGCCTCCAGTGTGCGCGGTTGATCGGCCTGGCCGCGTGCCGCCAGGCCTTTCTCCGTGGCGAAGTAGCGGAAGTAGGCCAGATCCTGCTCACGCATCTGCCCGTGGTTATCCGGGAAGGCCTGGAAGTGCTGCTCCATCAACTGCATGTAGCGCGCGGCGTTGCCCTCGTTGGGGAAGGCACCCAGTTCGTCGCGCGCGGCATTCAGCAGTTGGTCGTACAGCGCGCGGCCCTTGGGCGTCAGCGCCACGCCACGCTGTTCGATTTCGCCGAAACGCGCGCTGTGGCTGCCCTGGGCATCGGTGAAGGCGATGGGTTCGTCGAGGGCCTTGAAGCTGGTCTGGCGCAGCAGGATCGGGCACTGGCGGCGGGGCGGGCCTTCGATCACGGCCTTGGGGGTGATGCCCTTGCCGGGCATGGCGGCCTGGACCTGGTCGATGTCCAGGGTGCGCGGGGTCAGGTGGTTGATGTGCGGGCCCTTGAAGGCCACCACGTCGGCGATCAGGCGGTGCTGGTCGCTGAGTTGCTGGTACTGCGCGGCGGTCACGGTCGCGGTGTGGTGCCAGCGGAAGGTTTCCAGGGCCTGGCGCACAAACTCATCGGCATCCGCAGGGTTGAGGCCACCGTCCTTCTCCGCTTGCTCGATCAGCGCCAGGGCGCGGGGAGTGAAGATCGAGCGCTTGGCCAGGGCGGTTTCGGCAAACCTGCGCAGCTCGGGGTTTTCGATCAGCTCCAGGCGTAGCAGCGAGGTAAACACGCGAAACGGGCTGGTCTGCAGCGCGCTTTCGTGCACGGCGCGGAACGCCGTGGAATGCACCGGCACGCCGGCGGGGGTCAGGTCGTAGTAACCCACCGGCTGCATGCCCATCACCGCGAACAGGCGGCCGATGGTCGCCAGTTCCGCCGCGGTGCCGAGACGGATGGCGCCATGGCGTTCCATGTCCAGGCGCTGGATCTCACCGGTGCGTTGCAGCTGTTGCGCCAGGTCCGGTTCGCTGGCGAGTACGCGGGCGTTGGTGGCGGCGACCAGCTCCATCAGTGCGCCATACAGCGGAACTTCATCTCGGTACATGTCGGACATGGCCTTGGAAAAGCCCTTGCGGATCTCGTCGGGGCTGACATGTGCGGTGCTGTGCATAGAAAAATTCCTGATCACGATGCTGATGGGAGCGGCCGATACCTGGATTTTGTTGGGCTGTGGGCGGGCGTGCAAACGAAGAATCCTCTGGACTTCATTCTGCAAATGAATGAAATGACGTGAATATGACAAAAAACGGCGGCAGGGAAATTTCATTTTCCAGGCCCTTTTCTAAAGAAAGCTTCACGAGGTCCGCCCTGGCCGGCATGAAAGAATCGTCACGTTTGCAGAGCCGACAGTGGGTTTGCACGCCAAACACGATAAAAAAACATTCAGGGGCCGCAGTTAATGAAAATTTCTACACTGGCGCTGTCGATCACCGCCGCCGTTCTTGCACAACAGGCTTACGCTGATGACTTCGGGCTCGGCGCGCTGGGCACGGGCAATGGCCACAGCGGCTTTCTCGAAGACAGCCATGCGTCCGTCAGTTCGCGGACCATGTACTACAGCGCAGATAACCGCTCGGGGACCAATAACGACTTGCGCGAAGCTGCTACCGCACTGCGTTTCGACTACAAATCCGGCTTCACCCAAGGCACCGTTGGCCTGGGTTTCGACGTGATGGCCTTCGGCGCCCTGCGCCTGGACGGTGGCGATGGTCACACTGCGGGCCCGGGCCTGGCGGGTAATGGCAACAGCTTCTTCCCAACCAAAAACAACGGCACCGAGCCGGCCGACTCCTTCGGTCGCGCGGCCGGCAACGTGAAGTTCCGCATTTCCCAGACCGAGTTGCATGTCGGTGGTGGCCTGGCGCCGGTGTTGCCGATCCTGGTCTCCAACGACAGCCGCGTGGCGCCGCAAACCTTTGACGGCGGCATCCTCACCTCCAACGATATTCCCAACGTCACCTTCACCGGCGGCGAGCTGAACCGCGCCGAAGGCCGTGCCTCCAGCAACTCCACGGGCTTGAGCGTGGCCGGCGGTACGCGCGACAGCGACAGCTTCAAGTTCGGTGGGGTGGACTACAAGCCGTTTGGTTCGTCCGACAACACCATCGCAAAAAACCTGACGTTGCAGTACTACTACGCCCAGTTGCAGGACTTCTACAAACAGAACTACGTCGGCCTGGTCCACGTGCTGCCCCTGGGCAACGACCAGTCGTTCAAGACCGACCTGCGTTACTTCGACAGCAGCAGCGACGGCAAGAATGGCGAGAGTGGCTACCAGTTCAACAACAACGGCGGCTACGCCAAGCACGCCAACGAAGTGGACAACAAAACCTACAGTGCCGCGTTCACCTACCAACTGGGCGGCAGCAGCCTGATGCTCGGCCACATTGGCGTGGGTGACGATGGTGGTTTTGTCTGGGTCAACCAGGGCAGCCTTGCCGATCCCCACGCCCAAGGTGCCGGCGGCAGCGACTTCTACCTGTTCACCGATGCGGTGGTGGGCCAGTTCTCCCGAGCGGGCGAGCAGGTCAACTTCGGGCAGTATGCGTATGACTTCAAGGCCTACGTGCCGGGCCTGAAAGCGTCCGTGGCCTACCTGGACGGTACGGATATCAAGTCGAAGGTCGCCGGTGGCCCTGACCAGAAAGAAAACGAAACCGACTTCCGCCTGGACTACGTGGTGCAGGCCGGTCCTCTGAAAGGCTTCGGTACCACCTTGCGTACCGGCACCTATCACGGCAAAAACACCGGCACCGCCGACCAGGACCAGACCCGCCTGATCTTCAACTACACCTACGCCATCTTCTAAGTCTTCATGTGCACCCGGGCGTCATTGGGCTCTACACTGCTCCTCACCTGGTAGGCGATGGAGGACCCGATGACGGCCACACCCGACACCCGAATACTGGACACGATTGAAGGCCAACGCCTGGCGACGCCGGAAGCCGAGCGTTGGCGCGAGTGGGGCCCCTACCTGAGCGAACGCCAATGGGGCACGGTGCGCGAAGACTACAGCGCCGACGGCGATGCCTGGGCTTACTTCCCCCATGAACATGCGCGCAGCCGCGCCTACCGCTGGGGCGAGGATGGCCTGGCCGGTTTCAGCGACAAGGCGCAACGCTGGTGCCTGGGCCTGGCCCTGTGGAACGAGCGCGACGCGATCCTCAAGGAACGCCTGTTCGGCCTGAATAACGCCGAGGGCAACCACGGTGAAGACGTCAAGGAGTTGTACTTTTTCGTCGACGGTGTGCCCAGCCATGCCTATATGCGCATGCTCTACAAATACCCCCATGCCGCCTTTCCCTACGCCGACCTGATTGCGGAGAACGCCCGGCGTGGTCTGGCCGATGCCGAGTACGAGATCCTCGATACCGGTGTGTTCGAAGACAACCATTACTGCGACGTCAGCGTCGAATACGCCAAGCACCAGCCTGACGATATTTTCATGCGCGTCACCGTGCACAACCGTTCGCAGCAGCCGACGCGCCTGCAGGTGCTGCCGCAGCTGTGGGCGCGCAATGACTGGAGCTGGACCTCGGATGCGCCCAAGCCGCAGTTGAGGCTGGACGGCGAACACGTGCTGGCCCGTCATCATGCACTGCCCGATCTGCGCCTCAGCGCCTGGGGGCAGGAGAGTGTGGAATGGCTGTTCTGTGAAAACGAGAGCAACTTCCCGCGACTGGGCGGGCAACCGGCGCCGGGGCCGTTCAAGGACGGGATCAACGATTATGTGGTTGAAGGGCTGGACGCTGCGATTCGCCGCGACACCGGTACCAAGGTGGCCGCACGCTTTATCCTTGAGCTGGCGGGCCTGCAAAGCAAAAGCCTTTACCTGCGCCTTGCACCCGTGGACGCGCCGGAGGTCAACGCGCGCAAACTGTTTGAGCAGCGTCGCCAGGAAGCCGATGACTTCTACGCCGCCTTGCAGCAAGGCCTCGTCGATGACGACGCGCGCAACGTGCAGCGCCAGGCCCTGGCTGGCTTGCTGTGGTCCAAGCAGCTCTACTATTTCGATGTGAACCGGTGGCTCGACGGCGACCCGGCCCAGCCCGCGCCACCGCCCGAGCGCCTGCATATCCGCAATACCCATTGGCGGCACCTGTCCAACTTCGACATCCTGTCCATGCCCGACACCTGGGAATACCCGTGGTACGCCTCCTGGGACCAGGGCTTCCAGGCGGTGGCGTTTGCCCTGATCGATCCGGGGTATGCCAAGCAACAGCTGTTGTTGCTGGTGAAGGACCGCTTCATGCACCCCAACGGCCAACTGCCCGCCTATGAATGGCGCTTCGACGACGCCAACCCACCGGTGCATGCCTGGGCCAGCTGGCGCGTGTACCAGCAGGACAAGGCGCTGACCGGTGTGGGCGACCTGGATTTCCTCGAGCGGATCTTCCACAAGCTGCTGCTGAATTTTTCCTGGTGGGTCAACCGCAAGGACGCCGAGGGTCGCAACCTGTTCCAGGGCGGCTTCCTGGGGCTGGACAATATCGCCTTGTTCGACCGCTCGGCCGCGTTGCCGCCGGGGTATCAGCTCGATCAGGCCGACGGCACCGCCTGGGTGGCGGCGTATGCGCTGGACTTGATGCGTATCGGCCTGGAGTTGGCCAAGCGCAATGTCGTGTATGTCGATATCGCGGTGAAGTTTTTCGAGCACTTCCTGTACATCGCCGGCGCCATCAACCGCGTCGATGACAGCGCCGAAGGCCTGTGGGACGAGCAGGACCTGTTCTTCTACGACGTACTGCACCGTCCCGACGGCCAGAACGAGCCGGTGCGCCTGCGCTCCATTGTCGGCCTGATGCCGTTGTTTGCCGTGCTGGTGCTGGAGCAGCGCGAACACGAGGGGCTGGAAGGGTTGCGTGAACGGCTGTTGGGTTTCATGCACCACCGGCCGGACCTGGCCAAACTGGTGTCGCGCTGGAACGAACCGGGTCAGGGCAATCGCCTGTTGCTGGCGCTGTTGCGTGGCGAGCGCACCAAGGATTTGCTGCGGCGCATGCTCGATGACGACGAATTCCTCTCGGCCTTTGGCGTGCGTTCCCTGTCCAAGGCGTTTGCCGAGCAGCCACTGGCGCTGAAGATGAATGGCGACACCCTGTGCGCCCGTTACCAGCCGGGTGAATCCGACTCGCGCCTGTACGGCGGCAACTCCAATTGGCGCGGGCCCTTGTGGATGCCGGTGAACTACATGCTGATCGAATCGCTGCGGGAATTTCACCGCTACTACGCGGACAACTTCTCGGTGGAATACCCCACGGGCAGCGGGTATCTGGCATCCCTGGAGGACGTGGCCGACAGCCTCAGCCAGCGCTTGACCCGCCTGTTTCTGCGGGATGAAAACGGTTCACGACCGTCGATGGCGGGGTATGCGCAGTTGGAGGCGGACCCGGCCAGTCGTGACCTGGTGTTGTTCCATGAGTATTTCCATGGCGAGACGGGGCGGGGGTTGGGGGCTTCGCACCAGACCGGATGGAGTGCGCTGGTGGCGTTGCTGCTACAGCCCAAATGTGGGAGGGGGCTCGCCCCCGATAGCGGTGGATCAGTCAACTGATGACGCGACTGACAAACCGCCATCGGGAGCAAGCCCCCTCCCACAGGGATTCAGGGTTGCCCGTGAATCAGGAAGGGAACAGTTCGCTCAGCTTCATGGCCAGCATCATGTCGCCTTCGGTGCGCAGCTTGCCGCCCATGAAGGCCTGCATGCCGTCTGTGGAACCGTCGACGATGCCCTCAAGGGTCTCGCTGTCCATGACCAGGGTCACTTGGGCGTCCGGGTTTTCGCCTTCCAGCAGTTCACAGGTCTTGTCTTTGACCACCAGGGAAAAGTTCTTGGTGTCGTCGATACGGAAACCGAACACCAGGTCCAAGCCTTCGGCAGCGCTTGGGTTGAATTTGGCTTTCATTGCTTCTACGGCTTTAGCTACGTCAGTCATGGTTTCGATCCTTTTATGGTGAGTCCAGTGACCTTGGGGTCACGGTTGGCCGCACTTCATCGGAAGGTGATGAGTTGCGGCGCCTTCAACAGTTGCAAGTGGGTGTGACTGTTGAAGGAAGCCAGTGCCACCTCGCGACCGCGGAATTTCAGCTGGTTGAGCGAGGTGTTAACAATTTGCCAGTTCAGTTCGAAGGCCTGGGCGGCAGGCATCCGGGTAATCAGGTGGAGCAGGGCGGTGATGGTGCCGCCGGAGGTGAACACCGCGATCTTCTGCGTGTTGTCCGCCGCTTCCAGAATGCGTTGCAGGCCACCCTGGACGCGCTCCACGAAGCCCAGCCAGCTTTCCAGTCCCGGCGGGTCATAGGTGCCGGCCAGCCAGCGCTCGATGATCAGGGCGAAGATGCGCTGGAACTCGCTGCGGTTTTGCGCGGCGTTGCGCAGGATGTCCAGGGCGTCGGGTTCGCTGCCGAGCAGGTCGGGGAGCAGGGCGCGGATGATCGCGTCGGCGTCGAATTCGTTGAAGGCGCTGTCGGTTTCCAATGCTGGCACGGGCAGGCCGAGGGTGCTGTATTGATCGAAGGCGGCAGTGGCGGTGTGCTGCTGGCGGCGCAGGTCGCCGGCGATGCAGCGGTCGAACACCAGGCCCATATCCGCCAGGTGGCGGCCGAGCACTTGCGCTTGTTCCACGCCGACGGGCGACAGCACGTCATAGTCGTCTGCACCGAAGGAGGCCTGGCCATGTCGAATCAAATAGATGCTGCCCACGTCCGTTTTCCCGGTACGTTGAAAGTCTGGCGAGGTTATGAGGATGCCAGGGTGCTGTCAATGAAAAAACATACGCTTGTTTTAAAAGCTCGTTGGAGCGCGTTCCTGCTGGCGGTTTGAGCACTGGCCGCCCGGCGATCCCGTCGGTATGCTTGGGCAATCCGCGCCTGGCGCCGTGCATTGTTAAGGAGACACATGGATTTTTTGGCTGAATACGCGAGCTTTCTGGCGAAGACCGTCACCCTGGTGGTCGCTATTCTGGTGGTCTTGATCAGCTTCGCGGCACTGCGCAGCAAAGGGCGTCGCAAAGCCGCCGGCCAACTGCAGGTCAGCAAGCTCAATGACTTCTATAAGGGCCTGCGTGAGCGCCTGGAGTCGAGCCTGCTCGACAAGGAGCAGCTCAAGGCCCTGCGCAAGTCCGAAAGCAAAGCCGAAAAGAAGAACGGCAAGAAGAAGCCCGAGGCCAAGCCACGGGTGTTCGTGCTGGATTTCGACGGTGACATCAAGGCCTCGGCCACCGAGAGCCTGCGCCATGAAATCACCGCGCTGCTGAGCCTGGCCACGCCCAAGGACGAAGTGGTGCTGCGCCTGGAAAGCGGCGGCGGCATGGTGCACAGCTACGGCCTGGCGTCATCGCAACTGGCGCGTATCCGCCAGGCGGGCGTGCCGTTGACCGTGTGCATCGACAAGGTCGCGGCCAGCGGCGGCTACATGATGGCGTGCATCGGCGAGAAGATCATCAGCGCACCGTTTGCCATCCTCGGCTCCATTGGCGTGGTGGCGCAGTTGCCCAACGTCAACCGCCTGCTGAAAAAGCACGACATCGACTTTGAAGTACTGACCGCCGGCGAGTACAAGCGCACCCTCACGGTGTTTGGCGAAAACACCGAGAAAGGCCGCGAGAAGTTCCAGGAAGACCTGGACATCACCCATCAGTTGTTCAAGAACTTCGTCTCGCGTTATCGCCCACAGCTGGCGATTGATGACGTAGCGACCGGAGAGGTGTGGCTGGGTGTTGCCGCGCTGGATAAGCAACTGGTCGACGAACTGCAAACCAGCGACGAATACCTGGCCACCAAGGCCAAGACCGCCGAAGTGTTCCACCTGCACTATGCCGAGCGTAAAAGCCTGCAGGAACGGGTGGGCCTGGCGGCCAGCGGCTCGGTAGACCGGGTGCTGCTGACCTGGTGGAGCCGCCTGACCCAGCAACGCTTCTGGTAAGCCCCTTTGAGGTATAGGTAATACCTGTGGGAGGGGGCTTGCCCCCGATGGCGGTGGGTCAGTCACAGTTGCATTTACTGACACACCCTCATAGGGGGTATAGGTATCTACACAACGTTGGCTCAGCGCTGAACGCCTGGCAGATAGGGCTGTTGTGGCGAGCGGGCTTGTCGAATCGTCGCAGTTACTGTGTTCCTCCTTAACTGACTGGTATTAGGGCAAGCCCTCTCCCACATTAGTTCGGTGTGGGTATCGGCTTGCGCATCAGCCTCCCCACCACCAGCGCTCCGAGCAATCCCAGCACCCCCGCCATCCACAATACGTAACTGAATCCACCCACAAACGCCTGTCGCGCCAGCGGTTGCACCACCGCCTGTGCCGGCTCGGGCAACAAGCCCATTGCCGCCGGCATGTCCCCGGCCACCACCCGTGAAGCAATCCCCGCCGCCTGCGCCTGCCATTGCGTGTCGATACGTGCGCGCAATATGTGCTCGCTGTGGCTGCTCAGCAGTGCGCCATACACGCCAATCGCCAACATGATCGCGCTGAACCGCATGGTGGTGCTCATGCCCGACGCCATCCCTGCACGGTCCCGTGGCACGCAGGCCATGATGTTTTTTTGCGTATCACCATTGAGCAAACCCGCACCGGCACCGGTGACGGCAATCGCCAGGGCGAAGGGCAGGTAACCGCCGATATTCACCGCCCAGGCACTTAGCAGGTTGCCGCAGCCCACCAGGGTCAACCCGGCCGCCATCATCGTTGCCGGTGCGAAGCGCCCCGCCAGCCGCGCGCCGATCCGGGGGCAGATCAGCATGGTCAGGGCGAACGGCAGCATGCCCAGGCCCGAGGCAATCGCGGAGAAGTCCAGGCCGTTCTGCAGATAGAACGGCAGCAGCGTCATCATCACTTGGGCGCAGCCGGCGTAGGCAAACATCCCGAGCAAGGCGCCGATAAAACGCGGGTGGTGAAACAGTTGCAGGTCCACCATGGGCCGCTGCTGCACACGTTCGACCCCTACAAATACACCCAGCAACACCGCACCGCCGATCAGGCGTGCATAGGTCAGCGGGTTATCCCAGCCGATACGGTTGGCCTCGATCAGGCCCCAGATCAGGCACAACAGGCTCGCGCTGAAGGCCAGGCTGCCCCACGGGTCGAGGCGGGCGGATTGGCTATCGCGGGATTCCGGAATCGCGTGCAGCACCAGGCTCATCAGCGCCAGGCCCACGGGCAGGTTGAGGTAGAAAATCCAGCGCCAGCCGAGGTATTCGGTGATCACGCCGCCCAGGGTCGGCGCGGCCGTCATCGCCACGCCCATGCAGGCGCCCCAGAACGCCCAGGCCTTGGCCCGCTCGACTTCATCGTGGAAGGTGTGGCCAATGGAGGCCAGGGCTGACGTGAGCAATAACGCTGCACCGACGCCCTTGACCGCGCGGGCGATATCCAGCCACAACGCACTCGGCGCCGCCCCGCAGCCAAGGGAGGCGAGGATAAAAATACTCAGGCCCCAGACCAGGGATTTCTTGCGCCCGAACCGATCGGCAAGGCTGCCGGCCGGCAGGAGCAAGGCGGCAAACGCCAGCATGTAGGCGCTGACCACCCATTCGATATCGGCAAAGTTCGCCCCCAGGTCGCGAGCGATGCTCGGCAGGGTCACGGCGACGATATTGGTGTCGAGCACGATCAGCGAGCAGACACCGGACGCGGTGAGCAACGTCAGGCGCGGGCTGACCCGACTCATGGCTTGATTACCTTACAGGCAATAGGGCAAATGTAGTTGGTGGGCATCGTAAGGGCGCTCCAATGTTGAGGTGCTTCGAGCTTATCCCTGGCCACTGCTGGTATTGTTAGCCGCTGTGGAGCACTTCATTACCTTTGAGCTAATCCTGTTATGGATATCCGCCATTTTCGCTACTTCCTCGCCGTGGCCCGGCAGCGCAACTTCACCCGTGCCGCCGAGCAATTGGGCATTGCGCCACCGACCCTGAGCCGGCAGATCCAGGACATGGAAACCAGCCTGGGCACGCGCTTGTTTATCCGCCGGCAACGCGAAGTCAGCCTCACCGAAGCCGGCGCCGCCTTGCTGGTCGAGGCCGAAGCCACCGTGCGCCAGTTTGAATTCGCCCAGCACCATGCCCAGCGTGCCGGGCGTGGCGAGATCGGCCATATCGAATTGGGTTACGTGGCTTCGGCGCTGTACGCCGGGCTGTTGCAGCGGCAGATGCGTGCGTTCGGCCAGGCATTTCCCGACGTCAGCGTGACGGTGCGCGAATGCGCCATGGCCACGCTGCCGAGTGCGGTGGCGGACGGGCGCTATGACATCGGCTACATCCGCTCGCCGATGACCTTGCCCGAGGGAGTAGAGGCGGTGCGTCTGGACGGCGAAGGTTTTGTCCTGGCGCTGCCCCAGGATTCCTGGCTGCTGGGGCTCGCGGCCATTGGCTGCGAACACCTGCAAAACGAGACATTTATCCTGCCGGAGCAAATCAGCGGCACCCTGCATGTCGCCGCGCAAGGCGGTTATGCCCCGCGCCTGGGGCCACAGCCGGGCGGGTTGGTCGCGGTGGTGGCGCTGGTGTCGATGGGGCAGGGCGTGGCGGTGGTGCCCGCGTCAATGGTCGGGCATGTGCAGTTGCCGGGCGTGGTGTATCGCAGCATTCAGGGCTGCGACGCGTCCTCGTGGCTGTCGCTGATTCACCGGCGCTTCGAGAAAGCGCCGGCGGTGGCGCGGTATATCCAGCAGGTCAAGCACTCAGGCGCGGCTGCACCGAATCCGCCAGGCGCGTAAGGATCAGGCAGCACGACACCGCCCCTGCATCCAGCACGCCCAGTGAGCGCTCGCCCAGGCGACTGGCGCGGCCGATCTTCGCCACCAGGTCCTTGGTGGAGTCGCGTCCCTGGGAGGCGGCGGTTTTCATTGCCTCCAGTGCATCACTGAAGGACGCCCCCGAGGCGTGCGCGCGCTCGAAGGCTTCCACCGCCGGGATCAATGTGTCCATCAGGCACTTGTCGCCCACGCCCGCTTCGGTGATGTCCTGCAACGAGGTCAGGCCGCCGCGCAACAGGTGGGCGAAGGTGGCTGCGTCGATGTCGTCACGGCCGCGCACTTCGTCGGCCATGCCGATAAACAGGCTGCCATACAACGGCCCCATGGAGCCGCCGATGCCTTCCATCAGGCTCAGGGTCAGCTCATCCAGGGCTTCGGCGAGGGTCAGTTGGCGACCTTCGATCGTGCGCCCGCAATGGGCGAAGCCCTTGGCCATGTTGATGCCATGGTCGCCGTCGCCAATCGCGCCGTCGACTTCGCTGAGGTATTCACGGTTGGCCACGATCACACTGACCAGGTCGGTGACGATGGCGCTGCCGTGGTGGCTGGAAAAATGCTGGCTCATGGTTCAGTCCGCCTGGGTCATGCCGATGGAGCGGCAGGGTTGGTCGATCAGGGTTTTCAGCTCCGCGTCGAGGCCGAGCAGGGTCAGGGTCACGCCCATCATTTCCAGGGAGGTGAAGTAGTTGCCGACGTAGCAGCGGTGAATCTTCAGGCCCTTGGCGTTGAGTTGGCGTTCCACCTCGGCATAGAAAATATACAGCTCCATCACCGGCGTGGCGCCAAGACCGGAGACCAGCACCACCACGCTGTCATCCTGGCTGAAGTCGCGGTCGGCGAGGATCGGCGCGAGCATGCGCTCGGCCATGGCGGCGGCGGACTCAATGGGGATGACCTCAATGCCCGGTTCGCCGTGATGGCCGATGCCCAGTTCCATCTGGCCGTCGGGGATCTGGAAGTTGGGCTTGCCCACGGCGGCAATGGTGCAGGGCGTGAGGCCGATGCCAATCGAGCGGCAGTGGTCGACGGTTTTCTGCGCGACGCGAATCACGCCGTCGAGGTCGTAGTGCTGGGCGGCGGCGGCACCGCCGATCTTCCACATGAAGATTTCCCCGGCCACGCCGCGACGCTTGGCGATCTCGGTCTTGGGCGCGGAGGCCACGTCGTCGTTGGCGACCACGGTGCGGATGCGCATGTCTTTGCTGGCGGCCATTTTCATCGCCAGCTTCACGTTCATATTGTCACCGGCATAGTTGCCGTACAGGCAGGCCACGCCGGCGCCATGGTCGGCGGCGCGGAAGGCGTCGAAAAAGCTCTTGGCGGTGGGCGAGGAGAAAATCTCACCGACGGCCACCGCGTCGACCAGGCCGGGGCCGACATAGCCGAGAAAGGCCGGCTCATGGCCGGAGCCGCCCCCCGTGACAATGCCGACACGCCCTGGCCCGGAAGGCCTGGCCTTGACGATCACCCGTGGGTTGCTTTCGTACTGGCGCAGTTCGGGGTGCGCGACCAGGATGCCGCGCAGCATGTCCTCGACCACGTGGTCCGGATCGTTGATGACTCGATTCATAACGCGGGTTCCTGTTTTTATGGGTTCACCGCTATCCAACCGTGGGGGGGAGGGCTTGCCGCCTCCCACATTTGGACCTGTCGGGTGCTTAGGGCTCTAGTACAACTTTGAGCGACTTGTCGCCACGTTCCATCACCGCAAACGCTTCCTTGAAGTCCGCCAGGGCGAACTTGTGGGTCACCACATCGCGCATATCGATCTTGCGGTTGCCGATAAAGTCGATGGCCCGCGGGTACATGTACGGCCCCAGGTGCGAGCCGAGGATGTCCAGCTCCTTGCGGTCGCCGATGATCGACCAGTCCACCGTGGCTTCGTCGTTGAACACGCTGAACTCCACGAAGCGCCCCAGCTTGCGCAGCATCGCCAGGCCCTGGTTCACCGCCTTGTGGTGCCCGGTGGCCTCGATATAGATGTCGCAGCCATAGCCGTCGGTGATCGCGCGGATGTTGGCCAGTACGTCCACTTCGGCCGGGTTCCACACTTCGTCGGCGCCCATGCGCAGGGCGAGGGCGGCGCGTTCGGGTTTCATGTCGAGCACGATGAGTTTTTTCGGGTTGCGCAGGCGCACGGCGCCGATGATGCCCAGGCCCAGGGTGCCGGCGCCGGCCACCACCACGACGTCGTCATGGTCGACGTTGGCGCGTTCCGCCGCATGCAGTGAGCAGGCCAGGGGTTCGATCAGGATCGCTTCGTCGGGGGCGATGGATTCCGGCACTTTGTGAATGATGCCTTCCTTGGTGAAGATCATGTACTGGGCCATGGCACCCTGCACATTGTTCTGGAAGCCATAGAGGTCGTGTTTCTGGCACATCCAGTACTGGCCGTGGTTGCAGAAGCGGCAGCCCCAGCATGGCACGATCTGCTCCGAGATCACCCGGTCACCGACCTTCACGCCGCGCTTTTCCGCGCCTGGGCCCAGGGCCACCACGCGACACACGAATTCATGGCCGGGGATCATCGGCGGCTTGACGTAGCGCGGTTGCTCGGCATCGCCCCAGAACGACGGCGCGCCGCGATAGGTCTTGATGTCGCCCATGCAAATGCCGCACAACTCGACCTTGGTGAGGATTTCATCGGGGCCGGGCGTGGGCACGTCGACGGTTTCCAGGCGATAGTCTTCCGGGCCATGGCAAACCACGGCCTGCATGGTTTTCGGGATGACCGGCGAGAGTTGTTCGGGTGTGCGTTCGGTGACAGTGGACATGACAAAACCTCACGACAGATAAATGAATTACTGAATGCTGTAGCCGCCGTCGATCACCAGGTTGGCGCCGGTGATCATCTGCGCGGCATCGCTGAGCAGGTACAACGCCAGCCCGGCGATTTCCTCCGGCTGGGCAAAGCGGCCCGCCGGGATCTGCAATTTGGCCCGTTCGCCGACTTCACCGGCCCAGGCCTTCTTGCCCAGCGCGGTCTCGACGATGGTGGGGGAGATGGCGTTGACGTTGATGTGCGGCGCCCATTCCATGGCCAGCACCTTGGTCATGCCGACGATGGCCGCCTTGCTGGCGCAGTAGGCGACGTGGCGGTCGAGGCCGATCACCGCGGCCTGGGACGCGAGGTTGACGATGCGTCCGCTGCCCTGGGCGAGCATGTGCCGCGCGCAGGCCTGGGCCACGAAAAAGCTGGCCTTGAGGTTGATGTCCAGGGTGGTGTCCCAGGCGCTTTCGCTGACATCGACGGCCTTGTCCAGCAGGGCCACGCCGGCGCTGTTGATCAGGTAGTCCAGGCGTTGGAAGTGTGCGAAGACCTGGTCGATGGTGTGTTGCACCTGGTTGATCCGGCTGAGGTCGACGGCAATGCCCAGATGCCCGGCACCCAGGCTTGCTGCCACTTCAACCACCGCCGGGTCGCGGTCGAGCAACGCTACGCGGGCGCCGCGCTCCACCAGCAGGCTGGCGCAGGCCAGGCCGATACCGGCGGCGCCGCCGGTGATCACCGCGCAACGGCCGTTGAGGTCGAAGGCTTGGTTCCAGAATCCAGACATTTACATGACTCCATTTTCGAAAACAGTGAAGATCTCATGTGGGAGGGGGCTTGCCCCCGATGACGGTGGGTCAGATCACCTGATCTATCACTGGTACACCGCCACCGGGAGCAAGCCCCCTCCCACACTTGCCTGTATTTCAAGCCAATAACTACTTACCGCCACTGACCTGTTTGTACAGTGCATCGGCGTTGGCGTTAGTCACGGGCACCCACGGCAGGATGTAGGTCTTGGCCGTGCCATCGCCCCATTTCACGTCCTTGGCATAGCGCTCCCAGATCACCGACTGCGGTTTGTAGTCCTTGCCGGCGAGTGCGCGCAACGCTACGTCCAGTGCGCCCTGGGACTGGGCCTGGGCGTCCTGGAGGAAGGTGGTGACTTCGTCTTTCTTCGCCGCCTGGATCGCGTCCGGCATGCCGTCGATGGACGTGACGGGCACATCCTTGGAGGTCAGGCCGTGGGATTTGAGGGCCTGCACGGCACCGAGGGCCATGTCGTCGTTCTGCGCGATCACGCCGTTGATGCCTTTGGGGTGGGCGTTCAGCCAGTCTTCGGTCAGCGCCAGGGCCTGGGCGCGGTCCCAGTTGGCGGTCTTCTTCTCGATGATCTTGATGCCAGGGTGCTTGCCCAGCACTTCCAGCTCGCCTTTCTCGCGGTCGATCTGCGCCGACTGGCCAATCGGGCCCTGGATGATCACCACGTTGCCCTTGCCGTTGAGCTTGTCGACCATGGCCTGGGCCTGCAGGCGGCCACCTTCCACATCATCGTTGCCGACGTAGGGCACCGAGGCGTCGGCGACCTTGGTGTTGGAGGCGATAACCACCACGTCGTTGCTCATGGCTTGCTTGACCGTGCCGACGCCGGCCTTGGTGTCGATCGGCACGAACAGGATTGCGTCGTAGCGCTGGGTCACCATGTTTTCGATCTGATTGTTCTGGGTCAGGGCGTCGTAGTTGCCGTCGAACACGGTCAACTGCACGGTGCCGTCCTTGACCGCCGGGTGCTCCTTGAGCTCGCGGACCCAGTTCTGCATGAACTGGCCCTTGAGGCCGTAGACGGCCGCGCCGACCTTGTAGGTCTTGCCATCGGCGGCCATTGCGATACTGCCGGCGAGCAGGGAGAGAGCCGCCGCGGCGGCCAGGGTGGTACCAAGTTTCATGGGGGGAACTCCGGTTATTGTTGTAGTGGTCGTTCTCTAGCGTTTTTTCTTGCGCCACACGTCGATCAGTACTGCAAACACGATGATCAGGCCCTTGGCGACCTGCTGGTAATAGGAGGACACGCCGAGCAGGTTCAGGCCGTTGTTGATCACGCCGATCAACAACGCGCCGAACAGCGTGCCGACAATGCTGCCGGTGCCGCCCGACAGGCTGGTGCCGCCGATCACCACGGCGGCTATCGCGTCCAGCTCATAGGAAACCCCGGCCTGGGGCAGGGCGGAGGTGGTACGTGCCGACAACACCACGCCGGCCAACCCGGCGAGCAGGCCGGACACCACGTACACCGAAAACATCACCTTGCGCACGCCGATCCCGGAGGTGCGCGCGCTTTTTTCATTGCCGCCCACCGCGTACACGTAGCGGCCGTAGGTGGTGTAGCGCAGCACCATCCAGAAGATCAGCGCGACCACCGCAAAGATGATGATCGGCACGCCAATCGGGCCGATCTTGCCGATGCCCAGGGCCAGGTAGGCGTCGGGCAGGTCGGTGATCGGGCTGCCGTCGTTGAGGATGAAGGTCATGCCACGGGCAATGCTGAGCATGCCGAGGGTGGCCACGAACGGTGGGATCGACAGGTTGGCGACCATAAAGCCGTTGACCACGCCGAGCATCGCCCCGGCAAACATCCCCGCGCTCACCGCCGCCAGCAGCCCGTAGCCCTGGGTCGCGACCATGGCGCTGCACAATCCGGCAAAGGCCAGGATCGAGCCGACGGAGAGGTCGATGCCCTTGGTCAGGATCACGTAGGTCATGCCCACCGCGAGGATGCCGTTGATGGAGGTCTGGCGCAGGATGTCCATCCAGTTGCGCCAGGTCATGAAGTACTCGCTGGAAAACGCCATCACCACGCACAGCAGGATAAACACCAGCGGCAGGCCGAAGCGGTCGAGGGACAGGCGCAGGCGGTTGCGCGGTGCGGTGGTGATAGGGGCGGCAATGGTTTTGGCATTCATGAGGCAAGACTCAACAGGGCTTCCTGGGAAAGGGCGGTGTCGGTGCTGATGGTCACCAGGCGACCGCCCTTGAAGACGGCGATGCGGTCACTCAGGTGCAACAGTTCCGGGGCTTCCGACGACACCACGATGGCGGCGCCACCGGCGCGCACGAATTGATCCAGCAGGTGGTAGATCTCCTGCTTGGCGCCCTCATCGATACCCCGGGTCGGCTCATCGCACAGCAGGCACACCGGTTCGGTCGACAGGCATTTGGCAAGCACCACTTTCTGTTGGTTGCCGCCGCTCATGGACGCCACCGGCAGTTCCAGTGAGGTGGTTTTGATCTGCAGGCGCTTGACCATGTCCTGGGCCAGTTGGGTTTCCTTGCGTGCGTTGATCAGCGACCAGCTCGACAGGCGCTTGTAGGCCGACAGCGCAATGTTGGAAAGAATGCTGCCGGTCAGCACCAGGCCGCTGTCCTTGCGGTCTTCGGTGACCAGCGACATGCCGGCATTGATGGTCGCCTTGGGCAGGCCGACGGGCATGGGCTTGCCTTGCAGAGTGACGCTGCCGGAGTCGGCCACGGTCAGGCCATAGATGCAGTTGAGGAATTCACTGCGCCCCGAGCCCATCAGGCCGTAGATGCCGAGGATTTCACCCTGGCGCAGTTGCAGGCTGATGTCGTGGAACTCGCCGGCGCGGCTGAGGTTGTCGATTTGCAGGCAGGTGTCGGCGGCGCATTCGCGGCCGACCTTGTGGTCGATGCGGGTCAGTTCCTGGCCAACGATGCCGCGCACCAGGTGGTCGCGGTCGATATCGGCCATGCGTCCGCTTTCCACAAAGGCGCCGTCGCGGAAGATGCTGTAGTCATCAGCGATCTGCGCCAGTTCGCTCAAGCGGTGCGATACATAGACGATGCCGGCGCCCCGCGCGGTGAGGCGGCGAATCGCCTTGAACAGGGTTTCGGCTTCGCGCTCGCCAATGGCCGACGTTGGCTCGTCCATGATCATCACCTGGCAGTCATGGCTGAACGCCTTGGCGATTTCCACCAGCTGGATCTGCGCCACGCTCAGTCGGTGCATGGGGCTGCTGGCGTCCACCTCGAATTCCAGGCTTTCCAGCAGCTCGCGGGTGCGGCGGTTCAAGGCCTTGTTGTCGACGATGCAGCCGGCGCGGCGCGGTTCGCGGCCCAGCCAGATGTTTTCGGCGACGGTCATGTAGGGGATCGGTTCCAGTTCCTGGGTGATCATCGCGATCCCCGCCGCGAGGGCTTCGCTGGGGCGATTGAACTGTACGGCGGTGCCGTTGAGCAGAATGCTGCCGGCATCGCGCGGGGTGATGCCCATCAGGATGCTCAGGAAAGTCGACTTGCCTGCGCCATTGCCGCCGCACAGGGCGTGGACGCTGCCGGCCCGCAGAGAGAGGCGCCCGTCACGCAGGGCAGGGATCCCGGCGTAAGCCTTGGCGACGTGTTCAGCCTGGAGCAGTAATGGCGTGGCCATCGGCGTGTCCTCGTGCTGTGAATTCTTATTAGGTCGCACAGTCATGTTTCGCTGTGATCATATGTGTATCAAATGAAATTCTGATCAGTCAATCTCTTTCATGTAAATGCTGCGATTCTGATCTTTTTCGCCAATTACCCTTTTTTAGAGCGCTTTGACTGGCAGGTCAGTTAAATCCCGCTTGACAGAAGAGGGGTAACGCCTGCGAAATGAATGATAGAAATTTCATTGAGTGATCAATTGATCAGTCGTAAGCACCCTCACGGCAGCGGAGCCAGACACCATGAACACACCTTTCCCGGTGGCTATCGGATGCGATGAAGCGGGTTTTGAGCTCAAGGAGCTGTTAAAGCGCCATATCGAGGCGCTGGGCTATCCGGTGACCGACTTCGGCACCCATTCCACCGCGCCGGTGTTGTACCCGGACATCGCCCTGGCCGTGGCCACCGCCATCAACGCCGGGCAGCAGCGCCTGGGCGTGCTGGTGTGCGGCACGGGGATCGGCATGGCGATCTCGGCCAACAAGGTGCTCGGGATTCGTGCGGCCCAGGCCCATGACACGTACTCGGCAGAGCGGGCGCGCAAGAGCAACGATGCGCAGATCCTGTCGATCGGCGCGCGGGTGATCGGCGCCGAACTGGCGAAAAGCATCGTCAAGTCGTTCCTGGAGTCGGAGTTCGAGGCGGCCCGTTCCGGGGCCAAGGTCGAGCGCATCAATGCGATTGAGCGCGATGGGCATCAATAGTGGACGTAGCAGGGCAAGAGTCGGGAGAATGCGCCTTTGACGCCGAAACGGAAGCCCGTCCCCATGAGTGACAGTACCCAGCGCATGGCCAGCGATATTGATCAGATGACCGAAGTGGCGATGCTCTATTACCTCGAGAACGTCACTCAGGAAGCCATCGCCAAGCGCTTCGACCTGTCCCGGGCAAAAGTCAGCCGATTGCTCAAGCGCGCGCGGGATGAGGGCATTGTCGAGGTGCGCGTCTTGCAGCATCCGGCGATGAACAACGAGCTGGAACAGGCCTTGGTGGCGCGCTTCAAGCTGGATCGCGCGTTGATCGCGGTGGACCACAGCGACCCCGATACCCAACGCTCGGCCGTCGCCAGCCTGGTGGCCAACTACCTGAACAAGACCTTGAGCGACGGCATGATCGTCGCCGTGGGCATGGGTCGCAACGTCGGCGCCGTGGCCGATAACGTGTTCCTGCCGGTGACGCGCAACTGCACATTTGTCTGCGCCATTGGCGGTTCGCTCAAGGCCGGCGAATACATGAACCCCGATCACATCTGCCGGCGCCTGGCCCTGCGCTTTGGCGGCGAGAGTGAAAGCCTGTACGCCCCGGCCCTGGTGGCCAACCCGGAGTTGCGCGGGGTGTTGATCAACAATGACACGGTGCGCTCCACCCTCGACCGTGCGCGGCGGGCTGACATGGCGCTGATCGGCATCGGCGACATGAGCGAGAACAGCAATATGGTCCGTATGGGCTGGTTCTCGCCCCAGGAAATCGCCCAGGCACGCTTGTCCGGCACCGTGGGCGACATGATGGGCTATGACTTCATCGACATCCACGGCCAGCCGGCAGTCAACGCGATCCAGGGGCGAGTGATCGGGTTGACGGTGCAGGAGTTGTTCCGCATCCCGGACGTGGTGGCGATTGCCAGTGAGAACACCAAGGCGGCGGCAACGTTGGGGGCGTTGCGGTCGGGGGTGATCAATACCCTCGCAACCACCGTCACTAATGCCCACACCATCCTGGCGCTGGACGACGCAACCCGTAAAACCTGACACGCCCTCATCGGGGCGTGGGTATCTACACAACGTTGGCTCAACGCCGGACGCCCGGCAGACAGGGCTGTTGTGGTGAGCGGGCTTGTCGAATCGTCGCACCGCCCGCGCTGGGCTGCGAAGCAGCCCCAGTAAAGAAGAACGCGGTGTATCAGGCACTCTGTAGAGGCTGGTTTTGGGGCTGCTTCGCAGCCCAGCGCGGGGCAAGCCCGCTCACCACAGAGATTTGGCAAGATCTTAAAAGTTGTGTAGATACTCATGCTCATCGGGGGCAAGCCCCTTCCCACATGATTTTGTGTGGGGCTCGAAGACAGGTTTTGTAATAGTTTTGCGTTGCAGGAAATTTGTATTTCGCCTGTAGGATTCAAGTCCTTTTGTTATTTCAGGACCTGCATGAACATCCTCTCGGAGCCTCCCAGTCGTCTTTCCCCAAGACATCCGCCGCCGCTGTTCCCGCTGAAACACCCCGTATCCCGACTGCCAGCCGTGTCCCGGTCCACCGACCGCGCCTTGCCGTGCCCGGCATTCTGAAACCTGTAGAGAGACTGATATAAATGGAATGGTTAGCGGATCCAACGGCCTGGCTCGGCCTGTTGACCTTGATTGTGCTGGAACTGGTGCTGGGCATCGACAACCTGGTGTTTATTGCGATCCTGGCGGACAAGCTGCCGCCGGAGCAGCGCGACCGTGCGCGCTTGATCGGTTTGTCCCTGGCGTTGCTGATGCGCCTGGGCCTGCTGGCGAGTATTTCCTGGTTGGTGACCCTGACCCAGCCGCTGTTCGAGGTGTTCGACAAGAGCTTCTCCGGCCGTGACCTGATCATGCTGTTCGGCGGTGTGTTCCTGTTGTTCAAGGCCACCATGGAATTGCATGAGCGCCTGGAAGGCCATGTGGCCCAGCGCACCGGCAACGTGGCATACGCCATGTTCTGGCCGATTGTGGCGCAGATCGTGGTGCTCGACGCGGTGTTCTCCCTGGATGCGGTGATCACGGCCGTGGGCATGGTGGATGAGTTGGCGGTGATGATGATCGCCGTGATCATTTCCATCGGCCTGATGATCGTCGCGAGCAAGCCGCTCACACGCTTCGTCAACGCCCACCCGACGGTGATCATGCTGTGCCTGGGCTTCCTGATGATGATCGGTTTCGCCCTGACCGCCGAAGGCCTGGGTTTCCATATTCCCAAGGGCTACCTGTACGCGGCGATTGGTTTCTCGATCCTGATCGAGGTGTTCAACCAGATTGCCCGCGCGCGTCGCAAGAAGTCGGCCCAAGGCGTGTTGCCGGTGCGTGAGCGCACGGCCCATGCGGTGATGCGCTTGCTCGGCGGTCGCAGCCTGGCG
This sequence comes from Pseudomonas sp. NFACC25, assembly GCF_900100935.1. Taxonomy (NCBI): domain Bacteria; kingdom Pseudomonadati; phylum Pseudomonadota; class Gammaproteobacteria; order Pseudomonadales; family Pseudomonadaceae; genus Pseudomonas; species Pseudomonas sp. NFACC25. The sequence goes on from NZ_FMUC01000004.1 coordinate 81,861, forward strand.
GTGGAGGAGGTGGGGGAAGAGGTGGCTGACCTGTTGGGCGAGACGGATGCCGCCCAGGGGCCGCTGTTCGACCGACGCGAGCGGGTAATGATCAGCGGTGTGCTGCAACTGGCCGAGCGGCCGATTCGCAGCTTGATGACGCCGCGGGCCAACGTCGACTTTATCGACCTGGCGGACGACCCCGACACGATTCGCCTGAAGCTGATGCACTCGTCCTATTCGCGCCTGCCGTTGATCCGCAATGGCGCGGTGGATGAGCCGCTGGGCTTTGTGCACAAGAAGGAATTGCTCAAGGAATACCTGGCCGGCAATGAGCCGAACCTGGAGCACCTCGCACGCCGGGCGATCAACCTGCTGGAGAGCTTTTCGATCCTCAACGCCCTGGAGCAGATGCGCCAGGAATCCACCCATATCGCCTTCGTGATCAACGAGTTCGGTGACTTCATGGGCGTATTGAGCATGACCGACATTCTTGAATCCATTGCCGGTGAGTTGCCGGATGCCAGTGAGATCGAAGGGCCGGATATTGTCGAGGAGGGCGCGGGCTTCCGTGCCAATGGCGCCCTGAATCTCACCCAGATTCGTCAGCGTACCGGCTTCAAGGCCGTCGCGACCGAGGATTACCAGACCCTGGCCGGCCTGGTGATGAGCCTGCTCGACCGCCTGCCGGTGGTGGGTGATAGCCTGGAGCATGAGGGCTGGCGCCTGACGGTGGCGGCGGTAGAGGAGCGGCGGGTGACGCAGGTGTTATTGCAGCCTTGCGGCGTGCATAACGCTTGAAGGTGTCCTCCACAAACTGCGCTTGCTGCTCCTCGGGTCCGAAACCCTTGAATGTTTCCATCAAGGTGCCGTTCTGGAAGATCAGCAGCGTCGGGGTGCCTGTAACCTGCGGGTGCCTCGGCGTTTTCGCGCAATCGAGCACCAGGCTCACTACTGATCGGTACTGGGCGGCAATCTGCTCAAACAGCGGCCCGGCTACCCCGCAGGCCGGGCAGTGAGCTGAGATGAACAGCATGAATACCGGGCGCGAACTGCTCAGCACGCGCCGGTAGTCGTCGGTAGTGGCAATGGTCGCAGTGGCAATCCCCATGATGATCTCCCTTTGGGCCTTGCAGGGTTTTTGCCAACGCTAAGCCCGGGGACCGTTACCGTCTACTGTCAACCTTCACAGGTCTGCCTCACGCTCCACACGTTCCCGGGCCTTGCGCGCCTGGTTTGCGCACTTGCGGTATTCCTCATTGTCCCGGGAGGCCTTGGCCCGGCGATAGTCGTGGTGGTTCTGGCTGGTGTAGTTGGTGTCGAAGGCTTCCTTGAGCCTGCGCAGTTCTTCCTTGCAGTCGCGGCGGTCGTTGCTGGCCGACGCGTTGCCGGCTGCCAGCAAGGTGAGCACCACCAGGGTAAGACATGACTTCATCAGGGCAGGGTCCTTGTCGGCAGGGATGTGCCAAGGCTAGTCCAGCGTGGGGATTTTTCCACGCTGCACGCGCACTGCAACGGTGCGCGGTAACGCTGTTGCAGTGCGTCCGCCGGGACCTGTCACTGCCATATGGGGCCCTGAGTAGCAAAGAGATTGCAGATGCTGGCGTAGCGCCTTGTCTCCCCAAAATATTTATCTATCTGATTTAACAAGCCTTTATTGCAGGCATGTTTTTCTTTGAGGGCGTGTGGCACACTTTCTGCTGTCTATTCCGTTGTTACATACTAAGTTCCGGTATAGCGGAATACACAATTCCTGGAGTGCTTGTCATGCATCACCGACCTTCCGTGTTCAAAGCGTGTGTTTTTCTCTTCGCCGCATCGGCTTCCCTCGCAGGCATCGTGCAGGCGGCGGACAGCAAGCTCGATGATGTGCTCAAGCGTGGGCACCTGATCGTGGGTACAGGCAGTACCAATGCGCCGTGGCACTTCCAGGGAGCGGATGGCAAGTTGCAGGGGTTTGATATCGACATCGGCCGCATTGTGGCCAAGGGCTTGTTCAACGACCCGAGCAAGGTCGAGTTTGTGGTGCAGTCGTCCGACGCACGCATTCCCAACCTGCTGACCGACAAGGTCGACATGAGCTGCCAGTTCATCACCGTCACCGCCAGCCGTGCCCAGCAAGTGGCGTTCACGCTGCCGTACTACCGCGAAGGCGTGGGCCTGCTGCTGCCGAACAACAGCAAGTACAAGGAAATCGAAGACCTGCAGGCGGCGGGCGATGGCGTCACCGTGGCGGTGCTGCAGAACGTGTATGCCGAAGAGCTGGTGCACCAGGCGCTGCCCAAGGCCAAGGTCGACCAGTACGACAGCGTCGACCTGATGTACCAGGCGGTGAACTCCGGTCGCGCCGATGCCGCCGCCACCGACCAGTCCTCGGTCAAGTACCTGATGGTGCAGAACCCCGGCCGCTACCGCAGCCCGGCCTACGCCTGGAGCCCGCAGACCTACGCGTGCGCGGTCAAGCGTGGCGACCAGGACTGGCTGAACTTCGTCAACACCGCGCTGCATGAAGCCATGACCGGTGTGGAATTCCCCACCTACAAGGCGTCGTTCAAGCAGTGGTTCGGTGTGGACCTGCCGGAACCTGCCATCGGCTTCCCCGTCGAGTTCAAGTGATTCGTGAAAACCGGGGCGCCGCCAACGGCGCCCCCATCAGGTACTGCTGACCATGAACTATCAGTTGAACTTTGCCGCCGTGTGGCGCGATTTCGACACCTTGCTGGCGGGGCTCGGCCTGGGCCTGCAACTGGCATTGCTGTCGATCGCCATCGGTTGCGTGATCGGCCTGTTGATGGCGTTTGCCATGCTGTCCAGACACCGTGCGTTGCGAATCCTGGCCTCGGTGTATGTGACGGTGATCCGCAATACGCCGATCCTGGTGCTGATCCTGTTGATCTACTTTGCGTTGCCCAGCCTGGGTATCCGCCTGGACAAGATCCCGTCGTTCATCATCACCCTGTCGCTGTACGCCGGTGCCTACCTGACCGAAGTGTTCCGCGCCGGGCTGTTGAATATTCCCAAGGGCTTGCGCGAAGCCGGACTGGCCATCGGCCTCGGCGAATGGCGGATTCGTGCGTATATCACCGTACCGGTGATGCTGCGCAACGTACTGCCCGCGCTGTCGAACAACTTTATCTCGCTGTTCAAGGACACCTCGCTGGCCGCCGCCATCGCAGTGCCCGAGCTGACCTATTACGCCCGCAAGATCAACGTCGAAAGCTACCGGGTGATTGAAACCTGGCTGGTCACGACCGCGCTCTACGTGGCGGCCTGTTACCTCATTGCCATGCTGCTCCGTTACCTGGAGCAGCGTCTGGCGATCCGTCGTTAAGGAGGGTGTCCATGTACGAGTCCCCCAGCTGGCTGCATGAGTTGTGGATCGCCCGGGATACGCTCTGGGCGGGGTTTCAGGCCAGTGTCGCGGTGTCGGTGCTGGCGATTGTCTTTGGCACGCTGATCGGTATCGTCGCCGGGTTGATCCTGACCTACGGCAAATTCTGGATGCGCGCACCGTTTCGCCTGTATGTCGACCTGATCCGTGGCACGCCGGTGTTTGTGCTGGTGTTGGCGTGTTTCTACATGCTGCCGGCGCTTGGCTGGAAAATCACCGCGTTCCAGGCCGGCGCCGTCGGGCTCACGCTGTTCTGCGGCTCCCACGTCTCGGAAATCGTGCGCGGTGCACTGCAAGCCATTCCCCGTGGGCAACTGGAAGCGGGCAAGGCGATTGGCCTGACGTTCCAGCAGTCCCTGGCCTACGTGCTGCTGCCCCAGGCGCTGCGGCAGATCCTGCCGACCTGGGTCAATTCCTCGACGGAAATCGTCAAGGCCTCGACCTTGCTCTCGGTGATCGGCGTGGCCGAATTGCTGCTGAGTACCCAACAAGTGATCGCGCGTACCTTCATGACCCTGGAGTTCTACCTGTTCGCCGGGTTTCTGTTCTTTGTCATCAACTACGCCATCGAGTTATTCGGGCGCTACATTGAAAAGCGGGTGGCCTTGCCATGAACCAACCTCAAACAACCGAGCCGCTGCTGGACATCCGCGGCCTGCGTAAACAATACGGCGAGGTCGAAGTGCTCAAGGGCGTCGACCTGTCCATGGCGCGCGGCAACGTGGTGACGTTGATCGGCTCCAGCGGCTCGGGCAAGACTACCTTGCTGCGTTGCGTCAACCTGCTGGAAGAGTTCCAGGGCGGGCAGATCACCCTGGATGGCGAGTCCATCGGCTACAGCGACATCGGCGGCAAGCGCGTGCGTCACCCCGAACGCGTGATTGCCCAGCACCGGGCGATGACCGGCATGGCGTTCCAGCAGTTCAACCTGTTTCCCCATCTGAGCGCGTTGCAGAACGTCACCCTCGGCCTGTTGAAAGTTAAGAAAATGCCTAAGGACGAGGCGGTGGCACTCGCGGAAAAATGGTTGGACCGTGTAGGACTTTTGCAGCGCCGCGATCACTTTCCCGGCCAACTGTCCGGCGGCCAGCAACAGCGTGTGGCGATAGCCCGTGCCATTGCCATGAACCCGAGCCTGATGCTCTTCGACGAAGTCACTTCGGCCCTCGACCCGGAATTGGTGGGCGAGGTGCTCAGTGTGATCAAGGGCCTGGCGGAAGAGGGCATGACCATGTTGCTGGTCACCCACGAAATGCGCTTTGCCTATGAAGTTTCGGACAAGATCGTCTTCATGAACCAGGGCCGGATTGAAGAGCAGGGCTCGTCGAAGGACATCTTCGAGCGGCCGCAATCGCCGCGCCTGGCGGAATTTCTCAAGAACATTCGTTTTTAATCAGGAGCATCGTTTTATGAGCATCACTCGTTACGGAGCCGGCAGTACGGCCGGCGGTGGCCAGCCGCGTCCCTTCGCCCGCGCGGTGGAAGCGGACGGTTGGCTGTACGTCTCGGGCCAAGTGCCTGCGGTGGACGGCGAAATCATCACCGGCGGGATCATCGAGCAAACCCGGCAGACCCTGCGCAACGTGGTGGCGATCCTCGAAGAAGCCGGCTACGAGTTGAAAGACGTGGTGCGGGTCGGCGTGTGGCTGGAAGACCCGCGGGACTTCTGGAGTTTCAACAAGGTCTTCGGCGAATACTTCACCCCGGAACACGCGCCGGCGCGCGCCTGTGTGCAGGCCAACATGATGGTGGACTGCAAGGTCGAGATTGATTGCGTGGCCTACAAGAAAAAGGGCTAAATTGCCCTCACCCTTAAGCCCACTGCAAATCCAATGTGGGAGGGGGCTTGCCCCCGATGGCGGTGAGTCAGTCACAAATGCATGTGCTGACACTCCCTCATCGGGGGCAAGCCCCCTCCCACAGGAGAATTGTGTCGTACCCAACAACTTCGACCGGACCGATATCGCCATGACCGAAGACACCATCAAACGCCGCGCCAAAGGCCTGGACCGTGCATTCGATATCCTCGATTTTCTCAAGGAAATCGGCCAGCCCCTGCGCCCGAATGATATTGCCAGTGGCATCGGCAGCCCCAAATCCACGGTCTACGAATTGGTCGCCTCCTTGTTGGAGCGGCGTATCCTCGAAACCGTGGGCAAGGACGGTCACGTTTACCTCGGCCGTCAGTTGTATTTCCTCGGCCAGGCCCACTTGCGTCATTTCGACCTGACCCGCGAGGCCGACCACGCCTTGCAGGAGATCGTCAGCCAAACCCACGAAACCGCGCAGATGTGCCTGCTCAACGGGCGCAAATACACGGTGGCGCTGATGCGCGAAGGCGAGCGGCATTTCCGCATTTCCTCGGACATCGGTGAAGACGCGCCGATCCCATGGACCGCCTCCGGGCGCCTGTTGCTGGGGCACTTGAGCGACCAGCAGATCATCGAACTGATCGACCACGACGACTTTATCCTGCCGGACGGCCAGCGCCTGCCGCTGGAGACCTTCCTCGCGCAAATCCGCCAGGCCACCCTCGATGGGTTCTTTTCCTTCGACAGTGTGGCCGACACCTTTACCCACTGCTTTGCCGCCCCGGTCCGGGACGCGCAGGGCGTCAGCATTGCGACGCTGTGCATCGTCGCCCCTCGGGCCGATGCGAGCAAAAACTACAACGACTATCGCCGGGTGTTGATCGACAGCGCCAACAACCTGGCCCGTCGCATCAACGAATAGGAGTTTTCCATGTCAGCCATCAATGCCGTTGAAAAGGGCGCCGCCGCCGTCGGTGCCCACCTGGTCCGTGACGTCAGCCTGCCCGCCCTGGTGCTGCACCGCGACGCCCTGGAACACAACATTCGCTGGATGCAGGATTTCGTCAGCAACAGCGGCGCGGAACTGGCGCCCCACGGCAAGACCAGCATGATGCCGGCATTGTTCCAGCGCCAGCTTGCCGCGGGCGCCTGGGGCATTACCCTGGCCAACGCGGTGCAGACCCGCGCCGCCTATGCCGGTGGCGTGCGCCGGGTGCTGATGGCCAACCAGTTGGTGGGCGCACCGAACATGGCGTTGATCGCCGACCTGCTGGCCGACAAGGATTTTGACTTCCACTGCATGGTCGACCACCCGGACAACGTCGCCGACCTGGGCCTGTTCTTCGCCGCCCGTGGCCTGCGCCTGAACGTGATGATCGAATACGGCGTGGTCGGCGGCCGTTGCGGTTGCCGCAGCGAGCAGGAAGTGCGCGACCTGGCCAAGGCGATCAAGGCCCAGCCGGCCCTGGCCCTCACCGGTATCGAAGGCTACGAAGGGGTGATCCACGGCGAGCACGCCATCAATGGCATCCGCGACTTCGCCGCGAGCCTGGTGCGCCTGGCCGTGGACCTGCAAAACAATGGGGCCTTCGACCTGCCCAAGCCCATTATCACGGCATCGGGGTCGGCCTGGTACGACCTGATCGCCGAGTCCTTCGAAACCCAAAACGCCGCCGGCCGTTTCCTCAGCGTATTGCGCCCCGGCAGCTACGTGGCCCACGACCATGGCATCTACAAAGAGGCGCAATGCTGCGTGCTCGACCGCCGCGGCGACCTCCAGGAAGGCCTGCGCCCGGCCCTGGAAGTCTGGGCCCATGTGCAATCGTTGCCTGAGCCGGGCTTTGCGGTGATCGCCCTGGGCAAGCGCGACGTGGCCTACGACGCCGGTTTACCGGTGCCGCTTAAACGCTATCGCGCCGGGATCCTGCCGGCGGAAGGCGATGATGTGAGCGCCTGCACCGTCACCGCCGTGATGGACCAGCACGCCTTCATGACCGTTGCGGCAGGTGTCGAGCTGCGCATCGGCGACATCATTTCCTTCGGCACCTCGCACCCTTGCCTGACCTTCGACAAGTGGCAGGTCGGCTGCCTGGTGGATGAGCAGTTGCGGGTGATCGAGTCCCTGGAAACCCGTTTCTGAGTGTAAAGCCATGACCACCACCCACCCCCGCATCGCCCTGATCGGCGAATGCATGATCGAATTGCAACACCGCGCCGACGGCAGCCTGCAACAGAGCTTCGGCGGCGACACCCTGAACGCGGCGGTGTACCTGCGCCGTGAGCTGGGGGATATCGGCACGGTGGACTATGTCACCGCCTTGGGCGATGACAGCTTCAGCGACGCCATGTGTGCGCACTGGGCCGAAGAAGGCTTGGGCCTGGAGCGGGTCCAGCGCCTGCCCGGGCGTTTGCCCGGCTTGTACTGCATCCAGACCGATGCCAACGGCGAGCGCAAATTCCTCTACTGGCGCAACGAAGCGGCCGTGCGCGACTGCTTTACCACGCCGGCGGCTGCGCCGATCCTGGCGGCATTGCCGGACTACAACGTGGTGTATTTCAGCGGCATTACCCTGGCGGTGCTGGGTGAAGTCGGGCGCCAGCGCCTGCTCGAAGTCCTGATCGAAACCCGCCGACGGGGCGGTGCAGTGGTGTTCGACAACAACTACCGGCCACGGCTCTGGGCCACGGTGGACGTTGCCCGCGAGGCTTATCGCAGCGTACTGGCCGAGGTGGATATCGCCTTGCTGACCGAGGATGACGAACGCGCGTTGTTTGGTTATGCCGACAGCGAACAGGTGTTCGCGGCGTACCCGGCGATTGCGGAAGTGGTGCTCAAGCGCGGTGCGGATGCGTGTTTGATCCGTTGCAACGGCGAGCGCCTTGCCGTGCCGGCGCTGAAGGTGGAGAAAGTGGTGGACACCACGGCGGCGGGGGATTCGTTCAGTGCGGCGTACCTGGCCAGTCGGCTCAAGGGCGGTTCGCCCCAGGAGGCTGCTTTGGCCGGGCATCGATTGGCGAGCCGGGTTATCCAGGTGCCGGGGGCGCTGATCCCCAGGGAGTAGGTGAATGGCCGCCTGCGGCGGATCGGGAGCAAACCCCCTGTGGGAGGGGCTTGCCCCCGATAGCGGTCTTAAGCCAAAGCCTCAATCCCGGTAAAACACCTGCACCAGGTGATACCCGAACTTGCTCTTGATCGGCCCGTGCACCACCTTCACCGGTTTCTTGAAGATCACCGCATCGATCACCCCGACCATCTGCCCCGGCCGCACTTCACCCAAGTCGCCGCCGCGCTTGCCGGACGGGCACGTGGAGTACTTCTTGGCCAGCACATCAAAGGCTTCGCCCTTGGCAATGCGCTGCTTGAGCTGTTCGGCTTCTTCGCTGGTTTTCACCAGGATATGGCGGGCTTGGGCTTTCATCGGTCTCTACCAGGTGTGCGACGGCGCGCGATTATGCCTGAACTGAATCATCGACGCTGATCATGCTGCGGATTTTGGTCGCCAGCAGGTCGATGGAAAACGGCTTGGCGACCATGTCCATGCCGTCCTCCAGGAAGCCCTGGCGTTCGGCGGCTTTCTCCGCGTAGCCGGTCATGAACAGCACCTTGAGCCCCGGCCGATGCTGGCGGGCGATCTCCGCCAGTTGGCGGCCGTTCATGCCGGGCAGGCCGACGTCTGTCACCAGCAGGTCCACGCGCAAGTCCGACTCCAGCAACGGCAGCGCCGCACGGGCATCCGCCGCCTGGTGCGCGGTATAACCCAGCTCGTCGAGCACATTGACCACCAGCATGCGCACCGCCGGGTCATCCTCGACCACCACCACCGCTTCGCCGGCAAGGGCCAGCGGGACTTCGCCCGGATGGGCGGGCTGGCTGCTTTCCAGGGAGGTGCCGTGCAGGCGCGGCAGGTACAGGCGCACGCAAGTGCCCTGACCCGGTTCGCTCTGGATGGTCACGTGGCCACCGGACTGCTGGGCAAACCCATAGATCATCGACAGCCCCAGGCCGGTGCCCTGGCCGATGGGCTTGGTGGTGAAGAACGGGTCGAACGCCTTGGCGAGAATCTTCGGTGCCATGCCGCTGCCGTTGTCACACACGCCGAGCATCACGTAGTCGCCGGCCCTGACTGGTTCGAGGGTGGTGATATCGGTGCCGTCCAGGTAGCTGTTGGCGGTTTCGATCAGCAGTTCGCCGCCATCGGGCATGGCGTCGCGTGCGTTGATTACCAGGTTGAGCAGGGCGTTTTCCAGTTGGCTGGCGTCGGTGTTGACCGGCCAGATGTCGCGGCCCAGTTGCACCTTGAGCGTGATATGCGCGCCCTTGGTGCGCTGGAACAGCTCCTCCAGGGACGCTACCAACTGGTTCGGATCCAGCGGGCGAAGGTCCAGCGACTGGCGCCGTGAAAACGCCAGCAGACGGTGGGTGAGGGCGGCCGCGCGATGGGCCGAGGACACGGCGGCGTCGGTAAAGCGGCCGATCTCGTCGCTGCGCCCGGCGGCGATGTAGCGCTGCATCAGGTCCAGGCTGCCGATGATGCCGGTGAGCATATTATTGAAGTCGTGGGCGATACCGCCGGTGAGCTGGCCCACCGCTTCCATCTTCTGCGCATGGCGCAGGGCATCTTCGGCGCGCTCGCGCTCGAACATCTCGTTTTGCAGGCGTTCGTTGGCTTCGGCCAGCGCCTGGGTGCGCTGGGCCACGCGCTCCTCGAGGTTCTCGTTGAGGTGGCGCAGGGCTTCTTCGGTGAGTTTGCGTTCGGTTTCATCGATGACAAAGATGTAGAAACCGTTCACCGAGCCGTCATTGCTGAAGCGTGGCAGGTATTTCATCAACGCATGGCGCGGGCGGCCATCGCGATGGGGGGTGACGGTCATGAAACTGCAGGCCTTGCCCCTGAGCGCAGCGGCGATCTTGTCCTCGCGCCCGGCGTACACATCGTCGCCGAGCACTTCGCGGATGGTCTTGCCGTACAGCTCCTGGGGCGTCAGGCCGTACCAGTCGAGGTAGGCACTGTTGTTCAGGCGAAAACGCTGCTCGTGGTCGACGTAGCCGATCAGCACCGGCATGGCGTTGATGATCAACTGCAGTTCGGTCTGGCTCTGGCGCAGGGCCTGCTCGGTGTTTTTGCGCTCGGTGAGGTCCAGTGCCGCGCCGAGGAAGCGCGCGGGGCGGCCTTGATGATCCTTGTAGCAACGCCCCCGGGCGAACACCCAGCGCACCTGGCCGTCGGCCTGTTGCAGGCGATATTCCTCGGCGTATTCAGTGCCGTAGGTGATGCAATGCTTGATGCTGCGCGCCACCATGCCGCGGTCTTCGGGATGTACGCCTTGCAGGTAGTCGCTGATCGGCAACCGGCTGGCGTCGCTTGGATCAACCCCGTGCAGGTAGGCGAAGTGCGCGTCGGCGATAAAGCGGTCTTCGCCAATGTCCCAGTCCCAGGTGCCCACCGCATCGGTGGCGGCCAGGGCCAGTTGCAGGCGTTGTTCGGTGTTGTGCTGGGCCTTGCGCCGTTCGTTGGTTTCGATGGCCGTGACCAGGATGCCGGCCACATTGGCGCTTTCATCGCGGATCGGGCTGTAGGTCAGGTCCAGCCAGATTTCGGTGTCGCGATTGTTGCGTTGCAGGACAAAACGCTGCTCGCTGAAGGTGCGCACCTGGCCGGTCAGCACGGCGTCGTAGATCGGCGCAGTGAAGCTTTCGAGTTCCGGCCAGGTCTGGTGCGCCGGCTGGCCCATGGCGTCCGGGTGTTTATTGCCCGCCAGCAGGGCGAAGCCGTCGTTGTAGAGTTGGGTGAGTTCGCTGCCCCACAGCAGGAGCATCGGCATCGGAGAGTGGATGACGATGTCCACGGCTGTGCGCAGGCTTTGCGGCCAATCATTGGCCTCACCGAGGGGGCTGTGCGCCCAGTCCAGCCGCGCAATCAATGCAGCGGCTTCGCTGCCGGTGGTTGTTCCCTTCATAAAAAGCCCTGAGCGTAACGCTTTGAAAAATGACAACACCCATTATCCCGTGGGACACCGATGGGTGACTACCCTCGAAAAATAGCATGCATTGAGGGTTTGTCTTCAAATGAGTGCGGCAGGGCTGAAACCTTTCATCTTTCCGCCAGTTCGGGGCGGTCGCGAAATTGCTCCAGGGCCTGCGGGTTGGCCAGTGCGTCGGTATTCTTCATCGGCTCGCCGTGCACCACGTTGCGCACCGCCAGTTCGACGATCTTGCCGCTGATGGTGCGGGGGATATCGCTGACGGCGAGGATCTTCGCCGGCACATGGCGCGGCGTGGTGTTGGCGCGGATCACCTGGCGGATCTGCTGCGCCAGGGCCTCATCCAGTTCGATGCCGTCATCCAGGCGTACAAACAGCACCACCCGCACATCGTCCTGCCAGCGTTGGCCGATGGCCAGGCTTTCCAGCACCTGCGGGACTTTTTCCACCTGGCGATAAATCTCCGCGGTGCCGATGCGCACGCCGCCGGGGTTGAGCACTGCGTCGGAGCGGCCGTGAATCAGCAGGCTGCCGTTGGGGCGTTGCTCGGCGTAGTCGCCCTGGGCCCACACGCCGGGAAACTGGCTGAAATACGAGGCGCGCAGCTTCTTCTGGTGCGGGTCGTTCCACAAACCGATGGGCATCGCCGGGAAGTGCCGGGTGCACACCAGCTCGCCTTTTTCCCCGACCAACGGTTGGCCCTGGTCGTCCCACACCTCGATGGCCATGGCCAGGCTCTTGCACTGCATTTCCCCGCGCCGCACCGGCAACACCGGATTGCCGATCACAAAGCAGGAGACGATATCGGTGCCACCGGACATCGAGGACAGGCACAACTCGGCCTTGATCTCGCGGTACACGTAGTCGTAGCTCTGGGGCGACAAGGGCGAGCCGGTCGAAATCAGGCCCTTGAGGCTGCCCAGGTCGTGGCTCAGGCGCGGTTGCAGCCCGGCCTTTTCCAGGGTGGCGAGGAACTTGGGGCTGGTGCCGAACACGCTGATCTTTTCCGCGTCGATCAGGTCGATCAAGCGTTCCGGGCCGGGGTGAAACGGCGAGCCGTCATACAGCACCGCCGTGGCCCCGATCGCCAGCACCGAGACCAGCCAGTTCCACATCATCCAGCCGCAGGTGGTGTAGTAGAACAGGCAATCCTCGCGGGAGATATCCGCGTGCAGGCCGTGTTCCTTGAGGTGGGTGAGCAGCACGCCGCCGGTGCCGTGGATGATGCATTTGGGCACGCCGGTGGTGCCGCTGGAATAGAGGATATACAGCGGATGGTCGAACGGCACCGCGACGAATTCAGGCGCGCCGCCGGGTTGGTAGAAGTCGTTCCACAGGGCGACGCGGGCCTGGGTCTGATAGTCCTCGACGCAGGCCTGGGGCCGTGCATACGGGACGATGATCAATTGTTCCAGGGACGGCAGGCGTTCGAGGATTTCATTGAGCTTGGCGCTCTGATCGATGGTTTTGCCGGCATAACGGTAGCCGGCGCAGGTGATCAGCACCTTGGGCTCGATCTGGCCGAAGCGGTCGATGACGCCTTGGGTGCCGAAGTCTGGCGAGGAGCATGACCAGATCGCGCCGAGGCTGGTGGTGGCCAGCATGCCGACCAGGGTTTGCCAGGTGTTGGGCATGCAGGCGGCGACCCGGTCACCGCGGCCGACACCGGCCGCCCGCAGGCTGTCCTGCAGGCCGGCGACGTGGGCGGCCAGTTCGGCGTAGGTCAGTTGTTCACGCTGGCCGTCTTCGCTGATCGCGACCACCGCCGGGTGATCGTCGCGGCGGCGCAACAGGTGTTCGGCAAAATTCAGGGTCGCGCCGGGAAACCACTGGGCGCTGGGCATCTCGACGTCTTCGATCAGCACTGCACTGGGCGGGCTGCGAAACTGCACATCGAAGAACGTGACGATCGCCTGCCAGAAGTCCGGGCGCTGGTCGATGCTCCACTGGTGCAGGGCCGGATAGTCGCTGAGCTGCACGCCGTGGCGATCATTGATAAAGCGCCGGAACTGGTCCATTCGCGTGGTGCGGATGCGTTCGGGGGAAGGTTGCCAGAGGATTTCGGACATCAGCACGGTCTCTTGTTCTTATGCAGGTTTTCCAAACTATAGCGTTCTAATGTGTCTGGCCTTATTGGGCCAGCCAGCCGCCATCAATGTTCCACGCCGCCCCCCGCACCTGGGCACCGGCCTCGCTGCACAAGAACAGCACCAGCTCTCCCAGCTGCGACGGCGTCACGAACTCCAGGGACGGCTGTTTCTCCGCCAGCAGATCATGTTGCGCCTGCTGCGGATCGACGCCGTTGGCCACGCGATCATCAATCTGCTTCTGCACCAGCGGCGTCAGCACCCAGCCGGGGCAGATCGCGTTGCAGGTCACGTTGCTGGTGGCGGTCTCCAGGCCCACCACCTTGGTCAAGCCGATCACGCCGTGCTTGGCTGCCACATAAGCGGCCTTGCCCACCGAGCCGACCTGGCCGTGCACCGAGGCGATGTTGACGATACGCCCCCAGCCCTTGGCCTTCATGCCCGGCAGGCTCAAGCGCGTGCTGTGGAACACCGAGGACAGGTTGATCGCGATGATCGCGTCCCAGCGTTCCACCGGGAAGTCCTCCACCGCCGCCACATGCTGGATGCCGGCGTTGTTGACCAGGATGTCGACACCGCCGAACTCACGCTCGGCGTAGGCCAGCATGTCGGCGATCTGCGCCGGGTCGCTGACGTCCGCCGGGTGGTGGCCGACCTTGCCGCCAAACGCCTGCACCTGGGCGACCACCGCGCTGGCGTCGCCGAAGCCGTTGAGGATCAGGTTGGCACCGGCCTTGGCCAGGCTCAGGGCGATACCCAGGCCGATGCCGCTGGTGGAACCGGTGACCAGGGCGGTCTTGCCGTTCAATCTTGTCATGAAAACCTCACACAATGCCGGTGGCGTAGAAAGTACCGATCACCACGAACACCGCGAGGGTCTTGATGATCGTGATGCCGAAAATGTCCTTGTAGGCTTCGCGGTGGGTCAGGCCGGTCACCGCCAGCAGGGTGATCACCGCGCCGTTGTGGGGCAGGGTGTCCATGCCGCCGCTGGCCATGGCCGCGACCCGGTGCAGCACTTCAAGGGGAATATTGGCCGCATGGGCCGCCGCAATAAAGCTCTCGGACATGGCCGCCAGGGCGATGCTCATGCCACCGGACGCGGATCCGGTGATACCGGCCAGCAGGGTCACGGTAATCGCTTCGTTGACCAGCGGGTTGGGGATGCCCTTGAGCCAGTCCGCCAGCACCAGGAAGCCCGGCAGCGAAGCGATCACCGCGCCGAAACCATATTCGGAAGCGGTGTTCATCGCCGCCAGCAATGCGCCGCTGACCGCGCTCTTGCTGCCGTCGGCGAGCTTACTTTTGATCGCCGACCAGCCGAATACCAGCACCATGATGATGCCCACCAGCAACGCCGCCTGCACCGCCCAGATCGCCGTGAGCTTGGCGATTTCGGTGGTCACCGGTGCGCTCATGCCCGGCAGGCTGAGGCTGTGGGTCTTGCCATACCATTGTGGGATCCAATGGGTGAACAGCAGGTTCATCACGCCCACCAGGATCAGCGGCGACAGTGCGATCCACGGGTTGGGCAGCGTGAGGTTCTCGGCGGTTTCCGGCTCGTTGCGCAGCTCGGTGCCGTAGCCTTCACCGGCGCGCTGGGCCTTGTTGCGCTGGCGCGCCAGGTAGAGCATGCCGGCGCAGAACACGAAAATCGTGCCGATCAGCCCCAGCCACGGCGCTGCCCAGGCGGTGGTGTTGAAGAAGGTGCTGGGGATGATGTTCTGGATCTGCGGCGTGCCGGGCAGGGCGTCCATGGTGAACGAGAACGCACCGAGGGCGATGGTCGCCGGGATCAGGCGCTTGGGGATATTGCTCTGGCGGAACATCTCCGCCGCAAACGGGTACACCGCAAACACCACCACAAACAGCGACACGCCGCCGTAGGTGAGCAGGGCGCAGACCAGCACGATCACCAGCATCGCCTGGCGCGTGCCGAGCAAACGGATCGCCGCCGCCACGATAGAACGCGAGAAACCCGACAGCTCGATCAGCTTGCCGAACACCGCACCGAGCAGGAATACCGGGAAATACAGTTTGATAAAGCCGACCATTTTCTCCATGAACACCCCGGTAAAGGCAGGGGCGACGGCGGACGGGTCGGTGAGCAGCACGGCGCCGAGGGCGGCGATGGGGGCAAACAGGATAACGCTATAGCCACGGTAGGCAGCCAGCATCAGCAACGCGAGCGCTGCCAGGGCAATGATCACACTCATGGTGTGTCTCCATCGGATTGTTATTGTTGTGGGTGAAGCAGTGGGGAGGGCTATAGCGAGATGTGTGCCATATTTTCAAGTTATTGAAATATATGGATATTTTTTAATTTCTTTCGAGTGTTTTTGAATGCTGTCTCTATTTGGAGACAAATGAAGATCAAATGTGGGAGGGGGCTTGCCCCCGATAGCGGTGCATCAGCCAGCATATGTGTTGACTGACCTAATGCTATCGGGGGCAAGCCCCCTCCCACAGGGAATGTCTTTGTATGGAGAATTTGGTCTCTATTTTGAGACTAGGCGATACCCAGTGCCACCATCTTCTTGTACAACGTCGATCGCCCCAACCCCAATCGCCTGGCCGCCTCTACCACATTGCCCTCACACGCCCTGAGTGCCGCCGCAATCACCTGCCGATCAAACCGCTCCCGCGCCGCCGCAAACGTCTCACCCTCAACCGTGTCCACCGCGCCGCGCGTCACCGGGCTGAACGTGCCAATCGCCGCACGAATGTCCCCAGCGTTCAACACCAGGTCATCGCTCAGCAACGCCGCGCGCTCCAGCACGTTGCGCAGTTCGCGGATGTTCCCCGGCCACGCATGCTGTGCCAACAGCGCCAGGGCCTCGCGGTCCAGTTCATGCTGGCTGCGCAGTTCCTCGAGGATCGCTTCGCTCAGCGCCGGAATGTCCTCCAGCCGCTCACGCAGCGGCGGCACCTGGATCGGCAATACGTTCAGGCGGTAATACAGGTCCGCACGGAACTCACCGCGCTTGATCGCCGCTTCCAGGTCCATGGAGGTGGCCGCGATCACCCGCACATCGCTGTGCAGCATTTCGTTGGAACCCACCGGTTCGAATTCCTTTTCCTGCAACACCCGCAGCAGCTTGCTTTGCAGCGGCAGCGGCATATCGCCGATTTCATCGAGGAACAGCGTGCCGCCCTGGGCAATCTGGAATTTACCCGGGCGGCCCTTGCGATCGGCACCGGTAAAGGCGCCCGGCGCGGTGCCGAAGAACTCGGCCTCCAGCAGGTCATGGGGAATCGCCGCGCTGTTGATGCTGACGAACGCCTTGTGCGCCCGCGGTGAGGCGCCGTGGATCGCCTGGGCGAGCAATTCCTTGCCGGTGCCGGTCTCGCCCAGCAGCAGCACCGGCGATTCGGCGCTTGCGCTGCGCCGGGCACGGCGTTTGACTTCCAGGCTGGCGGCGCTGGTGCCGATAAAGTGCGCGAAGTTGTACTTGCTCTGGCGTGAGCGCAGTAACGAGCGGGTGGAGGCCAGTTCCTGCTGCATGCTCAGGTAGCGTTCGATCAGCGGCGACAGGTTGCGCAGCTCATCGAACAAGGCAAAGCCAATCGCACCGATCACTTCACCGGCGTCGTTGTGGATCGGCAGGCGCATCACCACCAACGGGCCTTTGGGGGTGTCCTGGATGTCCAGCAGAATCGGCCGGTCGGTGCGCACCACCTGGCGCAACAGGCTGTTGGAAATCACCTGCTCGCACGGCTGGCCGATGGCTTCATCGGCACTCTTGAGGCCGAAGCGCTTGGCGTAGCGCTCGTTCATCCAGACGATATTGGCGTCGCGGTCGACAATCACCGTGCCTTCGCTGGACTGCTCGATGATCTCGAACAGCGACTGGATCGCCAGGCCGCGAACCTGTTGGTAGTCCGTCAGGCTGGTACTCATGACGACAGCCCGCCGGCCGCCGCCAGGAGTTCCTTGGTATACGGGTGCTGCGGCGCTTCGAAAACGTCATGGCTCGGCCCGCGCTCCACCACCTTGCCGTCCTTGATCACGATCATGTCATGGGCCATGGCGCGCACCACGGCGAGGTCATGGCTGATAAACAGGTAGGTCAGGCCGTACTTTTCCTGCAATTCACGCAGCAACGCTACGACCTGCTTCTGTACGGTGCGGTCGAGGGCTGAGGTAGGTTCGTCCAACAGCATCAACGCCGGCTTGAGCACCAGCGCGCGGGCGATGGCGATGCGTTGGCGCTGGCCGCCGGAGAATTCATGGGGGAAGCGATGGCGACTGGCGGGGTCGAGGCCCACGTCCTTGAGCACCTGGATCACTTGCGCATCGCGGTCGGCGAGGCTGCACGGCGCATGCACCTCCAGGCCTTCGCTGATGATCTGCTGCACCGACATGCGCGGGCTGAGGCTGCCGTAGGGGTCTTGGAAGACCACTTGCATCTGCTTGCGCCACGGGCGCATCTGCTTGTGGTTGAGCGGGTCGAGGGCCTCGCCCTGGAAGCGGATGCTGCCGGTGGAATCCAGCAGGCGCAGGATCGCCTGGCCGAGGGTGGACTTGCCCGAACCGGACTCGCCGACAATCCCCAGGGTCTTGCCGCGCTGCACGCTGAGGCTGATGCCATCCACCGCGCGCAGGTAGGTCTTGCGCCGGAACAGACCGCCGCCCAGGGGGAATTGCACGCTCAGGTCGTGCACGTCCAGCACGGTCTCCCGTGGCTCGCTGCACAGCACATCGCCGGACGGCTCGGCGTCCAGCAGCAGGCGGCTGTAGGGGTGTTGGGGGGCCGTGAACAAGGTCTCGCAGTCAGCCTGCTCGACAATCTCGCCGGCACGCATCACGCACACCCGCTGGGCAATGCTGCGCACCAGGTTGAGGTCATGGCTGATCAGCAGCAGCGACATGCCCAGGCGGTGTTGCAGGGACTTGAGCAGCAGCAGGATCTTGCGCTGCACGGTCACGTCAAGGGCGGTGGTGGGCTCGTCGGCGATCAACAGCTCCGGCTCACAGGCCAGGGCCATGGCGATCATCACCCGTTGGCGCTGGCCCCCGGAGAGTTGGTGGGGATAGGCCTTGAGGCGTTCCTGGGGTTTCTGGATGCCCACCAACTGCAGCAACTCGAGGATGCGCGCCTGCGCCGCCTTGCCGCCCAGGCCCTTGTGCAGCAGCAAGGTTTCGCCGATCTGTTTTTCGATGCTGTGCAGCGGGTTGAGGGAGGTCATCGGCTCCTGGAAGATCATCGCAATGCGGTTGCCGCGCAGTTTCTGCAAGGTCGATGCCGAGGCGCCGACCAGTTCCTGGCCGCGATATTTCACGGAGCCACGGGTTTCAGTACCGGCTTCGGGCAGCAGTTGCAGAATCGAATGGGCGGTCACCGACTTGCCGGAGCCGGACTCACCCACCAGCGCCAGGCACTCGCCGGGACGGACGTCCAGGCTCAGGTTGCGTACCACGGTCTGGCCGCTGAAGGCGACGCTGAGGTCGCGGATTTCGATCAGGTTCATACGCAGTCACTCATGAACGTGGGTCGAAGGCATCACGTAATGCCTCGCCGATAAAGACCAGCAGCGACAGGATCAGCGCCAAGGTGAAAAACGCCGTCAGGCCCAGCCACGGCGCTTGCAGGTTCTGCTTGCCCTGGGCAATCAGCTCGCCCAGTGACGCACTGCCCGCAGGCATGCCGAAACCGAGGAAATCCAGGGCGCTCAGGGTGGAAATCGCCCCGGTGAGGATGAACGGCAGGTAGCTCAAGGTGGCGGTCATGGCGTTGGGCAGGATGTGCCGGCGAATGATCTTGCCGTCGCCCAGGCCCAGGGCCCGTGCGGCCTTGACGTACTCCAGGTTGCGCCCGCGCAGGAACTCGGCGCGCACCACATCCACCAGGGCCAGCCAGGAAAACAGCGCCATGATCCCCAGCAACCACCAGAAGTTCGGCTCGACAAACCCCGACAGGATGATCAGCAGGTACAGCACCGGCAGCCCGGACCACACTTCAAGGATGCGTTGGCCGAGAAGATCCACCCAGCCGCCGTAATAGCCCTGCAAGGCCCCGGCGGCGATGCCGATGGTGGCGCTGATCGCGGTGAGTGCCAGGGCAAACAGGATCGACACCCGCGCACCGAAGATCACCCGCGCCAGCACATCCCGCGACTGGTCATCGGTACCCAGCCAGTTCACCGTCGAGGGCGGGCTGGGGGCCGGGCGGGTCAGTTCGTAGTTGGGCGTGTCGTCGCTGAACGGGATGGGCGGGAACAGCATCCAGCCGCCGTCCTGCTTGATCAGCTTTTGCACGTAGTCACTGCGGTAATCGGCCTGGAACGGCAGTTGCCCGCCGAACTGCTGCTCGGTGTAGCGCTTGAACGCCGGGAAATACAGCTCGTTCTTGTAGCTGAGTACCAAGGGCTTGTCGTTGGCGATCAATTCGCCGCCCAGGGTCAGGATAAACAGCCCGATAAACAGCCACAGCGACCACCAGCCGCGACGGTTTTTCTTGAAGCGTTCGAAACGCCGACGGGCCACGGGAGACAGGTTAAGCATCAGGCGTTCCTCGCGGCGAAGTCGATACGCGGGTCCACCAGGGTGTAGCAGAGGTCGCCGATCAGTTTTATCAGCAGGCCGAACAAGGTGAAGATAAACAGCGAGCCAAACACCACCGGGTAGTCCCGGGACACGGCCGCTTCGTAGCTCATGCGGCCGAGGCCATCGAGGGAAAAAATCACCTCGATCAACAGCGAACCGGCAAAGAACACACTGATGAACGCCTGGGGAATCCCCGAGATCACCAGCAGCATGGCGTTGCGAAACACATGGCCGTACAGCACCCGCCGTTCGCTCAGGCCCTTGGCGCGGGCGGTCACTACGTACTGGCGCGTGATTTCATTGAGGAACGAGTTTTTGGTCAGGATGGTCAAGGTGGCGAACCCGCCGATCACCAGTGCGCTGACGGGCAACACCAGGTGCCAGAAATAGTCGGCGATCTTGCCCACGGTGCTCAGCTCGGCGAAGTTTTCCGAGACCAGCCCGCGCACCGGAAACCAGTTCAATGACGTGCCTCCGGCGAACACCACGATCAGGAACATCGCGAACAGGAACGCCGGCATCGCGTAGCCAATCACAATGGCGGTGCTGCTCCACACATCAAAGCTGCTGCCATGGCGCACCGCCTTGCGAATGCCCAGGGGGATCGACACCAGGTAGGTGATCAGCGTGGCCCACAGGCCGAGGGAAATGGTCACCGGCATTTTTTCCAGGATCAGGTCGATCACGGTGGCGCCGCGAAAGAAGCTGTTGCCGAAATCCAGCTGGGCGTAGCTCTTGAGCATCAGCCACAGGCGTTCCGGCGCGGGCTTGTCGAAGCCGTATTGTTTTTCGATGTCCTTGATCAGTTTCGGGTCCAGCCCGCGGCTGGCACGGGAGCCGCTGCTGACACCGTCGCCGGATGAGCCGCCGACCGCGCCGCCGCCGATGCCCTGCAAGTGGGCGATGGCTTGTTCCACCGGTCCGCCGGGGGCGGCCTGGACGATCACGAAGTTGACCAGCAGGATGATCACCAGCGTCGGGATGATCAGCAGCAGGCGCCGCACGATATAGGCAAACATCAGCGAGCTCCCGCGCGTTTTTTCAACTCGGCATTCATTTGTTCATTGGTCAGCGGGGTAGGGCTGATTTCCCACCAGGTTTCCAGGGCTTCATCATTCCTGGCCTCGATGGCCGGGCGGCCGAAGCGGTTCCACCACGCGGCGGAGGTGCCGGGCGGGTAGTAATTGGGGATCCACAGGTAATTCCATTGCAGCACCCGGTCCAAGGCATGGGCATAGGTAAGCATCTGCGCCTGGGTGTCGGCCTTGACCAGGCCCTTGATCAGGCTGTCGACGGCCGGGTCCTTGAGCACCATGTAGTTGTTGGCGCCCGGATCGAATGCGGCGGTCGAGCCGAAGTAGTTGTACAGCTCCATGCCGGGCGAGGTGGTGACCGGGAAGCCGGTGACGATCATGTCGTAGTCGCGGGCCATCAGGCGGTTGACGTATTGCGAAGAATCGATGCGGCGGATGTTCAAGGTAATGCCGATCTGTGCGAGGTTGCGTTTGTACGGCAACAGCAGGCGTTCCAGCCCGTTCTGGGCATTGAGGAAGGTGAACTCCAGCGGCTCGCCCTCGGCGTTGACCAGTTTGTCGCCGTCTGGCTTCCAGCCGGCTTCTTCCAGCAGCGCCAGGGCTTGCAGCTGTTTGTCGCGGATCATGCCGCTGCCATCGGTGACCGGGGCCTTGAACACCTGGGTGAATACCTCGTCGGGAATCTGCCCGCGCAAGGGTTCCAGAATCGCCAGTTCTTCCGGGGTGGGCAGCTGGGTGGCGGCCAACGGGCTGTTGGAGAAGTAGCTTTGCTGGCGGATGTACAGGTTGCGCATCATCTGCCGGTTGGCCCATTCGAAGTCCCACAGCATCGCCAGGGCCTGGCGCACGCGACGGTCCTTGAACATCGGTTTTTGCACGTTGAACACATAACCCTGGGCCGGTTGCGGCATGTCCTTGGCCAGGTGCGCACGTTGCAGGCGGCCATCGTCCAGGGCCGGGCCGTTGTAGCCGATGGAATAGCCGGTGGCGGAAAACTCACGGTTGAAGTCGTAGGCGCCACCGCGCAGTACCTGGCGGGCCACTTCGGTGTCACCGAAGTACTCCAGGCTCAGGTGATCGAAGTTGTACAGGCCGCGGCTGACGGGCAGGTCCTTGCCCCACCAGTCGGGGTCGCGGGTAAAGGTGATGGTGCTGCCCGAGTCGATCTTGCCGACCTTGTACGGGCCGCTGCCCAGTGGGGCTTCGTAGCCACCGCCGTTGGCGAAGTCGCGGGTTTTCCACCAGTGCTCGGGAAACACCGGCAGGGTGGCGACATCCAGGGGCAGGGTGCGGTTTTCATTGCTGGAGAAATCAAAACGGACCTGGCGCGGGCCTTCGACTTCGACGTGCTTGACGTCGGCGAACAGCGTGCGAAAGCGCAGGCTGCCTTGGGTCATCAGCAGGTTGAAGCTGTAGCGCACGTCTTCGGCGGTGATCGGCTTGCCATCGGCAAAGCGCGCCTTGGGGTTGAGGAAGAAGCGCAGGGACAGGCCGTCCTCCGCGCGTTCCATCTTCTCGGCCACCAGGCCATACACCGTATAGGGCTCATCCAGGGAACGCAGGGCCAGGGGCGCATACAACCAGCCGTCGACCTGGGAGACGCCGATGCCTTTGTCGATATACGGCAGCACATGGTCGAAACGCCCGATCTCCAGCGCCGAGCGCCGCAGGCTGCCGCCCTTGGGGGCGTTGGGGTTGGCGTAGTCGAAATGGCTGAAACCGGCGGGATACTTGGCCGGTTCGCCGTACACGGTCATGGACGGTTGGGGCGCCGCGATCACGGCGCTGCTGGCCAGCAGCAGGGCCAGGGAGGTACTGAACAGTCTGGAAAAAGCCAATCGCATTGTCAGCCTTGAACGCCGGGTGAAGAAGAATAAGGATTTGTACGCTAACGGCATCAGCGTCGCCAGTCGTCACATGCACAACGGCCCACCAAGAGGCGGGCCGTTGTTTCAAGCAGCAGCGCGGACGGGATCAGTCCTGGCGGCTGGTGACTTCCAGCAGGTGGTAGCCGAACTGGGTTTTTACCGGGCCTTGCACGGTGTTGACCGGGGCGCTGAAGACGACGGTGTCGAATTCCTTGACCATCTGGCCTGGACCGAACGAACCCAAGTCACCGCCCTGGCGGCTGGATGGGCAGCTGGAGTTGGCTTTGGCGACTTCTGCGAAATCGGCGCCGCCTTCGATTTGGGCCTTGAGTTCGTTGCACTTGTCTTCAGTGGCAACGAGGATGTGACGGGCGGTGGCTTTGGCCATGGGGATTAACTCCTTGAGTAAAAACGGTGAGCGTACCGGATTCAGGCGGTTATTTCCTGGCAAAGTTCCGCTGGGGTTCAGGTTGGGGCGTTGGGCTTGGGTATTGGCGTGATGGAGTGAGACCCAGAGCAGGCTGGTATCTACCTGATGCATAGAGATCACATGTGGGAGGGGCGGTGCGACGATTCGACTTGCTCCCGATGGCGGCCTGATGGCCGACCAGGATTTGGGATCAGACCGAGTACATATCCGTTGCTGCGGTAACGGCCACCTAGGGTTCCGCCCTTACGGCGGCTCACTTTGGAAAAGCCCCAAAGTAAGCAAAGGGCTCTTGCCCCAACACTCGGCACCTCGCCTAGGCTCGGTGTGCCCTCACTCCGGCTTGACTCCGTGGGCCGCCGTCATGGGCCATCCCTGGCCCAGGACGGCTAACCCGGCGTCCTGCCGGGTTACCCACGGATTCAAGCCTGCGTTCGGCCAGCGTGTTTGACGGGGCGCCTGAGATCAAGAGCAACAGCAACAGCAACAGCAGTGTTACGTCTGACGTTGCTGGAGTTATCTGATGTCAGGTCGAATAAGCCTCCATCAATTCAAGACGATATAGTCGTTCTGCTGAATGATCGGCCGATGGGCGCCTTGCATCAGGTGAAGGTAGCGGCCGTCCACCAGGTCGATGGGCAGGCAGTCGTCGATATCCATCACGCCGTCGGTGTGGGCCTGGGACCAGTGGCGCAGCATTTGTTGCTTGCCCTTGCTGGCCGCCTCCCGTTTGTTGCGGGCGACCACCAGCAGGTAGTGGTGGGCCTCGCCAAAGCTATTGGTTTCATAACCGCCAAGGTTGATGAAGTACAGGTGATGGGCGTCGGCAGCGGGGGCCAGGTGGCTGAGTTCGACTTTCCAGCCGTCGACGCCGTCCACCGCCATCCACGAATCGATATGCACGCCCTTTGGGCTGCCAAACCAGCCCTCGCGCAGTTGCGGGTAGGTGCCTTCCAGGGTGTCTGCTACGGCGAACACCACATCGTGCACTTCAATCCTTGCCCGTGGGTGCTTGCCCCCTAGCATCACGACAAACAGCATTGCAGGTCCTTACTGGCGACTTGGCAAAGGGCAACCATACTTCGATTGAACCCTTTTGTCCGGTCAATGCCACACTGTTAATTCGCGAACTCATCAGGAGGTTGTCATGCGCACCATTGATCTGGCGGGTGTTCCCGTCCCTGTCATCGGCCAGGGAACCTGGCGCATGGGCGAAGACCCGGACCGGCGCCGCGCTGAAGTCGCGGCATTGCAACTGGGGATCGACGAGGGCATGACCCTCATCGACACCGCCGAGATGTATGGCGAGGGTGGCGCCGAGGAAGTCGTCGGCGAAGCCATCAGCGGCAGGCGTGACCAAGTGTTCCTGGTGAGCAAGGTCTACCCGCACAACGCCAGCCAAAAAGGCGTGCCCCGTGCCTGTGAAGCCAGCCTCCGGCGCCTGGGCACGGACTACATTGATCTGTATCTGCTGCATTGGCGTGGCCAGTACCCCCTTGAAGAAACTGTCGAAGCGTTCGAGCGCCTGCGTGAGGCCGGCAAGATCGGCCGCTGGGGCGTCTCGAATTTCGATGTGGCCGACCTGCAGGAGCTCGCATCCCCGGCCTGCGCGACCAACCAGGTGCTGTACAACATCGAAGAGCGCGGGATCGAATTCGACCTGTTGCCCTGGTGGCAACAACACCATTTGCCGCTGATGGCGTACTGCCCGATTGCCCAGGGTGGGGCGTTGCTGTCCAGCCAGACCCTCAAGCAGATCGCCCGCCGCCACGAGGTCACGCCTGCCCAGGTTGCCTTGGCCTGGGTGCTGCGCCAGGACGGTGTGATCGCCATTCCCAAGGCGGTCACCCCGGAGCATGTACGGCTCAATGCGGCCGCCGCCAAGGTGGTGCTCGATGAGCACGACCTGGATGCCATCGACCGGGTGTTCGGCGCACCCAAGCGCAAGCATCCCTTGGCGATGGTGTAGTTGCCTGGCAGAAACGGTGCCGTCCCTGGCTCCCGTTCCTGCTCAGGTCCGACTTAGCCCGCTACCGGGTTGCGCCAGTCATCCGATCCGGATGTGCCCGACACTTCGTGGGTCCACACGATCTTGCGATAGGTGAAGTACACATCCTCCAGGTGAGTGAAGTGGGCATTGTCCGGGTCCTGGCAATTGGGCATGCGGGACTGGATGTCCACGAGCGTCGCGCCCTCCAGTTCTATCGTGAAGTAGTGCTCCTGGGTGCCGGCCGATGATGTGCGGAACCACTCCAGTCGGCATTTGACCTCTTCACCGCTGGTCAATGCGCTGAACAGCAAGGGCGATGACTTATCGAAGACCTTGCTGATCATCAGCGGCTTATGGACCCTCTGGCCCGTCGGCTGACCCGACTGCGGATCGCGGGGGATGATTACTTGATGAGCAAAGGCCTGGACCAGAATCTGGTCTTCATGACCTTCCTGATAAATGTTGCCTACCGAGTCCTGGGTAAATGTGCCTGCCGTAATCAAACCTTGTTTGACACCGGTGATGGAAAGATACGCGGGTGTTGGCATGACGGGTTTCCTTGTCTGATTGATGAAGTAGTTCCAACGGTTAATCGTGCCGGTTGGGAATGTGGTTATTACAAGAAGCGTGCCGGAAAGTGCGGGAACCAATACGGACTTGGCATGCTGTGGATATAGGCGTTTGGTTTAAACGGGTATTATGGTTTTTTTGGCTGTTTTACGGAAAGTGTTTGCGCATAAGTGCGCATTTAGTTGCTCATATTGCTACGTCTCTTAGTAGTTGGTTTTCCGCTGGGGTTAGGTGAACTACATCTCTGTAGCTGCGCAAAAGTCTGCATATGCCTTGGTTTACGGGGTGTGTAGGAAATGTCTTAAGTGTGAGCCTGTTGCTTGCTGGATGTTATTGTCGTGGCTAAGGTTTACGAACTTCGCGGCGAATCAAGCGAAGGGTTCATGGCGATCTGGTGTGAAAGTTAAATGCACTTAGTTTGTCTCTCGTGCCTTGGATAGTCGAGTGCGCTCCTAAATGGTCCATTCAGAAAAACTCTGCGCTTATTACCTCGAGCTTGCCCGGCAGCCCTGTTTGCCAGCGAACTTTGCCGGCAGTGATATGCGCTATTCAAATGAATATGAAACCCTGGAGTCCGAACTGGCAAAGATGCAGTCCATGCATGGCGCCGGCCAGCCGGACTGGCAAAAGCTCCTGGAAATCAGCGAATGCCTGTTGCGTGAGCAGTCCAAGGATCTGCGCGTGGCCGTCTGGCTGACCTGGGCGCTGTACCACCGCGAGTCCTTTGCCGGACTGCTGGCTGGCCTCGGGTTGCTGCGCCATCTGTGTGAGCACCATTGGTCGGCGGTATACCCTGGAAAGCTGCGCACCCGCGGCGCGGCGTTCGGCTGGCTGGTCCTGCGCCTTGAGACACTGCTTGTCCAAGACCTGTCGGTTCAGGACCAGCAACCCCTATTCCAGTCCATGCTTGAACACCTCACGCGCCTTGATGAACTCTGGACTGCACATTTGGGAGGCGACACGCCGCTGTTGCTGCCGATTCGCAAACAATTGGAGCAGTGGTTGGCGCTTGCTGTGCAAGGCCATCCCCCTGTCGCCGGGTTGAACGCCGCCGTTGCGCAAGTGCAACCCGCTGCTACGCCATCCTCAACGGCCAAACCGACGGTAAACAACGAAAAAGACGCGCATGAATTGCTGTATGCCTTGCAGGAACAAGCTCGTCCGTTGTGTGCCTGGTGGTTACGCCAGGACGCCGCCGACCTACGGGCCTTGCACCTGAGTCGAACGCTGGCCTGGCTGTCAATCGTCCGCTATCCGGATGCCAACGGTGAGCGAGTCACCGCGTTGTGCGGGCCTGCCCCCGACAGACTCAAGTACTACCAGCAACGTTTTGCCCAAGGCCATCACGCCGAGCTGCTGCCTGAACTTGAGGCCGGCCTCTCAGGTGCGATGTTCTGGTTCGACGGGCTGTACATGCTCTGGCAATGCCTGGAAGCCCAGCAGGCGGAACTGGCCATGAGCGAGTTGGAAGTGAGTTTCGCCCTGCTGTTGCAACGATTGCCGGACTTGCCGGCGTTTCGCTTTCAAGGGGGCGTTCCTTTTGCCGACGACGCCACTCGCGACTGGATCGCACTGCATGTCTCCCATTACCTGCAAACCCCTGAGGCGCCCCGCGTGGGGGGCGATGCCGAGCCCTGGGAGATCGCCTTGCAGGATGTGCTACCGCGGCTGCGCAAGGATGGGCTCAAAGCCGCGGTACATGAGCTCAATCAAGGCCTCCATGCCGCTCGCAGCGATCGCGCCCGCTTTTATTGGCGGTTGGCCCTGGCGCGCTTGTGTGCACACGCTGGCAAACATGAACTGGCGAAGATCCAGCTCGAACAACTGGACTTCGAGCTGCAGCGCTCGGGCCTGGAGCGCTGGGAGCCGGAGCTGGCGTTTCAAGTGACACGCCTCTTGCACCGCTGCTGCGACCTGCTGCCACAAAACCATGCCGTGCGCGAGCGCAAGGAAGACACCCACCGCAGGCTGTGCCTCTTCGATCTGGAAGCGGTACTTGAATAGGCTTACGAGCCGCTTGAAAAGGAGATTTACCATGGCCAAAGAAGGTTCGGTAGCACCCAAGGAACGCATCAATATCACCTTCAAACCCGCCGTCGGCGGTGTGCGGGAAGAAGTCGAGCTTCCGTTGAAACTCCTCGTGCTGGGGGACTTCACCCAGCGTGAGGACCTGCGCAAGCTTGAAGATCGCAAGCCCATCGCCCTCAACCAGAACACCCTCGATGAGGTGTTGGCCAAACAGGCGCTGAGCCTGACGCTGAATGTCCCCAATCGGCTCCAGGACGGCGCCGAGGTCGAAGACCTGGCCATCCAGTTACGAATCAATTCGATGAGGGATTTCAACCCGGCGAACCTGGTGGAGCAGATCCCCGAGTTGCACAAGCTGATGGCCCTGCGTGAGGCGCTCATGGCGCTCAAGGGACCACTGGGCAACACGCCGAGCTTTCGCAAAGCCATCGAACAGGCCCTGGCCGACGACGAATCCCGTGCCCGAGTATTGGCGGAGCTGGGCCTGAGCGGCCGGACCGCCTGACATTCTTCAGTAAAAGGACACTGGCGCCATGACGACTCAACACACCTCGATACCCGTACTCATCACTGACGAGCACAGCATTCTCGACAACATCATCGCCCAGACTCTGTTGAGTGCGGATGATGAGGCCTACGGCATAGCCAGGCGTGGCGTCTCGGCATTTATCGAAGAGCTGATCAAGCCGCAGAACAGCGGGGAACCGGTCAAGAAACACCTGGTTGACCGGATGATTGCGGAGATTGACGAGAAGCTCGGTCGGCAAATGGATGAGATTCTGCACCACCCGCGCTTCCAGGCCCTGGAATCCTCATGGAAAGGCCTGCAGTTGTTGGTCGAGCGCACCAACTTTAGGGAAAACATCAAGATCGAACTGCTGAATGTCTCTCGGCAAGACCTGCTGGATGACTTCGAAGACTCACCCGAGGTGACCCAGTCCGGGCTCTATAAGCACGTCTACAGTGCGGAGTACGGTCAGTTCGGCGGTCAACCTGTGGGCGCAATCATCGCTGACTTCTTTCTTTCCCCCAGCGCCCCCGATGTGAAGCTGATGCAATACGCTTCCAAGGTCGCCTGCATGGCCCATGCACCGTTTATCGCGGCCGCCGGGCCGACTTTTTTCGGCTTGGAAAGCTTCACCGATCTGCCTGACTTGAAGGAT
Source organism: Pseudomonas sp. NFACC25 (assembly GCF_900100935.1). Lineage (NCBI taxonomy): Bacteria > Pseudomonadati > Pseudomonadota > Gammaproteobacteria > Pseudomonadales > Pseudomonadaceae > Pseudomonas > Pseudomonas sp. NFACC25. Next base: position 110,738 of record NZ_FMUC01000004.1, read on the forward strand.
CTCAGGGATCACTTCGAAGGTCCGCAGTTCGCCAAATGGCATAGCTTTCGCCAGAGCGAAGATGCCCGTTATATCGGGCTGACGGTGCCGCGATTCCTGCTGCGCACGCCTTACGATCCCCTTGAATGTCCGGTCAAGACCTTCGCCTACCGGGAAACCGTGGTGAACAGCCACGAGCACTACCTTTGGGGTAATACCGCCTACGCCTTTGCCACACGATTGACCGACAGTTTTGCGCGGTTTCGTTGGTGCCCGAACATTATCGGTCCGCAAAGCGGCGGCGCAGTGGAGGACTTACCCTTGCATCACTTCCACAGCATGGGCGAAATCGAAACCAAGATTCCCACTGAAGTGCTGGTATCCGACCGTCGCGAATACGAACTGGCGCAAGAGGGTTTCATTGCCTTGACGATGCGCAAGGGCAGTGACAATGCCGCGTTTTTCTCCGCCAGCTCGGTGCAACAGCCAAAGCGTTTCGGCATCAGTGCCGAGGGCAAGGAGGCCGAGCTGAATTACCGCCTGGGCACCCAGTTGCCCTACATGATGGTGGTCAACCGCCTGGCCCATTACCTCAAGGTCCTGCAACGGGAGCAACTGGGCTCGTGGAAGGAACGTACCGACCTGGAGCTGGAGCTCAACAAGTGGATTCGCCAGTACGTGGCCGACCAGGAAAACCCCAGTGCCGAAGTGCGTGGGCGGCGGCCATTGCGGGCGGCACGTATCGTTGTCAGTGATGTCGAGGGCGAGCCTGGCTGGTACCGCGTCAACCTGAGTGTGCGACCGCACTTCAAATACATGGGGGCGGATTTCACCCTGTCCCTGGTTGGCAAGCTCGACAAAGAATGAGCAGGGGCCAAGGGATGACGCGTAACCAAAACCTCTTCGAGCGACTTGAAAGTCCGGCCGCAAAATCATCATGTGCCGTGACGTCCGTCGCAGCTCATCTGGGAAAGATGCTCAGCATCCGCGCTGGCAGCGTGCAGACACTGGAGGATTACGGTATGCCGGATCTCAATGACATGAGCCAGAGTCTGCATGAGTCATTGAGCCAGTCGCGCTTGTTGATCGAGCGGTTTATCCGGGCCTATGAGCCCCGCTTGAAGGATACGCACGTGAGGGCGTTGCCTTGTGGTGACGATCCTCTGGCGCTGGCGTTTGCCATTGACGCCACGCTCTGCGTCGACGGGGTGACGCAGCCCGTGGTGTTCACCGCGCGCCTGCAGGATGCTGGACAGGTTGAGGTCTTGCCTGATGTCCTTTAACCACTATTACCAGAGCGAACTCAGTGCGTTGCGACAGCTCGGGCGGCGCTTTTCCGAGCGCAATCCTGCTCTCGCGCCCTTTTTAGGGGAGGCCGGTCAGGATCCGGATGTGGAGCGGCTGCTGGAAGGCTTTGCTTTCCTCACCGGTCGCCTGCGCCAGAAGCTGGATGACGAGTTGCCTGAGCTGACTCATTCCTTGATGCACCTGCTGTGGCCCAACTACATGCGGCCCCTACCTGCGTTCAGTATCCTGCAGTTCGAGCCGTTGAAACATGCGGGGCCCGGTGTGATGGTCGCACGGGATACACCGGTCGAAAGCGCTGCGGTCGATGGTGACCGCTGTCGTTTTCGAACCTGCTACGCCACCTGCATCTTGCCGCTGCAACTGAGCGCGCTGGAGTACTGCGTCCAGGGAGAGCAGGCGTTGCTGAGCCTGCGCCTGGACATGGGCGGCGAAGGCAATTTCAGCGAATGTGCGTTCGATCAATTGCGCCTGCATTTGTCGGGAGACCGCTACATCAGTCAAGCGTTGTACCTGAGCCTGTTGCGCGAGGTTGAGGGTATCGAGTTGCTGCCATTGGGCGGTGATGGGCTTGCGGTCAGCGGGGCTGATGGCCAGCCCCTGCTGTTGCGATTGGGTGGCGATCAGGTCAGTCCGGTGGGGTTCGCGGAGGAGCATGCGCTGATGCCTTATCCGCAGAATACCTTTCGTGGATACCGCCATCTGCAGGAGTATTTCGCCTTTCCTGAAAAGTACCTGTTCGTCGATGTGCTTGGCCTGGATGCGTTGCAGCGGTTGCCCCAGGACGTACTCAAGCAAATCTGCAGCGTCAGGCTGTGCTTCAAGTTACGCACCCGGTGCCAGGCAACCGGATACCCCACGATGGACAACGTGAGGCTGTACTGCACGCCCATCGTCAACCTGTTCAAACATGATGCGGTGCCGATTCGCCTGGACGGCAAGCAGGACGAATACCTGTTGATTCCTGGGGAATATGCGCGCGCAAACGCCTGTGTATTTTCCGTCGACAAGGTCACGGGCTGGCGCCCCGGCGGGCTGGGGTATCAGGCGTACGTACCGTTTGAATCCTTTGAGCACGACGGCGTTATCGATGCATCGGCAGCGCCCACCAGCTACAGCATTCGTCAGCGTGCTTCGGCGCATCATGCCGGGCTCGATACCTGGCTGGGGTTCGGAAGCGGGCGGGGGCATACCCAGGAAACGCTGTCGATCGAGCTGACATGCACCAATCACAACCTGCCTCGGCAATTGCAGGCAGGGGAAATCAATCAGCCCTGTGAGCAGACACCGGAGGGCTTGTCATTTCGCAATATCTGCGCACCGACTGCGAGTTTCGCACCGCCCCTGGACCAGGACTTTCTCTGGCGACTTATCAGCAACATGTCGCTCAACTATTTGTCACTGAGCGACATCAATGTCTTGAAGGTGGTCCTCGAAACCTATGACGTGCCGCGTTACCACGATCTGCAAGCGAAAAAGGTCAGCCAGAGAAGGCTGGGGGCCTTGCGATCCATCAGCCATACGGCCGTCGACCGCTTGCACCGGGGCATGCCGCTTCGAGGGGGGCGGGTCGACCTGAGCATTGATTCCCAAGGTTTCCTGGGGGCGGGCGAAGCGTTTTTGTTCGCCTCGGTGCTCAACGAGTTCTTCGCGCTTTATGCCAGCCTTAATGCCTACCACGAGCTGCGTGTCATCAGCACACAAGGAGATGTGTACCTATGGCCACCTCAGATGGGGCAGCAGCCCCTGCTTTGAAGCAACTGTGCCGTGCCATCCGTGAATATTCGCTGTTCCAGGCGATTTCGCAGGTGATCAAGCGCCTGCGCGATGCCCATCCGCTACTGGATGACAACGCACTCTATGAGCGGCTGGAGTTTCAGGCCAACCCGGGTCTTGGTTTTCCCGGTCACGATATTGACCGGTTGGAGTTTTTTGTTGAACACGATCAATTGCGTGCGCGTCTTCGCCTCAATGTCCTGGGCCTCTGCGGCGCAGGTTCACCCTTGCCGGCCTTTTACGGTGAGCAGGCGAGTGCCGATGGAGCGGGCGGCCACGCGACTCGAGACTTCCTGGACCTGTTTCACCATCGTCTGCAACGGCTGATGCTGCCGATCTGGCGCAAATACCGCTACCAGGCGTGTTTCCAGGCGCAGGCGCGTGATGCTTTTTCCGAGCAGATGTTTGCGTTGATCGGGTTGAGGGGCCAGCGCATCCGTACCGCCGCGCAGTTGGACTGCAAGCGACTGTTGCCCTACCTGGGGTTGCTTGGCCTGCGGGCGCACTCGGCGGCGGTGATCGAAACAGTGCTGCGTTACTACTTCGGGCATGAGCGCATGTTTATAGAGCAATGGGTGGAACGCACGGTTGCCATTGCTCCCCCGCAGTTGAACCAGCTTGGCTGTGCCAACAGCCTGTTGGGCTTCGACCAGGTACTGGGAAGCCGGATCACCGACTGCAACGGTAAGTTCCGGGTGCATATACAGGATCTGGATTGGCAGCGCTTCCATGGTTTCTTGCCGACGGGGTCGGAGTATCCACTGCTGTGTTCGTTGGTGCGACTGGCTGCACGAGACCCGCTGGAGCATGACCTGCGGCTGGTGCTGGCCAAGGAGGCGCTCAGGCCGTTGCACGTGGGTGAACACAATGTCTGCAGGCTGGGGTGGACCACTTGGCTGGCACACGAGTGCGCCGATGGTGCGGTCATCGTGGCCAGCAATGCTCACTAGGGACTAATGACCATGATGAATGTAGACCTGCAACAGCTGATCCTGACATTGACGCCCGCAGTCCGTCAGGACCTGGAGCGCTCGGCCGAACGTTGCGTGACGCGAGGTGGCAGGGAGGTCCTGGTGGAAGACCTGCTACTGACCCAGCTGGAACGTCCCAGGGGGCTCTTGATACGAGCCTTGGCCGACGCCGGGATCGAGGCGCAGACGCTGCAAGCAACGCTGCAGCCCAAGGGGCAGGCAAGTGCCACGCGTAATCCGGTGTTCGCCCCGGCCCTCGTGCAGTGGTTGCAACAGGCGTTGATGGTTGCCCATCTGGAGTTGCGCCAGAGCGTCGTGGACCACGGTGCACTGTTACTGGCGTTGTTGCGTCACCCGCTGCAGCACGCGGGTACCGGCTATCACGCGTTGTTGAGCGGTTTGGATGCACAGCGTATACAGGGGTTTGTGCTGGACCAGGGGCCTGACGTCTGCCCGGCAGCAGGCGGCGAGTCACTGCTGGCGCGCTTTACCCATGATCTGACACGCCAGGCCCAGGAAGGGCGTATCGACCCGGTGCTGTGTCGCGAGGGTGAGATCCGCCAACTGATCGACATCCTTATGCGGCGGCGCAAGAACAATCCGATCCTTGTCGGCGAGGCCGGGGTGGGCAAGACCGCGGTTGTCGAAGGCCTTGTCCTGCGCATCGCCAGCTCGCAGGTGCCGGAGCCACTCAAGGGTGTGCGTGTGCTGACCCTGGACATGGCACTGCTGCAAGCCGGTGCCAGCATCAAGGGCGAGTTCGAGCGGCGTCTCAAAGGCGTGATCGACGAAGTGAATGCCGCGCCGACACCGGTGATTCTGTTTATCGACGAGGCGCATACCCTGGTGGGGGCGGGTGCCCAGGCGGGTGCCGGCGATGCCGCCAACCTGCTCAAGCCGGCCCTGGCCCGCGGTGAGTTGCGTACCCTCGCTGCCACCACGTGGTCCGAATACAAGAAATACTTTGAAAAAGACCCTGCCTTGGCGCGGCGTTTCCAGCCTGTGCTGGTTGGCGAGCCCAGCGTTGAACAGGCGACTTCGATCCTGCGCGGGCTGGTCCCGGCCTACGAATCCAGCCATGGCGTGCATATACGTGACGATGCCGTCGTCGCGGCGGCGCAGATGAGCGCCCGCTACCTGGCAGGGCGTCAGTTGCCCGATAAGGCCGTGGATGTGCTGGACACCGCCTGCGCACGTGCGCGAATCAACCAGATAATGGTGCCCGAGGCATTGGAGCGCCTGTGTACCGAGCACGCTGAAGGCTCGCGGCAGCGCGACTCGCTGAATCGAGACAGGGACGCCGGATTGCCAATGGATGAGCCGGCTGCACAAGCATTGGGCCTGCGATTGGCGGCTGTCGAGAGTGAGCGTCAACTTCAGGAGCAGCGCTGGCTGGAACAGCGCGCGTTGGCGGAGCCGTTGCGTGTATGCCCGCGACTGGTGGCACAGGTCATCAGCGCCTGGACCGGCATTCCGGTTGAACAACTGTCCCTTGAGCACAGTGCATCGGTGCTGGGGGTTGCCGATGCGCTGCGGTCGCGCATTCTCGGCCAGGAACCTGCCATACAGGCGCTCGACCGCAACCTGCGCGCGGTGGCTGCCGGACTGAACAAGGCCGATGCGCCGGTCGGTGTGTTTCTGTTGGTAGGCCCAAGTGGTGTAGGCAAGACCGAAACGGCCTTGGCCCTGGGTGATTTGCTGTATGGCGGCGAGCGTTTTGTCACCACCCTCAACATGTCGGAGTTTCAGGAAAAACACGCCCTGTCTCGGCTGATTGGCGCACCTCCCGGTTATGTCGGCTATGGAGAGGGCGGAGTGCTGACGGAAGCCGTGCGCCGGCGCCCCTATTCGGTGGTGCTGCTCGACGAAGTCGAAAAGGCCGACCCGGAGGTGTTGAACCTGTTCTATCAGATCTTCGACAAGGGGCTGGTCAACGATGGCGAAGGCCGGGAAATCGATTTTCGCAATACGCTGATCCTGATGACTTCCAACCTGGGCAGCGATTGCATTATCGACTTATGTGCAGGCGGCCGACGACCTGGCACACAGGTGCTGCAGGACGCAATTCACCCTCTGCTGCGCGACTATTTCAAACCGGCACTGCTCGCCCGGATGCGAGTCGTACCCTATTACCCGTTGATGGGCGCTGTGTTGCATGACCTGGCAAGACTCAAGCTCGACCGTCTTGGGCGAAGGTTGCAGTCACGCAAGCTGGCCTTGAGCTATACGGCCGAACTGGTCACGCATATGGCTGAGCGGTGCGTCCATAGCGACAGCGGAGCGCGGTACATCGACCAATGGATCGAGATCCACCTGTTGCCGCAGATGGTCGATCGACTGCTTGGGGCGGTGGCGATGGGTGAGCCGCTGTCGCGGGCCCACGCCTGCCTGGATGGTGACGGGCTGCCGATCTGTGAGTTCAGCCAATGATGAACGATGTGCTGGCCCCTTTACCCCAGCCCCTGGCCTACGCCGAGACGTTGCTGGCCTGGTTCACCCGAATGGGCATCGAGGGTGACGAGACAACGTTGCCAGGCCTGTGTGTTGCAGCGGCTGCGCAACTGAGTGAATGCGAACTCGGCCAGTTATATTGGCGGGACGAGGACACGGGTCGGCTGGACTTGATTGCCCAGTATTTTCCTGGCGCATTGCCCCTCGGCGAGGGTGCTTGCGGCGCAGACTTTCAGCATCAGCAACTGTTGCGTCACGTGCTCGGCCATCCCAGTATCCTGAGCGTGGATAACCTGGACGACAGTGTGTACGAAAGCGGTTTTCTACCCGCGACAGCTACGCCCTGGCACTCGTTGATATGCCTGCCGCTGTTCGCTCGCCACAAGGCCGTTGCCGGTCTATTGCTGTGCGCCAGCCAGCGGCCGAAACTGCTCCAGGACTACGGACCCTCGTTAAGCCAACTGGCAAGCTTCGCCTTGAGTCAGCTGGCGCTGTTGCGACGTGTGCGTCCGCCGCACAACGGCTCCCAGGCCAGGCCTTGTCTACCCTCGGCGCGTATGACGTATGGGCTGATCGGCAACAGCGCAGCCATGGAAGAAACCTACCGGCTGATCGGCAAGGTGCTGAATGCGCCCTGCACGGTGCTGCTACGCGGGGAGACCGGAACCGGCAAGGAGGTGGTGGCACGGGCCATCCATGCTGCCGGGCCGCGCAGTAGCAAAGCCTTTGTGGTGCAGAACTGTGCGGCCTTTCCCGAGGGGCTGCTGGAGAGCGAGCTATTCGGTTATCGCAGGGGCGCCTTTACAGGCGCCGAACGTAACCATGCGGGGCTATTTGACGCCGCCGATGGCGGCACGTTGCTCCTCGACGAAATCGGCGATATGCCGCTGTCACTCCAGGCCAAGCTGCTGCGGGTGTTGCAGGAAGGCGAGGTTCGCCCGTTGGGAGCCGATGCGGCCCATAAGGTCGATGTGCGAATTATCGCAGCGACCCATCGTGATCTGGCTGCAATGGTGGCGGAGGGCAGTTTTCGCGAGGACCTGTACTACCGACTGGCGCAGTTCCCGATCGAATTGCCGGCCTTGCGCGAGCGCGACGCAGATGTGCTGCTGTTGGCGCGACAGTTCGCACAATCGGCCTGCGCGGCACTGGGGCTCTCGCCGGTGGAATGGTCTGCTGCGGCCTTGGATCAACTCTCGTGCCACCCTTTTCCCGGGAATGTCCGTGAACTCAAATGCCTGGTCGAGCGCGCGGTACTGCTGTGTGACGACGCAGTGGTGCTGCCTGAACACCTGGGCCTGTCGTCCGGGCCGACCACTATTGCCGTCGGCGCGACGTTGCGCCAGCGCCTGGAACGGGTTGAACGGGTATTCCTGATCGACTGCCTGCACAAGAACCGTGGCAACCGGACCCGTACGGCACGCGAGTTGGGGCTAGCACGCCGCACCCTGCTTTACCGCCTTGCACGCTTGAACATCCCTGGCGGCGATGTCCGAGGGGGACGCTGAATGGTGCACGTATGGCTTCCACTCTTCGCCGCCAGCCTTACTTTCATTGGAGATACCTGATGCCACTTCGTACTTGGAAATCCTTGGGGCTTGTCCTGTGCTTGTTGAGCGGCTGCAACGCCAATTACGTTTTTGATGACGCTGACTACCGTCCGCTGGGTGACCCCCAGGCGACACGTCGCAGCGATTGAACAGCGGAGCCTTGTCATGCAACTAGTGTTTGAGGTGTGCAATACCGGAAGCGGTGAGCCTGCATCCTGTAAGACATTCGACGGCGTCGGCGGCGTGATCGGCCGCGGGATCGGCTGTGACTGGGTCATCCCGGACGCGAGTCGCTTGCTCTCCAGTCATCATGGCCTGGTCAGTTACCGGGATGGCCAGTATTTTTTCACCGACATCAGCAGCAATGGCATTGGCGTGTCGGGCAGCGCGGAGCGCTTGTGCAAAGGGCAGGCACGACTGATCAGCGAGGGTGATGTCTACCAACTAGGGCCAGTGGATATCCGTGCACGACTTGTGGCGCCCGGGAGACAAAATGGCCGGCAGGTGTTTTTCGGCAACGATACGATTCCGGATGACGCGTTTTTGGTGCTTGACCCCTTGCGAGCACTCGATAGCGAGCAGGTGCATGGCAGCTCACCCGGGGATCCGGAGGCGCTGAAACTCTCGGCTGCGAGGGCGGCCTGCGCACTGTCCCACTGCCCCCTGGAACGGGATCACCTGATCGTGCCGAGATGGGCCGAGCCAGTAACGGAAGAGGCCTCGACTCAACCCGCCCAGGTGACTGCAGCCAGTCGTGCTCCATTCTGGTCGCAGTTCGCGGACGCGATGGGCGTGCCCCTGGATACGCTTGATACCCAGGCATGCGAAGCCCTGGCGATCAAGGTGGCTGGTCTGTTCAGGCAAACCATCGAAGGGCTGCAGCAGAGTCTGCGTACTCGCGATGAGCTGAACGGCGAGTTGAACCTCGGTTGGACCGTGCCTGCCATTAAGAGTCACAACCCCTTGAAGGATTGCACCGATACCCCGTCTGCCCTGGCCTCACTGTTGGGCCTCGGTGAGCCGGGCCCGCTGCCTGCAGAGGTAGCGGTCGCCCAGGCATTCCGGGAAATGCAAATCCACCAGCTGGCCTTGGTCGTGGCTTGCCGTGCTGCAATACGTGGCGCTGTGGAGGCATTTGCACCAAGCCATCTGTTGCTGTGCTTCGAGCGCCAGGACATGCCGACCAGGTTCTCTACCGATGGAGCCCACTGGCGGGCCTACCAGCGCCATTACCGACACCTTATCGACGAGCAACCCTTGGGCGAGCAGCTGTTGCGTAACCAATTTTCCAAAGCCTACGCGGAGCAGGTGCGCCTGGTCGCCACGCTGCATGCGCCTTATCCGGGATGACTGTCATGTATCGAGCTGCCGTTCTGTCAATGCTGCTTGTACTCGGCCTGCTGACCGGGTGTGCCAGCGTGTCACCGTATTCAACCCTGACCAAGCTGGACCTGGCGTTGAGCGCCAGCGACGGCGTCAACCGCGACCTTCACGGTCGCCCGTCTCCCATCGTGGTGCGCCTGCTGGAGCTGCGGCACGCGGTGGCGTTCGAAAACGCTGATTTCTTCACCCTCTATAGCCGCGCAGAGCAGGCGCTGCCCAAGGACTGGGTCAACAGCGAGGAGTTGGAGCTGCGCCCCGGTGAGCGGCTGGCGCTGAAGCTCAGTGTCGAACCACAGAGTCGTTATGTCGGGGTGGTGGCTGCCTATCGGGACCTGCCCCATGTGCAATGGCGGCTTGTGCTGCCCGTCGCCCGGCAGCGCCTGACGCGTGTCGAGCTGATGCTCGACGAGTCCGGGGTTCGCGTCGTTACCCCTCAAGCCCGGAGGTCGGAGGATAGACATGCAGGTTCATAAAGTCGTGTGGCAGGAGGGCATGCTGCTGCGCCCCCAACACTTGCAGCACAACGACCGTTACTACCACCAGCAACTCAACCGTACCCGTTTGCTGGGCATTGATGGTTGGGGGTTCCTGACCCTTGATGTCGATATGCAGTACCTCAATCTGGGGAAGCTGGTCGTCAACCAGGCCAGCGGTGTATTTCCCGATGGCAGCTTGTTCGAGCTGAGCAGCGTGATGGAGCCACTGGCGTTGCAGGTTCCTGCCCACACCAGTGGGCAAGCCATTTACCTGGCGTTGCCGTTGGCCATCGGCAATCAGGTGGAAGTGCGCCAGCAGGAGCACAGTGATGTGCTGGCGCGCTACGTAAGCTGCGAAGCGGAGATCACTGATTCAAACGCTGGCTTTGATTCCCGTTGCCGGATCAACTGCGCACGCCCGGACCTGCGATTGCTGTTAGGGGAGCAAACCAGTGACACGTTGCAGGTGAAACTCCAGGTTGCCCGGGTGCTGGATTCGACCCGCGAGGGCGGCGTGCGGCTGGACGCGGATTTCGTACCGGCGTTTATCTATGTGCAGGGCTCAGGCTATGTCGCGTCATGTATCAAGGAAGTGCTGAGTCTGCTGGGCACCCGAGGCGATGCGATTGCCGCGAGGATCCGGGGAGGTGGCGGGGCGGAGGGGGCCCAGGTCGGCGATTTCCTGATGCTGCAACTGATCAATCGAACCGAGCTGGTGTTGCGTCACTTCCTGAGTCAGAGCCAGGTACGTCCGGAGGTGTTGTACAGGCAGTTGTTGTCGATCCTCGGCGAGTTGTCGACGTTCGCCACCGACAACAAACGCGCGCAACTGGAGACTCGTTACCAGCATGGTGAGCAGGGGGCGAGTTTTCGTGGGTTGATGGAAGGCATTCGCACCGTGCTGTCGTTGGTGCTGGAACAACACGCCACTGAGCTCCCGTTGGAGCCGCGACAGTATGGTGTGCTGGTCTGTCCGGTGAGTGATCTCAAACTGCTGGGTAGCGCAACATTCATTCTGGCGGCAACTGCCCAATGCGATTCGGAGGAGCTGCGCCACCGCCTTCCGGCGCACTTGAAAATCGGCTCCGTGGAACGCATCCGCGAGCTGGTCAATCTGCATCTGGCCGGCATCAAGGTCAAGCCACTGCCGGTGGCGCCCCGACAGATCCCGTTCCATGCCGGCAAGACCTATTTCATGCTCGAACTCAGTGCCCGTGATATCACGCAGCTGGAACAATCGGGCGGTTTTGCCTTCCACGCCAGTGGCGAGTTTGCCGAACTCAAACTCAATTTCTGGGCCATCAGGAACTGAATGCCATGACAATGGACAGCGAATACCCGCAGGACGAAAAAACTATCCTGCTTGACCTCGATGGTCGCGCGCCCGCAGGGGCGCCGGTGACGGACTTCCCATCGCCACCGCGCTTCGAACGGTTGGAAGACCGGATGATCTACACCGCCAGCCTGCAAGGGGCACAGAGTTTCAAGATCGGGCCCAACATCCTGGTGGCCGCCGCCTGGGAACTCCTGTCGCAGGTCGTTCGACTCAAGCGCAGTTCCGGCCGGGAAAGCTTGCAGGCCCTCAATGACAGGTTGTCGTCGGGGATCACGGCGTTTGAAGCGTATGCCTTGCACCAGGGTGCAGAGGACAGGCAGGTCATGTCGGCGCGCTATGTACTGTGCAGCGTTATTGACGAAGCCGTGGTCACTACCCCGTGGGGCAGTCGCAGTGACTGGTCGAAATCCAGCCTGTTGAGCCGCTTTCACAACGAAACCTTCGGTGGCGAAAAATTCTTCCAACTGCTGGAGCGTTTATCCCGCGACCCCGTCAAGCACCTGGCAATGCTGGAGTTGATGTACCTGTGCCTGTCGCTGGGGTTTGAAGGTAAATACCGCGTCATGGAGCGGGGCGGGCCGCAGTTGGAAGCGGTACGCGATGGCTTGTATCGACAGATCCGGCATGTGCGCGGTGAGCGCCCGCCGATGCCTGTACCCGCTGCCGCAGCACAGGCACCGGGTGCCGGGATGCACATCTTTTCCCCTGCCGGGGTCGTCGTCTTCACGCTCGCCTGTTTGCTGGCCATGTACCTGGGTTTTGCCTGGGCATTGGGCAATGAACGCATGGCGGTGCTGCAACCTTTTCAATCTTTGGCGTCGGATCAGACACGGTCGCCGTTGTAACGCTGGGAGCAATGAATGAACGCATTCTTCAAGGGCGTGGGCACGGCGCTGCGCAAGACTTGGGTCTGGAGCCTGTTTGTGGTGTTCGCCAGCGCGTTGCTGGTGTGGTTTTTCGGGCCATTGCTGGCGGTGGACGACCACCGTTTCTGGCAGGGCGCTCCAGCTCGTCTGTTGACCATAAGCGGGTTATTCCTGCTGTGGGGGTTAGCGATGGTCATGGTCGACTCACGCCGTACCGCACGATTGAATCGGCGCCAGCACCAGGAGCGCCACCAACGCAAGGGGTTGATTGACGAAGAGCGGAGGCAGGTGCGGGGGCGTTTCAAGGAGGCGTTGCACACACTGAAAACCTCCCGTCGTTATGGCGAGCGCAATGAGCGTTGGCGCAACGACTTGCCGTGGTATCTGTTGCTTGGCCAGCAGGGCAGCGGCAGAACCCGTCTGCTGGCCGCCTGCGGATCGCAGTTCCCACTTGATCGGGAGGAAGCGATGGCACCGGGCGCAACCCAATATTTTGATTGGTATCTCGCCGACGAAGCTGTCCTTGTCGAGAGCGCAGGGCGCTACCTGGCCCAACCTGACAGTGCCGTGGATGGGGCCGGTTGGGCGACGTTTCTGGAGCAGCTCAGATTGCGGCGCAGGGCTCGCCCCCTCAATGGCGTGGTGGTGACGCTGGCGGTGGAGACGCTGCTTGGCAGCAATGATCGCGACCTGGACATGCATGCGCGCCACGTGCACACCCGGTTGCAGGACGTACAGCAGATGCTGCATGTGGATGTGCCGATCTATCTGGTATTGACCCAGGCTGACCGGTTGCCGGGCTTTGTCGAGTTCTTCGATGCGTCCCAGGGCGACGGCGCCGAAGCCCTGCTCGGAGAACCTGTGGCAACAGGTCCGGCCGGTACCGCGATCACCCAGGTTCGCGAAGCGTTTGAGGCGTTTCTGCAACGCCTTGGAGCAGAGCTGATTGCGCGTTTGCATCAGGAACGCAATATCGAACGTCGCGGGCTGATGCTCGATTTTCCTCGGCAGGCTGCGCAAATCGGTGAACGTTTGTGCCTGTTTGTGGAGTCTGCGTTCTCCTCTCATCGCTTTCAGCGTATTAACGGATTGCGTGGCTTTTACCTGACGAGTGCGCAGACTGCCGACAGGCGTTCCTACTTCGTCCAGGGCCTGTTCAAGCGGGTGATTTTTGCCGAGGCCAATCTCGCCGGGCTGCAGACTCCGGAACGACAGCGTATCCGTCGACACCAAGGGTTGCTGGCGTTGGCCGCCTCCCTGGTCATTGTCGCGGCGGGGTGGCTGTGGGCACACAGTTATTCGATCAATCACCAGCGGCTGGTGCAACTGGCGCAACTGCTCAAGCCACAGCCGCCCGCGTCACCCGGTCTGGACGATACCCTGGTGCTCCTGCGTCTGCTGGACGACCGCCTGGCTGCGACCCAAGTGTTTCCAGCGTTGGCGGAGGCCCGTGCGGTGGAGCGGGGCGGCTTGTATCAAGGGGAGGCGAGTCGGCCACTGTTGGTCAGTGCCTATGAAGACTTGCTGCACCAGCAGTTGTTGCCGCTGGTATCTACGATGCTTGAAGAACAGGTACGGGCCAGCCTTGGCGACCGCGAGGGGCTTTTGGACATCCTGCGGGCTTACCTGATGCTCAGTCTTCGCGAGCGTCGCGATAAGGTTTGGCTGGCGCAGCGCGTGGCCGTTCATTGGGCTGTGCGCTATGCCGGGGATGCTTCGGTGCAGAAACGATTGAATGCACATTTTGCACGGCTGCTTGAGCGCCCCTTCGCGATGCCCTTGAACGTTGAGCTGCTCGCCGAGGCCCGCCAGGAACTGCGCGGCGAGTCGTTGGCGGGCGTGGTCTATCGGGTGCTGCGTGACCAGGCGCGTGACCTTGAGCCCTTGCGCCTGGCCGAGGGGAGGGGGTTCGCAGCGGTCGAGCAGCCCATCCCCGGCTTCTATACCCGGCGGTATGTGCAGTACTTCGAAAGGCAGGGCTCTCGGCTGGTGAATGCCATTGTTCAGGACAACTGGGTACTTGGGGAGGACGCAGACCTCAGCAGCCTGGATTTGCGCCAGTTGATGCTGGAGCTCGAGCAACGTTATTTCAGTGAGTACGCCGACACCTGGAGCCAAGCCATTGGCCAGGTGCGCCTGCAGGAAAGTGACAGCCTGAGCCAGCATGCTGACGGGCTTGCCAGCCTGGCGTCTGCGCAGTCGCCGTTGGTGCAGCTGTTGCGACAGGTTCGGGAAAACACACGCCTGCTGTCGACCAACGATCCCCTTGAGGATTTCAGCCCGCCCTCCGGCGAGTTCGGGACCAGCGCTTCCAGCGTGCTGCCCAGCCAGCTGCATGGGCAGGCAAAGCCTGATTCTGCCCGGCGTGCACTGCAGCGTCGGTTCGAGCACCTGCATCAATTGCTGGACGCGGATCAGAATCCTGGAGCTGAACTGACGCAGGCGTTGCGGCTGCTCGATGAATGGCATCTGCAACTGGCGGCCCATAACCGCGAAGCTACCCCAGGGCAGGCGGCATTCATGATGGCCAGGCAACGAATGGAAGGGCAGCAGCCATTGCTGGGGAATCTGCGGGATGCTGCCGGGCGCCTGCCGTTGCCGGTCAAGGGGTGGTTTGAAGGCATTGCCGATGACAGTTGGCGGCTGCTGCTCGATGATGCGTATGTGTATATAAATCAGCGTTACCAAAGTGAGGTCTATGGCTTTTACGCCAAGGCGATCCAGCGTCGGTACCCATTCAACCCACGGTCCGAGAGTGATGTTGCCCTTGGCGATTTCCAGGACTTTTTCAAGCCGCGGGGTGGCATGGCGCGCTTTTATGAAAGCTACCTGCGGGCCTTTGTCAGTGCCGAGTCCGGTCGCTATCGTCTACGCGGCCTGGATGGCCGTAGCCTGGCGCTGTCGCGCTCATTGCTGGACCAGCTGACGAAGGCCCAGGTGATTCGCCAGGGGTTTTTTACCGAGGACCAGGGTGAGTGGGCGGTTCGCTTCACGCTGGCGCCCTATAGCCTGGACCAGGCGGTCAGCCGAGCGATCCTGAGCATTGGTGATCAACACCTTGAATACCGCCATGGCCCGATCGTGCCCATGGCTTTCCAGTGGCCAGGCGAGGCGGACGATGGCCGTAGCAGCCTGGTGCTGGAGCGGGGGGCGGAGCGGCCGCTGGGCATGGAAAAAAACGCTGGTCCCTGGTCGTTGTTCCGGTTTTTCGAGCTGATGCAAAGTGAGCCTGGGAGCGGCCGGGGTTCTCGGCTGCTCAAGGCTGAGCTCGCTGGCACGCATGCCACCTTCCTGCTCAACAGCCATCGCAACCCTGGTCCTTTTCAGATGGCGAACTGGCGCACCTTCCGTTTGCCGGAGCAACTGTGAGGCAGGTGCATGCCGATGGGTGCAGCGCCGGGCGAACGGCGCGAGGCAAGACGCGCGCGCGTAATGAGGATGCGTTCCTCGACTGCCCCCGGCGCGGTTGTTGGGCGGTAGCGGACGGAATGGGTGGGCATCTGGCTGGGGATGTGGCCAGCCACTGGGTCATCAGCAGCCTGGCTTCGTTGCCCGACCAGGGCAGCTTTGACGAACGGATCGATGCCATACGATGCTGCTTGCGACGGCTCGACCGTCAAATGGGGCAAGCCACCACGGAACAAGCTGCCGACGGCATCATGGGCAGCACCGTGGTTGCGTTGCTGCTGGAGGGTAATCGCGCAGCCTGCATCTGGGTCGGGGACAGCCGTTGCTATCTTTGGCGGGGACGACGTTTGTACCAACTGTCGCGGGACCATTCCCTGTGGCAGCAACTGATGGACAAGCAGCAATTGAGCCTGGAGCAGGCCCTGGCGCATCCGGATGCCAGGGCCTTGACCCGTGCCATCGGTGGGCGGCAGCCATTGAGCCTGGCGGTGCTGGAGTTCATTACCCAACCTGGGGATGTGTTTTTATTGTGCAGCGATGGTTTGTATCAGGGGCTCAGCCATGGCGAGTTGGGCAGCGCCCTGAGTGTGGGGCCGCCCCGCCAGGTAGTGGATCGGTTGTTTTCCGACGTGCTACGGGGGGCGGCCCAGGATGACCTGACGGCCGTGGTAGTCCAGCCATGAGCGAGGTCGCCGGCCCGCCGAAACTGCTTGCGGGACGCTATCAGCTGGATCGGTTATTGGGCAGCGGTGGCATGGGAGTGGTCTACCGAGCCCGGGATATGCTGCACGAGGCGTTCGGCGAGCCCGACGCGTGGGTGGCACTCAAGTTGTTGAGCGATACGCTTGCCGAATCTTCCGACGGCCATGTATTGCTGTACAGCGAGTTCGCCCTGACCCGGAGCCTGCGGCATGATCAAGTGGTCAGAACGTACGCTTTCGAGGTCGATACTCCGCGTCAGGTGGCGTTCTTCACCATGGAACTGCTGCAGGGCAGGACCCTTGACCGCATCCTCTCGGAGTGCCCGGATGGATTGCCGTGGCGGGAGTTGCAACCCATCGCCCTGCAACTGTTGGATGCACTGGCTTATGCCCACAGGCGGGGCGTTCTCCATGGCGATGTGAAACCGGCCAATATCATGCTGGGCGAGCAGGGAGTGCGGCTGTTCGATTTCGGCCTGGGCCATGCCGAGGCGGAGCAGGCTGCGGGGCTGCCCACTTTGAGTCGCAGTCGCTTTAAGGCTTGGACGCCCGGGTATGCGGCGCCGGAACTGGTGGCCGGGGGGAACATCTCCGCCAGGGCCGACTTGTATGGCGCCGCCTGCGTAATCTATGAGCTCGCCCAGGGACGGCGCCCCGGCGAGCATCAGTCGGATCAGCCATTGTCCAGGCCTCGGCAATTACCTCGGCGGTGCTGGCCGGCATTGCGTTCTGCGCTGGCCCTGGACCCTGAGTGCCGAACC
Organism: Pseudomonas sp. NFACC25; assembly: GCF_900100935.1. Taxonomy (NCBI): domain Bacteria; kingdom Pseudomonadati; phylum Pseudomonadota; class Gammaproteobacteria; order Pseudomonadales; family Pseudomonadaceae; genus Pseudomonas; species Pseudomonas sp. NFACC25. Next base: position 127,701 of record NZ_FMUC01000004.1, read on the forward strand.
ATTGCCGTCGAGGAGTTGGGCGAAGCGATGAATAGACGACGGCGCTACTGGTTTGTGTAGTGGGGGTGTCAATCAGCCAAATCATGCAGTTGGCAGTATTCGGTCCAACTCAAGCCGGCCATCTGGGCAACTTCCTTGTGTACTTCCAGGCGCCGCGCCTCGAAGTCAGCAGGGGATTGGCTGGTCAGCCTGAGGGTCAGCTCCCAGGCAAACAAACCCAGGCGTTCTGCTTCCGCCTCGAAGGCTTCATGCAGCCGTTCGGCGCGGTACTGTGCCAGGGTTTCACCCTTGGCCTGAGCGGCCAGTGGGTTCAGGGTGTTCAGTTCGGCAGCCACATCGGGATGTTCGTTCAGGAATCGATCCAGCGCGAGCTGGTGGTTATCGCCGGGAGGTGACAAGGGCGTGCTCCAAATCAGGTGGGACCAGGCCTCGGTTTCTGGCCCGGGGCAAGCCGTGTGTGCACAAGCAACACGGATAACGGGTATTGAAGCAGATTCCAGGACCGGTCCAGACCAGAAAATTAAACTATTGGAGATACCCGGCTTTGACTGTCACTCATTGCTGGAAATTCACCGATACCCATGGCAAAGGACTTTCGCTCCCGGTGCCAGGACGTGTAGCGTTAGCCCCGGTGCTTCCGACCCTGCTTTCCAAGGGCAGCGGGCGATGGGCAGAGGGATGGGTCATGGCGCAAACGCTGTTCAAACTTTTCTTTACCCAGCGCCTGGCCGCTTTGGCCAGTGCCGATTCGTTGCGAGCGATCCGCGAAGGGCTGCTGTGGATCTTGCCGTGCCTGCTGGTGTCTGCGGCCTTTCTGATCCTGTCCGAATGCGCTCGGGTGTTGGGCTGCAGCCCGCAGGTGGTGAGCTTCCTGGCGGGGTTGCACAATCAGATCAGTTCGGTGATCCCGTGTCTGGTGGCCGCCTCCATTGGCTACATGCTGGCGATCCAGCACCGCCTGCCGCAATTGCCGGTGGCGTTCCTTTGCCTGGCCCATGTGGTCTTGGCGACGTTTATCCTGCGGGAATATCCCCGGGCATCGGCCACCTTCCTGCTTTTTATTGCTATTGCCTCGCCGCTGCTGAATGTACCGGCCTTGGCCTGGCTGCACCGTTTTCGCTGGACGCGCCTGGTTAATGAAGACATGGTGGGGTACAACCTGCGAGGCACGATCAATATGGTAGTGCCAGGGGCTATTACCGCCCTGGCGCTGGTGGCTGCGCTGTCCTTGTTGTTACAGATACCCTATGTGGCGCAGCTGCAGGGCCCCCAGGTGCTCGATGCGCTGGAGTCGCCCTACGGGAGCGGTTTGTTTGTCACCCTGATGAACTCGCTGTTGTGGTTTTTCGGGGTTCACGGCGTCTATGCCATGCAACCGCTGTTTGATGTGCTGGACCAGGCCGTGGTGCTCAACGGCGCCGCGTTGGCAGCGGGCGAGCCAATCAGGTATGTGCTGAACGGCGGCCTGTTGGGCAGCTTTGCCTTTATCGGTGGTTCGGGCGGTGCGTTGTGTTTGTTGATCGCAATCCTGCTGTTTTCCAAGAGCCAGTCCATGCGCCTGGTGGCCGTGGCGAGTTTGCCGCTCTCGCTGTTCAACGTCAGTGAAGTCCTGCTGTTCGGCCTGCCGATCATCCTCAACCCGCGTCTGTTCATTCCGTTTCTGCTGGTGCCTGCGTTGAACGCAATGGTGGCGCTTACCGTGGTGCAACTGGGCTGGGTATCCCCGGCGGTGGCCAGCGTCCCGTTTACCGCACCGGTGTTGCTCAATGCCTACCTGAGTACTCATGGCGACCTGGCGGCCGTCGCGCTGCAAGTGACGCTCCTGGGCCTGGGCACGCTGGTGTATGCACCCTATGTGCGCGCGATTCATCGCCAGGCTGCCGAAGGTGGCACGGTGTACCTCAAGTCCCTGGACATGACCTTCCGCGGCCTGGAAGAAAAAGGCCGGCTGCGCGAACTGGACCCGGTCCTGGCTTCCCACAAGGCGCTGGCGCGCCAGGCCAATGAACTGAATCGCATCCAGCAGATCAGCGATTATGAGTTCTACCTTGAATACCAGCCCCAGGTCTCGACCCGCACCGGGCTGTGTACTGGCTGCGAAGCGCTGATGCGCGCCCGCGATGCCCAGGGTACGGTGCATTCACCGTGGGAGTTCCTGCAATGGCTGGCCCAGGCGCGGTTGATGCCGGACGTGGATATGTGGGTGGCATCCCAGGCGATTCGCCAGTACCAGAAATGGCAGAAACTCGGCTTTACCCTGCCGATGACCATCAATATTTCCAGCGCCACCCTGACCGACGCCGCCCACGGCGAGCGCCTGGTGGAGATCCTCGCCCAGGCCCATGGCCAGGTATCGGTGGAGATCACCGAAGACGCGCTGGTCAGCGATATCCCTGCCACGCGCCAGAACATCCAGAAACTGCAGGGCATCGGCGCCAAGGTCTATATCGATGATTTCGGCACCGGGTTTTCGGCCTTGAGTTACCTGCACCAGTTCCCGGTGGACTTCATCAAGATCGATCGCAGTTTCGTGGTGGCGCAGCACGATCCCAAGGGCGCCCAGGTCCTGACCGGCATGCTGCGTTTCTGCGAAGCGCTGAACCTGGGCGTGGTGGTGGAGGGCGTGGAGACCGCCGAGCAGTTGGCCTTCTTGAACACCGGCGCCGAGCTGATTATCCAGGGCTGGTATTTCAGCAAGGCGTTGCCCGGAGATCAGTTGGAGGGCTTTGTGCGCCAGCGTGCGGCCATGGCGCAGGTCTAGTAGCCGCGCTGGGTCTGTTCGATCTCCTCGACCAAGCGATCGATACCCGCCAGGCGTGCACGGTTGTCGTGATCCCAGGGGTGAAAGCCGGGTTTGAAGTAGTGCAACCACGGCCTCAGCATGCGTGGGAAGACGCCCTTGGGGCCATAAAGAAATTTCAACATGCGCCAGAAGCCTTTGAGGTGCCCACCCGCCTTGCGGTCGGCAATCAACAGACGCACATGAAAATCCAGCACCACCAGCCAGAAAAACACCGTGGTGGTCAGCATGGTCCCGGTGCGCAGCAGGTAACGCTTGGGCCCGGGTTTGATCACCGTGTTCCATACGTCGAAGGCCACGGCCTTGTGTTCGGTCTCTTCCAGAGCGTGCCAATACCACATCTGCTGATAGCCCTTGAGTGAGTCGCCAAAGCGCGACGGGTCGCTCAGCAGGATCTCCGCGAGCATCGCCGTATAGTGCTCAAGGGCAATGGTGATCGCCAGGTTGAACGACGGTGCGAAGTGTTTCTTCTGCAGATCGAGAATGAATTTAAGCCGACGGTCCAGGGTGTGCGCCGGAAGCCCGGCTGCTTGCATCAGGTCGTTATAGGCCACATGTTCGCGGCTGTGCATGGCCTCCTGGCCGATAAATCCCTGGATCTGTTTCTTTAGCGCCGGGTCGTCGATGCGTTGGCGGTAGTGGCGCACGCTGTCCATGAAGAACAGCTCGCCCTGGGGGAACAGCAGCGACAAGGCATTGAAGAAATGCGTGATGAATGGACCCTGTTCGTGCCAGTCGGTGATGCGTTCGGCGGGCAGGGCAAAATGGAGGTCGCGGCGGATTGGCAACATTATTCGTGCTCCTGTTCAGAGACGGGGCTCGTCGTTGGTTTCAAACACTGGTCTGCGTTGTTTGGGGGCCATGCGCTTGCTGGCCAGCACCACCAGCGCTTGATAGGCCGCCGGCAGGCAACGGGCGAGCAGGTCGAGGAAATACGCGTCGCGGCCAATCAGCACGCGACGCTTGTTGTTGCGCACGCCTTGCAGGATCACCTTGGCGGCCTGGTCGGCATCGGTGATGAAGAGTTTTTCGAAGTCGGCGCGGGCCTGCTGTTCGCTGTGGATCAGGAAACCGGTCATGTTCGCGTCGATGCGGCTGCTGCGGCAGATATCGGTGCGGATGCCGCCGGGGTGCACGCAGGTGGCCGAGACGCCGCAGCGTTGCAGGTCCAGCTCCTGGCGCAGGGCTTCGGTAAAGCCGCGCACGGCGAATTTGGTCGCGTTGTAACCGCTCATGCCGGGCTGGGCAAACAGGCCGAATACGCTGGACGTGTTGATCACATGGCCGTCGCCGCTGGCCTTGAGGTGCGGCAGGAACGCCTTGGTGCCGTGGACCACGCCCCAGAAGTTGATGCCGACGATCCATTCCAGATCGGCGTAGTCCACGCCCTCGACCGTACTCGACAGGGCCACGCCGGCATTGTTGAACACCAGGTTGACCTGGCCATGCTCGGCCACGCAGCGCGCCGCCCAAGCCTCCATGGCCTGGCGGTCGGACACATCCAGCACCTGGGTGGTAATCGTCACCGGCGCCAGGGTTGAGGTCTTGATCAGTGCCAGGGTCTGCTCCAGGCCCTGGGCGTTTTTGTCCGCCAGTGCCAGGTGGCAACCTTCGCGCGCGAGTGCCAGGGCCAATGCGCGGCCCATGCCGGATGCCGCGCCGGTAATCGCCGCCACGCGGCCGTTGAATGACTTCATGAGAGGCTGCCTTCTGCGGTGGAGTGGGGCGCCGTGGCCGGGCGGGTAGGAACAGTGAGGGGCAACAGGTCGACCGCATAGTCCTTGAGTGCGAACTGCCGGGTGACCCGCTTGAAGCGCCATGTCGAAGCGGGCCACAGGGTGGTGTTCTTGCCGGTACGTGGGTCCAGGTACCAGCTCTGGCAACCGCCGGTGTTCCAGATAGTGCGCTTGAGTTGGTCTTGCAATTGACGGTTGTAGGCCTGTTCCACCGTCGGTTTGACGTCCACCGTGGCGATGCGATGGCGCTGCATCTGCCTGAGCGCGTCGAGGATGTAGGTCACCTGCGCCTCGATCATCAGGATCATCGAGTTATGGCCCAGGCCGGTGTTGGGCCCGATGATCAGAAACAGGTTGGGATAGCCCGGCACCGTGGTGCCCTTATAGGCGTGTGCACCGTCGCGCCAGGTGTCCATCAGGTCCACACCGTCGCGACCGATGATGCAGCCCCGGGGCAGCGGGTCGGTGGCCTGGAAGCCGGTGCCGAAAATCAGGCAGTCGGCCGGGTGCTTGATACCGTCGGCGGTGATCACACCGTCGGCTTCGATGCGCAGGATTTTGTCGGTCACCACCTCGACATTGCTGCGCGACAGCGCCGGGTAGTAGTCATTGGAGATCAGCACACGCTTGCAGCCGATGGTGTAGTCCGGCGTCAGGGCCTTGCGCAGGGAAGGGCGCGCCACTTGTTTGCGAAGGTGGCGCAGGGCGACTTTCTGCACCATTTTCATCAGCCGTGGGTGCAGCGCAAAGCCCAGCACACGGCCTTCCAGTGCCCAGTAGAAGGCGCCACGCACCAGACGCTGGGTAACAGGCAGGTGCCTGAACAGCCAGCGTTCGAACGCTGAAATCCCGCGGTCGGGCTTGGGCATGATCCACGGTGGCGTGCGCTGGAACAGATCCAGGTGCGCCACCTGCGGCGCAATCTGCGGCACGAACTGGATGGCACTGGCCCCCGTGCCGATCACCGCCACGCGCTTGCCCTTCAAGGCGTATGCGTGATCCCACTGCTGGGAGTGGAAGCGCTTGCCCTTGAAGGTGTCCAGCCCCGGAATCTCCGGCAGCGCCGGGCGTGCCAGGGCGCCCATGCCCGACACCAGCACCCGCGCACTGACGTGGCGGCCATCGCTGAAACTCAACTGCCAGCGTTGTAGCTGTTCATCGAACACCGCGCGCTTCAGGCCCATGCCGAAACGCAGGTAGGGCGCCAATCCGAAGCGCACCGCGCAGTGTTCCAGGTAGGCGCGGATTTCCGCTTGCGGCGCGAACTGTCGAGTCCAGTCCGGGTTGGGTGCAAAGGAAAACGAATACACGTGGGACTGCACATCGCAGGCGCAACCTGGGTAATGGTTGTCCCGCCAGGTGCCGCCGAGGGTGTCGGCCTGCTCGGCGATAAAGAAGTCGGTGAACCCCGCTTCCTTGAGTTTGATGGCCATGCACAGGCCGGCAAAACCCGAACCGATGATGGCGATGTCGATGGAATCACTGTGGGCATTCATAGGCGGTCCTTCATGGGCATCGGATGTGCTCCTGTTTTTTGTTGTGTCTTTTAGATAGAACACCATTGCAAAGAAAAATTGAATTAATTATTTTAAAAAAGATTTTAAATAATCTACCTGAAAATAGCGCCTACGCTAGGACCTTGTGCCTTATGTGCGACTTGTCCGACGGACGAGCGTGGTACGCACGCCGTTCAGGTCCAGGGTGTGGACGTTGGCCGAGGCCTTGATCAATTCCGGTCAGGTCGCCGGTCACAGGGAAGCCGAGGACGAGCTATGGCTGTGCAATGGGTGACTGCTGCAGGTGTGCTGGTGGGGGCAAGTGCGGTGCTATGGGGTTTCAGCGCCTGGATGACACGGCGCATCGAAGCCGCTGTTCCAATCAACGGGCGCTTCGTGGAGGTGGATGGCGAGCGCTTTCATTATGTGGAAGAGGGCAAGGGCCCACCGCTGGTGATGATTCACGGGCTGATGGGCAGCAGTCGCAACCTGACCTATGCCTTGTCCGGCCAGCTGCGTGAGCACTTTCGGGTGATCACCCTCGACCGTCCCGGGTCGGGGTATTCCACGCGGCATAAAGGTACCGCTGCGGACTTGCCGGCCCAGGCGCGGCAAGTCGCGGCCTTCATCAACCAGCTTGGCCTGGACAAACCCCTGGTGCTCGGGCATTCCCTCGGCGGCGCGATTTCCCTGGCCCTGGCCCTCGATCATCCTCAGGCTGTATCGGGCCTGGTGTTGGTGGCACCGTTGACCCATCCCCAACCCAGGTTGCCGCTGGTGTTCTGGTCGCTGGCGGTGCGACCGGCCTGGTTGCGACGCTTTGTGGCCAATACCCTCACCGTGCCCATGGGCCTGTTGACTCGACGTTCGGTGGTCAAGGGCGTGTTTGCGCCGGACGCCGCTCCCGAGGACTTCGCCACCCGGGGCGGCGGCTTGCTGGGGATGCGCCCCGACAACTTTTACGCTGCCTCCAGCGAGATTGCGCTGGTCAACGACTGCCTGCCCGGGATGGTCAAGCGCTATCCCCAACTGACCCTGCCCATCGGCCTGATCTATGGCACGCGGGACAAGGTGCTGGACTTTCGCCGGCATGGCCAGGCCCTCGCCGATAAAGTGCCCGGCCTCAAGCTGCAAGTGGTGGAAGGGCGTGGCCACATGCTGCCGATCACCGCCACGGCGCGGGTGGTCGAGGCCGTGCTGCACGTGGCCAAGCGCGTGCGCCCGGTGGAAACGGCCACGGTCCTGCATCCGCCCTTTGCCTTGGCGAACAAATAATCGTGGCCCTCATTGTCGGGTCGAACGTCGCAAATGCCTGCCCTAGAGACCTGACCAAACAGCTGAAAAACAGACTGTCCAGTCACGTAAAAAAGGCCTCGAAAAAGTAGTTGACGACCTAACGATTCCGCGCTATTTATTTAAAAAAATATTTCAATATTTATTTTGAAATGATTTTTGAAATGCCTAAGAGCGAATAAAAATGAAAAAAACGTCTTTTATCGCATGGTTGATTTCCCGGAGCACCCAGCGCTCCCTGAACCTGTTTTCCGCCTGCCTGCCAAGGAGGCTGCCATGAACCGGACTCTGGCAGCGCCAAGCGTTTGGACCGACGGCAAGCGCCACCTGTGGTGGTTGGGCATCCTGCCATTGGCCACCCCTCTGTTGTCCGGCGCCCTCGCCATTGCCACTGGCATCCAGCAACTGTGGTGGGTCGGCGTACTGGTGATCTTTGGCCTGATCCCCCTGATCGACGGGCTGCTCGGCGAAGACATCAGCAACCCGCCCGAATCCGCCGTCAACCACCTTGAATCCCAAAGTTATTACCGTTGGATCGTCTACATCGGCGTGCTGTTCGTCATCGCGTCGGTGGTGATTACCGGATGGCTGGCCGCCGGCGGCATCGACTGGATCATCCGGGGCGGCCTGCTGCACGCCACCGCCAACCTTGAACCTTCCAGCTGGTTGGCCCGCGCCGCCGGTTACATCACTGAGCGTGCGCAACTGCATGGCCAACCAAGCTGGTTTACTTACCTGGGCATGGCCATGTCGACCGGAGCCGCCACCGGTATCGCGATCAACACGGCCCATGAACTGGGGCACAAGCCTAATGCCCTGGAAGTGTTCCTCGCCAAGGTCACCCTGGCGCCGACCTTCTACGGGCACTTCTACACCGAGCACAACCGTGGCCATCACGTGCGCGTCGCCACGCCGGAAGACCCGGCCAGCTCGCGGCTGGGTGAAAGTTTCTGGGCCTTCCTGCCGCGCTCGGTGTGGTTCAGCGCACACTCGGCCTGGAACCTGGAGCGCGAGCGCCTGCGCAAACTCGGCCTGCCGGCCTGGCATTGGAAAAACGCTGTGCTCAGTGCCTGGATGTACAGCGTGGTGTTGTGGGGCGCGATGATTGCCTGGCTGGGGGCTGCGGTGATTCCGTTCCTGGTTATCCAGGGCATCTACGGCTTCTCGTTGCTGGAAGTGGTGAACTATGTGGAGCACTACGGCCTTAAACGCCAGAAGTTGCCCAACGGTCGTTATGAACGGTGTTCGCCTCGGCACTCCTGGAACAGTAATCGGATTGTCACCAATATCTTTCTGTTCCAACTGCAGCGGCACTCCGATCACCACGCCAACCCGACGCGCAGTTATCAGTCGTTGCGCCACTTCGATGAGTCGCCGCAACTGCCTTATGGTTACGCGAGCATGATTGTCTGGGCCTATGTACCGTACTTGTGGCGGCGGCGCATGGATCATCGAGTCCTTAATCATTATGCCGGGGATATCACCCTGACCAATCTTCAACCTTCACAGCGTTTGAAGTACCTGGAGAAGTACAGCGGCAGTGCCAAGCCGTTTTGATCTGAAGTAACACTTAGTGTTGTCGTGTACTCGGGGCCTGATTGCCGCGCAGGATTTTATCGCCCCGAGAAAGTGCTTTGACCCGAACAACAATAATTAAAGGGAAGGACGTACACCATGCAAACACCTGCCAAGTTCACCACCCATATCGTATTGGCCGTGCTGGGCCTGATCGCCTATCACCAGGCCCAGGCCGCGCGTATCGAACCGGCGGGCAGCGCCTTTACCGCCCAGGGCCCGATCAGCTTCTCCAAAGGCGCGCTGATCAGCGCCGATTGCACCATCAAGGTGGCCGGCAAGGTCGCTGCGGACGGTTCCTCGGTCAATGTCGACAAAGTCGAATTCGACGGCGGCCTCAAGTGCAGCCGGGTCGAAGCCATCAACTTGCCGTGGATCCTGGTTGCCAAAGATACCAGGAGCGGTTCCATGTCGAAGATCAGTGTGGATGTTCACGCCTTCGGCCTGGGCGGCAAGTGCGGGCCTTCTACCGCCGATGGCACCTGGGATAACGCCACCGGCAAGTTGGAAGCCGCCAATGTACCGATTGGCGAAGACTGCAAGATCAAGACGGTGTCGATCAAGATGCCGCCGAACTTCAAAGTTGTTGAATAGCGTGCTGCGGTAATTGAATTGAAATTTGGCTGGAAAGGGAAGTTCTGCAGTTTCACCGTGACCTCTCGTTCATGGCCATTACCCCCTGGCGAAATGACTCGCCATAACATGTGAGGAAAAACAATGAAAAGCTTGAAAACCCTCGTATCGTTGTCTGCTTTGGCTGTTTGCATGGGTGCTGCTTCGATGGCCAATGCCTATAGCATCACCCCGGTGAACTCGAGCTTCACTGCGCCAGGCACCATTTCGGTGAAGTCGCCATCGTCGTTCCAGGCCACTGTTAACTGCGGCGCAACTTTTACCGGGAACGTCGATGCCAGCGGTGTGGCAAAAATCACCGGTGTGGCGGTGACCGGCGGTGGTCTTTGTGCGCTGCCGAAAATCACCGGTCTGCCATGGACCTTGACCGCCACCGGTGCCGCTGCGGGCTCGGTCAGCAACGTTGGTTACACCATCGCCGCGTCGGTTCTGTATCCGGCGTCCAATTGCGGTCCATCCACCATCACCGTGGGCTACAGCGGGGGTGTGCTGACCGCCTCCAACCAGACCTTGAGCGGCAGCTGCACTGTGGTGAGCCTGAGCGTTACCCCAAGCCCGACATTTACCATCGTGCCTTGATGGGTAACTGACACACCGGGCTGATCACCTGTTGAAAGACTGGCGCCTCGATCGGGCGCCAGTTTGTGAACTGCCGGAAGCAAAACGAACCGGCGGGGCCGGCTCAGAGAAATAACAATAAGGAGTGCCGCATGAATAATAAGAAACAACACGTGCAGGTTTTGCTGGGGCTGGCACTGATAGGCGGGGCGATGGTGAACGCGCCTGCACAGGCCGGCGGTTTTTCAACACCGACCTACGGCGCACCCGGTTGGGGCCGGGCATTTGCCGGTGGCTCGTTGTTCAAGAACGATCCCAGTTCCGCGTACAACAACCCGGCGGCCATGGCGTTTGTCGAACACAACGTGGCGCAATTTACCGTCGACTACGCCCGCATCAAGATCAAATACAAAGGTGACGCCTCTGATTATGCAGGCAACCCGATTTCCAATACGCCCTTGGACGCCAATGGTTTTCCCGACGTCGCAGCGACCACGGTGAATAGCAACGACGGCGGTCAAGGCGGGTTCACTGCCTGGTTGCCAACCGGTTTCATGGTCATGCCCCTGGGGGATCGGTTTGCTTTCGGCCTGAGCCAGGTTGTGCCGCAAGGTATGCGCTCCACTTGGGATCAGGACTCGAAACTGCGCGACTTTGCAGTGGACACCAAAATTGAAACCGTAGGATTGACCGGATCCCTGTCCTTTAAGGTGAATGATCAATTTTCTATCGGCGGTGGCGTGATCGTGCAACACAGCAAGGGCTTCGTCAGCCAAAACGTGGACTTGTTGTCTGCCGCCGCGGTGTCCGATTCCGTGCTGGGCGGGATCAATTTTCCATCTGATGTCGGCAATGCCTTGATGCGTGTGAAGGTCGACAACATTTCAGCGGGCTGGTTTACCGGCATTGTTTGGAAACCCACGGAGCGAGACACCCTTGGCTTGAATTACCACGCCAAGATCAAGAACAAGATGACCGGCAAATACAATATTTACGCCGATCAGTTTTCCTACAACCTGATGACCCAGCCAAGTCCGTTTGGCGGTAGCGGTACGTTGGTGAATACCGCTTATCCAGGGTTAGAGCTGGCACCGGACGGCGCCCATGCCAGTGTCCAACTGGACATTCCTGCCACGGCCGGCCTGGACTGGGTGCACCAGTTCAACGATCGCTTCACGATGGGGGCCAGTGTGACCTGGACTGAGTGGTCCTCTTTCAAAGACCTGACGCTCGAGTCCGGTGGCACCACCATTGTGTCCATTCCCTACAACTACAAGAACACCTGGATGTACTCCCTCGGCGGTGACTACCGCTTGACCGATGAGTTGACCTTGCGTGCAGGTGTAGCCCTTGACCAGACACCTACACGCAATTCGACCCGCGACCCGCGAATCCCGGATGGCGACCGTACATTCCTGTCGTTGGGGGCTGGTTACGATGTGAAAGCAATCAAGGGCCTCAGTCTTGACTTGGCCTATTCCCACCAGTTCGTGCAAGAGGTCAAGCTCAAGACTCAAAACGTCGATCGCCTGGGTGGCGCAAGCCTGAATGGCAAGGCGGAGTCGTCGGGCGATGTGGTGAGCGTGTCGGCCACCTACGCGTTCTGATATTTCATAGAGGGTGATGGAAAAGGCACCAGGCGCATCTTGATGCCTTCACCCTCATTCCACGTCGACAGTTCCTTGAGTATTGGCATTCCAGGCTGATTCATTCAGCCGCTATTTTTTCGCCCAGGCATTAAATAAAAATTTCAAAACAAAATTTGAATTTGTCTTTCCAAGTTTGTAGTGTGGCTTTACGCCGCAGGTCGATCCGACCTTTCGCACGTAAACAACGCCCTGAATCGAGTAGAGGTATCCCTATGGTTATCTGGTTATTGGTGGGTGTCGCAGCCGCGATTGCCCTGGCGTATCGACAAGCTGCCGCCACCCTGTGGCTGGGCGCTGGCCTGATCTGGCTGACAGCGGGTTACCTGTTCAATGGGGTGGCGGCTTTCGGCGCCACCGTCGCGGCCGTGCTGGTGGTATTGCCGGCGTTGTTGATGAGCCTCAAACCGCTGCGCCGCGCGCTGTTGACCGGCAAGGCCCTCAATCTGTTTCGCACGATCATGCCGGCGATGTCCGACACCGAACGCGCCGCCATCGAGTCCGGCACCGTGTGGTGGGACGCCGAGCTGTTCAGCGGCAAGCCCGACTGGCAGCGCCTGTTGCAAGCGGCCCCGGCGAGCCTCAGCGCCGAGGAGCAAGCCTTTCTCGACAATGAAGTGGAAACCCTGTGCGACATCGCCAACGACTGGGAAACCACCCAGGTCTGGCAGGACATGTCCCCCGAAGGCTGGCAGTACACCAAGGACGCCGGCTTCCTTGGCATGATCATTCCCAAGCAGTACGGCGGCAAAGGCTTCTCCCACTATGCCCATTCCCAAGTGGTGATGAAACTGTCGACGCGCTGCTCGGCGGCGGCGATTTCGGTGATGGTGCCCAACTCCCTGGGCCCGGCCGAACTGCTGCTGCATTACGGCACCGATGCCCAGCGCAATTACTACCTGCCACGCCTGGCCCGGGGCGAAGACATCCCGTGCTTTGCCCTGACCAGCCCGTACGCCGGCTCCGATGCCGGGGCGATTCCCGATGTGGGCATCGTCTGTAAAGGCACCCATGAAGGCCAGGAGGTACTGGGGTTTCGTGTGACCTGGGACAAGCGCTATATCACCCTCGGGCCGATCGCCACGGTGCTCGGTCTGGCGTTTCGCGCGGAAGATCCGGACGGATTGCTGGGGCCGAAGGGCTCTCTCGGCATCACCTGTGCCCTGATCCCCACCTCCCATCCCGGCGTAAACAGTGGTCGCCGGCACTGGCCGCTCAACGCGGTATTCCAGAACGGCCCGACCACCGGCAAGGACGTGTTCATCCCGCTGGAGTGGGTGATCGGCGGCCGCGAACAGGTCGGCAACGGCTGGCGCATGTTGATGGAGTGCCTGGCCGCCGGCCGCGCGATTTCCCTGCCGTCGGCCAACGTCGGCCTGGGCAAGGTCGCGGTGCGTGGTACCACGGCCTACGCGGCGATGCGCAAACAGTTCGGCTTGCCCATCGGCAAGTTCGAAGGGGTGCAGGCGCCGCTGGCGCGCATGGCCGGGCATCTGTATGCCTGCGATGCGGTGCGCAAGGTCTCGGTGGCTTCATTGGATGCCGGTGAGAAGCCCTCGGTGATCTCGGCCATCGCCAAGTACCACGTCACCGAACGCGCGCGGATGATCGTCAACGACGGCATGGACATTGTTGCCGGCAAGGGCATCTGCATGGGCCCGAATAACTTCCTGGCCCGTGCCTATCAGCAAAGCCCCATCGCCATCACGGTGGAAGGCGCGAACATCATGACGCGCTGCCTGATCATCTTTGGCCAGGGCCTGATTCGTTGCCATCCCTATGTGTTCCGCGAAATGGAAGCGGCGCGCAACCCGGACCGGCGCCAGGCGCTGGAAGACTTTGATAGCGCGATGTTCGGCCATGTGAGCTTTGTATTGGCCAACACCGTACGTTCGGCGGTGCATGCCCTGACCGGCGGGCGCCTGATTTCCGTACCGGCCAAGACCGACCCGGCGCTGGCGTCCTACTATCGCCAGGCCAATCGCCTGTCGGTGGTGCTGGCGCTGATCTCGGATATTTCCATGGGCGTGCTGGGCGGTGCCCTCAAGCGCAAGGAAAGTATCACCGGGCGTTTGGGCGATATTCTGTCGCAGCTGTACATCCTGTCCTGCGTGCTCAAGCGCTTCGAGGATGACGGCCGGCCCCAGGCAGACCTGCCGCTGGTGCATTGGGCGGCACAGGACGCATTGCTGCGTGCCCATGAAGCCCTTGCCGAAGTGCTGGACAACTACCCCTCCACAGCGGCGGCGGCGGTGCTGCGTGGCTTGACGTTCCCGTTCGGTATTGCGTTGCGCAAACCTTCGGATCAGCTGCTGGCCCAGGTGGCCGATGTGGTGCAGACCCCCGGCGAAACCCGCGACCGCCTGCTGGCCAATTCCTACATTCCGCGTCCGGAAATCGACAAGCTGGCCTACGGCGAGTTGGGCTTGCGCCTGCTGCCGCAAGTCGAGCTGATCGACGCCCGGCTCAAGCCGGCCATCAGGCAAGGCCTGCTCGAACCGATGCCGATTGCCGCCACGGCCTTTACCGCCTGGCGCGTCAAGGCGCGGGCGCTGGACCTGATCAGCGACGACGAAGACGCCTTGCTGGCGCGCTATGTGGAATACGCCGACCACGCTATCCAGGTGGATGACTTCCCCCAGGACTTCGGTTTGCTGGAGGCGTTGCAGCAGCGCAGGCAGGCGTTGGAACCGGCGCCCAAACGCCGAGCCGCCCAAGGTGAAAACGCCCCGGTCAACTGATGTGGGAGGGGGCTTGCCCCCGATAGCGATTTGTCTATACCCATCCTGTGGTCTGACACACCGCTATCGGGGGCATGCCCCCTCCCACACAGACCGGGTTTACACGGCAAGTTTGTGTGGTGAGTGGATCTATCTATGAGTGACAGCTACCTATCGTTCGTCAATTCCCCCTGGGGCCGTCACCTGGCCCAGGTGGTGGGCTTGCCCCAGCCCGTGCCGTTGCAGCGTCACCGCAGCGGCCAGCCAGGCCTGGCCAACCCGGTGATTGTCGCCGGGGCAGGGCGCCTGGCTGCGCAGGTGCAACAGGTGTTCAGCGCCACCGACACGGTCACCGCCACCCCGGCGACGCCCAAGGCGCCGTCCACGGTCAAGGTGCAGGGCGCAGTGTTCGATGCCAGCGGCATAACCGGCCTGCAGCAACTGGACGAGCTCTATGAGTTCTTCCACGCCAACGCCAGGCGCCTGGGCCAACACGGCCGCGTTGTGGTGCTGGGCACCGCGCCGGAACACTGCACCGAGTTGCCCCAGGCCATCGCCCAGCGTGCGCTCGAAGGCCTGGTGCGTTCATTGGCCAAGGAGTTGCGCCGGGCGATCACTGTGCAGTTGCTGTACGTGGCACCGGGAGCGGAAGACGCGCTGGACAGCAGCCTGCGTTTCTTCCTGTCGCGGCGTTCGGCCTATGTGTCGGGGCAGGTGGTGCGCCTGGAAAAACCGGTGGATGGGCAGGTCGCCGTCAATTGGGACAAACCCTTCGCCGGCCGCCGCGCGCTGGTCACCGGTGCTTCCCGAGGCATTGGCCTGGCCATCGCCCAGGTCCTGGCCCGCGAGGGCGCCCATGTGGTCTGCGTGGACGTGCCCCAGGCCCAGGACTCGCTGCAACAGGCGGCCGCGAGTGTGGACGGTTCGGCGCTGCCGTTGGACATCACGGCAGCGGACGCCGCTGCCCAGTTGTATGCCCATGTCAGCCAATACGGTGCCTTCGATGTGGTGGTGCACAACGCCGGGATCACCCGCGACAAGACCATCGCCAAGATGCCTGAAGCGGCCTGGCGCAGCGTGCTGGCGGTCAACCTCGAAGCACCATTGCAGCTGAGCAACGCCTTGTTGGACAGCCAGGGCCTGAATCCGGGGGGGCGTATCGTGTGCGTGTCGTCGATCTCCGGCATTGCCGGCAACCTCGGGCAAAGCAACTACGCCACCTCCAAGGCCGGCGTGATCGGCCTGGTGCAAGGCCTGGCCCCGCGTGCGGCGGCGCAACAGGTGACGGTGAATGCGGTGGCACCGGGATTTATCGAGACCCAGATGACCGCCAAAATCCCGTTGATGATTCGCGAGGCCGGGCGGCGCATGAACTCGATGTCCCAAGGCGGGCAGCCGATCGATGTGGCCGAAACCATTGCCTGGCTGGCGCACCCGGCGTCGGGCGGGGTCAACGGCCAGGTCGTGCGCGTGTGCGGCCAAAGCCTGCTGGGAGCCTGAGCCATGGACTACGTGACGCAGATCATCGACCCACCGCCATCACGCGCGCGCCTGTTGCTGGACGGCGTACGTGCCCTGCGCAAACCCAAGCTCGACGGCGCACCGCTGTTGCCCAGGGAGCGCCTGGTGCGCTCGGCGGTGGAATTGTCCGCTGCGGGCATTGCGGCTTACGGCCGTGCCTGTGGCTTTCGCCGCGAACAGGGCGTGCCGCTGTCGTACCCCCATGTGCTGGCGTTCCCCCTGCACCTGATGCTGCTGACCCGTCCGAGTTTCCCGTATCCGGCCAGCGGCATGGTGCACCTGGCCAACCGCATTCGGCAGCACCAGCGCCTGCAGGAAGGCCAGGCACTGCGCCTGGAAGTCTTTTGCGAACGCTGGGTGGCCCATGCCAAGGGCCAGGCGCTGAGCATCGCCACCCGGGCCTACAGCAGCGGCACCCTGGTGTGGGAAAGCGACAGCCTGTACCTGCGCCGCGAGGTGAAAGGTCCCGTCGGCGAGCCATGGGAGGACGCGCTGGCGTTGCAGGAGGAGGGCCTGTTACGCACCCAGCGCTGGATACTGCCTGCGGACCTGGGCCGGCGCTTCGCCACGGTCTCGGGGGATTTCAATCCGATCCACACCTCGCTGATCGGCGCCAGGCTCTTCGGCTTTCGCCGCGCCATCGCCCATGGCATGTGGACCCTCGGCCGCGCATTGGCCGCTCAACAACCCCCCGGGGGCCTGGGTCAGGCCGAAGCCCATTGCGACTTCAAGCTGCCGATCTTTCTGCCCGGCCAGGTCGCCCTGTGGCAACACCCCGTGAGCGGCCCGCGGCGCGAATTCGAAGTGCGCAATTTCGCCGGCGACAAACCGCATATGCGCGGGCTATTTGTCTGGAATGAGAGCCCTACATGAGTGACTACAGCTTCAACCCGGCCCCGACCCGCCGCGTGGCGATCATCGGCGGCAACCGCATTCCGTTTGCCCGTTCCAACACGGTGTACGCCCACGACAGCAATCAGGACCTGCTGGTGGCGGCGCTGCAAGGCCTGGTCGACCGTTACAACCTGCACGGCCAGCGCCTGGGCGAGTTTGCCGCCGGCGCGGTGATCAAGCATTCGCGGGATTTCAACCTGGCGCGTGAATCGCTGCTGTCGACCACCTTGTCCCCGCAGACCCCGGCCTACGATGTGCAGCAAGCCTGCGGCACCGGCCTGGAAGCGGCCTTGCTGGTGGCGAATAAGATCGCCCTCGGCCAGATCGACGTGGGCATCGCCGGTGGCGCCGACACCACCTCCGACGCGCCCATCGGCATCAATGAATCCCTGCGCCACACCTTGCTCGCGGCCAACCGCGCCAAGGGCATGGGCGACAAGGTGAAGGCACTGCTGAAGGTGCGTCCGTCGATGTTGTTCAAGCCGCTGTTGCCGCGTAATGGCGAGCCGCGTACCGGTTTGTCCATGGGCGAACATTGCGAAGCAATGGCCCAACGCTGGCAGATCAAGCGCCTGGCCCAGGACGAGTTGGCCCTCACCAGCCACCAGCGCCTGGATGCCGCGTATCAGCGCGGTTTCTTCGACGACCTGATCAGCCCCCATCGCGGCCTGGCGCGGGACAACAACCTGCGCGCCGACGCCAGCCTGGAGAAACTCGCCGGCCTGTCCCCGGCCTACGACCGCCAGCACGGTACCCTCACGGCGGGCAACTCCACGCCACTGACGGATGGCGCCTCGGTGGTGCTGCTGGCCAGCGAAGATTGGGCGGCCGCCCATGGCTGGCCGGTGTTGGCCTACCTGCGCACGGGCGAGACGGCGGCGGTGAATTTTGTCGACGGCAGCGAGGGCCTGCTGATGGCGCCGGCCTACGCCGTACCGCGCATGCTCAAGCGCGAAGGGCTGAGTTTCGCCGACTTCGATTTCTTCGAGATCCACGAAGCCTTTGCCGCCCAGGTGCTGTGCACGCTCAAGGCCTGGGAAGACGCCGACTACTGCCGCGAACGGCTCGGCCTGGAGGCGCCGTTGGGGGCTATCGACCGCGCCAAAATGAACATCAACGGCGGTTCCCTCGGCTGCGGCCACCCGTTTGCCGCCACCGGTGGCCGGCAATTGGCGGCGCTGGCCAAGGCCATTCACGAGCGGGGCGGCGGTCGCGGCCTGATTTCCATCTGCGCGGCGGGCGGGCTGGGCATTACCGCTATCGTCGAAAAGTAGCCCCATCAAAAACAACAATAAGGAGACTGCCATGAACGCTATCAGCCTGGAACATACCGAACGGGTCTGGTTGAACGCTTACCTGCCCGGCGTCCCGGCGGACATCGATGCCGGTATCGAGGACTACCCGTCGTTGCGCGAGGTGTTCCTGGAGCACCTGGAGAAATTTCGCGAGCGGGTCGCCTACGTCAGCATCGGCACCGAAATGACCTACGCCGACTGGCAGGTGCAAGGCATTGCGTTCGCCGCCTGGCTGCAGGGCCAGGGCGTACAGAAGGGCGACCGCGTGGCGCTGATGATGCCCAACTGCTTGCAGTACCCGATCTGCCTGCTGGGCACGATCCTGGCCGGTGCGGTGGTGGTCAACGTCAACCCGTTGTACACCGCCCATGAGCTCAAGCACTTGCTCAAGGACAGCGGCGCTGAAACCGTGGTGATCTTCGAAAACTTCGCCCATACCCTGGAAAAAGTCATCGCCGGCAGCAGCGTCAAGCGCGTGGTGGTGGCCGCCATCGGTGATCTTCTTGGCAGCTTCAAGGGCGCGGCGATGAACTTCATCCTGCGTCGCGTGCAAAAGCAGGTGCCGGCGTTCAACCTGAGGGGCTCGGTGCGTTTCAACCAGGTGCTGAAACAGGGCCGCGCGCTCAACCACTTCCCGGTGGACATGCACCTCGACGACCTGGCCTTCCTGCAATACACCGGCGGCACCACCGGGGATGCCAAGGGCGTGATGCTCAGCCATCGCAATATCATCGCCAACCTGTTGCAGGCCAAGGCCTGGGTCGGCGACCAGCTGGACCAGGACAAGCAGGAAACCAACGTCACCCTGCTGCCGCTGTATCACATCTTTTCCCTGACGGTGAACTGCCTGATGTTCATGTGCCTGGGCGGGCGCAACATCCTCATCGCCAATCCGCGGGACGTGAAGCGGGTGCAGATGATCCTGCGCAAGGAGCGCTTCAATGGCATTGCCGGGGTCAATACGCTGTTCAACGGCTTGCTGGAGAATAAGGAGTTCTGCGCTCGGGACTTCTCCGACCTGCGCATGGTGATCGCCGGCGGCATGGCCACGCACACGGCGGTGGCCAAGCGCTGGAAGGACGTCACCGGCCTGCCGATCATCGAAGGCTACGGCCTCACCGAATGCTCGCCGGTGGTGAGCATCAGCCCGATCGACATTGCGCGCATGCGCGAAATGGAATTCACCGGCAGCATCGGCGTGCCGCTGCCGTCGACCTGGGTACGGTTTATGCGTGAAGACGGCGAGCTGGCCGATATCGGCGAGCAGGGCGAACTGCAGGTGCGCGGCCCACAGGTGATGCAGGGTTACTGGAAACGTCCGGACGCCACCGCCGAAGTGCTGGACGCCGAGGGATGGTTGTCGACCGGTGATATCGGCGTGATGGATGAACGCGGCTATATCCGCCTGGTGGACCGCAAGAAAGACATGATCCTGGTCTCGGGCTTCAACGTGTACCCCAATGAAATCGAAGACGTGGTGGCGCTGCACCCGGGCGTCGGCGAAGTGGCGGCCATCGGCGTGGAAGACGGCGTGACGGGGGAAAAGGTCAAGATCATCGTGGTGCGCAAGGACCCGAACCTGACCCAGGAACAGCTCCTCGCCCATTGCCGGGAATACCTGACGGGCTACAAGGTGCCCAGGTATGTGGAGTTTCGCACTACCGAGTTGCCTAAAACGACGGTGGGCAAAGTGTTGCGTCGAGCCTTGCGCTAGAAAGGCCGGAACTGATTCGGACAGGCTTGCCACATAAGGACTACTTGCAACCCAGCGTTATCGCTGTGTATCTGCGTCCTGGTGCGACGCTGGACAGGCAGGTGAACACTTTTTGGCCAAACCGGACTGGAGACATCAAACGATGTTGGCGCCTGCTCTTGATAAACCTGTTACTTCCTCACGCCTGGACCCGGAGGTGGATCAGGGCAATAGCTCTTCCCCAAAACCAACGGCGAATGCGTCCGCCACCCCGCAAAAGAGCGCCTCAATCAGCTTTCAGTCGAGTGACACCCCGCGGTCGGCAGCGTTTTACGCGAACGCGGGTACCGCCGGCTTCGAGGCGCGTGACCGTGCACAGCAGATCAAAGCAGGTTATTGGCCGGCGGGGGTTATGAGCAATTTCAAGCAGTTCGTCCGTCACTGCTTTGGCGCCCATCGCCCTCCAAGGCCCGACCCGTTCCCCTGCAAGCCCTGCTACGGTTTTGGTAGCAAGAGCAATGCGGACCTATCACGCATGCTGCTCGACAGGTTCGATGACTTCAAGGCACCCCATGGGATCATCACCAAGGACGGCCTGAAGAATATGGCCGGCAAACCGCTGACCGGCGATTATGACAAAGACCAGAATATCCGCCTGGCACGGGAACTGATGAGGCGTGGAGACCTGGTCGACGATATGGACCGTCACCATATCACCGGCGGGCTGGATAGCCTGATCGATCGAAACAACCTCAACATCACGATGTTTAAAAACCAGAATGACAAAGAGTTGGCCCGAGAGCTGATGCGTGATTTCGATCTGTTCAAGGACCCGCAGTGGCCCATCCACCTCAGCCTCGAAAAACTGCATGAAGTTGCCAACTGGACCGTTACCAGGCATCCCTACTTCGGTCGCCAGGCCTGGCTGGCGAAGGAACTCCTCAGGCGTCCCGACATGCTCGACAGGCTTCACTTCCGCTGATTGAGAGGTGTGCAGGTGATCTGAAAGTTGGGAGGGGGCTTGCCCCTCCCACAAGGGTTTTGCATTGCGCTTCAGAGCGAGTTTAGGTTGACCCAGCGATCTTCACGGGCCGCCACACGAATCGCCGTCGCCAGCCGTTCCACCTCCCACGCCGCGTCAAAGTCGGTGCCATCCGCGCCTTGCCCCGCCACGGCCATGATCAACTCCTGCACCTCCAGGGTCTTCAGCTCGTTGTACCCCAGTTGATGCCCCGCCGCCGGGCTGAATGCCGCGTAGCCGGGCAGGGCAGGACCTGCCAGCAGACGCTGGAAACCGTCCTGGCCGACACGGCACAGGCGCAGTTCATTCAAGCGCTCCTGATCGAACGCCAAGGTGCCCTTGGTGCCGCTGATCTCGAAACTCAGGTGGTTCTTGTAACCGTGCTTGAGCCAACTGCTGCTCACCGTGCCGCGCGCACCGTTGGCGAAGCGCAGCAGGGCGTGCACCTGGTCATCCACGGCGATGGCTTTCTGCTCGGCGCTGCCTTTGACGGCCGGGCGTTGGGCGTGGACGGTCTGGGTGTCGGCACACACGCCGGTCACATCGCCCACCAGGTAACGCGCCATCGACAGCAAGTGGCTGCCCAGGTCCGCCAGGGCGCCACCGGCATGCTCCACTTCACAGCGCCACGACCACGGTGACGCCGGGTCGGCCATGAAGTCTTCGCTGAACTCGCCTTGGAAGCTGATGATGTCGCCGAGGTCGCCCTCGGCAATCAGTTGCCGCGCCAGGCCGATCATCGGGTTGTGCTGGTAGTTGTAGCCGACCCGCGTCACCACCCCGGCTTCGCGGGCGGCCTGGCGCATGGCATCGGCCTGCTCCAGGCTGACCGCCAGGGGTTTTTCGCAGTACACCGCCTTGCCCGCTGCAATGGCCGCCATCGCCATGGGAAAGTGCAGGTGGTTCGGCGTGGTGATGGCCACCACATCCACGGCCGGGTCGTCGATCAGCGCCTGCCAGTCGCCGTGGGCCTGGGCAAACCCCCAGGCCGTGGCACAGCGCTGGGCGCGCTCGGTATCGGCATCGGCCAGGGCGGCCAGCTTGAGGTGTACCGGCAGTTCAAATACCGCCCGGGCATTGTTGAATGCCAGGGCGTGGGCGCGGCCCATGAAGCCTGTGCCGATCAAGCCGATTCCGAGTTCACGCATAGCCGTGGTCCTTTGGATTATTGTTTTCAGGAAGGCTATTAATGGAATAAAAATTCCTAAATTTCAATAGATGGAATAAAAATTCATTAATCAGCCTGGTTGATACCCGCCTATTCAGGCATGGCCAAACGCCGTCAGTTAACAAAAGATAACGTAGCACCGATTGTCAGACGATTCGAAAGCCCGATAGGATGGCCCCTGCTTCCTCCAGGCGCTCTAGATTGCAGGTTTCAGGGCCCGGGAAGGCGAGACGACCTAACAATAATAAATGGGAGAAAGGTCTATGAGTGAGCCTGTCATGGGTTGGGTTGTTTGCCGCCCACGCGCCGCACGCAGGGTTGCGTTGCTGGCCGCAGCGCTCTCGCTGTTTGGGACTGTCGCGTTGCCGACCGTCGTCCAGGCCGCCAGCGATACCTCTTTTGCGATTGAATCCCCCAAGGCCGCCAAGGGCCTGATGATCGATGTCGTGCATGCCGGCAAGCGCCTGGTGGCGGTCGGTGATCGCGGGCACATCCTCTATTCCGATGACCAGGGCAGCATCTGGACCCAAGCCAAGGTCCCCACCCGGCAACTGCTCACGGCGGTGTATTTCGTCGATGACAAGCAGGGCTGGGCAGTCGGCCATGATGCGCAAATCCTCGCCAGCACCGACGGCGGTGCCACCTGGACCCAGCAGTATCAAGACCTCAAGCGTGAAGCGCCGTTGCTCGACGTGTGGTTCAACGATGCCCACCACGGCCTGGCCGTGGGCGCCTATGGGGCGCTGATCGAAACCACCGACGGCGGCAAGACCTGGGAAGACGTCAGCGACCGCCTCGACAATGAAGACCAGTTTCACCTCAACGCCATCGCCCGGATCAAGGACGCCGGCCTGTTTATCGTCGGCGAGCAGGGCAGCATGTTCCGCTCCAGCGACGACGGCCAGACCTGGGAAAAACTCGAAGGCCCCTACGAGGGCTCGCTGTTTGGCGTGATCAGCACCGCACAACCCCAAACCCTGCTGGCCTACGGCTTGCGCGGCAATCTTTACCGCTCCACGGATTTCGGCAGCACCTGGGAACAAGTCGAACTCAATGCCGCACGCGGGGCCCTGGAGTTCGGCCTGTCGGGGGCCACCTTGCTCGAAGACGGTTCGCTGGTGGTGGTCGGCAACGGCGGCAGCGTGGTGGTCAGCCATGACGACGGCCGGACCTTCAGCGTGTTCAATCGCCCCGATCGTATTTCATTGTCGGCCGTCACGGCGGCAGGCAACGGCAACTTGATTCTGGTCGGGCAGGGTGGTGTTCGCGTCGCCACACCCACTGGCGCCGAACCGACAAAACAATAAGAAGGCGGGGAACGCATGAGCAGTCATCACAACGATAAAGCGACCTTTCTTGAGCGCCTGATCTTCAATAACCGCCCGGCAGTCATCGTGATCTGCCTGCTGGTGAGCATTTTCCTGTTCTGGCAGGCGACGTTGATTCGCCCGTCCACCAGCTTTGAAAAGATGATCCCCCTCAAGCACCCCTTCATCGAAAAGATGATGGAACACCGCAACGACCTGGCCAACCTGGGCAACACGGTGCGTATCTCGGTGGAGGCCAAGGACGGTGACATCTTCACCAAGGAATACATGGAGACCCTGCGCCAGATCAACGACGAGGTGTTCTACATCTCCGGCGTCGACCGCTCGGGCCTTAAATCGCTGTGGAGCCCCAGCGTACGCTGGACCGAAGTCACCGAAGAAGGCTTCGCCGGCGGTGAAGTGATCCCGCAGAGCTACAACGGCTCGACGCAAAGCCTCGATCAACTGCGCAATAACGTGCTTAAGTCCGGCCAGGTCGGACGGCTGGTGGCCAACGATTTCAAGTCGAGTATCGTCGACATCCCGCTGCTGGAGTCCTACCCGGACCCGCAGGACCAGGGCAAGCTGCTGGCCCTGGATTACCGCAAGTTCTCCCATGAACTCGAAGACAAGATCCGCGACAAGTTCGAAGCCCAGAACCCCAACGTCAAGATCCACATCGTCGGCTTCGCCAAGAAGGTCGGCGACCTGATCGACGGCCTGGTGATGGTGGTGCTGTTCTTCGGCGTTGCGTTCGTCATCACCCTGGTTCTATTGCTGTGGTTCACCAACTGCCTGCGCAGCACCATCGCCGTGTTGAGCACCACACTGGTGGCGGTGGTCTGGCAACTGGGCCTGATGCACTTCTTCGGCTTCGGGCTGGACCCGTACTCGATGCTGGTGCCGTTCCTGATCTTCGCCATCGGGATTTCCCACGGTGTGCAGAAGATCAACGGTATCGCCCTGCAATCCAGCGAGGCGGACAACGCCTTGACGGCCGCGCGGCGCACCTTCCGGCAACTGTTCCTGCCGGGGATGATCGCGATCCTGGCGGATGCCGTGGGCTTTATCACG
The DNA here is from genome assembly GCF_900100935.1 of Pseudomonas sp. NFACC25. Classification (NCBI taxonomy): domain Bacteria; kingdom Pseudomonadati; phylum Pseudomonadota; class Gammaproteobacteria; order Pseudomonadales; family Pseudomonadaceae; genus Pseudomonas; species Pseudomonas sp. NFACC25. The sequence goes on from NZ_FMUC01000004.1 coordinate 152,131, forward strand.
CTGCTGATCATCGATATCGGCGTGATCCGCGAACTGGCCATCGGCGCGTCCATCGGCGTGGCGGTGATCGTGTTCACCAACCTGATCCTGCTGCCGGTGGCGATTTCCTATGCGGGTATCAGCAAGCGGGCCATCGCCCGGAGCAAGAAGGACGCGCACCGAGAACATCCGTTCTGGCGCCTGCTGTCGAAATTCGCCAGCCCCAAAGTCGCGCCGGTCTCGGTCCTGCTCGCGCTGGTCGCCTTTGGCGGCGGCCTCTGGTACAGCCAGAACCTGAAGATCGGCGACCTCGACCAGGGCGCGCCGGAGCTGCGCCCGGACTCGCGCTACAACAAGGACAACAACTTCATCATCAGCAACTACTCCACCAGCTCCGACGTGCTGGTGGTGATGGTCAAGACCAAGGCCGAAGGTTGCTCGCGCTATGAAGCCATGGCGCCCATCGACCAGTTGATGTGGAAGATGCAGAACACCGAGGGCGTGCAGTCGGCCATCTCGCTGGTGACCGTGTCCAAGCAGATGATCAAGGGCATGAACGAGGGCAACCTGAAATGGGAAACCCTGTCGCGCAACCCCGACGTGTTGAACAACTCCATCGCCCGCGCCGACGGCCTGTACAACAACAATTGCTCCCTGGCGCCGGTGCTGGTGTTCCTCAATGACCACAAGGCCGAGACCCTCGACCGCGCGGTGCATGCGGTACAGGACTTCGCCAAGGAGAACAACAAGGACGGCCTGGAATTCATCCTTGCTGCCGGTAACGCCGGGATCGAGGCGGCCACCAACGAGGTGATCAAGGAATCGGAGCTGACCATCCTGATCCTGGTGTACCTGTGCGTGGCGACCATGTGCATGATCACCTTCCGCTCCTGGGCGGCGACCCTGTGCATCGTGCTGCCGCTGGTGCTGACCTCGGTGCTGGGCAACGCGCTGATGGCGTTCATGGGCATCGGCGTCAAGGTCGCGACCTTGCCGGTGGTGGCCCTGGGGGTGGGGATCGGCGTGGACTACGGCATCTACATCTACAGCCGCCTGGAAAGTTTCCTGCGTGCCGGTTTGCCGTTGCAGGAAGCCTATTACCAGACGCTCAAGTCCACCGGCAAGGCCGTGCTGTTTACCGGCCTGTGCCTGGCCATCGGCGTGTGCACCTGGATCTTCTCGGCGATCAAGTTCCAGGCCGACATGGGCCTGATGCTGACCTTCATGCTGCTGTGGAACATGTTCGGTGCGTTGTGGCTGCTGCCGGCGCTGGCACGCTTCCTGATCAAGCCCGAGAAGCTGGCGGGGCAGAAGGGTAACTCGTTGTTTGCCCACTGAGCCTGGCTAAAGAGCAGCGAGCGAACTGTGGTGGCGAGGGAGCTTGCTCCCGCTGGGCCGCGAAGCGGCCCCAACAATGGGACTGCTGCGCAGTCCAACGGGAGCAAGCGCCCTCGCTACGGTCCTGTCAGCGGGCCAGCGGCAGGAACCAGCGCTGCGCCAGCGCCTTGCCGATCAAGCCACGATGCACATCCACCACGGCCTGTGGGCTTTGGGCCCTGGCCAGTTGCGAGTAGTAACTGACCCGGCGCTGTTCGCGGGTCTTCAGGTGGGCGGCGGTGTAGGCCTGCTTGGGCGTGTCGGCTGCCGGGTAGTGGAAGTGGACGTACCACAAGGGGTAGCCACCCTGGTCGTTGATTGCGTATTCCTGGACAAAGTCCCGGCGGTCGCCGATCAGTTGAATGCGTTCGCCCAGCAGCGCCATGTTCGCGCGCTTTTGCTCGATCAGGAATTCTAGGTTGCCGTGGGTGGGGGGGAGCTCCAGGCACAGTTGAATACGCAGGGCCAGGCCGCGCTCGCTCAGGCGTGCCGCCGCCTGGCGCATGTCACGCTCCAGGTTCTGGTCCGCGAGCGTGCGGGCCTCGGCCGATTGGGCCTGGATGGCCTGATGCAGTTCGGTCGCCAACTTGTCGTAGCGCACCGACTCATACTGCAGCACCTCCTGGACCTCTTCCGGATGCCTGGAGATTTTCTTGTATTGATCGCCGCGTTTCAGGTGCTCTTCCAGCATGCCCAGCAGTTTGCGCGCTTCCCCCTTGACCAGGCTCAGGCTGCGGGGAGCCGGCGCGGTAGGTGAGGGCGGCGACTCCTTGAACTCGATCCATTGTTCGCCCCGTTGCGAGTAGGTGCCCAGCACCTCGCCCGTGACTTCCGAGCGAACCTCCACGGTTTCCAGCGTACCCAGCGGTTTGACCTCGCCGATAAAGGTGCCTTTTTTCGAGGTGCGGATGACCTTTTTCTGCGGTCTGCCCACCGCCGTCGGGCTGTGCCGGCTCGGGCGCGGGGCGGGCTGGGCAAGCGGCTTGATTTCGCTGGCCAACTGACTGGCGGCCTCCTCGTACAGCGCCTGCACCAGCTTGACCAGCTTGGCGAAATAGTCGCCATCGAACTCATCGGCGTTGACGATCCCAACCCCCTGCAACGAGTCCAGCCCCCGGCCATAGTGCTCCACCAGGCTTTCCAGCACGTTGACGCGTTCCTCTGCCGACAGTTCCAGGTCGTTCAGGTCGGCCTGGGTACGCAAGTGTTCCTGGAGCGGCTCAAGGATATCGATCAGCACCTCCACCAAGGGATGACCAGGGTGTTTATGGGTCATCAGTTCGTAGTTGCGCATCAGCAGGTCCTTGACGGCCAGCACGCTGATTTCCTGGGGGCGTTCCGCGGTCAGGCGAATGTAGTCTTCCGCGCTGGCAGTGCCGAGGTTGAACAGCTGCTCGAGGTAGCGATCGCGCAGTTCGAGCCAGCGCACCGAGCGCTCATTGATGGCAATCATTGCGCGAATGAACTGGCGGTAGGCCGGGAAATCGGTCAGCACCGCTTCGGCCAGGCGGCCGCCCTTGGTAGTGAAGTGAGGGTGGCTGCGGTAGAGCGCCGCGCGGTCTTTTTCGGCCACCACCACATGTTTGCGCACGTTGTTGATGACATTTTCCAACAGGCTCGCCACCGACCGGGGCGGCAGGGCAATCCCCAGCCTGCTGCGTTCCGGCAGGCTGTCCAGTTGCTGCTGGTAGCCCTGGGTCTGTTCCTGCAGTGCGGTATCGAATCGTTGGCGACTGTCGGCGTGTTGCGCTTCGCTGAAGCGCGAGTCTTCGGCGGTTCTGGTCATCACCGCCAGGATCACGTCGAGCCGTCCCTGCATGGTCACCTGGCCCTGGATGAACTGTTCGAAACTCTTCTTCAGTTCGCTGATGCGTTGCGCCTGGCGCTGGCGTTCGGCGGCAATCCGTTTCGGCGGCATGCCGCCACGCAGTCGCAGGCGGGTGTCTACCGACCACTCCCCGTGGCCTTCGCTGCGCAAGTACGGGCCGCTGAGGCTGGCGTCGCCAGGCATCACCACGCGGATATCGCCTTCCGGCTCCAGGGCAACTTGCAGCCACTGGTTGTCCACCAGGGCATGCCAGCGGTTTTCGACGGGGTAAAGCCCCCGGCGCGGCCCGTTCAACACCGGTTGGGGCAGGGGCGTCGGGCGTGGGGTGCTGAAACTGGCGAGGCGGCGGCGCTGGAGCGTGGTCAGGCGCGAGCGAGCCTGGGTAAAACTCAAGTCCAGCACGCTGTTTTCCACCCGCTCCAGCGCACCGGGCAGGATAACTGCGCCTTCGCGGATGGTGGGCGGGGGCGGTTGCGGCCACTGCTCGGCGATCCACGGTGCCAGGGGCGGGGGCAACGCTTGGTCCTTGAGCCCCGTCGCCAGCTCGGGAGGCGCGGCGGTGACCACGGGCACGGCTTCGAACAACAGCAACCCCAGGTTGAGCAGCAGGTCGACGCTGGCCAGTTCGCGTGCTTGCGGGTCTTCGGAGGCCAGTGCCGGAATGTCCTCGCCCAGGCTGGCCATCAGGCCCCACAGCCAGCCGGTCAGCATGGCCGGCCCACGCAGCAGCGGAAGCAACAGGTTGCCGAACAACAGGCTGCTGCCCTCGCGCAGCACCTGCCAGCGGCTTTCGCTGTTGGACACCGATTCGCGGTTGGCCTGTTCGATCAGGGCCCGGGCGTGATCACTGTACAGGTACGTCATCAGGCGCCCGGTCACCAGGCACTGCTGCAACTCGTCATTGATGCCATCGGCGGCCAGCGTGGCCGGCGCTGGCCTGTGCAAGGGGGCAAACTCGTCGCCCTGGCCAAAGCGCAATGAGTGGGGCTCGCGGAACCCGCCATTGGCGTAGATCGGCCGGGCCCTGTCACTCAGCCAGGTCAATACGCTGTCCTGCAGCGGCCCGGTTTCGGCGATGGCCTCCAGCAGCGCCTCACGGCTGGCAAATTCCTGCAGCGCCTCGGCGTACAGCGGGCGATACAACACATGGGGGCCGCCGCCGATGTCCTGCGGCTCGATCAGGTACATGGCGCTGACCGTGTCCGGATGGGCGCCGGGTGCCGACAGCAGGGCCAGGTGACGGATCACCACCGGCTGCTGGTCGACCTTCTGGTTGGCGGCTTCGGGCTCCATCAGTGCCGCCACCAGGCGTGCGCCCCGGGCGCTCAGGCCGGCTTGCTGCTTGAGGGCCAATTCCAGGGCCAGCAACGGCAACTGCACGGCCTGTTGTTGGGCGAACAGGGTTTCGCGCCGGAGTGCCTCGGGGCTTTCCCCCAGCCAGTGGGCCTCCAGCAGCCGCGGGTAGTGCTGGCCGATGTCCACGCGCGCCACCGGGCCGTCGGCTCCCATCAGGTAGTCGGCGGTCAGCCAGGCCGGCAGGGGCAGGCCGTGGCGGTGGGTGAGGGTCACGCTGCCGCTGGGACGGCTGGACAAGTTGTCGATGGCCAGGTCGGTCAGGCTCATGCGTTCATGGCGAATGATCCCTGACGTACCTGGGTAGCCGGCGGCAATGGTGAAGGTCAGTTGCAGGTCATCGGGGTGCAAGGCGCCGACGGAAGGCAATGCGAGGGCCGAGCTGCCCAGGGTCACGGCATCCTGCTGCAAGGCCTGCAACAACGCCTTGACGGTGTAGGTGCGCAGGTCATCGATCTGGCTGAAGGCCGTACGCCCCGCCGCGCGCCGTTTGGCGCCGGCCATGGCGAGGGCGTAGCGCCGGTACGTGGCCTGGTCGTCGGCATCGGCGTCGCGCAGCCAGGCCGGCAGGTGCTGGCGCAGGGTGTCCAGGGTCTGGGGCGGGGCGGTTGGCGTGTCGCGGAAAAACCGCCCCGGGTCGGTGATCTCGGCGTACAGCGCCTGCCAGGTACTGAACGGCTGGCCGGTGGGCAGGCGCAGGTTGCCGAGGTCTTCGAGCTGGCGATCGAGGATCATCGACGCCTGGTGCTCGAAGATATCGCCATCGGGCTCGTAGCGTTGAATCAGGATGTCGTCGACCTGGTACTGGCGGCCCAGTCGCTGGCCACAGGCCTGGATCAGGGCGTCCATGCTCGGGAAAACCTCGGCGGTGTGCTGCGGGTCACACAGCACCACCGAGACCTTGCTGTTGACGGCACGAATCAATGCCAGCTGCGGCCCCATCCGTGTGACCGAGCGTTCGGCGTGGGTGAGGGTGGCTTGCAGGGCGTAGGCAAACACCGCATTCACCCCATGCCGCGCAAGGCGGGCCTCGCGGTCAGGGCAGTCGATCAATTGTTCCAGGGTTTCCCTGGCGGGTTGGTCCAGGCCGGCCTGGCCCAGGGCGCCGATGCGCAGGGTGTCCCGCAAGACGCCGGCCAGCCAGTGCCAGGGGCCGGTGTCCCAATACGCCGCCAGCGCATTCTGCAGGGCGATGGGCAGCGTTTGCGGCAGTTCGCCGACCTGCTTCGCGATGACCTGCATGTCGAGTTTTTCCTCGGTCAGGCCGGGCAGTTTCAGGCGTTTGGGTGGCTCGTCCGAAAGGTACCAGGGCGAGCCGTTGACCTCGCTGAAATCCAATGGCGCACCACTGGCCAGGGCATCGTGGACCACCGGCATAAAGGGTTGCAGCAGCCAGCCGCGGCGTTGTGGCCGGGCCAGGCGGGTGCGGCGCAGGTCCAGGCTGAGGCTGGGGTACGTGGCGCCGATGGCCGTGGCGAGTTGCTCGCGAATCACGGTTTCCAGCGCCGGGCGCTGGGTGAAGCGTGCGCTGACGGCGTGGGCAATAGGGTCAGGTAGTTGCATAAAAATCCTTTTCAGGCGATGCCATGCATGGCGGGGGTTCAGGCGGGCAGCAGGCTCAGGAACAGACGCTGATCCAGCGGTGCCGTGATCGGGTTGTACAGGTCGCGCACGATGCTTCGGTTATCTGCCCCGGCCTGGGCGATCAGGTCCCGGAGGGTGACAAAACGCTGTTCGGGGCGCTTGAGGTGGGCCGCCGTATAAGCGCCCGGCGGGCTGTCGGCCTGGCTGTAGTGAAAGTGCGCATACCACAGCACCGTGAGGCGGTTTTTCTCGCGCACGGCGAACTCCGACACATAGTCCTTGGCGGCGGTGCGTTGCGGGCCGTGGACTAGGCCGATGTCGACGGCGGCATGGGCGCGCAGGAATTCGATGTTTTCCTGGCGCGGGCGCTGGGCCTTGTAACCCTCGATGCAATGCTGGCGGCCTTGGGTGCGCAAATCCTCGGCGCGCAGGCGCAGGCGCTCGACGGTTTGGAGCACGTCCGGCTTGTCGGCCGCGTGGCTGGACAATTCTGTCGCGACGCTGTCGAGGCGCTCGGCCTGGTGCGCGAGCATGTCGTGCCAGTCACGCGGGTTGAGGTCATCGCGACGCGTCGGGTCGCTGAGTTTGCGTTTCTGGAAGTCGATGGAGCGCTCGATAGCCGGCACCTCTTCCAGCAATCGTTGCGCCTGTGCGCGCAGTGTGGACAGCGCCGGTGCCTGGGGTGGCTCGGCGGGACGGCTGGGCCTGGCCTCGACAATTTCCACCCAACCCTCGTTGGGGTGCTCCATAAAGCGCCCGCTGACCTGCTGGGTAATGGGGTTGCGGGTCACGATGGTGGGGAAGGGCTGGTCACGCTGCGCCGGCTCCAGGTCACCCACCAGGGGGCCCTTGTCCCGCGACTTGAACACCCGTTTGGTTCTTGACGGAGCCTGTACCGGTTTGAAGGCCCCCGGTTGCGGCGGCAGGAATTCATCTTCGCGCAGCAGCGCCGCCAGGTCGGCCTCGGCGCTGTCGCGCACGGTGTTCAACCGCTCGATCAGCAGCGGCATGTAGCGCGGGTGCGCCAGGGGCGAATCGAGTTCCAGCAGGCTCTGGTAAATCTGCAGGCGCCGGTTGTAGTGCCTGACCAGGTTGGTCAGCACCTCCTTGCGTTCGGTCGTGGTGAAACCTTCGGTGGTCAGCAGGTCCAGGTGGGAGTCTTCCAGGGCAGACAGGGAGGATTGCAGGTGCCCATGGCGCGCGAGGAAATAGTGCTCCTGCGGGGTGCTGGCCGGGATCGTCCGGTCGATGCTCAACTCGGTGAGCACATCCAGGGATTCGAGGGTGGCATTGAGGCGGTTGTAGAACCGGCGCTTGGGATGCCCGTTGAGGTAATTCAGGCGCTGGGCCGCGCCGGTTTTCAAGCGTGCGGCCATCGCCTCCAGGGTGTCCTCGATGGCAATCATCGCCTGGGCATGGCGCTCGGACACGGCAAAGTTGGTTTCCAGCAGGTCGTTGAAATAGCGCAGCGCCTGCACATCCTGGGCGCTGCCTTGCAGCTCGATCAGCGATTCGCCCTGCTCGGACACAAACGTGGCCAGGTACAGGGACGACAACTGGCTGACGCGAATTTCATCGGTGGCCAGGATCGACTGATATTGCTCCACACATTGCCCTTCGTAGTCGAAGCGGCTGTCCACGGCTTTCATCCGCCCGTAGGCCTCGATCAAGGCGCGCCGTTGTTGCAGCAACTCGGCGGCAGCCGCATCGAAGCGCTCCTGAAACACCTGGAACCCGGCCCTGGCCCGGGAGCGCTGGGCGACGCTGGCGAGGTGCTCGGCTACCCGCGCCGGGTCGTCAGGTGCGCTGCGCAAGCGGGTGCGGGCCAGACCCAGGGCGTTATGGGCCTGCTCGAACTTCTGCCGGGCGGCATCCAGCACCTGGTCGATAGGCTGCAGGCGTTTGATCAGGCCGCTGACCTCATCACTGATGCGATTGATCTCCTCCGACGCTTGGGTGCGCTGCTGGTCGATGTGGGCCAGCTTGGCCTTGAGGCGGTTTTTCGGCCCGCCGCCGCGCAGTTTCAGGCCCAGGTCCAGGCCCCATTGGCCCTGGGCATTGCGCACCAGTACGAAGCCTGGATGCTGCGGTTTCTGCGGATGGATCAGCCACACCTCACCCAGGTCCGCGGCGATGTTTACCCGAAACAGCAGGCCGCCCACCGAGGCATGCCATTGCTGGTCGATGCGATACAGCCCTTTGAACATGCCGGCGTCCAGCGGCTCGGGGGCCGGCACCGGCCATGGCACATGCAGTTCGCGCAGGGCTTCGAGCAGGCGCCGGCGGCTGGCGTCGCGGGCGTTGGAATGGACAAAGTCGACCAGGGTGCGGTCGCCGGCCGGCGGCTCTGCGGGCAGGCCCACCGGGCCCAGTTCCACTGGTGTGGCCGGACGGGGCGCAAGGCCTGGCGGGCGCTGCAGGGCCGCGAGGGTGGCCGGTAAGGCGGGCTCCGAGGGTAACTCGAGGGTCGGGTGTTGCCGGGGGGCCATGTGCAGCAGGATCAGGCCGATGTTGAGCAGCACGTCGACCCAGGCCAGTTCGCGGGCGGCGGCGTCGTCGCCGTGCAGGGCGGCCATATCGTGCCGCAGGCTGACCGCCAGTTGCACCATCCAGCCTGCAACCAGCGCCGGCCCGCGCAGCAGCGGCAAGAGCAGGGCGTTGAACAGCAGCCAGCCACCTTCGAGCAACACCGCCCAACGGCTTTCGGCATTGGACACCGCGTCGCGATCCGCCAGGTCCACCAGCGCCCGGGCGTTGCTGCCGTAGAGGTACTGGGTCAGGTTGCCGGTGGCCAGGCATTGCGCCAGGGAACCCTCGACTTCGCTGCCATTGAACTCCTGTACCAACTGCGCGGGCGGCGGCGCCGGCCACTGCACCGTGTCGTCGCCCTGGCCGAAGCGCAGGATATGCGGGCTGCGGAAGCCGCCGTGGCTGTAGATCGGCCGGGCCTTGTCGCTCATCCAGGCCAGCACGCTGTCTTGCAGTGCACCGGGCTGGGCGATGGCGTCGAACAGGGCCGCGCGGCTGGCGAATTGCTGCAACGCGTCAGAGTACAGCGGGCGATAGAGAATCGACGGCCCGGCGTCGATGTCACGGGGTTCGATGATAAACATGTTGCCGACGATATCCGGCACGGCAGCGGGCTTGCGGGCGAAGGCCAGCGGGCGCATCACGATGTCGAGGGTGTCGACCACGCGCCCCGCCGCGCTGGCGTGCAGCACCGCCTTGACGTAGCGATACCCCAGGAAGCTGAAGCCCTGTTGCCCGCGAATCGCCAGTTCCAGGGCCTGGTGCGGCAGTTGCACGGTCAGCGCCTGGCCGAACAGCGTCTCACGCCGGCGTACCTGCGGGGTGTCGCCCAGCAGCAGGTCGCGCAGCTGTTGCGGGTAGCGCCGGCCGATATCCACTTGGCGGATCAGGCCGGGCGTGCTGTGGAACAGGCCTTTTTCCCCGAGGATATAGTCCTCGGTCAGCCAGGCCGGGAGGGCGGCCCCGGAAGTGTCCTGCAGGGTCATGCGGCCGTGCGGCGCGGCGGCGAGGTTCTTGATCGCCAGCTCGGTCAGGCCCAGGGTCACCGGTGCCAGGTAACCGCTGTGCAGGTCACCCACCGGGACGTGGAAGGTCAGCCGCAGGTTGTCCGGTTCCACGCTGGCGCCAGGGTGGTCGCGGCGCATCTGCTCGCGCAGGGTGCGGGAGGCAAAGGCCGGCAGGCTCTCGACCCCGTCCAGGAACGACGCCCCGGCCTGCAGGCGTTGCAGGCGGGCCTGTTCCAACAGCCCTTGGCGATAGGCGAAACGCTGCTGGGCATTGGCGCTCTGCAGCCAGGCGGGCAACGCCGTCTGGATGGCGTCCTGATGTGTCGGGTCGGGTGCCGGCGCAGCGACAAAGGCGGCGCTGGGGTCTGTCGCCAGGGCAAAACGCTGCTCCAGGCTGCGCACGCCGTCGGAGGCGGGCAGGGCGATGGCTTCGAGGTCATCCAGTTGCTGGTTGAGCAACAGGGCGGCCTGGGTATCGAAGAGATTGCCATCGGGCTCGTAGCGCCTGACCACCACCTTGTCGACCTGCAACCGCTGGCTCAGGCGCTGGCCCCAGGCCTGGGTGAAGACCTCCAGTGAGGCGAATGGCTCGACGCTGCCCGACGCCTGGCACAGCAAGGCCTGGTGGCCTTGCACCAACAGCAGGTCGCTGCTCAGCAGGCGGGCTTCACGGCCGTGCCGGATCACACAGGCTTCCAGGCAGTAAGCATGCACAAATCCGTTGGGCCCGGCCTGGCGTTCACGTCGGTCAGGCTGGCGGGTCACGCTGTCCAGCATGTTCCGAGGCGTGCCGGCGGGCAGCAGGCTGGCGCTGCTTTTGAGGGTGTCCGCCAGTAGATCGCCAAGCCATTGCCAGCGGCTGCTACCGGTGTCGGCAGCGCCGTTCCAATAGGTGGCCAGGGTTTGCTGAAAAGCGATGGGCAGGGTGAAGGCCAGGTCCAGGATCAGCCGTTCGATCACCGCCATGTCCGGCTCGCGGGGGCCATTGGCCTCATAGGTCAAGCGTGAGGGCGGGCGCTGGGACAGGAAGCAGCGGCGTTGGTCGACCACCTGCGTCAGGTTCAGGGCCGTACCATTGCCCAGGTGCTCGAGGACCACATCGGTCAAGCGCCTGAGGTCCCAGCCGCGCCGCTGGTTGGGGGTGGCCAGCTTGAGGGTGGGCAGGTCCAGGGGCAGTGCCGGGAACTGTTCCTGCAGGCGTTCGTGCAGGTGCCGTTCGACCACCTGGCGTAACGTCGGGCGTGTGGCGAACTGCTGGGTGACCGCGAGGGCCGGGGTGTTGCTGCGGTGGGCGAAGTGCAGCGGCCCTGTCGGCGGGGCGTTTGAAGTGTCTGGCATAGGAGATTCCATTCTGTGGGGAGTTCGCCCCCAGAATGGCAAGCGCCGGCCGCTGCCGTGCGGTAGCCCGCTATCGCGACACGACGGCGTGGCCGGATTGGCCTATCATCAGCGTTTTTTCCAGCGATGAATGAGCCTGATGACTGCCGCTTCCCTGCTTACTGAACTCCACACCAGCGACATGCTCGAAATCGATGGGCTGCATGCCTTTGATTTCAGCCTCGACGATCAACAGTTGCTGATCAAGAGCATGGACGGCCGGGCCGAGAAACGTTGGTCCTTCAGCCTGGTGCAGGTGCAGGCCGCAACCTTCGATGACGCCTTGCAAAGCTGGACCCTCACCGGTGATTCGGGCGAGCACCGCCTGGTGTGCATGGCCGCCTTCACCGGCAACAATAACGACGAGGAAGACGAGCATGATGATGCGTAAATTCTGGCCGCTGCTGATGGCCGGCAGTGTGGGTGCGATGTCGGTGCAGGCTGCACCGGCGGACACCTATGAGTTGCTGGTGGGCAGCTACACCGCCGGCTCCAGCGAAGGCATTTATCGCCTGCAATTCGACAGCCGCACCGGCCAGTTCCAAGGCAAGCCGGTACTGGCGGCGAAGTCCGCCAACCCTTCGTGGCTGACGGTCTCCAAAGACCAGAAGCACCTGTTTGTGGTCAATGAAAACGGCCCGGGCCAGCAAGACCCGGTCGGCCGCGTCAGCAGCTACCGCATCGACCCGAAGAATCATCAGCTCACCCTGGTCAATCAGGTGCAGAGCCTGGGCAACGAGCCGACCCATTCCAGCGTCGCGGCGGATGGGCGCTACCTGTTCGTCGCCAACTATTCGGTGCTGGAAGATCCGGGCGGCAGCCTGGCGGTGCTGCCGGTGGATGCCGAGGGCAAGCTGTCGGCACCGGTGCAGTTGAGTGCACACCCGGCCAGTCGCGTGAACCCTGAGCGCCAGGCCTCCAACCATGTGCATTCGGTGGTGTCGTCGCCGGATGGCAAGTACGTGTTTGTGCAGGACCTGGGGGCGGACAAGCTGTTCGCCTATCGCTACGACCCCAAGGCCAACCACGAGCTGCCGCTGACCCCGGCCGATCCGGCCTTTGTGCCACTGCCACCGGGCAGCGGCCCGCGTCACCTGTTGTTCAGCGCCGATGGCAAGCATGCCTGGCTGACCACCGAGATGAGCGCCCAGGTTGCGGTCTTCGATTACACCGATGGCAAGCTCAGCCAGACCCAACTGGTGGACTTCGCCGCCGGCCAACCGGTATCCGACAAGGCCGGCGCCGCACTGCACGCCTCCAGCGATGGCAAGTTCCTGTACGTGAGCAATCGCGGCACCGCCAACCAGATCATCGTATTTGGCGTGGACCCGGCCACCGCCCACCTCACGGAGCTGCAGCGCCGCAGCGTCGAAGGCGACCACCCGCGGGAGTTCAGCCTCGATCCGAGCGGCAAGTTCCTGCTGATCGCCAACCAGAAGAGCAACGAAATCGTGGTGGTCGAACGTGACCCCAAGACCGGCCTGCTGGGTAAAACCGTGCAGAAACTGCCGATCGATGCCCCCAGCGACCTCAAGTTCCTGGTGCGTCAATAAGCCACAGGCCCCGCCATGCGGGGCCTGACCCTTAGTATTAATTGTATTAATAGCGGCTACTGTTTCAAAGCATTTCTAAGGTTCAATCCTCGGGCGTAAGTTGGGTTCCAAGGCCTTCCCCGGCCATCCAACCGAACGAACACAAGGGTTACCGACATGAACTTGAATCTCTTCTCCGTCATCGCCGCCTCCGCCGTTTCCGCCACCGTCGCCCTGCCTGCCGCCGCCAGCGTGGAAGTCAGCGGCAAAAAATCCAGCACCAGCGCCTACACCCAGAAATACCTGCAACAAAGCGCCAACTTCTACGCCGCCCTGGATCACAAGACCCAGCAATGAGCGCTGATTGACCCTGCACACAAGCAGACGCCAAACCACTGGAACGTAAACGCGCGTTCGAGTGGTTTGGCGTTTGTGCAGCTGTCGAAGAAAAAAATGAGGTAATGGCGCATTGCCATGTGTTTAAATTGACGCTTAAATATTGACGCGCTCTTTCATGGAATCGACAGCATGGCACTTCGACTCGCCGCACTTATCCTCGCCCTTTATTCCACCCCGATCCTGTCATCCGTGCAGTTGACGGACGGCGAACCGGAGATCGCTCGCGAGCGGTTGTTGAGTCTGATCGAAGGCTAAGTCTTCGCCATCACGCCGATAAACAGGGGCGATTGCAGGAATTCTTCCAACCAGCGTTGCAACGCTTTGTACGGCGTACCGGCAAACCATTCGCGGTCCACGTGGGCAAACTGCCGTATAAACGGCGCGAGCGCCATGTCCGCCAGGCCAGGGTGGTCGGCCAGCAGATAGGCGCGAGTGGCCAGCAACCCCTCGAGCTTCTGCAAGAACACCTCGCCTTCGGCTCGATAGTGTTCCACCGGCTGCTCGGGATAGCGTTCGGGGTACTTGTATCGATTCAAGTGATGTTTAAAGGTTGAATCGTTCTCGGCGATCAGCTCAAGTACCGCCGGATCCCCCTGCAATAACCAGTTATCCGGATCATGCCGGGCCAAGGCCCATTGCATGATCGCCAGGCTCTCGTCGATCACCTCGCCATCCACCACCAGCACCGGCACCGTGCCCTTGGGCGACAGTGCCAGCATCTCCGCCGGCTTGGCCTTGAGGCTCACCTCGACAATCCGCACCGCCACCCCCGAGTAGCGCAGCGCCAGGCGTGCGCGCATCGCATAGGGGCAGCGCCGGAACGAATACAGCAGCGCCTCGCTCACTTGACCTCCAGGGTGCTCAGGCCGTTGCCCTGGCGCTTGACCTGGATCTGCACCGGGATGCGTTCGTGCATTTCCTGCACGTGGGAGATCACCGCCACCTTGCGCCCCTGGGCCTGCAAGCCGTCGAGGGCGTCCATGGCCAATTGCAGGGACTCGGGGTCGAGGCTGCCAAAGCCCTCGTCGATAAACAGCGATTCGATCTTCAAGGTGCTGGAGGCCATCGATGCCAGGCCCAGGGCCAAGGCCAGGGACACCAGGAACGTCTCGCCGCCGGACAACGAATGCACCGAGCGCAGTTCATCGCCCATTTCCGTGTCCATCACCAGCAGGCCCAACATGCTGCCGCCGCGCTTGAGACGGTAGCGGCGCACCAGTTGACGCAGTTGCACGTTGGCATGGTGCACCAGCAGGTCGAGGTTGTAGGCCTGGGCGATCTTGCGGAAGGTGTCGCCGGTGGCCGAGCCGATCAGTGCGTTCAGGCGTGCCCAGCGTTGCCACTCGTCATAGGCCTTGGCGATCTGTTCGGCCAGGGCACTGTTGGCGTCCTGGCGACGCTGGTCTTCGGACTGGCGCGCGCGCAGTTCGGCGCAGTGTTTTTCGCCGTCGGCCAAGTGTTGATTGAGCGCAGCCAGGGCGCCGTCGAGTTGTTCGGCGTCCAGGTTGCCGTTGTGCAGGGCCTGGTGTTCGGCGAGGCGTTGTTCGCGTTCCAGCAGCAATACCTTGGCTTGCTCGACGGCTTTTTCGCTGCTGTGCAGATGTTCGCGCAGCGTGGCGATGTGTGTGTCATCAAACGCCAGCAGACGCGCCAGGCCCTCGTCATCCAGCTCGGGGTGCAGGGCGCGCCATTCGGTGGTGCGGGCATCGAGGCTGTGCTGTTCGGCTTCGAAAGCTTGCTCGCGCTCCTGCTGGGCCTTGAGGTCGGCGGCCAGTTGGATCAGTTGGTTGCGGATGTCCTGCAACTGCTGGTTGGCGTCCGTCTCGCTCTGGCGTGCCTGCTCCACGGCCTGTTCCAGTTGCTGTTGCCAGTGTTCGGCGCTGGCGTGCTCGCCCAGCAAGGCCCCGAGTTTTTCCTGGGCGGCCTGCTGCTGCGTGGCCAGCTCGGTAAATTGCTGGTTCAGGGCCTCGAGTTGCTGTTGGCGATGTTGTTGATGGGTCTGTTCTTTCTCGATGGCCTGCTGGCGTTCCTGCTGCTCGGCCAGCTCATCCTTCTGATGGCCCAGTTGTTCAAGGCGTTGGCTGACCTGCTGGTCCAACTGCATAAAGGTCGCGGCCGGGTCGCTGCGCAGGCCTTCCAGGGTGTCGGCGGGGAGCAGGCTGGCGAAGGCGTTGAGTTCTTCGTCGAGGCGCTCGCGGTCGTTGGACAGCTCGCGCTGCTGGTCCACCAGCAATTGGCGCGCCTGCTGGCTCGCGTCCTGGGCGGCTTGCAGTTGTTGCTGCAAGCGCCCGGCGTTTTGCTGCAGGTTGAGCAGGGCGCCCTGGCGCTGTTCGTCCTGGGTGATGCTTTGGCTCAGTTGGCTGAGTTGCTGGGCCAACCAATGGTTGCGTTTGGCTGCGTCCTGATTGAACAGCGAGGCTGCCAGTGGGTGCGCGTCCAGGCTGGGCTGGAGCGCCTGCTGTTGAGTGACCAGGTGTTCCTGTTGTTGCAGGAATTCTTTTTGCTGGGCGATCAGGCCGCCGACTTCACCGCGCAGTTCGGTGAGTTTTTCCTTGAGGGTATCGACCGCTTTCTGCGCCGTGGCCTCTTCGTTGTCGTCGTGGCGCCCGAGGCTCTGCAGCAAGGCTTCGGGCTGGTGGTACGGGTGCTCGTGGCTGCCGCACACCGGGCAGGGCTGGCCGTCCTGCAATTGTTCGCGCAATTCCTCGACGCTGGCACTGCGGGCCAGGCGCTGACGCTCCAAGAGTTGCTTGGTCACCGTCAGGGTCTGTTCAGCCACGGCCAGCTCGGCCTTGGTTTGCAGGCCGGTCTGGTTCAGTTGGTCGCGTTGCCGGGCGGCATCGGCGAGCTTTTGCGTGAGGGCAACGGATTGCTGCTCCAACTGCTGCTGGCTGTCCCACAGGCGTGACAGGTCTTCGAAGGCGCGCTGCTGCTTGCGATTGTCCTGCAACAGGCTGGCCAGCAGTTGCACCTGTTCGGCCACGGCATGGGGTTCGGCGCCGGCTTCTTGATACAGCAGGTCGAGGGCTTCGCGTTGCTGGGCAAATTTTTCTGCGGCGCTGGTAGCACGCTGTTCAAGGTCTGGCAGTTCGGCCTGGCCTTTTTTCAGGCGATTACCGATCAGCATCAACTGTTGCAAGCGATCGCGGTAGGCGTTCCAGGCATCGCCCAGCGGCGCGAGGGCGCTGCTGCGCTCCAGTTCGGCGGCGAGGCGTTGCAGGCGCTCGTCGACTTGTTTTTGCTTGTCGAGCAAGCCATTCAAGTTGGCTTGACCTTCAGTGCAGGCGGTTTGCGCCAACTGTTTTTCAGACGCAAATTTGCCCAGGCTCTCGGTCAGGTGGGCGAGGGTGTTTTGCGCATCGAAGGCTTGGCGTAGCAGGGGCGCGGCGGCAGTTTGTTGCTGCTGTGCGTCAACCAGCGCCGTCTGGGCCGCGGTCTGCTGTTGTTGCAGTTGCGCCTGGCGGGTCTGCAGTTCAGCCTGTTGCTCGGTGTACTGCTGAATCTGCGCGGCCAGTGGCGTCAGCAAGGTGAGCAGTTCAGCCCTGCGCGCAAACTGATGGCGCTGCGGTGCCAGTTGGTCGAGGCGGCTCAGGTCCTGGCGCTGCGTGGCCTGGTTGTCCCACTCCGCTTGCGCACGCTGGAGCTGCTCGGTGGCACTGCGCTGGCGGTCCTGCCATTCGCGCAGTTCCTTGAGCCAGGTGTGCTGTAACTCCAATTGCTTGAGTTGGGCCTGTTGGGTCTTGAGCTGTTGCTGGGCCGCGTCGAATTGCCGGTCCAGTTCGGCGCGCGCCTCGGGGGCCAGGGGCACCACGCCGGTGGCCTGGTCCTGCAGGTGTTTGTGCGCGTCCTTGGCGTCCTTGGCCTTGTCGAACGCACGGCGGCCGAGCTGGGTGTACAGCGCGGTGTCGGTGAGCTTTTCCAGCAGTTCGCTGCGTTCGTTGTCGTTGGCCTTGAGGAAGGCGCTGAACTCACTCTGGGCCAGCAGCACGGCGCGGGTGAACTGCTCGAAGTTCAGGCCCAGGGCCAATTCCAGCTGGGTCTTGTATTCGGTCTTCTGGCTCGCCAGCAGTTGGTCGCTGTCCAGGTCGATCAGGCTCTGCCGACTGTTCTGCAATTTGCCGCTGGCCTTGTCGCGGGCGCGATTGGCTTCCCAGCGCGCCCGGTAGCGACGGCCGCTGACACCGACAAAGTCCACTTCGGCGTAGCCGCCACCGGTGCCGCGCCGGATCAGGGTGCGTGGATCGCCGATGGAGATATCGCTGTCGGCATCCGGCATCTTGGCCTGGCCGGTATCGCCCAGGCGTGGCACGGCGCCAAACAGCGCCAGGCACAGGGCATCGAGCAGGGTGCTTTTACCGGCGCCGGTCGGCCCGGTAATCGCGAACAGCCCGGCACTGGCCAGGGGCTCGGCGGTAAAGTCGATCTCGAACGGGCCGGCCAGGGAGGCGAGGTTTTTCAGGCGAATGGCAAGAATCTTCATGGCTGTTCACCTGCCTGTTGCACTTCCTGGAGCAGCACGGCGAAATCCTTCAAGGTCTGTTCATCCACTTCACTGCCGTAGCTGTCCTGCCAGGCACGGCTGAACAATTCCTGGGGCGTGAGCTGGTCGAGTTCGATCAGTGCGTCTTCGTTGCTGTCGTCGCGGCGGCCTTGGCCGGCGTATTCGGCGGCGATGCGCACCAGGCGTACGGCCTTGCCTTGCAGGGCGGTTTCGATTTGCTGGCGCAGGTCCGGTTGCGGTTCGTCGAGGCGTACGCGCACTTCCAGCCAGGGGTGGCGCTGGGTTTCGGCGAGCAGGTCGATGTCGGGCAGCGCCTCCAGGGCCTTGAGGATGTCCGCCAGGGGCGCGGCTTCCAGGCGTTGCAGGTTGACCGAGCGGGGAATCAGCAGCGGTTCGACGCTGACCAGTCGTTCGCCCTGGAACGTCACATCGAGGATCTGGTGCTTATAGCCAATTTCGGAAAAGGACAGCGGTATCGGCGAGCCGCTGTAGCGAATGCGCTCCTCGCCATTGACCTTTTGCGGCTTGTGCAAATGCCCGAGGGCAACATAGCCGACACTTTTGTCGAACAGTTTGGCCGGCAGCGCCTCGGCATTGCCGATGATCAGGCTGCGCTCGGAATCTTCCGACACCGAACCGCCGGCCATGTGCGCATGGCTGATGGCAATCAACGCCTGGCCTTTCTTGCGTTTGGCGTTGGCCGCCGCGATCAGCCATTCATGGACCTGGCCGATACCCTGCAGGTAGTCGTCACCCAGGTGGGCACCGGTGACTTCCGCCGGGCGCAGGAACGGCAGCGCCAGGCACCACGCGGCGACCTTGCCCTTGGCATCCGGCAGGGGAATCAGCAGGCGTTCGGCGTCCAGCTGGCCGTCGTCCAGCCACAGCACGCGGCCCAGCGCATGGGTGCGCAGGCGCCGCATCAACGGCGCGGGCAGCTCGATCCGCGAGCCGGAGTCGTGGTTGCCGGCGATCATCACAATGGTCAGCTTGGGGTTTTGTTCGTGGGCGCTGATGATGAAATCGTACAGGCGCTCCTGGGCCTTGAGCGGCGGGTTGACCGTGTCGAAGATATCGCCGGCGATCAACAGCACATCGGGTTGCTGGGCCGCGATCTGGCGCAGCAGCCACTCGAGGAAGCAGGCGTGTTCGAAGTCGCGTTCCTGGCCGTGGAGGTTTTGGCCCAGGTGCCAGTCGGAGGTGTGGAACAGACGCAAGGCGAACTCCGTAGAGGAAAAGAGGATGAATGGCCGCCGAAAACAAAGCAGGGCGATAAAGCCGGAGAGTTTACCTGTAAATACCCTGTTACCAGGCGCGCTTGGAACTGACCGCTGATGAACATGCACTCAAAACAGGTCCCAGCTGAAGGTGGGATACCTATGAACTGTTTGAAGGATAAATTGAATATGATTGAAACTAATCCCGGTGGTGATCACCTTCGTTACTCGTTCACCTTACCTCCCCTACATCATCAGACGCCGGAAAGAAAAAGCGAGTCAAAGGAAAAGCCAATGACTCCCAGGGAAGTGCTTGAAAGTGTGACCAATGGAAAGCGCGATCAAAAACTGGCTGAGGCTGGCGCTGATTACGCGCGGTTTATGGTCAACTGGTTCGATTCCGGAAAACCCACATCATAAGGAGCCGATGCAGGAGTGCTCATCGGCATTGTCTGCCAATCAGTAGGGCCTGCTTTAACGCCTTCGTGAACCTTTAGACGGTGGATGTCCTTTGATTGATTATTTCCACGCCCCACGCGGGAATATTCAAAGGAGGGTGTCCACCCTGGATGCGGCCCGCCGCTCCGTCGGCGAGGGTGGTGGCGTTGCTGATCAAATGCACGTCCTGCAATTTTAACGGGCTCTGGATTGCTGGCCTTTAACAATGCAGGTCCCCAGGCAGCACGAGTCAAATCTGGGAGGGCTTATTTGGGATACAGCGGCGGCAAACTGGTGGTGTCCGTCGCCGGGTCCTGCTCGCGCTCGGCCATGGGGATGGCCTTGACCGCACGCCACAGCTCTTCGCCCAGCCAGTATTGACCGCTTTCGCTGTACAGCGCGCCATTGAGCCCATCCAATGCATCCGACAACGGCACGAACCGTGCCGCCATATCCGCCAACGTTTCCGGCTGTTGCCGCGCCCAGGCATCCAGCGCCTGGCGGGTGGCCTGGGGGTCGTTGGCCTGGGTGGCACGCTTGAGGTCGTCGAGCAGGGTGCGCGGGCTCGGGCCGGTTTGCGTGGCGCGCAGTACCGCCGGTTGCCGACGGGCCCGCCACCACAGGCCGAAGCCCAGCAGGGTGGTGCAGGCCAGGAGCAGGGTGCTGAGTTGCCACAGCCACAGGCGGCTGTCGTCCGGTGCGGTGATGATGGTTGGGGTGGCCGGCGTGTCCACCGCCAGGCTGGGGTTGTTGGCCACTTGCAGGGTGCGGGCCGGCAGGCTGGTGCGTTCCAGATGGTCCTCGTGGGTGTTCCACCACACCACCTCGACGGCAGGCAGTTCCAGGGCGCCGACCCGGTTGGGCACCAGGGCCTCACGGTCCTCGCGACTGCCGATCAGGCCACGGTCACTGGTCTGGTTGCCGAGCACCGGCTGGTCCGGGTAGCGGCGCAGGCCGTTGATGTCGGTGCTGGGCAGGGCCGGCAGTTGGGCGCTGGACAGGCCCTCGGCCTTGACGGTCAGGCTGCGGGTCAGGGAGTCGCCGACTTGTACATGTTCCGGCTCCGGGTTCCAGCTCTCGGTGAGCGTGAGGCTGCGGGCCGGCAGCCAGGGGGCATCGACGGGGTACAGCGCGGGCTTGGGCTTGACCGCCAGTGGCAGCGCCGCCGAACTCACATGGATCAGCTTGCCGGGCTTGGTGCCCTGCAGCGTGTTTTCCTGGGGTGGACGCGACTCCACCAGCGTGGCGCTGAACGTCTGCGACGGAATCTCCAGGGTGCCGCTGTGCTGCGGGTAGATCGCGTAGCGGGTTTCGATCACGCCATGGCGGATGCTGTTGATGACCTTTTCGTAGGTGCGCGACTCGCCCAACTGTTCGACACGGGCATCGGGGATCTGCAACGGCGTGAGACTGCTGTCGTCATACAGCGACACCGAGTGGTACACGCGCACGGTCAACAATGCCTGGGCCTGCACATAGACGCTGGTCTGGTCGAGGTTGGCTTCGACAAACACCGGGGCCAGCTCGGCGTTGGTGTCCTGGCTGGTGGTTTCCAGCACTTGCAGGCTGATCGGCTGGGTCGTGTACTCACCCACTTGCAGTGGCGGAATCACCACCGTGCCGTTCTGCTTGGGCAGCAGGGTAATGATCCAGCGCGTGGTCGCATGGTTATCGCCACCCAGTGTCGTGAGTTGGTTGAGCTGGCGCGTGCCGCTGACTTCGAATTGCGCATCCAGGGGCGACAGGTCGGGCTTGCCGAACTGGGTGACATCGCTGGATTCCACCGTCAGTTCCACCGTTTCCCCGGAATTGAGACGGTTGCGGTCGACGCTGGCGACCAGGCTGGCCGCCTGGGCGTGGCCTGCCGACAACGCGAGCAGAAGCAGAAGGGTGGTGCGGCGGCTCATCGAGTCTTGTCCTGATGCTGTTGCTGTTCGTACCAGAATTTGCGTCGCAGCAGTTCGCCGGGATTGTCCGGGATCTCCTGCAGCCATTGTTCCAGGGCCTGGCGGTGTTCACCGTCGAGGTTGGCGTCGGCAGCAAGCAGCGGCGGGGTGGTGGTGTGCTCATCGCCCAACTCGCTGCCCGGCACGTCGTTGCCAGCGGCTGGCGGCGGGGTGCCGGCCTGGGTATCGCCGCTGCCGGCTTCGCCCTGGCCCTGGGACGACTGCTCGCCACCTGTGGCATTTTGCCCAGTGGCGCCCGGTTGCGCAGTTTGGCCGGGTTGGGTGGTTTCGTCATCCTCGTTTTTTGCCTGCGTTTGCGGCTCGGGTTCTGCCTGTTCCTGGATCAGGGCTTCTACCAGGGCCTTGTTTTTCAGTGCCGGTTGCAGGTCGGGCTGGGCTTCCAGGGCTTGTTCGTAGGCGTCGATGGCCGCTTCGAGTTCACCGGACCTGGCCAGGGCGTTGCCGCGATTGTAGTGGGAATAGGCGTCATTACCCTCGGCAAACCGCTTGATGGCCTCGGCATAGTTGCCGGCCTCGTACAGGGCGACGCCTTGCCATTGGGCATCCTCGAAATGTTCGGCGGCTTCGGCGGGGCGTTTCTGCTTGAGCAGGTATTGGCCTTGCTGGTCCGGACGCAGCCACAGATCCTGGAATTCAAAGGCATAGCTGGGTTGGGGCGAGCCCAACAGCAGCAGCGGTAGAAAGAACAACCAGCCGCGCCGCCCGGCGCAGGCGGCCAGCAGCAACAGCGGCAGCAGCAGCCAGTAACCCTGGTCGGCCCAGGTGTCGAGGTGCAGCAACTGGCCGTCATTGCGCAGGGCTTGGGGCGGGTCCAGCACGCCGAGCTGGCGCAGGTCTTTATCGTCCAGGCGTGCGGCCCGGTAGCGTCCGCCCATTTCGCTGGCGAAGGCCTTGAGCGTCGGGCTGTCGAGGCGCGGTACCAGGATTGCGCCTTGTTCGTCCTTGAGGAATTCGCCGCTTTCCTGGGTCACCGGCGTGCCTTCACGGCTGCCGATGCCCAGGATCGACAGGCTCGGCGCCTGGTTGCCCTGCAGCAGCAGGCGAATGCCCTGGCGTTCCTGTTTGGACAGCGATGAGCCGACCAGCAGCAGGCGACCCTGGCCCAGGCCGCCATGCTTGAGCAGGTCCAGCGCTTTCTCCACGGCCAGGTCGGCGCGGTGGCCGGACTCCGGCATGATCGAGGGGCGCAGGGCCTCGAGCAGGTTGCGGCTGGTGGCCAGGTCGTCCGACAGCGGCACCAGGGTGTGGGCGCTGCCGGCATAGACGACGATGGCGGTTTGCGCATCGCTGCGCGCCTGCAACAAGTCGTAGAGTTTGCGCCGTGCCTGTTCGAGGCGGTTGGGCGGGCTGTCGGTGGCGAGCATTTCCGGGGTCAGTTCGAGCAGCACCACCAACGGGTCGGAGGGTTTCTGGCTGGTTTGTTCAACCCGTTGCCAGCTGGGACCCAGCAACGCCAGCACCGCCAACAGCCAGGCGAGGCCCAGCAACACCCATGGCGATTTGCTTTCGCGCCCGCTGCCACCGCTGAGCAGTACGGCGTGGAAGGCCGGCGGCAGGATCATCTGCCAGCGCCCGGCGCGCTTTTGCCGGTGCCACAGCTGCCACAGCAACCAGCCAAGCAGCGGCAGCAGCAACAGCCACCAAGGGCGGAACCAATGCGGCCACAGGGCGATCATCGACGCCTCCGCAGACGCAGGCGTTTAAGGCGCTGGCGCCATTCCGGATGCTGTTGCAGGAAGATCCCCTTGCTCGACAGTTTGTTGAACCCGCGTTGCAGAGCGTTGTTCGGCCAGCGTTCGTGGATCACCAGCAACATGCTCAGGATCAGCGCCAGGGCCAGCGGTCCGCTGTACAGCGCCTGCGCCGGGCGCGCCTGGGTGGGTTGCTGTTCGACGGGCTCGAGCTTGTCCAGTGTCTGCTTGATCGCTTCCAGCTCCTGGCCATCGCGGGCACGGAAGTATTGGCCGCCGGTGGCTTCGGCAATCGCCCTGAGTGCCGGCTCGTCGAGGTCCAGGCTCGGGTTGACGCCAAGGATGCCCAGGGAACCGGTTTGCTCGGGGTCGGCACCGATGCCGATGGGGTAGATCTTCACCCCTTCTTCGGCCGCCAGGCGCGCGGCGGTCAGTGGGTTGATCTGCCCGGCGTTGTTGGCACCATCGGTGACCAGGATCAATACGCGGCTTTGCGCAGGCCGCTGGCGCAGGCGTTTCAACGCCAGGCCAATGGCATCGCCAATGGCGGTGTTCTTGCCGGCGATGCCGATGCGCGCTTCATCCAGCCAGGTGCGCACGGTGCGGCGGTCAAAGGTCAGCGGCGCCTGGAGATAGGCCTGGCTGCCGAACAGGATCAGGCCCACGCGGTCGCCTTCGCGGCCTTCAAGGAAGTCGCCGAGCAGGTGCTTGACCAGGTTCAGGCGGCTGACGTCTTCGTCCTGCCAGTGCATGTCGGGGAAGTCCATGGAGCCGGACACGTCCACCGCCACCAGCAAATCGCGGCCGCTGGCGGCAATCGGCAGTGGTTCGCCCAGCCATTCCGGGCGCGCAGCGGCGGTCAGCAGCAGCAGCCACAGCACCACGAAGGGCGCCTGTTGGCGCCAGCCCGGCAGGTTCACCCGCGCACGGCGGCGGGCCAGGCTTTCGAGATCGCCGAGGTAGCTGACTTTAAGGGCGGGCTCGCCGCTGTCGGCCGCCGGCAGGATGAACCGCATCACCCAGGGCAAGGGCAACAGGACGAAGATCCACGGCCAGGCGAACTCAAACATGTTTGCGAATCCAGGTGTCGACCGCTTGGGTCAGGCCGGCGATGGCCTTGTCGTCGAGTTTACATTCGGGTTTGTAGGCTCCCTCCACCAGCACCATCCAGCGCGTGAGGCCGGCGGCGGGGCAACGGTTGTCGAGGAATGCCAGCCATTTGCGGCCGTTGAGGGTATGGCTCTGGCTATAGGGATAGTCGTTGCGGCACAGGCGCTTGAGCAGGCCATTGAGCTGTTGCAGCCAGGCACCGGCGGGCGCGCCATCGTAGGGTTTGGGCATCAGCGCCAATTCCGCCAGGGCGGCGATGCGCAGCGGGTCCAGCGGTTGTTCGGCGCGGGCCAGGGGGCGTCGAGTCGGCAAGAAGCGGCGCAGCGACCACACCCCCCAACCCAGCAGCGGGATGACCAGCAGCAACAGCCACCAGCCCGGCGCGGGCGGCCAGAAGCCGATGGGCGGCGGGGCGATCAGCGGTTGCAGTTGGTCGAGGCTGCTCATTGCTTTTTAACCGGGCGTTGCGGGTTGAGGTATTCGCGCAGTTGTTCGACCATTTCGCTCTGGGTGCTCAGGGGCATCAACAGGATTCGCAGTTTCTGCGCGAGCAGTTCCCAGCGGGCGATGCGCGCTTCGGCCTGGGCCTTGTAGGCCTGGCGCAAATCGAAGTTCAGGGTATCCAGTTCCAATTGCGCCCCGCGCTGCGCAAAACGCAGCAGCCCGGCGGCAGGGAGCGCGTGGTCCAGCGGGTCGGAGATCGGCAACAGCAGCAAGTCGCAATGGCGTGACAGCAGGCTCAATTGCTGCTCGGCGCCCTCGGTGAGGGCACGTTCGTCGCAGATCACGATTACCAGGCTGCCGGGACGCAGCACTTCGCGGCCACGGCGCAGGGCCATGCCCAGGGCGTCGGCCTCCGGGCGGCTTTCGGTGTCCAGGCTCTGGTTGACGCGCACCAGGCGGTTGAGCAATTGCAGCAGGCTTTGCTTGCTGCGGCGCGGCTTGATTTCGTAGTGCTCGTTGTCGCCGAACACTAGCCCGCCGACGCGGTCGTTGTGCCCCAGCGCGGCCCAGCCGATCAGGCTGGCGGCTTGAGCGGCGAGCACCGATTTGAACATTTGCCCCGAGCCGAAAAACAGCCGGCAGCTTTGCTCCACCATGATGAAAATCGGTCGTTCGCGTTCTTCGTGGAACAGCTTGGTGTGCGGCTCCTGGGTGCGCGCGGTGACGCGCCAGTCGATGGTGCGCACGTCGTCGCCGGCCTGGTACACGCGCACCTGGTCGAAGTCGACACCGCGCCCGCGCAGCTTGGAGTGGTGCAGGCCGATCAGCGGGCTGCGCTGGCTTGGCGTGGAAAACAGCTGCACTTCGCGCACGCGGTGGCGCATCTCGATCAGCTCGCTGAGCGTGACGCGCACCCCATCGCTTGCGTTCATCGACTTCAAGCGACGGCAACGACGTCGAGAATGCGTTGCACCACACGGTCCTGGTCAATCCCGGCCGCTTCGGCTTCGAACGACAGGATGATGCGATGACGCAGCACATCGAACAGCACCGCCTGGATGTCTTCCGGGCTGACAAAGTCGCGACCGGCCAGCCAGGCATGGGCGCGCGCGCAGCGATCGAGGGCGATGGAGCCACGGGGGCTGGCGCCGTAGGCGATCCACTCGGCCATCTCGGGATCGAACTTGGCCGGGGTGCGCGTGGCCATGACCAGTTGCACCAGGTATTCCTCCACCGCATCGGCCATGTACAGGCCGAGGATTTCCTTGCGCGCGGCAAAGATCGCCTGCTGGCTGACACGGCGCTCGGGCTTGGTTTCGCCGTTGAGGGCTTCGCCACGGGCCTGTTGCAGGATGCGCCGTTCGACGGCCGCGTCGGGGAAGCCGATCTTGACGTGCATCAGGAAGCGGTCGAGCTGGGCTTCGGGCAGCGGGTAGGTGCCTTCCTGCTCGATGGGGTTCTGCGTGGCCATCACCAGAAACAGCGGGGACAGGTCGTAGGTACTGCGCCCGACGCTGACCTGGCGCTCGGCCATGGCCTCCAGCAGCGCCGATTGCACCTTGGCCGGGGCGCGGTTGATCTCGTCCGCCAGTACCAGGTTGTGGAAGATCGGCCCTTGCTGGAACACGAAGCTGCCGGTTTCCGGGCGATAGATCTCGGTGCCGGTGATGTCGGCGGGCAACAGGTCGGGGGTGAACTGGATACGATGGAACTGCGCTTCGATGCCTTCGGCCAGCTCTTTGATCGCCTTGGTCTTGGCCAGGCCCGGCGCGCCTTCCACCAGCATATGGCCGTCGGCGAGCAGGGCGATCAGCAGGCGATCGATGAGTTTTTCCTGGCCGAGAATCTGCGTAGAAAGAAAGGTTCGCAGCGCGAGCAGCGCTTCACGATGTTCCATCGATGACGGTTCCTGGAGAGATGAGCCTGTGCGTCATGTAACAAACGACAGCCTGGGGCGCCTACTTTAATGCATGGCAGGGGGTGGCGACTAACGGCACGCGGGGTATTTTTAGCAAAACTTGTAGGAAAATTGTGTGAGAGGCACAAAGGGCGGTGAGCAGGCGTGCCCGCTCACCGCCTCTGCTTCAACGGCAGGGCACCCCGGGATGCCAAGGCTGGCTGTGCACGGCAGAGTTGAGATCCGGGCGTTTACCGAGGCTGTAGAAGTTCTGTTTGTAGACCATGCCGTTGTACGCCACCGCCTCTGCGTAGGTTGAATACACCTTGGTGGGCGACCACGCCGGAATATCGCCACAACTGCCCGAAGGTGGCGGGGCCTTGACGGTGATCGGTTTTTCCAGTCGCAGCGTACCGCCGCGTCCGTCACTGACCACGACACTGACGATGACGCGGGTATCGCCGCTGACGGCAGGGGCGGTGAGGGTGACGCTGCGGGTATTGCCGATGGTGCCGGTGAAGCCGGTCGGGCGCGTCCAGGTGTAGCTCATCGGGTCGCCGTCAGGGTCGCTGGCGTTGGCGATGAAGCTCACGACCTGGCCCGAATCGACCGTTTCGCTGCCCTGCAGGCTGCCGACGGGTGGGCGGTTGGCGGGGGTGCCGGTGGTCACCGTGAGGGTGTGGCTGGCGGTTGCGCGGCGCTCGCGTTCATCGGTGACGGTCAGGGTGATGACGCGTGTTCCCGCCGTATTCGGGGCAATGAAGCTGCTGGACGCTTGCGCCGAAGAATCCGGGTTGAAGCCAGTGGCCGCCCAGGCGAAGCGCAAGCCTTGGCCCGTGGAGGAAGCCCCCGATAGCAGCACCGCCTTGCCGGCTTCAATACTGGAGGGGCCGGTGATCCTGGCGACCGGCAGCGCGCTGCCGCAGGTGCCCAGGCGCCGCCAGGGTTTGGCGGAGCCGGTTTCAACAAAGTTCAGATCGGGACGAGCGTTTTGCGTCCAGTGCGCCACTTGGTAGTTGTAACCGCTGTAGGAGACTTTTTCGCCGACCACGGCATACACCTTGCTCGCAATCCAGGGGGCGGCGCAGTCGCCGACCGGAGGCGCGTCAGGGGCCTTGATGGTGATGTTTTCCCTCAGGTTGAGGGTGTGGGTGCCGTCGGACACCGCCACGGAAATCGAGGTCAGGGTATCGGCGGTTACGGGCGGTGCGGTCAATGACAAGGTCGGCCCATCCCCGTCCGGTGGGGTAAACCCGTCGGCATTCCAGCGATAGGTCAGCGGTTTTTGCGTGGGCGATTGCGCATAGACATGGCCGTTGAACGTCTCTCCCGATTTGGCTTGCTCGGGGATGGCCAGCCGGCCCGTGGGCGGTTGGCCGGCGCCGTCGGCAAGCAGTTTGCGGATGGCGGCCTCCAGGTCCGGCTGCACGCCAATCTCGGTGCGGTTGCCGTTGGCTTGTGGATAGCCGGTTTCTACCAGGATCCTGCGCAGCTCCTTGGGTGCGAGGTTGCCCAGGCCATTGGCCCGCGCCACACCTTGCAGCGATGCCATCACCCCGGCAATGATCGGGTTGGCGGAGGAGGTGCCGCTGTAGGTGTGGGTATAGGCGCTGGTGGGGTTGGCGGTGGTCCAGGTCGTCGTGGTGACGGAGCCGCCCCAACTGAACAGGTCGACGCGTCGGCCGTATTGGGAGTAATAGGCTCTCAAACCGCTCGTGGGGTACACGGCGCCCGCGTAGATGCTGCCGGAATCGAATCTGTTGCGATCAAAGTAGCCGTTGAAGTAGGGGTGGTCCAGGTTGATATTGCCGTTTGCCGCAGCCAGTACGACATGCACACCTTTTTCCATGGTCAGGTAGGTAATGATGTCGCGTACCGTTCGGTTGTATTCCACGGGCATGTAGCAGTTCTGGCTGCAACCGACTGCTGGAAAGGGCGTGTAATTCATATGCACGCCCAATTGCACCACATCGCCGGGGCTCAGCAGTTCGGCGGTTTGCAGCAATCGGCTGGGGCCATATTGCGAATAACCCAGTTGTGCATGGGGCACGATGCCGGTGGTGCCGAAGCCATTGTCCCTGGAGCCGATGGTGCCGACGCTGGCCGTGTCGTGGTAGCCGGTGATGGCCCCTGCATCGACTTCCAGAAAAGGCTTGGGCAGGTCCACGTGGTTGTAGGCCCAATGATCGATCTCCGAAGAGATCACCCGCATGTTGTTGCCCTTGCCACCGGGTACGGTCCAGGCCTTCACCGCGTTTACACCGCCGATGTTGTAGGGCGGTACGGCTTGTCGGCCGAGCAGGTAGTACTGGCGTCCGGTATGGTCCGGTATGCCGCTGCGCGCACTGCCCGCGATGGGGTCGGCCTTGTCCTCGTGCATGCCCTCCACCACGGGTTCAAAGTCGACGTCTTCTATGACCGGGTCTTGCTTGAGTTGCTGGCGCAGTGCGTCAGCCTGCCTGTGGCTCAAGTGGCGGGTGTCGACGATGTAGTAGCGGTCCAGTCGATGCCGGCGCAGGGCTTCTACATCCGCCAGCGTGCGGGCCTTGCTCGGCGTTACCAGCGGCTTGATGTTGGGCACGCGGTGCTGGAAGGTGCTGGAGGGGTCGACGAGGTCCTGAAGATTTCGCGACCTGGATCCGTCATCTTTGATCAGCAGGATCAAATGTGAGTAGTCAATGTTGGCTGCGGATGCCGCCAGCGCTGATGAAGCCGTGGTCAAAAGGCCAATAGCCAGAAACTTGCTGATGGATTTCATCGAGGCACCCGTGCAGTCACCGTTGCTTTGCTCAGCTAAGGCCGGAAACACGGGGCCGGGTACTGTTAGAAATAACAGTACCGACCAACGGTCAAGGGCATCGGTGAAGGCTGCGCCAGTGCGATTCAGGCGCGGATGTAGGTGCCGGTGCCCTTGAGAATGTTCTGCAGGGTCTGTTCCACTTCTGCCATCTCCGCTGCGGCGGTGGCGTGGGTTATCTCCAATTGGTCCTTGCCGCCCAGTGCATCGGCATCGCCCGCCGCCAGCTCTACCCGCAATGTCGTATCGCTGAGGGTGACTTTCAGCCCATCCAGGGTCGACGGCTCGTAGTCCCAGGTCAGTTCCACTTCGTCTTCGTCGGGGTAGCGGGTGAGCATGAACATCTCGCCGTTCCTGCCGTGGCAGCAGAGCATGGCCATGTTGTCTTCTTCGTCGTCGCACGGGGTGGCCATCAGGGCGTCGGTTTTCAGTTGCAGCATGGGGAATCCTGTCTGGGGTAGGGCGTTGCGTAGGCAATTGTGCCATTGCGGCGAATTTTGTGCTGCTTCCTGTGTCAGACCCAGTGCATGACCTGTCGGGCTCTACCAGTCATTTTCGGTACTCGGTGGCGGAAAAATAGCCGGTTTTTCTACCGGAAATTCCGGGTTGCCCAAGTCGCAACCCCAAGCCTGCGTACCGATGACCGAATATGTCGCAGCACCGCAAGCACCCGGCTTCCCACACTCGTTAAGCTGCGCAACGGATGTGCACGTGCCAGGCGCCTGACCTGCCCGTCGTACCGTCACCCGGCAAGGTGCGCATCTTATGGAAGTTGTATGTGACCTCATTGTCTTGTCCAGCTTCACCCACCTGTCACCCTGATTCGTTTATGGTGCTTAACTCGTTACCTGCGAACAGAGCTGACGGTCTCCCCACCAGGGGATAACACGCGACGCTTCCATCAATAACAAGCCCAAGCGGAGTACCACAGATGGCGTTCTTCACCGCAGCCAGCAAGGCCGACTTCCAGCATCAACTGCAAGCGGCACTGGCGCAGCACATCAGTGAACAGGCACTGCCACAAGTGGCGCTGTTCGCTGAACAATTCTTCGGCATCATTTCCCTGGACGAACTGACCCAGCGTCGCCTTTCCGACCTGGCCGGTTGCACCCTGTCTGCCTGGCGCCTGCTTGAGCGCTTTGATCACACCCAACCGCAAGTGCGGGTCTACAACCCCGATTACGAACGTCATGGCTGGCAATCGACCCACACCGCGGTCGAAGTGCTGCACCATGACCTGCCATTCCTGGTGGACTCGGTACGCACCGAGCTGAACCGCCGTGGCTACAGCATCCACACCCTGCAGACCACCGTGCTCAGCGTGCGCCGTGGCACCAAGGGCGAGTTGCTGGAAATCCTGCCCAAGGGCACCCAGGGCGAAGGCATCGAGCAAGAATCGCTGATGTACCTGGAAATCGACCGCTGCGCCAACGCCGCCGAACTCAACGTGCTGAGCAAAGAGCTTGAGCAGGTACTGGGCGAAGTGCGCGTGGCCGTGGCCGATTTCGAACCGATGAAGGCCAAGGTCCAGGAGCTGCTCGACGGTATCGACGCCAGCCCGTTCGGCATCGATGGCGAAGAAAAAGCCGAGATCAAGAACTTCCTGGAATGGCTGGTGGGCAACCACTTCACCTTCCTCGGCTATGAAGAGTTCGTGGTACGTGACGAGGCGGACGGCGGTCATATCGAATATGACGCCAACTCGTTCCTCGGTCTGACCAAGCTGCTGCGCGCCGGCCTCACCGCCGACGACCTGCGCATCGAAGACTACGCCGTGTCGTACCTGCGCGAGCCGACCGTGCTGTCGTTCGCCAAGGCCGCGCACCCGAGCCGTGTACACCGCCCGGCTTACCCGGACTACGTGTCGATCCGCCAGATCGATGCCGACGGCAAGGTGATCAAGGAGTGCCGCTTCATGGGCCTCTACACCTCGTCGGTGTACGGCGAAAGCGTACGCGTCATCCCGTATATCCGCCGCAAGGTCGCGGAAATCGAGCGTCGCTCGGGCTTCCAGGCCAAGGCGCACCTGGGCAAGGAGCTTGCTCAAGTCGTTGAAGTGCTGCCCCGTGACGACCTGTTCCAGACCCCGGTCGACGAGCTGTTCAGCACCGTGATGTCGATCGTGCAGATCCAGGAACGCAACAAGATCCGCGTGTTCCTGCGCAAAGACCCGTACGGTCGTTTCTGCTACTGCCTGGCCTACGTGCCGCGCGACATCTACTCCACCGAAGTGCGCCAGAAGATCCAGCAAGTGCTGATGGATCGCCTGAAAGCCTCGGACTGCGAGTTCTGGACCTTCTTCTCCGAATCCGTGCTGGCGCGCGTGCAGCTGATTCTGCGGGTCGACCCGAAGAACCGCCTGGACATCGACCCGTTGCAACTGGAAAAAGAAGTGGTGCAGGCCTGCCGCAGCTGGCAGGACGACTACTCCAGCCTCGTTGTGGAAAGCTTCGGCGAAGCCCACGGCACCAACGTGCTGGCGGATTTCCCGAAAGGCTTCCCGGCCGGCTACCGCGAGCGTTTCGCTGCGCATTCGGCTGTGGTCGACATGCAGCACCTGCTCAGCCTCACCGAAGCCAACCCGCTGGTGATGAGCTTCTATCAGCCGCTGGGCCAGGTGTCCGGCCAGCGCGAGCTGCATTGCAAGCTGTATCACGCCGATACCCCGCTGGCGCTGTCCGACGTATTGCCGATCCTGGAAAACCTCGGCCTGCGCGTGCTGGGTGAGTTCCCGTACCGCCTGCGTCATGCCAACGGCCGCGAGTTCTGGATCCACGATTTTGCGTTCATCGCCGCCGAAGGCGTGAACCTGGACATCCAGCAGCTCAACGACACCCTGCAGGACGCGTTCGTGCACATCGTGCATGGCGATGCCGAGAACGATGCGTTCAACCGCCTGGTACTCACCGCCGGCCTGCCATGGCGCGACGTCGCGCTGCTGCGTGCCTACGCCCGTTACCTGAAGCAGATCCGCCTGGGCTTCGACCTCGGCTACATCGCCAGCACCCTGAACAACCACACCGACATCGCCCGCGAGTTGACCCGGTTGTTCAAGACCCGCTTCTACCTGGCGCGCAAGCTCACCGCCGATGACCTGGAAGACAAGCAGCAGCGCC
The DNA here is from genome assembly GCF_900100935.1 of Pseudomonas sp. NFACC25. Classification (NCBI taxonomy): domain Bacteria; kingdom Pseudomonadati; phylum Pseudomonadota; class Gammaproteobacteria; order Pseudomonadales; family Pseudomonadaceae; genus Pseudomonas; species Pseudomonas sp. NFACC25. Next base: position 184,274 of record NZ_FMUC01000004.1, read on the forward strand.
TGGAACAAGCGATCCTCACCGCCCTGGACGACGTCCAGGTGCTCAACGAAGACCGCATCCTGCGTCGCTACCTGGACCTGATCAAGGCCACCCTGCGCACCAACTTCTACCAGACCGACGCCAACGGCCAGAACAAGTCGTACTTCAGCTTCAAGTTCGACCCGCGCGCGATCCCTGAGCTGCCCAAGCCGGTGCCGAAGTTTGAAATCTTCGTCTACTCGCCCCGCGTCGAAGGCGTGCACCTGCGCTTTGGCAACGTGGCCCGTGGCGGCCTGCGCTGGTCCGACCGTGAAGAAGACTTCCGTACCGAAGTGCTTGGCCTGGTCAAAGCCCAGCAAGTGAAGAACTCGGTGATCGTGCCGGTGGGCGCCAAGGGCGGCTTCCTGCCGCGTCGCCTGCCACTGGGCGGCAGCCGTGACGAGATCGCGGCCGAGGGCATCGCCTGCTACCGCATCTTCATTTCCGGCCTGTTGGACATCACCGACAACCTCAAGGATGGCGCCCTGGTGCCGCCGGCCAACGTCGTGCGCCATGACGACGATGACCCGTACCTGGTGGTAGCCGCGGACAAGGGCACCGCGACCTTCTCCGACATCGCCAACGGCATCGCCATCGACTACGGCTTCTGGCTGGGCGATGCGTTCGCCTCCGGTGGTTCCGCCGGTTACGACCACAAGAAAATGGGCATCACCGCCAAGGGCGCGTGGGTCGGTGTGCAGCGTCACTTCCGTGAGCGCGGCATCAATGTGCAGGAAGACAGCATCACCGTGGTGGGCGTCGGCGATATGGCCGGTGACGTGTTCGGTAACGGCCTGTTGATGTCCGACAAGCTGCAACTGGTCGCGGCCTTCAACCACCTGCATATCTTCATCGACCCGAACCCGAACCCGGCCACCAGCTTCGTCGAGCGCCAGCGCATGTTCGAGCTGCCGCGTTCGGCCTGGACCGACTACGACACCAGCATCATGTCCGAAGGCGGCGGTATCTTCTCGCGCAGCGCGAAGAGCATTGCTATCTCGCCACAGATGAAGGAACGCTTCGACATTTCGGCCGACAAGCTGACCCCGACCGAACTGCTGAACGCCTTGCTCAAGGCGCCGGTGGACCTGTTGTGGAACGGCGGTATCGGTACCTACGTCAAGGCCAGCACCGAAAGCCACGCCGATGTAGGCGACAAGGCCAACGACGCGCTGCGCGTCAACGGCAACGAGCTGCGCTGCAAGGTGGTGGGCGAGGGCGGTAACCTCGGCATGACCCAGCTGGGCCGTGTGGAGTTCGGCCTCAATGGCGGCGGCTCCAACACCGACTTCATCGACAATGCCGGTGGTGTGGACTGCTCCGACCACGAAGTGAACATCAAGATCCTGCTCAACGAAGTGGTGCAGGCCGGCGACATGACCGACAAGCAACGCAACCAGTTGCTGGCGAGCATGACCGACGAAGTCGGCAGCCTGGTGTTGGGCAACAACTACAAGCAGACCCAGGCCCTGTCCCTGGCTGCGCGCCGTGCCTACGAGCGTGCCGCCGAGTACAAGCGCCTGATGAGCGACCTGGAAAGCCGTGGCAAGCTGGACCGCGCCATCGAGTACCTGCCGACCGAAGAGCAGCTCACCGAGCGCGCTTCTACCGGCAAGGGCCTGACCCGTCCGGAACTGTCGGTGCTGATCTCCTACAGCAAGATCGACCTCAAGGAAGCGCTGCTCAAGTCGCTGGTCCCGGATGACGACTACCTGACCCGCGACATGGAAACCGCGTTCCCACCGAGCCTGGTGGCCAAGTTCGGCGAAGCCATGCGTCGCCACCGTCTGAAGCGCGAGATCGTCAGCACCCAGATCGCCAACGACCTGGTCAACCACATGGGCATCACCTTTGTGCAGCGACTCAAGGAGTCGACCGGCATGAGCCCGGCGAACGTGGCCGGTGCCTACGTGATCGTGCGCGACATCTTCCACCTCCCGCACTGGTTCCGCCAGATCGAAGCCCTGGACCACCAGGTCTCCGCTGACGTGCAATTGCAGTTGATGGATGAGCTGATGCGCTTGGGCCGTCGTGCCACGCGCTGGTTCCTGCGCAGCCGTCGCAACGAGCAGGACGCCGGCCGTGACACCGCGCACTTCGGTCCGCACCTGGCCGCGTTGGGCCTCAAGCTCGACGAACTGCTGGAAGGTCCGACCCGCGAAGGCTGGCAGACCCGCTACCAGGCCTACACCGAAGCCGGCGTGCCGGAGTTGCTGGCGCGCATGGTTGCAGGCACGACCCACCTGTACACCTTGCTGCCGATCATCGAAGCCGCTGATGTGACCGGGCATGACGCCGCCGAAGTGGCCAAGGCCTACTTCGCCGTCGGCAGCGCCCTGGACCTGCCGTGGTACCTGCAGCAGATCAGCGATCTGCCCGTGGCCAACAACTGGCAGGCCCAGGCCCGCGAAGCGTTCCGCGACGATGTGGACTGGCAGCAGCGGGCGATCACCATTTCCGTCCTGCAAATGGCCGACGCGCCACAGGACATGGAAGCCCGCGTGGCCCTGTGGCTTGAGCAGCACAAGGACATGGCTGATCGTTGGGTCGCAATGATGGTGGAAATCCGTGCTGCGGTCGGCACGGACTACGCCATGTACGCGGTGGCCAACCGTGAACTGCTGGACCTGGCGTTGAGTGGTCAGTCGGTGCTGCAACCGGCTTGATGCCTGGGTGAAACCAATGTGGGAGGGGCTTGCCCCCGATAGCGGTGGGTCAGTCATGTATGTGTTGACTGACACTCTGCTATCGGGGGCAAGTCGAATCGTCGCACCGCCCCTCCCACATTTGGATCTTTATTTATCTGGTGGTCAGTGGTGTTTGAGTAATTTGCTTTCCAGGTGATCCAGGTGCCGGGTCATCAAGCCCACCGCAGCAGTCACATCCCGCTGCTCAATCGCATCCACAATCGCCACATGCTCCTGCCACGCGCAATACGTGCAGGCTTTCGCTTCGTACTGGGCAATGATCAGCGACGTCAATGGCACCAGGCTGTTGAGAAACTGCGCCAACGGCGCGTTGCCCGCCATCTGCGCCAATTGCAGGTGAAACTCCCCTGACAACCGAATCGCCGGCCCACGCTGGTTGCGTTCCATACCGTCGCGTTCCCGTGCTATCAGCTCGCGCAGCTGGCGTATCTGCGTGGGCGTGGCCTGGGCGCAGGCCAATTGCACCACCGTGATTTCGGTCATGCGCCGCGCTTCGAGGATCTGCCGCGTCTGCTGGGCATCCGGCGCTGCGACCTGGGCGCGCTGGTTGGGGCGCAGGATGACCACTTGCTGGTGGGACAGCTTGGCCAGTACCCGGCGAATCACGCTGCGGCTGACGCCAAAGGTTTCGCCCAGGCCTTCTTCGGTAAAGCGGCTGGACGGGGCGATGCGCTGTTCGAGGATGGCGTCGAACAACCGTGGGTAGATGTCGTCCACCGAAGGCTTTTTACCGGCCACCAGGCGCAGGGCAGGAATGATCGGATCGCGTTGCAGGGCGTGGGCGGTCATGGCCTGTCTCCAAAAAATCAGTTGCCGAGATGGTCGTCCGGAATGTTCAAGTGAATGCCCATGCGCAGGCCTTCCTGGAGGATGTGCCGACGCATCTCGGCACTGGCCAGGGCGCTGTTCTTGTTGCGGATGGCGCGTACCACTGCTTCATTTTCCTGCAGGCGTTCCGCCAGGTGCTCGGGGGAATTGCGCAGTACCTGGGCGCTTTGCTTGAGGGCGGTGCTGGTTTGCTGCACCACGTTCTGGAAGATCGGGTTGGCGGTGAGCGCGAACAGTTCCTCATGAAAGTCGAGGTAAGCGTTCATGCCGGCTTCGGCGTCACCGGCATCCAGGGCTTCGCGCATGTCCATCAGGGTCAGGCGCAATTGGCCGACTTCCTTGCTGCTGATGGACTGGGCCACCAGGCCGACGATAAAGGGTTCGAGGGTGTAGCGCAGTTGCAGGATGTCTTCGAGGCTGGCATCGGCCACGGCGTCGCTCGATTGTGGTTCGCTGACGCTGGTTTCCAGCACGACCACACCTTTGCCGGGCATGGAGCGCACCAGGCCGAGGGTTTCGAGCACGATCACCGCTTCGCGCAGGCTGGGGCGGCTGATACCCAGCTGTTCGGCCAGTTCGCGCTGGCCCGGGAGCATTTCGCCCCGGCGCCACTGACCCTGCTTGAGTGCGGCGCGGAGTTTTTCTACGACTGAATTGACGACGGTTGAGGTGCTGATCACGTCGATGGTTCCTTGATGGGGCGAATCCAGTGTGGGAGGGGGCTTGCCCCCGATAGCGGTGGATCAGTTACAGATAGATCAACTGACCGTCCTCATCGGGGGCAAGCCCCCTCCCACATTAGCCAGTGTTGCCCATGAGACAGCATTAGAATTCCTGGTGGACCGGCACTACCGGCTTCCTGGCCTGGAAGGCATAGCCTTGCTGGCCGTCGAGCACCTTGTTGGCGCGTTGGATATCGATGTCTTTTTCCCAGCGGGCGATGGCCACGGTGGCGACGCAGTTGCCGATCAGGTTGGTCAAGGCGCGACCGATACCCATGAACCAGTCCACCGCCAACACCAGCACCAGGCCGACCACCGGAATCGCCGGGATCGCCGTGAGCGTCGCCGCCAGGATCACCAGGGCCGAGCCGGGAATCCCGTGGGCGCCCTTGGAGGTGATCAGCGACACCAGCAGGATGGTCAGCAGATCGGTCATTGACAGCGGCGTGCCGGTGGCATTGGCGATAAACACGATGGCCAGGGTCAGGTAGATCGAGAAACCGTCGAGGTTGAACGAGTACCCGGTGGGAATCACTAGGCCCACGGTGGAGCTGCCGATGCCCAGGTGTTCGAGTTTGCGCATGACCTGCGGCAGCACCGCGTCGGAGGAAGCGGTGCCCATCACGATCAGCAGTTCTTCACGCAGGTACTTGAGCAGCGGCAGCATGCGCAGGCCCGACAGGCGCATCACCACGCCGAGGATCAGCGCGACGAAGGCAAGGCAGGTCAGGTAGAACAGGCCCACCAGGCTGCCCAGGTGTTGCAGGGAGTCCAGCCCGTAGGTGCTGGTGGTGAAGGCGATCGCACCAAACACGCCGATGGGCGCCAGGCGCACGATCATGCCCATGATGCGGAAAATCACATGGCTCAGTTCATTGATCAGCCGAGTGATACCGGAGGCCGCTTCGCCCACCAGGTTCAACGCGCTGCCGAACAGCACCGAAAACAGCAGCACTTGCAGGACATTGTTGTCGGCAAAGGCGCCGATCACCGAGTTGGGGATCAGGTCCATCAGGAACTGGCTGGTGCCCTTGATGTGCTGGCCCTTGTCGGCCAGTTCATTGAGACCGGCGGAGGAGAGCTGTTCCAGATGGATATTGGCGCCGGTGCCGATCCCGGTGCTGAAGGCCATGACCAGGCCGATCACCAGGGCGATGGTGGTGAGCACTTCAAAGTAGATCACCGACTTGAGGCCGATGCGCCCGACCTTCTTCAAGTCGCCGGCCCCGGAAATACCACTGACCACCACGCAGAACACGATCAGGCCGATCAGCATCTTGATCAGCTTGATAAAGCCGTCACCCAGGGGTTTGAGTTGCGAGGAGAATTCGGGAAGGGCCAGGCCGCACACGATGCCGAGCATCAGGCCAATCACGACTTGCAGGAAAATCGAACGCGAGCACCATCTGAGCATGGGAGGGATCTCTATTCGGTGCCCCGGTGGTTCCAGGGCTTAATTGTTGTGGTCATACCGGTAAGTCCAGTGCGTCGCCAGTCTAGGCCAGGTATTTTTGAAATCACAAGTAAAAATTCGGCGGTTGGCAGGTCCCGGTCTGACCAGTTGGTCGCGAAGGTTGATGCTTGAGCGGTTGGCGGGGCGCAAATTTTTTCGCTTATCATCCGCCGCCTGGCACATGAGGTGATGGATGGACAAATCAGGACTGACCACCGACGAAGCAGGGCTGACCCACTGCACCTGGCGTACGACCGCACCGGAATACCCCCGTTATCACGACCACGAGTGGGGCGTACCGGTGGCGGATGATGTTCAGCTGTACGAGAAGATCTGCCTGGAAGGCTTCCAGGCCGGCATGGCCTGGATCACCATCCTGCGCAAGCGCGAGCCGTTCAGGGCGGCATTCGACGGTTTTGATTTTCGCCGGGTGGCGCAGTACGGCGAGGCAGATATCGCGCGGTTGATGCAGGATCCGGGCATCGTGCGTAATCGGGCGAAGATCGTTTCCACCATCAACAACGCCCGCCGGGCGTGCGAGCTGGTGGCTGAAACCGGCTCGCTGGCGCAGTGGTTATGGGCGTTCGAACCCGGCCCTGAAGAGCGCCCGGCAGTGGTGGACCTGGCTTACTGGACGGGCAATCCCATCTCGCCGGCCTCGGTGCGCCTGTCCAAGGCCTTGAAGAAACGCGGCTGGACGTTCGTCGGGCCGACCACGATGTATGCGCTGATGCAAGCGATGGGGATGGTCAATGATCACCTTGATGGGTGCGTGTGCCGCCCAAAGATCGAAGAACTGCGTCGCCAGTTCAAGCGCCCGTGAGCCGCTGACGGTGGGAGGGGGCTTCACCCATGCTGCTGATTGGTGATGAGGCCAATCCCATCAATGGTCGAACGCAAGCCGGCTCGCCAGGTTTGCCGAGGCCAGCTCGATAAAGCCTTGCAGGGCCGGCAGCCCGAAGTGTGCGTTGAGCGGTTCGGCACCGGCCCAGCAGCCATTGACGGTCCAGAGGTCGGGGTCCACCGGGCTGCGCTGTACGGCGTAATCGAGGCAGCCTGGGGTGGCGCGCACGAGCTCGGCGATCTGCCGCAGGCGCTCGCCCAGTTCCCTGGAGCGCCCGGCAGCCGCGCGGACATGAACAGTGTTGAAGGCACGGTCGGGCATGGCGATGGTCTCCGAGGTCGGGTGTCAGCGCACAGGCTAGAGCCTCGACGCGCCAGGACCAATGACCAATCCCTCGGAAAACCCCCTAGCCAATCTGCTGGAGAATATCGCACACCTTGTCCAGCGCCGGGTCGATGTCGAGGGTCTCGATGGCCCCAAACCCGATGATCAGGCCTGGGCGCACCGGCGTGTCGTGGAAGAACACGTCCAGCGGGTACAGGCCGACTTCCACCTGGCGTGCCAATTCCATCAGCAACGGGATATTCACCGGTACTTTGCACAACGCCGCCATATGGAACCCGGCGACGGTGGGCACCGCTTCGAACCATGGTGACAGGTCGCCCGCCAGGCGCTGCAAAATGCGCTCGCGGCGCCCGGCGTACACGGTGTGGCAGCGGCGAATATGCTTGAGCAAATAACCTTCGCTGATGAACTTGGCCAGTGCCCATTGCGGCAACGTGGAGCTGTGCTGGTCGGTCAATTGCTTGGCCTTGAGCACCGCGCCGTAGATCGCCGGCGGCAGCACCGCATAGCCCAGGCGCAGTTCGGGCAACAGGGTCTTGGAGAACGTCCCGACGTAGGTGACCACGCCACGGCTGTCCATGCTTTGCAGTGAGTCGGTGGGCCGGCCTTCGTAGCGGAACTCGCTGTCGTAGTCGTCCTCTATGATGATCGCACCCAGCTCGAAGGCCCGCGCCAGCAGCGCTTCCCGACGTGACAGGCTCATGGGCATGCCGAGGGGGAACTGGTGGGAGGGCGTGACGTAGATCAGCCGTGCGCCATCGGGGATCCGGTCGACCTGGATGCCTTGCTCATCGACGGGAACACCGATGACCCGCGCGCCCATCGCCATGAATAACTGGCGCGCAGGGCTGTAGCCGGGGTCTTCCATGGCGACGATGCTGCCCGGTTCCAGCACCACGCGGGCGATGAGGTCCAGGGCCTGCTGCGCGCCGTTGGTGACGACGATGTCGCTGTCGCGGCATTGGACCCCACGGGAAAACGCGATATGCCCGGCGATCGCGCTGCGCAGGGCCGGCAACCCTTCCGGCTGGCTGTAGAACCCGCTGTCCCGGGCGATGCGCCGCAACGCGTCCTGGGTGCAGCGCCGCCATTCATCCTGGGGGAACTGGTTGCGGCTGGTGGCGCCGCCGATAAATTCGTAGCGCAACGTGCTGTCGCGAGTGGGGTGGCGCATGGGCGAGGGCAGTGACTGCCACTTCGCCAGGTTGGCGGCGCAGGCCAGGTCGGTAGCAGTTTGCAGGCGCCCGGTCTGCGGCGTACGGGCGTTGACGAAGGTGCCGCGGCCGGTCTTGCCGACCAGCAGGCCTTCGTAGGTCAGGGTCGCGTAGGTGTCGGATACGGTCTTGCGGGATACCCCCAGTTGTTCGGCCAGCAAGCGGCTGGGCGGCAGTTGCGCACCGGCGGCCAGGCGCCCGGAGCCAATGGCCTCGCGCAACTGCTGGTACAGCTGTTCGGCCAGATCCTTGCGGCCATTGATGACGACGTGCAGTTCCATGTTTTATCCCGGGGTCTTCGCTCTGCGCCAAGGTTACTCGCTCGCGAGGTGCGCTCAAAATGGTCCCTGGGTAAACCGTCGGATTGGCTATAGGGCTGACACCGTGAGAGTTCTAGGCTGAACGGTCATTGCCCCGAGAGCTGCCCATGGAATCCCGTCTGGACTACTACACCGCGTCACCGCAAGCGCTCAAGGGCATGTTGCTGCTGGAGGCGAACACCTTTGGCCTGTCCATCGAGCGGCCGCTGCTGGAACTCATCAAGATCCGCGTTTCGCAGCTCAACCACTGCGGCTTTTGCACCGATATGCATTCGATGGCGGCGCGTCAGCGCGGCGAAACGGAGCGACGCTTGTTCGCGCTATGCGTATGGCGTGACTCGCCGTTCTTTACGCCGCGGGAGAAGGCGGCATTGGCCTGGTGCGAATCGGTGGCGATGCTGCCGACTTCCAGTGTTTCGGACGAACTTTTCAGCGCCGTGCGCGAGGAATTCAGCGAACAGGAACTGGTGGACCTGACCATGGCGGTCTCCAGCATCAGTGGCTGGAACCGCCTGGCGGTGAGTTTTCGCCAGCAACCGCCGAATGCTTGAGCGGGATATTCACCCGCGCTCTACCTATGCACCCCAGGTTCATCCCTCAACACTTCAGTATCGACGCAGTGCGCACACAGGGTGTTCGCGTTGATAACGACGAAGCGTGCTTCGTCAGTGACTGGAGTGCCGTAATGGAAGAGTTGCAGGACGACGGCGCGTCGGTCTTACCGCTGCGTCAACAGACCTTGATGGATCTGGATACCGCATGGGGCCCGATGGGTATCGGTGAGACTTCGGTTGGCCGCGTGGCCCTGGATAGCATGGGCGCGCGCCTGGAGGGCGCGGAACTTGATGTGGAGCGGTATCGCGTCAAGGAAGCTGATCAGGCATTGATCGATCAGATCACGTTTTCTGCCGTGCACCTTAAAGCGTATATGACGTCCGCCAGCGGTGAAAGCTGTGACCAGGCCACTGCCGCACTGTTTGAACTGGCGTCATTGCGTTCGGAGTGGGCGCCCGGCATGTTGAGCCCGCCGGATGCTTCGGACGAGGCGATTGTCAAACTCGATCGATTGCTGCGGCGGGTACAGAGCGTCAACCTCAACGACGTGAGTGCCATGGAAAGCCTGCCCGGCTGGGCCGATAAGCTCAGGAGCGGGAGTGCGCAAACCTTGGGAGTCGGGCTGCAGCTCTACGGTTTTTACAGTGCCATTCGAGGCATAGGCGAAGCGCTCAGAACGGGGGATACGGGCGAGCTGTTGTTCGAGGGCGGCGCCTTTTCCGCAGAAGTGGCGTCCCTCGGTGTGGAGTTGGCGTTGGAGCGTATCGGCCAGAAAATGATGAGCGCCGGCCATACGGTTTATCGCGGGTTCTGCGCATCACGCGCGGGGTTGCTGTTGCGCCGTGGTGCCGGATTGATCGCCTCGGTATTGACCGTGCCTTTTGATATTGCCCAGGCGCTCATTGCGCTTTCAAACGCGCTGAAAGCAAAAGGCAAACAGGCGCAGGATCTCTACGTCGAGGCCGGTTTCAGTCTCGTCAGCGCAACCCTCAGTCTTGCACTGGGCGTCTCGGCGTTGGCGGGCTTCGGCGCGGCCGGGCCCGTAGGCCTTATCGCCGCAGCGGTGCTGATTGTCGGCGCGCGGATTTATGCCGCGTGTCGAGTGGTGGATGAGATCGATGATTACATCGAGCTGAGCACCCTCGAGCGCCTGCGCACTGGCTGGTTCGCGTTTGCGGGCGTGGAGTTGGATGACAGCGTACTCGATCGCTACAAGACCAGCCGCGCGCGCACTGCCTACGCAGAAAGCCTCAAGGCCCAAGCCCGGGCATTGCTTGGCGCAGAGATGAAGAACAGTGTGCAGGCCATCGTCAATGGCAGGTTCGAGGTCCGCCTGCAGACGATACGGCACTGGAAACATCAATGGGATGAGCAGGCGGGTGAGGCGCCTCACACGCTGGTGCGTGAACCGGTCATCCATGAGGTGGATGACTACTTCGACGCGAGCAAGGAGGGGGCCGTCGATTTATTGCCCGAAGCCACCTGGGGGGCGAAGGGACCCGAAAAAGGTGTGCTCTGGCTGCTGGGTGGCGGGGATGACTCGGTGTTGGGCGTGCCGAATCGCCCGAACCACTTTCGCTATGGCGGTGGTCGCAAGCACCTGGTGGGCGGCAGCCAGGACGACGAATTCATGTTCGAGGTACCGCCGGATACTTTTTCTGGTGCAGAAGGGCGGGTGCCGATCTCGGTGTTGGTGGGCGGTACCGGGGCTGACACCCTGAGCTTTCTCGGCGAGACGCCGGGGCCGCGTGCGGCAGGCTTCAATGTCAATCTGGGGGCGGGCAGCGTGACGTTGATGACCGACAATGGCCGCGACGGTCTCAAGTGCATGGGGTTGTGGAGTATTGAAAATGTTGCGTCCCTTGCCGGCGCTTCCAGCGTGATTACCGGCAGTAACGAGGCCAACCGTATTGTCCTGAAGGGGGAGTACGACCAGGCCCACGCAATGGCCGGAGACGACCAGTTGTTGATACAGCGTGGCAGCGCCAGGGTGAATGGCGGGCCAGGTGCCGATTACTTCGAGATTCTTGAGAGCGCCAAGGACGTGGTTATCGAGGAGGACGGCCAGCAGCGCAGCCTCATCATGCTCAACTGGCCCTTCAGCCGGATTCAACGCTGGTGGATCTCGGGCAACGCTCTGAAGGTGGCGTCCACCCTGGGGCTGGACGGTGAACTGCCGGGCCCTTGTGTCGAGATCGAAAATGTCTACACGCTACGCGAGGGTAAACGGCACCTGGCCAACGCGCTTTTCAGCTTTCTGACCCAGGACGGCTATCGAATAGCGCCCTTGCTGCCTGAAACGTTGGACCCGACCGGGGAGCCGCAGGTGAGCATGGAAGTGCTGGCGCCTCCCGGCCCCAGGATCTCCCCGATTATTCTGGGGCCCGGTCAGTCGGTTGCCTTGGCGGCAGGCACGTCCAGTTACTTTGTCAGCCGCGGCCACGGGATGACGGTCATTGATGCACATGCAAGCCAGGAGCAGGGCCGATGCTGTGTGTATGTGGACTATGACAGCCAGGAATTGGCAGGGGTGTATACGACCTATCATGTGGTCACGCGACGCCGGAGCCACTTCGACTACCTGGATTACACGGGCGCGAAGATAAAGTTTGAGTGGGCTGATGGCCGCACGCTGTATCTCGACGAATACGCAGCGCAACCCTCAGCGACGTGGACGAGCGTGGGCGGTTCATTGCAGGCGTCAGCCTTGAAGTTGAAGGCTGAATTTGTCGTGGTGATGCGTGACGGTGTTTCGTACCGGCTATTACCGCCGGTGCAGTCTTACGTCAGTGATTTCGCCAGCCCGGGTTACAAAATCAAGGACGCAATGGCTTCGCTGAACCTGAGGTACGGGCACTACCCGTTCTTGAGGCCGCGCAGGCCTAAAAGCCTGAATCTGACCGCTCACTCACAACGGGTGCACCTGGGCGCGGCCCCTCACCTGGCAACCTGTGTGTTATGCGGACGGGGCGGGGTGTACGAAATCTATCTGACGTCCTGGGCGATCGTTGAGCTGTCAACACCGCAGGCGCTGAATAAAGAGTCCGATGCATCGACCTGGGACTTCTTTTGTACAGCGCTGGCGGAAGATATCCGGCTCGACAGCATTGTTGTCAGCCCCGGTCACATCAAGGTGGGCAGCGTGTCGATTCGGGTCCCCCGGTATGACGACCCCGACGTGCCCTTGGAAAACATCCGGATTCATTCAAAGGACGGCGGGCGTTTCGACGTCAGGCTGGACCTTGGCAAGGTGTATCTCGCCAGGGTCGCTGCCTCGGGCAATAGTTCGATTGCGCAACTGTTGAAGTCCTTGCGTCACCACCGGCAAAGAGCCGCCGTGTTTACGCCAACCATCAACGTGACCGGCATCGGCATGGCCGATGGGACAACGGGCACCGTTTACTACGACGTCATGGCGGATTGCTGGAGGCTGGAGGCTGACAGGCATCGGCGGCTATCCAGTGAGGAGCTGGCTGTTTCAACCTGAACCCATCAGCAGCCGAGGTGGTTCTGACGGGTGGCTGAACAACATAGTCCAAGGACATTCTATGAAGCAATTTACTTCCCCTTCCGTGCCACCGGTTACAGGGCGTCCGGTCGATCGCCCCAGCGGCGCAGCACCCAGTGCGCGTACCGCGTTTCCTGTGGTTGATTTTGCCGGCGGGCCCCTGCCGCCTGAAGCGATACCCGTGCGCAACACGCCATCCGCAGCGGTTCCGAGCGCGACTTATCAGCGCATGACTGATCTGCCCACGCCCCCCGCCGTCACCCGAGACGCCATTTTCGCCGCCCTGGGTGACCCCATACCGGCGCCTGATCCCGCTACGGGGTTGCGTGAATATGATTCGCGCACTTACCTGAACCTGGACGACGGCACCACCGTCCTGGCGGTGCGCGATCCGCAGACCGGGGAATGGCGTGAAAGACTGCCGGATTCGCGTTTGCCACAAGGCCCGGCACTGCACCGGGTGCCGCAGACGAACACCTGGCGCAGTCACTCTGCGGCCAGTTCGTCCTCGTCTTCCCCGAGCCTGAGTCATAGCTCATCGGCGTCGTCACTGAGCCACAGTGCTTCGTCTTCCTCGCTGACCGCCCCACTGAGCAGTGTGAGCTTGTCGGCGACCCAGCGTATTGATCCGGTATGGGACCTGGGGCTTTACACGTTGCCGGTGAGTCCGGCCCCCACCAACACCCTGGCGTTCCCGGGCAAGAGAGCCTTCATGATCGGGGCTGAGCAATATTTTATGGATGCCAATTATGGCAACCCATCAGGTGCCGTGCCGAATGCGCTACCCCATCTGTTTGCTGTGGGGGCGGGAGGCAATCTGGTAAACGCCGGGCGTATCGAACCGGATGGCCTGTTCAGGTTAAACGACAACCGACATTATTTGCCGGTGGACACCGGCTTTTGCTCCGTGAGCTTCGATAGTGCAAGGCTGCGTTGGAAGGTGATGGAGGCGGGCGGGCATGGCGGGGCAGGGATTTTTATTGAAATGGGTGGCGCGCCCGATAGCTGGGTGCCGATGCTGGCTGTCGATCAACTCTCGAATCTTTTTCAAGCGGCGCGGAATATCAAAGGTTATGCCGGGCGTGTGGGGGCAGTCGATCTGCCCAATAGCAGTATCGACCAGCGGGTTTATCACTACATGCAGGGCTACTTGCGGCAAATAGTCGGGTTTTGCGAGCCGACTGTCCGCAGTGCGCCAACCGCGCAAAAAGGCCGGCTGATCGATGCCTATATCTGGCGCAATGGTTACCCGTATGACTGTCTGGCTTCCATCTGCAGCGCCTTGGAAAGCCGACGCCCATTGCCGCCGGGGATGCCGATATACGACGGGTTTCAAGGTTTGGGCACGGTCAGTTGCTCAAAAGACGGTAACTTCAATGTGGCGCGTATCAGCCGAACGATGCAACTGCACTATCCCGACAGAAGACGGTCGGTGGCCGAAGAGAAATTACTTGAGACGTGGCGGGAAAAAGACGCTGCCCGGGACAACAAGCGCAAGGGCGAAGTGAACGAAGCGATGTATGAGGCCCGGTTGACGGAAGATGGCTATACGGTACTTCCCGGCGGAACCTACGGAGGTGGGCAGAATGGCTTCGATCGTGTGTTTGAAGGCCCGGCAGGCGATATCTACATTCTGGAAGCCAAGCATGTCAGTCATACCTCCGCCGGCGAGCTTGCCAACGTCAGCCTGGGAGGGACGACAAACTCACGTCAAATGACCGACAGTTGGGTGCGGCAAGTGCTGGCGTTATCCCAGCCCGATACGCCGGCGGCCAGGCGCGTTTCCGACGCGTTGTGGCGTGGCCAGTTATTCAAGTTATTAGGCGCGACGTCCAAGGACGGCAAACTTGTCATGTTCAAGATTGACATGAGCCCCGTGGACTTCTAGCCGTGCCGGTATGCCTGGGAGCAAGCGCCCTTGCTCCCAGGCACGTGTTCAGGACAGGAAGCCGCCATCCACATTCAGCGACACACCGGTGGTGTAGCTCGACGCATCGCTGGCCAGGTACAGCACCGCACCGGCCATCTCGCTCGGGTCGGCCACGCGCTTGAGCGGGATCTGCGCCAGGGCCATTTTCAGGATCGCGTCGTTCTTCACCAGCGCCGAGGCGAACTTGGTGTCGGTCAGGCCCGGCAACAGGGCGTTGCAACGAATGCCGAACTCGGCGCATTCCTTGGCGAACACCTTGGTCATGTTGATCACGGCGGCCTTGGTCACCGAGTAGATGCCCTGGAACACGCCCGGCGAAATGCCGTTGATCGACGCCACGTTGATGATGCTGCCGCCGCCGTTCTCGCGCATCAGCTTGCCGGCTTCCACCGACATGAAGAAGTAGCCGCGAATGTTCACGTCAACGGTCTTCTGGAAGGCGCCGAGGTCGGTGTCCAGCACGTTGCAGAACTGCGGGTTGGTCGCGGCATTGTTGACCAGGATATCCAGGCGGCCGAACTGTTCGCGGATGCCGGCAAACACCTGGGTAATCTGCTCCATTTCACCGATATGGCAGGCAATCGCCGTGGCCTTGCCGCCGTCGGCGATGATCGCGTCCGCCACGTGCTTGCAGCCTTCGAGCTTGCGGCTCGAGACGATCACGTGGGCGCCTTGCTGGGCCAGCAGCTTGGCGATGGCTTCACCGATGCCACGGCTGGCGCCGGACACAAAGGCAATCTTGCCGTCGAGGTCGAACAGGTGGGTCTTGGACATTAGCGATTCCTTAGAGGGCTGATTTACCGATGACATTCAGGCTCATCTGCTCCAGCAGCTTGTTCATGTGGATGAACTGTGCAAAGCGTTTGTCCTGGGTCTGGCCGTGGAAGAAACGGTAGTAGATCTGCTGCACGATGCCGGCCAGGCGGAACAGGCCGTAGGTGTAGTAGAAGTCGAAATTGTCGATCTGGATCCCGGCGCGCTCAGCGTAGTAATCCACGAACTGGCGGCGGGTGAGCATGCCGGGGGCATTGCTCGGCTGGCGGCGCATCAGTTGCACCGGCGCCGGGTCGTCGGCTTCGATCCAGTAGGCGAGGGTGTTGCCCAGGTCCATCAGCGGGTCACCGAGGGTGGTCAGTTCCCAATCCAGCACGCCGATGATCTGCATCGGGTTATGCGGGTCGAGGATCACGTTATCGAAGCGGTAGTCGTTATGCACGATGCTCGAGGTGGGATGGTCGGCGGGCATCTTGTCGTTGAGCCAGGCACGTACCTTTTCCCAGTTGGGGGCGTCCGGGGTCAGGGCTTTTTCGTAGCGGTCGCTCCAGCCACCGATCTGGCGTGCCACATAACCTTCAGGCTTGCCCAGGTCGGCCAGGCCGCAGGCGCGGTAGTCGACCTGGTGCAGTTCGACGAACTTGTCGATAAAGCTTTTGCACAACGCCTCGGTCCGGGTGGCATCCAGGCCCAGTTCGGCGGGCAGGTCGGAACGCAGGATGATGCCGTTGACCCGTTCCATCACATAGAACTCGGCGCCGATCACCGACGCGTCGGTGCAGTGCACATAGGCCTTGGGGCAATACGGGAAACCATCCTTGAGCTGGTTGAGAATGCGGTATTCGCGGCCCATGTCGTGGGCGGACTTGGCCTTGTGGCCAAAGGGTGGGCGACGCAGCACGAATTCCTGGCCGGGGTATTCCAGCAGGTAGGTGAGGTTGGATGCGCCACCGGGGAACTGGCTGATCGTGGGCGTGCCGCTCAGGCCAGGGATATGGGCCTTGAGGTAGGGATCGATCAGGTTGGCATCAAGTTCTTCGCCTGGGCGAATCTGGGTCGATTGGTCGTTAAGCGCCATGCTTATCCCTTCTGCTTATTCTAAAGGCGTCGGACTATTTCCTAATCTAATGCGCACCACCGCCCAGCGACAAGGTCGGGGCGGCTTAATAGGTTAGCGTGTTGAAGGGTGATCAGCCTGCCTGATCGGTCATTTTTCGGGCGCGGGCAGTACGACCGGGGTAAGCACCGGACGGCCGGCGAAGTACTCCACCAGGTTGTCAGCCACGCGCTGCACGGTGTCGTGGGCGGCTTCCGGTGACAGCCCGGCTACATGGGACGTGAGCACGGTATTGCTCAAGCGCTTGAGGGCATCCGGCACCTTGGGTTCATCGTCGAACACGTCCAGCGCCGCGCCACCGATACGGCGTTGCTCAAGGGCGGTGATCAGGTCGGCGGTGACCACCACGCTGCCACGGCCGATATTCACCAGGTAACCGTTCGGGCCGAGGGCGTCCAGGGCGTGGCGGTCGATCAAGTGGCGCGTGCCGGCGCCGCCGGGCGTGGCCAGGATCAG
The DNA here is from genome assembly GCF_900100935.1 of Pseudomonas sp. NFACC25. Lineage (NCBI taxonomy): Bacteria > Pseudomonadati > Pseudomonadota > Gammaproteobacteria > Pseudomonadales > Pseudomonadaceae > Pseudomonas > Pseudomonas sp. NFACC25. The sequence goes on from NZ_FMUC01000004.1 coordinate 201,066, forward strand.
GAAATCCGAGCTGCGCGCCAGCTCCACGGCCGTGGCGCAGTAGGTGTAGTCCACATCATCGCGCGGCTGGCGGTTGTGATAGCTCACTTCCATGCCAAAGCCCAGGGCCGCGCGCTTGGCGATTTCCAGGCCCACCGCGCCGAGCCCGAGGATGCCCAATTGCTTGCCGCCCAGGGACGGGCGCATGACCTTGGGCCATTCGCTGCGGCGTACCGCTGCGTCCGTCTGGGGAATGCCGCGCACCAGCGACAACAGCAGCGCCATGGCGTGGTCGGCCACCGACGGCGCATTCACCCCGGCGCCATTGGTGACCACGATGCCGCGATTGCTCGCCGCCTGCAGGTCGACATGCTCATAACCGGCGCCGATCACGCAGATGATCTCCAGCAGTGGCAGGGCGGCGATTTCCTCGGCATACAGGCCCAACGGGCCACGGGTCAGTACGGCCTTGATCTGGCCGCCGTGGGTTTTGATCGCCTGGGCGCGCTCGCTGGGTGTGGGCGCCAGGATCACATGAAAGTCGTTGCTCTCGATGATTTGCAGGTATTCATTGATGGTTTCAACCAGAACCAGAACAGTGGTGGTCATCGGAAGGCTCTTCCTGAAGGGTTTGAGGGCATCAGTATGCGGGATTTGCAGCAGGGCGCGTTTTGCCCGGGTAGAAAAAATCTACGACTGCAGGCGCAAGCACGCTTGCTCCTACAGTCTGTACCGGTCAGAACCGGACGTCAGCGGCTTTCACACTCAGCCCGAACGCCCCCGCCAGCGTGGCATTGTGATGCGCGATGATCGCCTCGGCCTTCAGCGCCGGGGTGTCCATGCAGGTATGGGCGTCTTCAGGCACGATCACCGAGAAGCCCAGCTCTACCGCCACGCGGCAGGTAGTGTCGATGCAGTACTGGGTTTTCATCCCGACGATCACCAGTCGATTAACCTCCAGGGCCCGCAGTCGTCGGGCCAGGTCGGTACCCAGGAAGCAACTGGGGCGGGTTTTGTCGAAGAGATGGTCGTGAGTCTCGTCTACCTGCAGCCCTTGCCACAGTTGCCAATTCGGGCTGCCCGCTGCTATCGGCGAGCCCGCCGGGCCGGTATGGCGGGCGACCAGGATCGGCGCGCCGGCTTCACGGGCGCGGCCGATCAACGAGTTGATGGTGCCCAGCACGCGCTCCCGTTCAAAGGGTTTGTCGGGGCCATCGTACAGGCCGGTTTGCATATCGATGATCAACAGGGCGTCAGCCATGGTATTGCTCCTTGTGAGTGCCAGTCGACGGAGCAATAAAAAGGCCCCGTCCATTGCTGGCGGGGCCTTGGGTTGAATCTGGGTGGTGTCTAGCTCGAGCACCCACGACAACCGCACGACCCGCCTGGAGCGGTCGTGGTGGTGGTGCGGGTGAGGAGCTGCTGGAAAAAGGTCATGCCTCGATCATGCTGGGACAGGGGCGAGGCTGTCAAATGCATCAGGTGCCGAAAAAGTTGCGCCCCAGCTGGAACAGGGGCGCTGCTGCCAGCAGGAGATCACTGCGGGGGGCTAAGTCGTGCCTTTTCCTGCTCGGCCTGAGCGATGGGCATGAAATTGTAGGTGGGGAAGAATTCCGTGGTGTAGACCCCCCATGCGGTGTTTTCAATCGCCAGGTTGACTTCCGCCAGGCGCGACGCTGGCAGGCGCAACACGACGACCTGCCCGATACCCATGGTGATGTTCCAACTCAGCACTTCCACCCCGGCAGGCGGGAACACCTTGTGAAATTCCTGCTTGGCCAGTTGTTGTTTCAATTCGCTCAAGGGGCGTGATTGATCGTGTTTAAGAAATACGGTCAACATGACGGCGTTGTCCGCTGTGGCAGCAGCGTTTTCTGCAGGAAGGGCTGTTGAAGTGTGTGCAATCGCTGCACCGGGTAACAGTGTCGCGGCCAGCAGTGCGGGTATTAACCGTTTGCGCATATTCATTATCAGGTGCCTTGTTTATTATTCGGTTTTATCACTAAACATGAGTGTTTAATCAGTTCGACATGACTGTCTTTATGGGGCCGGTGTAGGGGGCGTGTACCACATAAATTCGAACGGGCGGGTTAGTGCTGACCATGTCGCGCGACACTTCGCGGGAATAAGTGAATTCGCTGCTGTCGAGTTTTTCGAGTCTTCTGACAATGGTTCTGGTCGGGCCAAGGTCAGGGACCAGGATATGGGTCTTTTTATCGCCGGTGACCAGGAAGTAACCGCCGCCGCCATCGGCGTATTTCGAGCGGCCGGTATCGGTGTAGAAGAACTCATAGCGATTGCGCTGCGGGTCCCACATCGATATGCCTACCACCCCAGGGTAGCTGGCCTTGACGTCGGTGTCCGGCTCGCCTTCGATATAAACCCTGGTGGTCAGCCATTGAGGCGAGGACGCCAGTGCGTGAACGTCAGTGGCGTAACTTTCGGACGAACAGAGTAGGCCCGTGATCAATAATCCAGCAAAAACAACAGTAGGTCTTCGCATATTGGAGTCCTTGTTATTTTAAATAAGCATGTTGTTCTTCGGTTGGAACGGGGCGATGTTAGTTGGGTTTTTGGCGATTGCTCAATGGCTATGTAGGGTTGTGTAACAATTGCAAAGGCGTCGTGGTTAAAATTTTAACTGGATACGAGAGATTTCTTTTTTTGCTGTAGGTGACTTCTCTAAAAGTATGGAGAGTCTATTGACTAGAGTCATGGATCGCTCTCGTCAATGGCGCCTGGCAGCCACTCGAGAAACCCGCAGCGGCTCCCCGAAACGACTGCCCAGGGCCGCGCTTGAGCCTCTGCACCGCATAACCGTTCCTCAGCTAAGTCTTTGCTTATTCACGAGAATCCCGGACAATCCGGCCCCTTCTATGGTCGGGGCGCTGCCTGTCAGGTTTTTCTGACTCGTCCCGGCCGTGTAAATGCGGAGATCCGACCGGATGAATGATCAGGCCAATAGCGTCGACGAACGCTATGCAACGACACCTGCAACCCTCTCAAGCTGGAGCCGCCAGGACACCACCTGGATGCTTGGCCTGTTCGGCACCGCCATTGGCGCCGGCACCTTGTTCCTGCCGATCAACGCCGGCCTGGGCGGCTTCTGGCCCTTGGTGATCCTGGCAGTGCTGGCGTTCCCGATGACGTTCTTTGCCCACCGTGGCCTGACCCGTTTCGTACTCTCCGGTCGTGCGGGTTCCGACATCACCGATGTGGTCGAAGAGCATTTCGGCGTCAAGGCCGGTGCGTTGATCACGCTGCTGTACTTCTTCGCGATCTTCCCGATCCTGCTGATCTACAGCGTGGCCCTGACCAACACGGTCAGCAGCTTCATGGAGCACCAGTTGCACATCATGCCGCCGCCACGGGCGTTGCTGGCGTTTGTGCTGATCCTCGGCCTGCTGGCGGTGGTGCGTTGCGGTGAGCAGGTGATCGTCAAGGCCATGAGCCTGATGGTGTACCCGTTTATCGTCGCCCTGCTGTTCCTCGCGGTGTACCTGATCCCCCATTGGAACGGCGGCATCCTCAGCACCGCCAGTGTGGTACCGGCGCCGTCCGCGCTGCTCAACACCCTGTGGCTGGCGATTCCGGTGATGGTGTTTTCGTTCAACCACTCGCCGATCATCTCGGCATTTGCGGTCGACCAGAAGCGCCAGTACGGCGAACACGCCGATGAGCGCAGTTCGCAGATCCTGTCCCGCGCGCACCTGTTGATGGTGGTGATGGTGCTGTTCTTCGTGTTCAGTTGCGTGTTGACCCTGTCGCCGGCGCAACTGGCTGAAGCCAAACAGCAGAACCTGTCGATCCTGTCGTACCTGGCCAACCATTTCAACAACCCGACCATCGCGTTTGCCGCGCCGTTGATCGCGTTCGTGGCGATTGCCAAGTCGTTCCTTGGTCACTACATCGGCGCCAGCGAAGGCCTCAAGGGCCTGGTGCTCAAAAGCGGTCGCCGTCCGGCCGCCAAGACTCTCGACCGCATGACCGCCGCCTTCATGCTGGTGGTGTGCTGGATCGTTGCCACGCTGAACCCGAGCATCCTCGGCATGATCGAGACTCTGGGCGGGCCGATCATCGCGTCGATCCTCTTCCTGATGCCGATGTACGCGATCCGCAAGGTGCCGGCCATGGCCAGGTACCGTGGGCAGGCGTCCAACGTGTTTGTCACGGCGGTGGGCCTGGTGGCGATTACCGCATTGATTTACTCGCTGCTGTCCTGACCCCGGGGCTCACGCCCGCAAGCCGATTCGCGTCCACCGCGAATCGGCTTTTTTGCCTGCGCAAAAGCTGACGTGGCGCAACCGCAGTCGGGCAATGAGGGCTAAGCTTACCCACGCTTTTTGCCAGGATGGGTTGGGCCGATTGAAGACTGAAACCGATGCACCCGTTGCCGTACCGTCGAACCGCATCCAAGACCTGCTGGCCGGCTTATCCATTGCCGGTTTGCTGCTGCCGGAGGCCGTGGCCTATTCCAGTATTGCCGCGCTGCCGCCCCAGGCCGGGGTGATCGCCTTGTTTGCCGGGCTGGTGTGCTACGGCCTGTTCGGCAGCAGCCGTTTTGCGATTGTCTCGGCCACTTCGTCGTCGGCGGCCGTGCTGGCGGCGGCCACGGCGAGCCTGGCGGGTGACGACCCGGCGCTGAGGCTGTCCCTGGCCTTCGGGCTGGTGTTGCTCACCGGGGTGTTTTTCCTGTTGGCCGGGCTGTTCAAGCTCGGCGGCGTCACCTCGTTTATCGCCAAGCCGGTGTTGCGTGGCTTCGCCTTCGGCCTGGCGCTGACCATCATCCTCAAGCAATTGGCCGGTGTGGTGGGTGTGCACCTCACCGATAACAACCTGATCCGTTTTCTGCCGCAGTTGCTGGAACAGCTGCCGCGCTGGAACTGGCCTGCGGCACTGGTGGCGGGGCTGGCATTGCTGGTGCTGTGGCTGTGCGCACGCCTCCCGCGCCTGCCCGGTGGCCTGGTGGTCGTGGTGCTCGGCATCGTTGCCGGGCAGTACCTGGACCTGCAGGCCTATGGGGTGGCGCAGATTGGCATGATCGACCTGCGCCTGGAGCTGGGGCAGTTGCCGGTGCTGCCGTTTGCCGACTGGCTGCGCCTGGGGGAATTGGCGTTTGCGCTGGTGATGATCCTGTATGCGGAGTCCTACGGCTCTATCAGTTCGTTCGCGCTCAAGCATGGCGACCGGGTGTCATCCAACCGTGACCTGCTGGCGCTGGGCGCGGCCAACCTGGTTTCCGGGTTGTTCCACGGCATGCCGGCCGGTGCCGGGTATTCGGCGACGTCGGCCAACGAGGCGGCCGGCGCCTATTCGCGCCTGGCGGGGATTGTCGCGGCGCTGGTGATCCTGCTGATTGTGCTGACGGTGCTGCCCTATGTCGCGCTCACGCCGGAGCCGGTGCTGGCCGCCGTCGTCATCTATGCCCTGGGGCGAGGCTTGAGCGTGCAGCCGCTCGGGCGTTATTTCCTGTGGCGGCGCGATCGCGTGCTGGTGATCTGTGCGGTAACGGCAGTGCTGGTGCTGGGTGTGCTGGATGGTTTGCTGCTCGCGGTCGCGATCAGTGTGATGTTGATGTTGCGCCAGATGTCCTCAGCCGACATCCAGGTGCTGGGGCGCCTGGGTGACAGTCATGACTTTGTCGATCGCCAGCACCATGCCGATGCCCTGGCCGTGCCGGGGGTATTGATCGTGCGGCCCAGCGAAGCGCTATTTTTTGCCAATGCCGAGCGCATCCTTGGCGCGGCCTTGCGCCTGATGCGCCAGTCGCCGGTCGAGGCGGTGGTGTTGAGCCTGGAAGAATCCCCGGACCTGGACGGCACCAGCATCGAAGCCCTGGCGGCGTTTTTTGCCCAGGTGCGCGGGGAGGGCAAGCGCCTGGTACTGGCCCGTGTGCGGCATGACGCCCGCGAGGTGTTGCAGGGGCTGCCCGAAGCGCTCGCGCCCCATGTGCTGCTCAGTGGCTTGAGCGTCGATGGCGCGGTGCAGCTGGCGCTTGAGGTGGGTAAAGCGTGACGCGTGAGGCTTGCTCCAGATAGCGGTGGGTCAGTGGCAGATGCGTCAACTGACACTCCCTCATCGGGGCAAGCCCCTCCCACATTTGGAGCGATGTACATCAGTCGGCTCATTCTCAGGCTCAGGATCAGACGGTGGTGCAGCTGAAGGTATAAGGTCGCCTGGCGCGGTCGAAACTGTGGGAGGGGGCTTGCTCCCGATGGCGGTGGGTCAGTGGCAGATGCATCAACTGACACTCCCTCATCGGGGGCAAGCCCCTCCCACATTTGGAGCGATGTACATCAGTCGGCTCATTCTCAGGCTCAGGATCAGACGGTGGCGCAGCTGAAGGTATAAGGTCGCCTGGCGCGGTCAAAACTGTGGGAGGGGGCTTGCCCCCGATAGCGGTGGGTCATTAGCAAAGGGATCAACTGAATGTGTTGGTATTCCAGGCATAAAAAAACGCCGCGTACCTTGCGATACGCGGCGTCCTTCACATCAACACACCGTTAAGCCTGGATCACCGGGATGTTGGCGCTTGCTGCGATTTTGCGGAACTCGGCGATCTGGTCGAAGTTCAGGTAGCGGTAGACGTCACTGGCCATGGTGTCCAGTTTCGCTGCGTAGCCCATGTACTCTTCGACGGTCGGCAGGCGACCCAGGGTGGACGCGACTGCCGCCAGCTCAGCCGAAGCCAGGTAGACGTTCGCGCCGTCACCCAGGCGGTTCGGGAAGTTACGGGTCGACGTCGATACCACGGTCGAGTTCGGCTCTACACGTGCCTGGTTACCCATGCACAGCGAGCAGCCCGGCATTTCCATGCGCGCGCCAGCCTTGCCGTAGATGCCGTAGTAGCCTTCTTCGGTCAACTGGTGAGCGTCCATCTTGGTCGGCGGCGACAGCCACAGACGAGTTGGCAACTGACCCTTGACCTGCTCCAGCAACTTACCGGCAGCACGGAAGTGACCGATGTTGGTCATGCACGAACCGATGAACACTTCGTCGATCTTCTCGCCGGCAACACTGGACAACAGACGGGCATCGTCCGGGTCGTTCGGTGCGCAGAGGATCGGCTCGTTGATTTCGGCCAGGTCGATCTCGATGACTTCGGCGTATTCCGCGTCGGCATCGGCTTCCATCAGTTCCGGGTTGGCGACCCAGGCTTCCATCGCTTGGGCGCGACGTTCCAGGGTACGGGCATCGCCGTAGCCTTCGCCGATCATCCAGCGCAGCAGGGTGATGTTGGAGTTCAGGTACTCGGTGACGGATTCTTTCGACAGCTTGATGGTGCAACCGGCAGCCGAACGTTCGGCCGAGGCGTCGGAGAGCTCGAAAGCCTGCTCCAGCGTCAGGTCGTTCAGGCCTTCGATTTCCAGGATGCGGCCGGAGAAGGCGTTTTTCTTGCCTTTCTTCTCTACGGTCAGCAGGCCAGCCTGGATCGCGTAGTAAGGAATGGCATGAACCAGGTCACGCAGGGTGATGCCAGGTTTCATCTTGCCTTTGAAGCGCACCAGGATCGATTCCGGCATGTCCAGCGGCATCACGCCGGTGGCGGCGGCGAAGGCGACCAGACCGGAACCCGCCGGGAACGAGATGCCCATCGGGAAACGGGTGTGGGAGTCACCACCGGTACCGACGGTATCCGGCAGCAGCATGCGGTTCAGCCAGCTGTGGATGATGCCGTCGCCTGGACGCAGGGATACACCGCCACGGGTCATGATGAAGTCAGGCAGGGTGTGGTGGGTGGTCACGTCGATCGGCTTCGGATAGGCCGCGGTGTGGCAGAAGGACTGCATCACCAGGTCGGTCGAGAAGCCCAGGCACGCCAGGTCTTTCAGTTCGTCACGGGTCATCGGACCGGTGGTGTCCTGGGAACCCACGGTGGTCATCTTCGGTTCGCAGTAGGTACCTGGACGAACGCCTTTGCCTTCCGGCAGGCCACACGCCTTGCCGACCATCTTCTGGGCCAGGGTGAAACCCTTGCCAGTGTCGACCGGTGCTTCAGGCAGCTTGAACAGGTCGGTAGGGCCCAGGCCCAGCTCGGCGCGCGCCTTGTCGGTCAGGCCACGGCCGATGATCAGCGGGATACGGCCGCCGGCGCGAACTTCGTCGAGCAGGACCGGGGTCTTCATTTCGAAGGTGGTCAGGACTTCGTCGGTGCCGTGTTTGCAGACTTTGCCAGCATGAGGGTACAGGTCGATCACGTCGCCCATGTTCATGTTGGTCACGTCGAATTCGATCGGCAGTGCGCCGGCATCTTCCATGGTGTTGTAGAAGATGGGAGCGATCTTGCTGCCGAAGCAGAAGCCGCCGGCGCGCTTGTTCGGCACGTAGGGAACGTCGTCGCCGAAGAACCACAGCACCGAGTTGGTCGCGGATTTACGCGAAGAGCCGGTACCGACCACGTCACCGACGTAGGCGATCGGGAAGCCTTGGCCGCGCATTTCTTCGATCTGCTTCATCGGGCCGGTCTTGCCTTGCTCGTCCGGCACGATGCCTTCACGTGCCATTTTCAGCATGGCCAGGGCGTGCAGCGGGATGTCAGGGCGGGACCAGGCGTCCGGGGCAGGGGACAGGTCGTCGGTGTTGGTTTCGCCGGTGACCTTGAACACGCGCAGGCTGATCTTGTCGGCCAGGGTCGGACGGTTGCGGAACCACTCGCCGTCAGCCCAGGACTGGATCACGGCTTTGGCGTGCGCGTTGCCGTTGCGGGCTTTTTCGGCGACGTCGTGGAACGCATCGAACATCAGCAGGGTGTGCTTGAGTTGGGCAGCCGCGACAGGCGCCAGCTCGGCGTCGTCCAGCAGCTCGACCAACGTCACGATGTTGTAGCCGCCCTGCATGGTGCCGAGCAGTTCAACCGCGCGTTTCTTGTCGATCAGGGGGGAAGTGGCTTCGCCCTTGGCCAGGGCAGACAGGAAACCGGCCTTGACGTAGGCAGCTTCGTCAACGCCCGGTGGAATGCGATTGGTGATCAGGTCAACGAGGAATTCTTCTTCGCCAGCCGGAGGATTCTTCAGCAGCTCAACCAGGCCTGCGGTTTGTTCGGCATTAAGCGGCTGGGGAACGATACCCAGTGCTGCACGCTCTTCGATATGTTTGCGGTAGGCTTCAAGCACAGTTATTACCCTCATCAGTGGTCCCACGGGACGCTCATCCAGAAATGAACGGCACGCATGCGCTCGGGGGCTTTTTGGGCCGCAAAGCCAGCGCTGCCGGCATTCCTTACAGAAGCTGCTTTCAAAGTTTTACGCCTGCAGAACGGAGCTGATGAGGGTTGGCGCTGATCATTACCTACCGGGTAATAACCATCGCCAACACCGTTCTGAAGGAACGACTGTGCTCGTGACGCTTTGAAAACAGCTTCCAGCGGATTATTGGCGCCTTACAAGGCCGGATGATTCTACGGCAAAAAATTTCGAAAGGTAAGTTGCATCACCAAGTTTGCTGGGTGATCAACCTTAGACAAAGGGCTAACATGGCGCACTGTTTCGCTGATTTGCGTGTCGTTGCCCATGTCCAACCAAACCATCAAGACCCCCTGCGTCGGCCTGTGCTCCACGGTCTACGGCGATCTCGTGTGCCGTGGCTGCAAGCGTTTCCACCACGAAGTGATCCAGTGGAATGGCTATAACGAGGAAGAAAAACGTGCGGTCTGGCTGCGGCTGGAGCAACTGTTGGTGCAGGTGATGGCCGGCAAGCTCGAGATTTTCGACCCCAAGACCCTGCGCGGCCAACTGGAGCAACGCAAGATCCGTTTCGTGCCGCACCAGTCCGAGTACTGCTGGGCGTACCAGCTGATTGCCCGCGGCGCGCGGGTGATCAATAACCTGGAGGCGTACGGCATGGTGCTGTTGCCGGAGTTTCGCGACTGGGCCTTGCCGGAACTGCGCGATGCCATCGACCGTGAGTTCTTTATCCTGTCCGAGGCGCATTACCAGCGCTATATCGCCCCGGGGTTCCTGAGAGACGCGCTCGCTGACTGACGACACACATCCAACTGTGGGAGGGGGATCGGCGTCAGGCCTTGGTCGCCAGTTCTTCCAGGTGATCCATCAACGTCTGCGGCTTGAGCACCAGTACATCACTGTCCACCGCATCCAGGATCACCTCCGCCGTATTACCGATCAACGCCCCGGAAATGCCGGTGCGCCCCACGGTGCCGATGATGGTCACGGCCGCTTTCAATGTGTGGGCCAGGTGGGGGATCAATACATCCGCCGGGCCCTCCTCGACATGCAGGTGCGCGTCATCCACATCGAATTCCGCCTGGAACGCCTTGCACTGCTCGCGATAACGCGCCTCGATGGTTTCCTTGAGCTGGAACGTCGGGTCCGCCGCCGACAACATCGGCGACGGATGGGCGCTGATCACATGCAACTGCGCCTTGGCCAGGCTGGCGATGTCGAAGCCATGGTCGATGATCGCGTGATGCAGCTCGCGGTGTTCCCCGTCGTTGTTGCCCACATCGATCGCCGCCAGAATCACCCCGCCCGCCCAAGGCGTGGACGTCTTGACCAGCAACACTGGCGTCGGGCACAAGCGCAACAGCTTCCAGTCCGCCGGCGTCAGCAGCGCCTTTTTGAGCGGGCTGTCGGGAAAGTGCTGCTTGATCACCAACCCACAGCCTTCGGCCTGCTGCACGTCGATAATGGTGTCATGCAGGCTTTCATTCCACGCCTGTTCGGTGGTCACGCTGTAACCGTCCTCCTGCAAACCGGCCTTGAGCAGGCTCAACAGCGCCGAATGCTCGTGTTTCTTGTCGCAGACCAGCAAGTGCAGGTGCGCGCCGGTGACCCCGGCGATCAGCTTGGCGCGCTTGAGGGCCAGGCTTTCCGAGTGCGCGGGCTCGATGACCACCAGGATGCTGCGAATGGCTTGCATGATCGGATCTCCAAAAGGGTGGGCGTGGAACAACTATAGTTGCTGCCCGCCAGACGTCATGTTGATGCACATCAAGGCCGGTGGCTGGTGGTCTGCGGTGCGGTGGGTATAATCGGCGGCCTTTTGTGATCCTTTGCCCGTGAGCCCGATGAACCTGCCCGAAATCCACGAATTCCTCGGTTGCCGAACCCCCGACGCCTGGGTGCAGGCCGCATTGGCCGATCAGGACACCCTGTTGATCGACCACAAGAACTGCGAATTCAAAGCGGCCAGCACCGCCCTGAGCCTGATCGCCAAGTACCACGCCCACGTTGACCTGATCAATATGATGTCGCGGCTGGCCCGGGAAGAGCTGGTGCACCATGAGCAGGTCATGCGCCTGATCAAGAAGCGCAAGGTCGAGTTGCGCCAACTGCACGCCGGGCGCTATGCCTCCGGTTTGCGCAAGGTGGTGCGCAGCCACGAACCGGTCAAGCTGGTGGATACCCTGGTGGTCGGCGCCTTTATCGAAGCCCGCAGTTGCGAGCGTTTCGAAGCCCTGGTGCCGCATTTGGACGAAGAACTCGGCAAGTTCTACTTCGGCCTGCTGAAAAGCGAGGCGCGGCACTTCCAGGGTTACCTGAAGCTGGCCTACCAGTACGGCGACGCCAAGGACATCGCCCAGGTGATCGAGCGGGTGAGGGCGGCCGAGCAGGAGCTGATCGAATCACCCGATATCGAGTTCCGCTTTCACAGTGGCGTGCCAGCCTGAGGCCACGGCCACGCCGATCAAGGCGGTGATCCCGGTCAGCAGCAGGATCACCGCTTGCGTGCCCAAGGGCGCCGCCAGCAGTGCAATCACCAGGCCGGCCAGCGGCTGGGGCAGGTTGTTGAGCAAGGTGATCACGCCCACGGTCTTGCCGAAGTCCTGCACCGGAATGACCCGCTGGCGGGTGCTGCGCAGGTAAACGTTGAACATCTTGTCGAAGCCGGTGACCAGCAGGAAGCCCAGGGTGTATGCCCACAGGTTGGGACTGAGCGCCATGATCAACGCGCCGGCGCCGATCATCGAGTAAGACAGTCCGCCCAGCACTTTCAGGGGCAGGGTGGAGCGTGCCAGGTAAAACAGAATCGCAATGGTCACCCCCGCGCCGGCCGCCTGCAGCAGGGCATAGGTGTCCTTGTCGGCGGCGTACAGCCCGGTGACCATGGCGGCGGAGGTGGCCAGCGTCACCCCGATGATCAGGTTCACACCGACCGCCAGGGTAATGATCCGCTTCAGTTCCGCCAGGTGACGGATATGCCCGAAGGCGATGCGCAGCGGCTGCAGCCAGATATCCCGGTGCTGCCGATGGGTGTCCAGGCTTGCCGTGGTTTTACGCTGCCAGGCCAGCATCGCCAGGTCCGCCAGCACAAACAGCCCGGCAATCCCCAGCACCACCCAGTGCCAGGCCCACACCGCCAGCATCAGCGCGGCCACCAGCGGCCCCAGCACCAGGCCGCTCTGGTCGGCGATCTGCGAGTAGGAGAGGGTCTTGGCATAGCTGTACTGCTGGAAGACATGGGGCATCAGTACTTCGCGGGCCATGATGCCCTGGGTCGTCAGCACGCCGCACAACGCCGACAGCAGCACCAGCCAGTAGATACCGTCGAACATCCCATACAACGCCACCGCCACCACACAGGCCAGTGCCCGGTAAACCTGGCTGATATGCAGGATGCGCACCGGCGAATACTTGTCGCACAACGCCCCGCACACCGGAAACGCGAGATAGCGCGGCAGTGACTCGACAAAGAAGGCCAGCCCGGCCCAGGACACGCTGTGGGTGGTCTGGAACACGATCAGCGGCACGATAAACAACAGGATCTGGTCCGCCAGCCGCGACAGGAACAGCGAAACGAAGAACGCCAGGTAATCCTTGCGCATACAACTCCCTGTGGATGGCGTTAAAAAGTGCAGGCTATTTGTTAAAAACTCTTAAAAGCATGAAGCTTCGTCGGCACCAACTGGCCAGTTGCTTTAGTTGCCCAGCTTGCCACCTATAATGCCCGCTCTTCAATCCGCCTTTGCACACTGAGAACTTATGGAAAACCTGGGTCTGGGCAAGGTCCTGCTCGTTGAGGACGACGAGAAGCTGGCAGGGCTGATCGCGCATTTTCTGTCACAGCATGGCTTTGAGGTCCGCGTGGTGCACCGTGGCGATGAAGCCCTGGCGGCGTTCCTCGACTTCAAACCCAAGATTGTCGTGCTCGACCTGATGCTGCCGGGCCAGAGTGGCCTGCATGTGTGCCGCGAGATCCGCACGGTGTCCGACACCCCCATTGTGATCCTCACTGCCAAGGAAGACGACCTGGACCACATCCTCGGCCTGGAGTCGGGTGCCGACGACTATGTGATCAAGCCGATCAAGCCGCCGGTACTGCTTGCACGCCTGCGCGCCCTGCAACGTCGCCAGGCGCCCGAGCCGACGGTGCGCGGCGCCCTCGCGTTCGGCCGGTTGGCGATTGACCGCAGTTGCCGGGTGGTCAGCCTGGGGGACGAGCAGATCGACCTCACCACCATGGAGTTCGAACTGCTGTGGTTGCTGGCCAGCAGCGCGGGCAAGATTCTTTCCCGCGACGACATCCTCAACCGCATGCGCGGCATTGCCTTCGACGGCCTTAACCGCAGCGTCGACGTGTACATCAGCAAATTGCGCGGCAAGCTCAACGACAACCCCCGTGAGCCGGTGTGCATCAAGACCATCTGGGGCAAGGGTTATCTGTTCAATCCGTTTGCGTGGGAGGTCTAGATGCTGCGCCTGTTTCTGCGCCTGTATGTGATTCTGGCGATCGGCCTGGCGGGGGCGATCTGGCTGGTCAACTACACCTTCGACGAACTGCTCCCCGAAGCCAACGAGACCTATAACCGCGAAGCCATGCGTGGCCCGGCATACGGCTTGGTGGAGCAACTGCGGCCGTTGCCCGTGGAACAGCGCGCTGCACGGCTGGCCGAGTTGCAGTCCCACTACGGACTGCGCCTGAAGCTGGTGCAAAAGGATGCCCAGGCCCTCACCGAGCGCGAACAGAAGCTTCTGGAGCAGGGCTTGCTGGTGGTGCGCGGCGACTTCATGGAGTTTCTCACGGGCATCGACGGTGGCACGCAACTGCTGGAAATCAAACTGCCGGAAGAGCCCAAGTGGTTATACCTGTGGGCCTACGGTTTTCTCGGGCTGTGCCTGGCCATCGTCCTGTATTTCTGGGTGCGCCCGCACTGGCGCGACCTGGAACATATCCGCCTGGCCGCGCAGCGCTTCGGCGACAACGACCTCGGCTCACGCATCCTGCTGCCGCGCAGCTCCACCGTGCGTGCGCTGGCCGGGCACTTCAACCAGATGGCCGAGCGCATCGAAAGCCTGATCGCCAACCAGCGCGAACTCACCAATGCGGTGTCCCACGAGCTGCGTACACCGATTGCACGGTTATCGTTCGAACTCGACCAGCTCAAGCAACAGGCCGACCCGCACCAGCGGGGCGAATTGATCGCCGATATGTACGCCGACCTCGGCGAGCTGGAGGAGATGGTGTCCGAACTGCTCACCTACGCCAGCCTGGAGCGCGGCGCCACCCAGGTCACCCGCGAGCGCATCGAGGCCCACAGCTGGCTCGACAGCGTGATCGGCAGCGTCGCGCTGGAAGCGGAGGCGGCCGGCATCCAGTTGTCGCTGCGCACCTGCGAGGTCGACGTTATCCAGATCGAACCGCGCTTCATGGCCCGCGCCGTGATCAACCTGCTGCGCAATGCCATCCGTTATGCCGAGCGCCGGGTCGAGGTGTCGCTGGTGAAGTTCGGCGAGGGCTACGAAGTGCGTGTGTGTGACGACGGCCCCGGCGTGCCCGAGGAAGGCCGGGCCAGGATCTTCCAGCCCTTCATGCGCCTGGATGCCAGTCGCGACCGCCGCACCGGCGGCTTCGGCCTCGGCCTGGCGCTGGTGCAACGGGTGTCGCAGTGGCATGGCGGGCACGTGCACGTGATGGATTCGGAGTGGGGCGGGGCGTCGTTTCGCATGACGTGGGCGTATGCCGAGTAATACATTTTGAATGCTGTGGAGATCAAATGTGGGAGGGGGCAAGCCCCCTCCCACATTTTTTGACTGGCTTACCCTGTCAAAAGGTGTATTCCAGCCCCATCACCGACGCCTGCTAACGACGCCCCACCATCGGGCTCTTGCCCGCGTCATCTGCCAGGTATTACACATCCAGCAGGCACAGTGAGGAGAGCGACAGATGCAGGGTTTTTGAACACATAGGGGGGTTAGAAGGCCAAGGGTTTATAAGGGGCTCGAGTGCGTTTGAAGGCGTAGCCCGAAGCGCTGAGACCGTTGATCTGGCGGCTCACCGTATCGCCCAGGCCGTAGCCGTTACCGGCGAGGACGGCATGGGCGTTGTCGATCGGCAGCAGGATGTAGTCGGTCAGCGGTTCGTCGTGCAGTTGGCCGCTAATCACCAGGAAGCCGTCTTCCAGGCGCACGCTGATGCCGCTCAGGGGCGCGTCGGGCTCATGGGTGTTGAGCACTTGATAGGTGCCGATGGTGTCGGCCCAGGCCGAGGGCAAGGGCGGCGGTTCGATGCGCTCACCGATAGCCACGCGCTGGCCGTGGCTGCGGGCGGTGAGCATCTGGCGGCCTTGCACGCTGATCACGTCCAGTTGCACGCGGCCCAGTTCGCCGAGGTCCTTGAACCAGAAGCCGAGCACTTTCTTCTGCGCGCGCAACCAGCCATCGTCGTCGCGCAATAATTCGAAGGTGTAGCCGGCCAACTCGCCCGACAGCCGCTGATCGTCATCCTTGATCCGGAACACGCCCCAGGCGGTGGCGTAGAAGCCGGCCAGGCGCTTGCGGTCAATGGCGGCCGGTACGTGGCGCAGTTTCAGGCCGTTGCTGGGCGCCTGGCAGTCGTCGGCGCAGACCGCGTGGCCGGTTTGCGCCTGGAGCAGCAGGCGCAGGGTGTCGGTGGCCAGGCCGGCCACCAGGTCTTCGGCGTTGCTGTCATTGGCCATGATGATCACGGCCAGTTGCTGGTCGGGCAGCAGGCTCAACTGCGCGGCAAAATCGTCGCCACCACCGCTGTGCTGGTAAGTGCGTATACCGGGGCCGACGGGTTCGTCACCGCATGGGGCGAGGAACCAGCCCAGGCCCATCTGGCAATCGAAGTCCAGCGCATTGCCGGTGTTCTGCTGGGTGAACATCGCGTCAATCGAAGCGCTGCCCAGCACGCGGTTGCCTTTGTAGACGCCTTGGGCGAAGAGCATGTGCACGTAATGCGCGAGGTCTTTCGGGCTGGCCCACAGGCCGCTGGCGGCGAGGTCGCGCACCGGGGCATCGGTACTGGCAACGCCGTCCGTGTAGCCCAGGGCGCGGAACGCCTGCTGGCTGGCGGTGCCGACAAAACTCGACTGGTTCATTTCCAGCGGCTTGAGCAGGCTGTTTTGCAACTGGGCTTCAAAGCTTTTGCCGCTGCTGCGCTCGATGGCCGCGCCCACCAGGGCATAACCGAGGTTGGAATACGCCACCTGCGAGCCTGGCGGGCTGCTCAGCCAAACCCCCGACACGCGCATCGGCATCTGCCCCATGGCGTAGGTGCTGCGCAGGTCACGCAAGTGTTCGCTGGGCAGGCCGGACTGGTGGCTGAGTAAACGCCGCAGGGTGACAGCGCGGTCGGCAGCGGCCTGGTCGTCATGAAAGCGCGAGCGCACATAAAACTCGCGCAAGGTCTGCTGGATCGGCGCATCCAGCGCCAGCCGCTGTTGTTCCACACATTGCAGCGCGGCCGTGGCGGTGAGCAGCTTGGAAATGCCACCGGCACGGAACGCGGTGTTGGGCGTGACCGGCACGCCCCGGGCCTTGTCGGCCAGGCCGAAGCCCTGGGCCCAGATCAGCTCCTGGCCATTGACCAGGGCAATCGACAGGCCGGCGATATGCTCTTGGGCGATCGCCCGGGGAATGCGCGCTTGCAGGTAGCGGATGATGGCGCCGTAGTCACCCTTCTGAATGGGCGGCGGTGCCGGCGGCTGCCCATGGCAACCGAGGCTGCCCAGCAGGCAACCCAGCAGCGGAATACCGCGCAATCTGCGAAACATGAGGAGCACCCGAATGGCTGTTTGGATGCTCGAATGCTAGGGAAGGGCCGTCCAACAATCTTTGCGAGCTTTGTCGGGAAACTGTCAAAGACTGTTAACGGCTGAGCCCATGGCGTTCATGCCACTGCGCGATGGATTCTTCGGGGTATTCCTCAAACTGCAGGTCGCCCTTGCGCACGCTGACCTCGACCCACGGCGCCTTTGAACCCAGCATCAGGTGCGTATGCGCCGGCGGCACCGGCAACGGCGTGTCGATGGCCGAGGCAAACGGGTGGATCAGCTCCGGCCACTCCGGGCTGAACAGCCATAGCGCAGTGCCGCACTGCGAACAGAAATGCCGCTCGGCGCTACTCGCATGGGCACGGCTGGCGCCCTCGGGTTTGAGCCGGGCGTGGTAGATCGAAATCTGTTTGCGTCCGCGCACTTGCAAGCTGTTGGCATCCCCGGCCAGGTTGATCGCATAACCACCGCCGCCTTGGGTCTTGCGGCAGATCGAGCAATAGCAACGCTGGTAAGGGTACGGGTGGGCGCTGGTGAGGCTGAACGTCACGGCGCCGCAGTGGCAGGATCCCTCAAGCTGCATCGGGGCTGACTCCTCTTGGGTTTATGTAACAACGCTTTGCTAATACCTTAGCCTCAGGCAAGATTCCTTGCTTTGGTTTCAGGGAAGACACCCATGATTGCTCAGTTGCACAGCGCTGCCGCGCAAATTCGCCATGCCGTGCGTGCGGCCACCGAAGGCCTGGTCGGACGCGAGCAACTGGCCGAGCTGATTGTATTGGCCGCCGTGGCCCAGGAACACATCCTGGTCATCGGGCCACCTGGCACCGCCAAGAGTGCCGTGGTGCGGCGTGTGGCGCAGTCCATGGGCGGGCGTTATTTCGAGTACCTGCTGGGGCGCTTTACCGAACCCTCGGAATTGTTTGGTGCGGTGGACTTGAAGAAACTGCGCGAAGGCACCGTCGAAACCGACGTCAGCGGCATGCTGCCGGAAGCCGATATCGTCTTTCTCGATGAGGTCTTCCTCGGTTCGACCGCCATCCTCAACACCCTGCTGGGCGTGCTTAACGAACGCCGCTTTCGCCGTGGACACACCCAGATCCAATGCCCGCTGCGCGTGTGTGTCGGTGCTGCCAACGGCCTGCCGGACGACGAAGCGCTGGCGGCGTTCGGCGATCGTTTCCTGTTGCACCTGTTTGTCGAGTCGGTGCCGGATAACCAGTTGGAGGCCATGCTCGCGGGTGGCTGGCAGTCGGAACAGCGGCCGGTGCAGCAGTTGCTCGGTTTGACCCAGTTGGACACCCTTGGCCATGCGCTGAAAAGCGTCGATCTAAACACCGTACGTCCGTTACTGGCCCAGGCTATCCGCCGCCTGCGTGAAGCCGGCATTCAGTTATCGGACCGGCGCATCGTCAAGTCTCAACGGCTGATCGCAGCGGCTGCCTTGCTGGGCGGGCGCCTGGAAGCCAGCGATGCCGACCTGTGGCCGCTGCTGTACGTGCTGCCGACCCAGGAAACCCAGCAGCACGGTCGTGAAGTGCTGCGCGACCTGTTTGCCGCCTCCAGCAACCGTCATTTGTTCAGTGCGGTGGAGGAAGCCACCTTGCAGCCGATGTCACGACTCAATCGCCTGTTGGAAACCGCCGAAGATTACCTGGCACGCACCGAACCACCGGCGAGCCCGGCGCTGGAAGGCCTGCTGCGCGAGATTGACGCCAACTTCAACAGCCAGACCCTGCCTGAGCCGTTGCGACAGGTACGCGGGCAATTGGCGCGACTGCTGACGCCCACGCCATGAGTGCAGCGTTGCAGCGATGGACCTGGCGCCCACGGCAGGTGCCGACCGAGCCGCAGGCCGCTGTCGCCTGGGGTGACGCTGCTCGGCTTCTGCACGCGCGCTTGTTACAGCTGCCGGACGAACAGGCTGCGCGACTGCAAGCCACGGCCAGCGGTGAAGTGCTGGTGGTTACCGGCGCCGGTGTTGACCTGCCCTGGGTCGACGGGGTGGCCTACGCCGCACCGGGAGATGTCGCGCCAGGGCTGTGGTTGCCCACCAGTTGGGAGCCGACAGCTGCGGTAGATGTGCTGGGCCAGGCCCTGGCGGCACGCTTCAAACGTTCGCCGTTATTGCTGTGGCGTGAACCGCAGGCCGTGGTGCCGCTGGATCGCTTGCTGCCCGTCAGCCCCGATCATTTGCGGCGAATCGCTGCTCACTGGGGGATGCCCGATGCAACTGCCTGATGCCCTGCAACCCTGGCGGCAGTGGCTGGAATGGTTTGCGCCCCAGCACCTGCCGGTGTTCGCCGATCTGCTGGGCCGTCTCAACCCGCTGCTCGGCCCACTGCGGGGCAGGCAACAAGGCGGTGTGCCGGAGCCTGATGGCCTGGGCGACCTGCAACGCCGTGGCCCCTATGAGCGTCTGCTCTCCAGTGAATGGTTGCTGGCAGAGGAGGTACCCGATGAGTTTCTTCGCCGTGCGGTCGGGGGCGAGCATATGTTCCTCGCGCCCCAGTACCGTGCCCGTGAGGCCAACCGCCTGATAGTGGTGCTGTTCGACGCCGGTCCCTTGCAGTTGGGGGCCGCACGCCTGGTGCATATCGCATTGCTGATGCTGTTGGCGCGGCGTGCCGAAGAGGCGGGCGCCGAGCTGCGTTGGGGGCTGCTGCAAGGTCCGCCGGTGTTGCATGAACTGGATTCGCCTGCACAGATCAAACGTCTGCTTAACGCCCGCACCTATGAAGGGGTGAGCGACAGCCATTGGTATGCCTGGCGCGACTGGATGGCCGCGCAGGATCGTCCTGTGGGTGAATGCTGGATGGTCGGGCAACGCTTGCCGGTCGCCGACGCCAGGCATTGCAGCCACCGGGTCCAGGTCAAGCGCAGCCTGGATGGGCGTAGCCTGTCGTTTGAGCTGCAGGCAAGCCAGACGCGACGGGTGTTGCTGCCGATGCCGCAAGCGCAGCACGCGGTGCAATTGCTCAAAGGGCAGTTCGATCACGAGGTCAAGGCACCGCCCGCCAGCAAGACTGGTGTGGTGCCGCGCGTGGTCCTGACCTTGCCGCCGGTGATCTCAGGCTCCGGCAGCCATGTCGCCCTGCGCATGCTGGACGAAACCGGAATGGTGGTGATCAAGCTGCCGTCGAGGAACCAGAAAAAATCCCTCGAGGTGCGTCGGCGCCTGTGGTCAAGCCACCAACGCGCGTTGAGCATGAGCTTTCACTACCGCAGCCTGGGCGCGGTGCTCAGCAGTGACAACACCTTGAGCTTCTGGAACATACCGGGCATTGCCCCGATCGACAAACCGCCCGCCGAACGACTGCACCTTCCTCCAGGCACCGCGACGTTCCTGCCCTCGGTGTGGTTGCGCAGTCAGAAAAGCGAACGGCTCTACCTGCTGGACAGCAAGGGCCGGCTCGCCTGCTGGCAAGGCGCGGTGCTCCGCGCCCCGGCGCGTGAGGGCTGCGACATCACCGACAATGTCATCGGCCTGGCCCAGGTCGACACCTTGACCCTGGCCTACGCCCGCAGTGAAGGCGGGCAAGTCGTCGTGTATGCGGCTACGGGCGATGGGCTGAGGTCCGGTGGTTACGCGGTGGGTACGGCCAATGGCGTGAGCCAGGTACTGTTTGCAGGCACCGCCTATTGGCGGCAGTACTTTGGCGGCTGTGCACTGCTGACCGATAATCTTGGCAGCCAACGTTGGCGCGTGGTCACCCACGACAGCTTCCCCTCGAAAAAAGCCCAGATCGACCTGGCCCCCGGCTGGAAGGCCATCGGCCTGCACCATGAGGTTGGCCCCCAGGAACTGCACGCGCTGGTACTGCTGGGCCCGAACCAGTACACCGTCGGTTTGTATATCGAAGGGCAGCAGCGTGTGCTGTTCACCACCTCGGCAGCGATTGCGCGGGCAACGTTCTGCCCGATGAGTGGCCTGGTCGCCGTTATCACCAGCGCCCGTGAACTGTTGGTGTATTCGGTGCCCGAGCGTGCCATGCGCCTGCAAGTGCTGTGTAACCAGGTCGCGTTGTTAACTCATGAGCGTGAGCATGCTTGAACAGGACGGAATGCTGATCAGGCGCCCGCTGCTGACGGGGCATCAACACATTGATGGGCTGTGGTTTTCCAGCGACCGCTTGGATTTGCACGAGCGCGCCGGCTTGATCCTCGAATACTGGCAGCCCGGCGCCCGTGCCTACCGCTTTGCCGACGGCGATGTGTTGCAGTTCGCGCGGCCTGAATCGGTGTTGTGCGAAACCCTGGTCGGTTGGCCGCTGGTGCGCCAGGGCCGTGGTTTGTCCTCCGCGTTGCTCGACCCGCAGGAGCTGCGGGCCTTGCCGGCTGCCGACCTGTGGCTGGTGCGTGGCAGCCAGGTGCAGGCCTTGCAGTTGCGCGATGCGCAGTTGCTGGCGCCTGGGCAGTGGCTGGATATCAGCGCCTGCACACTGTTGGATACCTTCGACTGCCATGCACCGGTACTGGAACCGGTGCCGCCGCTGCGGGTCACCGATGTGCGTGAGATTCTCGGCGGGGCACTGGGACCCGTCAGCCCGGAGCGGGAAGGGGTGATGCAGGCGCTGATCGAACGTCAGCGCCATGCGCCGAAGAGCCCGCCGGCCAAAGCGACCGCGCCTGGCAACAGCGAGTGGGGCTCACGCGAGCCTGCCGCGTTCCCGGCACTCAAGCTTGGCGCGACCTTTGCGCTGGTGACTGCTGTGCTGTGGATGGCCAACCAGGGTCAGCACGCGCCCTTGACACCCATGCCGACGCTGAGCAGCGACCAGGTTTTTGCGGTGGTCGGCTTGACGTTGGTCGGTGGGCTGTTCTTGACCGGCTTTTTATGGGGCCTGAACCGAGCGCTGCGGCGTGGGCGCACGCCAGTCGCCGGCACGCCAACAGCACCGGTCGCCCCAGGCATCGCTGCGCGCAGCGAACCGCGCCAGCACAAACCCGCCGCATGGCGCCGCTGGCTGACCCGCCTGACCCTGCATTCGCGTTTGTCCACGTTGTATGGCAAGCGTCAGGCTGCTTATGTGCGGCGGATGCTTGAGATGTTCGAGGACGGCAATTTCGAAGAAGCCTTGCGCCATGCCATTCCCTTGAATGGTGAGCAGTCCGGTGACGAGCAGAGCTTTGGAACGCCCCAACGCCGCCAGGACCTGGCCCTGGACCGGCAGAACGGGGCAAGCCGTTCGATGTTCTTCGAAGAGGGGATGACCGAGCACCTGCGCCAGGTCTACCGCCAGACCTATGAGCGCCTGGACCGCGCCGGGCGCATTGAAGAAGCGGTGTTTATCCTCGCCGAGTTGCTCAAGGAGCGTCAGCAGGCCCTCGATTACCTGGAAAAACACGCGCGCTATCAACAAGCCGCCGACCTCGCCCTGGCCTGGGATATGCCACCTGGGGTGATCGTACGCCTGTTGTGCCTGGCCGAGAACTGGCAGCGCGCCTTGCTGGTGGCGCGCCGTGACGATGCCTTCGGCGATGCGGTGTTGATGCTCCAGGCCAAATCACCGGAAACCGCCGACCGCCTGCGCCTGGAGTGGGCCGAAGCGTTGATCGCCAAGGGATTGTGGCTGCAAGCGGTCGATGTGATCTGGAGTCTGCCGGCTGAACGCCCACGCGCCGCGCAATGGCTGCTCAATGCCGAAGCGGCCGGTGGGCGCCTGGCCATTGGCGCGTTGGTCAAGCGCGCCATACTGCTGCCGGACACCCTGGAGGCGTACGGCGAATGGGTCGAAGACGTGCGTGACGACCCCGCGCGCGGCAGCGAGCGCGCCGCCCTGGCCGAGGCATTGCTGGAACATAAAGCCCAATCCTCGGCCCTGGCCTGGCTGGCAGGCGCTACCGTGCACGCGATTCTTGCCGACCAGCTCAGTGGGCACGGGCGTCTGAACTTCAATCAGTTGCAGGCGCTGGTCAAAATGAGTCGGGATAAATTGCTTCAGGCGGACCTGCCGGGCCAGGCGCTGAAACGTCCAGCCGTTGTGTCGCTGGACCGCGTGGGCAGCACGCTGGAGTGGTCCGCACCGGCGGCGGGCAATCGGCCGATCCTGGATGCCGTGCCCCTGCACGATGAGCGTTACCTGTTGGGGCTGGGCGAGGCCGGCGCGATGGTGGTGGATGCGCAGGGCAAGACGCTGTTTCATTTTGCGGTGCCGGCGCAGCAGATTGTCATCGGCCGCAGCCGCCAAGTGGCCTTGGCGCTGACGCGTCGAGACCGGCTGTGGCGTATCAGCAAGCTGGACCTGGTAAGCCGCACGGCCACGGACCTTGGTGTCTTGGCGCTGGACGTATTTGCCAAGGTGTTTGACGGCACTGCCTGGACCGTCGGCCGTGACCGGGAACTGCGGGTGGTGGACGTCGATCGTGGGTTTGAAACGTTATGGCACGTGGGCGATCTACCGGCACGGGTGCATGCCCTCGAGACGGATCAGCACAACGAATACCTCTGGCTGTTGGAAATGGGCGGGATCCTGGCGCTCTGGCATTATCGTTTGCCGGAGCGTCGCTTGATCAGTCGCGACCCTGGAATCGATGTCATAGAAGCGGATTTCGGGCTACCCAGTGCAACCGGTCAGGCGGCGCAATACTTGATCAAGTACGACAGCGAAGGGCCGCCGATCCTCGTCCTGAAGCAGGGTGGGGCGCGCAAGGGCTATCGTTTGCCCGGCAACCTGCGGGAGGAGGAGTGGGATCAAACGGTCTGGCCATTCCTGTTCGAGGACTGGCTGCTGATCCGCTATGGCGTGGAGGAAGAAGAGACCCGTTGGCATTTCATTCATCGCGCCAGCGACCGGCTCTGCGTCAGCCTGCACTGGCCACAAGCGCAAGTCCAGGCGCGGCGCCTGGGGGCGGACTGGCTGTTATTCGATGATCAAGGCCGCTTGAGCCACATCAACCTCGACCACGCCAGCCAGCACAACCTCACCCTGCATTGACCGTTTCCGGCATCAACGTGGCAATCAATGCCCGTATGGTGCCGGGCAGTGCCTCAAGCTCCCTGACCAGAATACTGCGCTCGCGAATCGCCCACGGCTCATCCAGCGTCACCGCCACCAGTTGCATGGTGCGGCTGTGCCGTACGGCGGCGGACTCGGGGATGATGCCGATGCCCACGCCCGCTTCGACCATCCGGCAAATCGCCTCGAAGCTCGACACCTGGATACGCAGGGACAAATGCTTGCCCAGCCGCTCGACGTGTTCACGCAGGAAGCTGAGCAAGGTGCTGCCTTCATGCAGGCCGATATGCTGATAGGCCAGGGTCTGCTCCAGGGTGACCGAGGCTTGACCGGCCAAGGCGTGGCCGACGGGCACCATCAGCACCAGTGTGTCGGTGCTGAAGTGCAGCACCTGCAAACCCGCCGCCTCCACGGGGCCGGCGATGATGCCCATGTCACTGGTGCCATCCAGCACGCCGCGCACGATATCGCGGGATAAGCGCTCCTGCAGGTCGACGGTCACGCCAGGGCGCTGGGACAGGAAGCCGGCCAGCACCTCCGGGAGGAACTCGGTGACCGCCGTGGTGTTGGCGAAGATGCGGATATGCCCGGCGGAATCCACGCCGTATTGGGTGAACTCACTCTTGAGGTAATCCACCTGGCGCATGATCAACCGCGCATGGTGCAGCAGCCGTTCACCCGCCGGGGTGATCTCTACGCCACGGCTATCGCGGTACAGCAGGCGCGTGTCGAGCTGGCCTTCCAGCGCCTTGATCCGCGCACTCGCGGCGGCCGGCGAGAGGAACGCGCGCCTGGCGCCCTGGGTCAGGCTGGGGGATTCGGCGATATGGATAAACAGGCGCAGGTCGGCCAGGTCGAAGTGCATGCAAAACTCCAGGCTTGCGAAGACCTGTGGCGAGGGAGCTTGCTCCCGTTGGGGCGCGAAGCGGCCGCAAAAAACCAGGCCTGCTGCGCAGTCCAGCGGGAGCAAGCGCCCTCGCCACAAACGGTACGGGTTGGAATGCGGCGTTCAGCATAACCGAACGCTGGTTTATTGAAATGCAAATTCTCAGAACGGGCCCGCGCTTGCATGATCCGGGGCAGACACTCACTGCCCGAGGACCTGTACCCGATGAGCGCCACTGACTGGATCGGCCAAAGCGAAACCGCCCACGACCACCTGAGCCATAACCTGCTCAAACGCATTGCCGCCACCTTTGGCGAAGCCGTCCCCGAGCAGGGCGCGGACCTGCCGCCGCTATGGCAGTGGTGCTTCTTCCAGGACCCGCTGCCGGAAAGCGCCCTGGGCGGCGACGGCCACCCGGCCCGTGGCGGCTTCCTGCCGCCGGCGGATAACCGCAATCGCATGTGGGCGGGCGGGCGTATCGAGTTCCTGCACCCGCTGCGGGCCGGCGAGGCGGCAACCCGCGTGTCGACCATCACCCAGGTCGAAGAAAAGACCGGCCGCAGCGGCTCGCTGTTGTTTGTCACCGTGCGTCATGACTATGCCCAGGACGGTCGCCTGGCGATCCGCGAAGAACAGGACATCGTCTACCGCGAGCCGACGCCGCCCAAGCCGGGCAGCGGCGAGGCCCCGGCCCAGGGCGAGTGGCAGGAAACCATCGACCCCACGCCGACCCTGCTGTTTCGCTACAGCGCCGTGACCTTCAACGGTCACCGCATTCACTACGACTACCCCTATGTCACCGGCACCGAAGGCTACGCCGGGCTGGTGGTGCATGGCCCGCTGATCGCGACCTTGAGCCTGCGCGCGTTTTGCCGCGCCCATCCCGAAGCCAGCGTGCGGCGCTTTGCCTATCGCGGCGTGCGCCCGTTGATTGCGCCGCAGCCGTTTGCAGTGGGCGGTCGCATCAGTGACACCGGGGTGGCAGCGTTGTGGGCCGGGAATACCGATGGCCTGGCGCAAACCGCTGAAGTGCATTTCGAATAAGCCAAGAACAACAGGCGGAGAGCCGTGAGATGAACCCGAATGACAACGAAGAACTCAACGCCATCCGCGACGGCGTGCGCGCCTTGTGCGCCGCATTCGACGCGGCCTACTGGCGCCGGATCGACGAAGAAAAGGGCTTCCCCGAAGCCTTCGTCAAGGCGCTGACCGACGCCGGCTGGCTGTCGGCGATGATTCCCGAGGAGTACGGCGGCTCCGGCCTGGGCCTGGCCGAAGCCTCGGTGATCCTCGAGGAGGTGAACCGCTGCGGCGGTAACTCCGGCACCGTGCATGGGCAGATGTACAACATGTTCACCCTGTTGCGTCACGGCAGCGAGGCGCAAAAACGCTTCTACCTGCCCAAGCTCGCCAGTGGCGAATTGCGCCTGCAATCCATGGCCGTCACCGAGCCCACCACCGGCACCGACACCACCAAGATCAAGACCACCGCGATCAAGCGTGGCGACAAATACCTGATCAACGGCCAGAAAGTCTGGATCTCGCGGGTGCAGCATTCCGACCTGATGATCCTGCTGGCGCGCACCACGCCGTTGGCCGAGGTGAAGAAAAAGTCCGAAGGCATGTCGATCTTCCTGGTCGATCTGTGTGAGGCCATCGGCAACGGCCTGACCGTGCAGCCCATCGCGAACATGGTCAACCACGAGACCAATGAGTTGTTCTTCGACAACCTTGAACTGCCCCTCGATAGCTTGATCGGCGAGGAGGGCAAGGGCTTCAAATACATCCTCGACGGCCTCAATGCCGAACGCACCCTGATCGCCGCCGAATGCATCGGCGACGGCCGCTGGTTTATCGACAAGGCCAGCGCCTACGCCCGCGACCGCGTGGTGTTCGGCCGGCCCATCGGGCAGAACCAGGGCGTGCAGTTTCCGATCGCCGAAGCCCATATCGAAGTCGAAGCGGCCGACCTGATGCGCTGGCGCGCCTGTGCGGAATACGACAGCGGCGCGAATGCCGGCGCCAGCGCGAACATGGCCAAGTACCTGGCGGCCAAGGCGTCCTGGGAAGCGGCCAATGCCTGCCTGCAGACCCACGGCGGCTTTGGCTTTGCCTGTGAGTACGACGTGGAGCGCAAATTCCGCGAGACGCGCCTGTACCAGGTGGCGCCGATCTCCACCAACCTGATCCTGTCCTACGTGGCCGAGCACCTGCTCGAGCTGCCACGCAGCTTCTGAGGGCCTGCCCATGAGCCATACCCAAGCCCTGTGTCGGTTCCTGGCCGACCTGGCCTACGAGCAGTTGCCCGAACCCGTGCTGGCGCGCACCGAAGACCTGTACCTGGATTGGCTGGCGTCCGCGTTGGCCAGCCAGGGCGCGCACCCGATCCCATTGTTCGAGCGCTATGCCCAGAGGATGGGCCCGAGCAGCGGCCCGGCCCAGGTGATCGTCAATGGCACCGGCAGCAGCGCGTATTTCGCCGCGCTGGTCAACGGCGCCTCGTCCCACCTGGTGGAACAGGATGACCTGCACAACAGCTCGGTGCTGCACCCGGCCACCGTGGTGTTTCCCGCTGCCTTGGCCGCCGCCCAGGACCTCGGTAAATCCGGCCGTGACTTGTTGCTGGCCTCGGTGGCCGGGTATGAGGCGGGGATCCGCATCGGCGAATTCATGGGGCGCTCCCACTACCGCATCTTCCACACCACGGCCACGGTGGGCACCCTGGCGGCGGCCGTGGCGGTGGGCAAGTTGCTGGGTTTCAATCAGGACCAGTTCATCCATCTGCTCGGCAGCGCCGGCACCCAGGCCGCCGGGCTGTGGGAGTTCCTGCGCGATGCCGCCGACTCCAAGCAACTGCACACGGCCAAGGCGGCCGCGGACGGTTTGCTCGCCGCGTACCTGACGGCGGATGGCCTGACCGGTGCGCGCAATATCCTCGAAGGCGACCAGGGCCTGGCGGCGGGCATGTCCACGGATGCCGAGCCGAGCAAGTTGTCGGCTGGCCTTGGCAGCCGTTGGGCGCTGCTGGAGACCTCGTTCAAGTTCCACGCGTCGTGCCGCCATACCCATCCGGCCGCCGATGCGTTGCTGGCGTTGATGCAACGCGAAGGCCTGGAAGCCGTCGATGTCGCCCGTGTGGAAACCCGTGTGCACCAAGGCGCCATCGATGTGCTGGGACGGGTAAGCGTGCCGACCAGCGTGCATCAGGCCAAGTTCTCCATGGGCACCGTGCTGGGGTTGATCGCCGTGCATGGCAAGGCCGGGCTCACCGAGTTCCATGAGTACGCGTTGACCGATCCCGCCGTCGCCGCCTTTCGCGACAGGGTCAGCATGACCCTAGACCCCGAGGTCGATGGCGCCTACCCGCAGCGCTGGCTCGGCCGCGTCACCGTCACCACGGTTGACGGCCGCACCCTGCACGGCGCCATCGACGAGCCCAAGGGCGACCCGGGGAACAGCCTGAGCCGTGCAGAGCTGGCGGATAAATTCCAGCGCCTCGCCCGGTTCAGTAGCGCCCGCACACCGGCCCAGGCCGACATATTGATCGCCAAGGTCTGGGATGTGCGCAACGCCGCGTCCATGGCCCACTGGCTCTGAGGAACTGTCATGACTGACCCACGACCGCTGGACGGCATCACCGTTGTCAGCCTGGAACACGCGATCGCCGCGCCCTTTTGCACCCGTCAACTGGCCGACCTCGGCGCCCGCGTGATCAAGATCGAACGCCCCGGTGCCGGTGACTTCGCCCGTGGCTACGATGAGCGCGTGCGTGGCCTGGCCTCGCATTTCGTGTGGACCAACCGCTCCAAGGAAAGCCTCACCCTGGACCTCAAGCAGGACGAAGCCGACGCCATCCTCGACAGCCTGCTGGCCGATGCCGATGTGCTGGTGCAGAACCTTGCACCGGGCGCGGCGGCGCGCATGGGCCTGTCGTTCGAGGCGCTGCATGCACGCTTTCCACGGCTGATCGTCTGCGACATTTCCGGCTATGGCGAAGGCGGGCCCTACGAGAAAAAGAAAGCCTATGACCTGCTGATCCAGAGCGAGGGCGGCTTTCTGTCGGTGACCGGTGGCCCGGGTGACGAGCAGATGGCCAAGGCCGGTTGCTCCATCGCCGACATCTCCGCCGGCATGTACGCCTACAGCGGCATCCTTTCCGCGCTGCTGCTGCGCGGCAAGACGGGGCAGGGCAGCCGCATCGACGTGAGCATGCTCGAAAGCCTGGTGGAATGGATGGGCTACCCGATGTACTACGCCTTCGACGGTGCGCCGCCGCCGCCGCGTGCCGGCGCGGCGCATTCGACCATCTACCCCTACGGGCCGTTTCCCACCGGCGATGGCGGCACGGTGATGCTCGGTTTGCAGAATGAGCGCGAATGGGCGGCGTTCTGCGACAAGGTCCTGCTCACGCCTGGGCTGGCGACGGATGAGCGCTTCAGCGCCAACTTCAAGCGCTCGGCCAACCGCGAGGCGCTGCGCCAGATCATCGTCGACAGCTTTGCCCAACTGGATGCCGAGGCCGTGATCCAGCGCCTGGAGGATGCGCAGATCGCCAGTGCCCGCGTCAACGATATGCAAGGCGTGTGGGACCACCCGCAGCTCAAGGCCCGCGACAGTTGGCGTGAAGTGGCAAGCCCTGCCGGCCCGCTGCCATCGCTGCTGCCGCCGGCGCGCAACGGGGCGTTTACCCCGCGCATGGACGCTGTACCGGCGCTGGGGCAGCACAGCCAGGGCATCCTCGAGCAGCTCGGTTACTCCGGCGATGCCATCGACAGCCTGCGCGCGCGCGGCGTTATCTAATAAGGAAGTCCGTTATGCCAAATCCTCTTGTGCGCTCTGCGCTGTTTGTTCCCGGCAGCCGACCGGAACGCTTTGCCAAGGCGCTGGCCAGTGGCGCCGACGCCGTGATCGTGGATTTCGAAGACGCGGTGGAAGAGCCGCTCAAGCGCCAGGCGCGAGATAACCTCGGGGCGTTCCTGCAAAGTCACCCGCAGGCCCGGGTGTGGGTGCGCATCAATGCGCCGGAACATGCCGGGCATTTCGACGATGTGGCGTTTTGCAAAGCCTACGCCAACGTGGCGGGTGTACTCCTGCCGAAAGTGGAAAGTGCGGCCCAGGTGGCGGTGGTCGCCACGGCGGGCAAGCTGATCTGGCCGATTATCGAAAGCGCCCGCGGCTTGCTGGCGCTGGCCGACATCGCCCAGGCGCCGCAGGTCGAACGTCTGTCATTCGGCGGCCTGGACCTGGCGCTGGACCTCAACCTGAGCAGCAACTCCCCGGCCGCGCAGTTCGCCCTCGACCAGGCACGCCTGGCGCTGATCGTGCACTCCCGCGCGGCTGGCCTGGTGGCGCCACTGGATGGCGTGCACCCGGCCATCGACGACCCCGACGGCCTGCGCCGTTCGATCCGGCATGCCTATGAAATGGGCTTTGCCGGCGCGTTGTGTATCCATCCCAGGCAGGTGGCGGTGATCCATGAAGCGTTGGCGCCCAGCGCCGCAGACCTGGCCTGGGCGCAGCGGGTGGTGGACGCCGGGGCGCACGGGGCGGGGGCTTACCAGATTGATGGGCAGATGGTGGATGCGCCGGTGTTATTGCGGGCGCAGCGGTTGCTCGCACAGTCATAGCTGACGGAACCGAATCAAATGTGGGAGGGGGAACTGCATTTTTCTTGAGGTTGGTGTTCGGCGTGGCCGAACGCAGGTATCAAAAATTCGAAATTCACTACACGCGTCATATCAGGCACCTTGCCCTACAACACAACAATAAGAAGGTGATTTCCATGCTCAAGCTTTCTCGGGCGCTGTTCTGCGCCGCCACCTTGTTTGCCGCAGGCCTGGCCCAGGCGGCGGACCCGATCGTGATCAAGTTCGCCCACGTGGTCGCTGAAAACACCCCCAAGGGCCAGGGCGCGTTGCTGTTCAAGAAACTCGCCGAAGAACGCTTGCCGGGCAAGGTCAAGGTCGAGGTGTACCCCAACTCGTCACTGTTCGGTGACGGCAAGGAAATGGAAGCGCTGCTGCTGGGCGACGTGCAGATGCTGGCGCCATCCCTGGCCAAGTTCGAGCAATACACCCGGCAAGTGCAGATCTATGACCTGCCGTTCCTGTTCAACGACCTGGCCGCCGTCGACCGCTTCCAGGCCGCCGAGGGCAAGCAACTGCTGACCTCGATGCAGAACAAGAACATCCTCGGCCTGGCTTATTGGCACAACGGCCTCAAGCAACTCTCCGCCAACAAGGCGCTGCATGAACCCAAGGACGCCCGTGGCCTGAAATTCCGCGTGCAGGCCTCCAGCGTGCTGGAGGAACAGTTCAAGGCGATCCGCGCCAACCCGCGCAAGATGAGCTTTGCCGAGGTGTACCAGGGCTTGCAGACCGGCACCGTGAATGGCACCGAGAACACCTGGTCGAACTATGAAAGCCAGAAGGTCAACGAAGTGCAGAAGTACTTCACCGAATCCAACCATGGCCTGATCGACTACATGGTCATCACCAATGCCACCTTCTGGAACGGCCTGCCGCCGGACATCCGCGGCACCCTGGAGCAGGTCATGGTCGAGGTCACCGTCGAGGTGAACAAACAGGCCGAAGCCCTGAACCAGTCGGCCAGGCAGAAGATCATCGACGCCAGGACCAGCGAAATCATCGAGCTGACCCCCGAGCAACGCCAGCTGTGGCGCGACGCGATGCGCCCGGTATGGCAGAAGTTCGAAGGGGACATCGGGGCTGATCTGATCAAGGCGGCGGATGCCGCCAACCACTAAGGCCGGTTTCCGCCCTGACATCTCATTTTGCTTTCGCGAGGTTTTGCCATGCAAACGCTAAGGCGCGTCTGGGAGCACCTGGAGGAAGGCTTTATTGCCTTCCTGCTGGCGGCCATGACCCTGGTGACATTCGTCTACGTCATGCTCAACAACATCTACACGCTGTTCTTTGCCCTGGCCGACAAGTGGGCCTTCAGCAGCAACTTCTTCAGCGCCCTGGGCGACGGCACCATGACCTGGGCCCAGGACATGACCTGGAGCGTGGCGCTGACCAAGGCCATGTTCGGCTGGCTGATTTTCTTCGGCATTTCCTATGGCGTGCGCACCGCCGGCCACCTGGGGGTGGACGCGCTGGTCAAGCTGACCCGGCGTCCGGTGCAACGCGTGCTGGGCATGCTCGCCTGCCTGTGCTGCCTGGCCTATGCCGGGCTGTTCATGGTCGCCAGCTACAAGTGGGTCAGCGCGGTGATGACCGCCCATATCGGCGCCGAAGACCTCGATAAGTTCGGCATCGACGTGGGTGACATCGTGATCATCGTGCCCATCGGTTTTGCCCTGGTGTTTATCCGCTACCTGGAAATTTTCTACCGCATCTTTACCCGCCGTCAGGTCGGGTTGGGGCTGGCCGACGAGGCCGGTGAGGCCAGCAAGTTGGCCGGCAGCCATGGGGAGCGTCACTGATGGCCGTGCTCTGTCTGTTCCTGCTGTTGTTCGTGTTCATGTTCCTCGGCGTGCCGATTGCCATCGCGCTGGGTTTGTCGGGCGCGGTGTCGATCCTGATGTTCAGCCCGGACTCGGTCAGTTCCCTGGCGATCAAGCTGTTCGAAACCTCCGACGCCTATACCTTCCTGGCGATCCCGTTCTTCCTGCTCTCCGGTGCGTTCATGACCACCGGCGGCGTGGCGCAGCGGCTGATCGACTTTGCCAACGCCTGTGTCGGGCATATCCGTGGCGGCCTGGCGATTGCGGCGGTACTGGCGTGCATGCTGTTTGCGGCGCTGTCCGGCTCATCCCCGGCGACGGTGGCGGCGGTGGGTTCGATTGCGGTGGCGGGCATGGTGCGCTCCGGTTACCCGAAGGAATTCGGCGCGGGGATCATCTGCAACGCCGGCACCCTGGGCATCCTGATTCCGCCGTCGATCGTGATGGTGGTGTACTCGGCGGCGACGGAAACCTCGGTGGGCAAGCTGTTCATGGCCGGGGTGATCCCGGGCTTGCTGCTGGGTCTGATGCTGATGGTGGCGATCTATATTGTCGCGCGCATCAAGAAGCTGCCGGCCCAGCCACGGGCGACGTTTCGTGAGTGGCTGAGCTGTGCGCGCCGCGCCTTCTGGGGCCTGTTGCTGCTGGTGATCATCCTCGGCGGCATCTACAGCGGCATGTTCACCCCCACCGAAGCGGCGGCGGTGGCGGCCGTGTACTCGGCCTTTGTGGCGTTGTTCGTCTACAAGGACATGAAGCTGCGCGACTGCCCCAAGGTGCTGCTGGAGTCCGGGCGCCTGGCGATCATGCTGATGTTTATCATCGCCAATGCCATGCTCTTCGCCCATGTGCTGACCACCGAGCAGATCCCCCAGGAAATCACCGCCTGGGTGCTGTCCGAGGGCCTCACGCCGATTGGCTTTTTGATCATGGTCAACGTGGTGCTGCTGATCGCCGGCAGTTTCATGGAGCCTTCGGCCATCGTGCTGATCCTGGCGCCGATCTTCTTCCCGATCGCCATGAAGCTGGGCATCGACCCGATTCACCTGGGCATCGTGATGGTGGTCAATATGGAAATCGGCCTGGTGCACCCACCGGTGGGGCTGAATCTGTTCGTGACCTCGGCGGTGACCGGGTTGACGCTGGGGCAGACCATTCGTGCGGCGTTGCCGTGGCTGATGATCCTGTTGGTGTTCCTGATCATGGTCACGTACTTGCCGTTTATCTCGCTGGCCTTGCCGCATTGGCTGGGGATGTAGCGCGGGTCAACAGGTGGGAGGGGGCCAGTCGAATCGTCGCACCGGCCCCTCCACCGTTAGTGGTCCAGCGCACTCAAGATTGCATGGGCGACCTTTACCCGTTCGGCATTCGGGTAGTTCTTGTTCGCCAATATCACCACGCCCACTCCCTTGCTCGGCACGTACGCCACGTAGGCGCCAAACCCATTGGTGGAGCCGGTCTTGTTCACCAGGGTGTCGGCGTGGGGCGCCTGGGGCGGGGTCAGCCAGTTGACCGTGTGCGGTTCCATTGCCATGGGTGTGGAGTTGCCGGCCATCAACCTATCGAGCGGGATGGGGTAGGGGTACATTTCCCAGCCCAGGCCCTGGGTCATGCCCTCCACGTTGTAGTAACCCGTGTGAGTCACGCTGATCGCCTGCTGCAGGGTTTTATCCAGCGTTGCCGGGCGCATGTTCGCGTCAACGTACTTCAACAAGTCCGCAGCGCTTGTCTTGATGCCGTAGGCCTCGCTGTCCAGGGCGCCGGGGCCGACGCGTACCGGTTTGCCATCTTTGCCATAGCCCTGGGCGTACAGGCTCATCTGGCTCTGCGGCACCTTGATGAAGGTGTGCTTGAGCCCGAGCGCGGGCAACAGGGTCTTTTCCATCGCCTGAGCGAACGGCTGCTTGAGGCTCTGCGCCGCCAGGTAGCCGAACAACCCCAGGCTCGGGTTGGAATACAGGCGCTGGGTGCCAGGGGCGAAGTCGGGTTGCCAATGCTGGAAGTAGCTGATCATGCGCTGGCTGTTATCCGCGTTGGCGGGGAATTGCAGGGGCAAGCCGCCGGCGGTGTAGGTGCCGAGGTTGAGCACGCTGATGTGGTCGAACGTGCCGCCGCCCAGTGCCGGCAGGTAATGGCTGGCCGGGTCGGAAAGCGTGAGTTTGCCGCTGGCTACCGCGTAACCGGCCAGGGTCGCGGTGAAGGTCTTGCTCACTGAGCCCACTTCGAACAGGGTGTTTTCGCTGACCGGCTGGCGAGTCTCGGTGGCGGCGACGCCGTAGTTAAAGTATTGCGCCTTGCCGGCCCGCACCACGCCGACCACCAGGCCGTTAATCGACTGCTGCTGCATCAGCGGTTTTACATTGGCATCCACCACCGCCTGCAGGTCGGTGGCCGCCAGGCAGTTGCCGGCGGCGATAAACACCGCGAGGGCGGTGAAATTACGCACGCCAGACAGTAAATGTTGGGGCATGATAACGCTTCCATGAGAATGATCGATTGAATGAAGGGCCTGCGCGGGCGAGGCAAATGTAGGCCGTTCGCCGGTCCTGGGCAAACGATGATATCTCGCAGCAGTCATTAGAAATATTGGGGTCAATATGCTCCGCTCCCAC
This sequence comes from Pseudomonas sp. NFACC25, assembly GCF_900100935.1. NCBI lineage: Bacteria > Pseudomonadati > Pseudomonadota > Gammaproteobacteria > Pseudomonadales > Pseudomonadaceae > Pseudomonas > Pseudomonas sp. NFACC25. The sequence continues at coordinate 235,945 of NZ_FMUC01000004.1, forward strand.
TTACCGTTGAACGCCTTGCGCGCCTTCGAAGCGGCCGCCCGGCATCTGAGCTTTACCCGCGCTGCCATCGAGTTATGCGTGACCCAGGCGGCGGTCAGCCATCAGGTCAAGAGCCTGGAGGCGCAGCTCACTGTCACCTTGTTCAAGCGCCTGCCCCGCGGGTTGATGCTCACCCGCGAGGGCGAAACCCTGCTGCCGGTGGTGCGCGAGTCGTTCGACCGTATTGCCCACACCTTGGGCCAGTTCGAGGGCGGGCATTACCGCGAGGTACTCACCGTGGGCGCGGTCGGCACCTTTGCCGTTGGCTGGCTGCTGCCACGTCTGCCGGATTTCCAGAGCCGCTACCCGTTCATCGACCTGCGCCTGTCCACCCACAACAACCGCGTCGACGTGGCTGCCGAAGGCCTGGATTACGCGATCCGTTTCGGTGCAGGTGCCTGGCACGGCACGGATGCGCTGGAGTTGCTGGAAGCGCCGCTGACGGTACTGTGTGTGCCGTCACTCGCCGCGCAGTTGCACACGCCGGCCGACCTGTTGAAACACACGCTATTGCGCTCCTACCGCGCGGATGAGTGGAGCCTGTGGCTTCAGGCCGCCGGGCTGCCCGCCGACACCCTGGTACCGCGCAGCATCGTGTTCGACTCGTCGCTGGCGATGATGGAGGCGGCACTGCAAGGCAGCGGCGTGGCGCTGGCGCCGGCGATGATGTTCTCGCGGCAACTCGAGAGTGATGTGATTCGCCAGCCCTTCGACGTCGGCATCAGCACCGGCAGCTACTGGCTGACGCGCCTGCAGTCGCGGGCCGAGACCTCGGCCATGCAGGCCTTCAAGGCGTGGTTGCTGGAGGAGAGTGGGCGTGTCTGAGTTTATTTCTGAAACATAATGAAACATTTGCTCGGGGCCGGCGTTCTACCGCTACACCTGCACTGAGTTATTCCATGAAAATACCGCGCCCCTCCGCTCGCATGCCACACCTCACCCAACTGCGTAATTTGAAGATGGCACGCTCCGCCCACGCGTATGTGCGCGGCAGCACCGTGCAATTCTACGAGTGGCTGCACAGCCAGATGGGCAGGCGTCTGCCTCAAGGCCCGGCGATCTGGATCTGCGGCGACTGCCACGCGGGCAACCTGGGGCCTACCGGCGACAACAAGGGCCGCATCGATATGCATATCCGCGACCTTGACCAGGCCGTGATCGGCAACCCGGCCCACGACCTGGTGCGCCTGGCGCTGTCCCTGGCCACCGCCGCGCGCGGTTCGGACCTGCCGGGCGTGACCACCGCGCGCATGCTTGAAGAAATGATGGTGGGCTATGAACAGGCGTTCAAGGACAAGCCCGACGAGGTACCGCCGCGTCCGTCCCAGGTCAAGGCGGGGATGCGCAGCGCCGTCGAGCGCACCTGGAAAAGCCTGGCCCGTGAGCGCATCGACAACGTGCGGCCGACGATCCCGCTGGGCAAGCATTTCTGGTCGCTGTCGCGGGCAGAAAAAAGTGCGCTGGAAAGCGTCTGCGCGTCGGATGACATCCATCAGTTGGTCACCTCGCTCAAGGGCCGCCCCAAGGACGCCAAGGTCCAACTGCTGGATTCGGCTTACTGGGTCAAGGGCTGCAGCTCCCTCGGCCTGTTGCGCTACGCCGTCTTGCTGGGGGTGGGCGACAAGGACGATGAGGAATACTGCCTGATCGATATCAAGGAAGCCGTCGGCGCCGCCGCACCGCGCGCGGCACGGGCGAAGATGCCCAGGGACAACGGCCGCCGGGTGGTGGAGGGCGCCCGCCAGCTGTCGCCGGGCCTGGGTGAACGCATGGTGGCGACACGGTTTCTGGACCATGGCTTTTTCATCCGCGAACTGTTGCCCCAGGACATGAAGCTGGAACTGGACGAACTGAGTGAACTCGATGCCATGCACGCCGCCGGTTACCTGGCGCGGGTGGTCGGTATCGCCCATGCCCGGCAGATGGACCGGGCGACGCGCAAGGGCTGGATGGCGGTGCTGCAGGAAAACCGCTCCAAGCAATTGGATGCGCCGTCGTGGTTATGGACCAGCGTGGTGCAGTTGGTGGGCAGTCATGAGCAGGGCTACCTCAACCATTGCCGCCGGTATGCGCTGGAACACTGATCTGGAATGTGGTGATGGTCAATGTGGGAGGGGGCTTGCCCCCGATAGCGGCGGGTCAGTCACCTCAATGGTTGCTGATACACCGCAATCGGGGGCAAGCCCCCTCCCACATTTGGACTGCACTTAGGCCAGGTACTTGCGGAACCAACCGAGTGTCCTTTCCCATGCCAGATTCGCCGCTGCCTCGTCATAACGCGGCGTCGAATCGTTATGGAAGCCATGGTTGGCGCCCTTGTAGATGTACGCTTCATAAGTCGTGCCGGCGGCCTTCAGGGCCTTTTCATACGCCGGCCACCCCTCGTTGATCCGCGTATCCAGCTCGCCGTAATGCAGCATGATCGGTGCCTTGATGCGCGGCACGTCCTTGGCTTCCGGCTGGCGCCCGTAGAACGACACCGCCGCGCCCAGTTCCGGGTAAGCCACCGCCGCCGCATTGGTCACGCCGCCGCCATAGCAGAAGCCGGTGATGCCGACCTTGCCGGTGCTGCTGTCGTGGTGCATCAGCCATTCGATGGCGGCGAAGAAGTCGTTCATCAGCTTGGTCGGGTCGACTGTCTGTTGCAGCGCCACGCCTTTTTCATCGTTGCCGGGATAGCCGCCCACCGAGGTCAGGCCGTCCGGCGCGAGGGCGATAAACCCGGCTTTGGCCAGGCGCCGTGCGACGTCTTCGATGTAGGGGTTGAGGCCACGGTTTTCGTGGACCACCACCACGGCCGGCAGCTTGCCGGTGGCCTTGGCCGGGCGCACCAGGTAGCCACGCACGGTGCCGTTGCCCTTGGGCGAGGGGTAGGTGATGTAGTCGGCAACGATGTCCGGGTCGGTGAATTTCACCTGTTCGGCCAGGGCATAGTTGGGGCTCAGGGCCGCCAGCAGGGCCGAGGCGGTCAGGCCGCCAAAGGTGAACAGCGCCGCGCGGTCGAGAAATTCGCGGCGGTTGAGCTTGCCGTGGGCGTAGCCGTCGTAGAGTTCCAGCAGTTCGGGGGCAAAGTCTTTCGCGGTGAGACGAGTCATCGGTTCGGTCCTCGATTAGCGGTGCCAGTCAATGTAGACCAGGATCAGCCGTCACGGCCATGGGCGGCCGCAGCCAGTTCGCGGGTGTCGACGCGCACGAACAGCGAATCGCCGATGGCCGTGAGCACCTCGCCGGCGTACACCTCGCAGACCACGCGGCTTTTGCGACCCACGTCGCCCTCGACCCGCGCACGCAAGGTGAGCGGCACGCCCATGGGGGTCGGCTTGATGAATTTGATCGCCAGGTTGCCGGTGACGCAGTCGATGCGCGGCAGGCTGCCGGGTTCGCGCTGTTCGGCACGGTAGTGGTAGGCCATGGCGGTCCAGTTGGAATGGCAGTCCACCAGCATGGCGATCAGGCCGCCGTAGACCAGGTCGGGCCAGCCGCTGTATTTTGCCTCGGGGCGATGTTCGGCGATGAGATGGACACCATCGGCATCCCAGCGGCTCTTGATATGCAAGCCATGGGGGTTACTGCCGCCGCAGCCGTAGCAGATGCCTTCCGGCGCGGTGATGTCCTGTAGAGAAGGGGTGGGCATGCAGCGTCCTTATTGTTGTGAGCGGCTAATCTGTTTAGCAGGACAGGCACCTGATGGGAATACATCCTTTTTTTGCGGAGCGTGGCATGAAGCGTCGAATTCTCCCGTTGGTCCTGGTCCTGGGTGCTATCGGCTGTTCCCAGGCGGCGGAGTACACCGACGTCAATCGCACCGCCAGCCAGATCAGTTTTACCTATAAGCAGTTGGGGCAGCGGGTGTATGGCACCTTCGGCGACTTCGAAGGCACGCTGAGCTTTGACACGCAAAAGCCCGAAAGCGGACATGCCTTGCTCAAGATCCAGCTGGCGAGTATCGATGCCGGCAGCCCCGATGCCAACGACGAGCTGCAACGGGCCTCGTGGTTCGATACCGCGACCTATCCGGTGGGCGTGTATGAGTCCACCGCTGTAAAGGCCCTGGGGGATAACCGCTTCAACATCAGCGGCAACCTGACGATCAAGGGCACCACGCGCCCGGTGGCGGTCAACGTGGTGCTCAAGGAGCTGGATGGCATTGGCGTGTTCGACGGTGAGTTCATCCTCAAGCGCGGCGACTTCAGGATCGGCGAAGGCGAATGGGCCGGCAACAGCGTGGTGTCCGACGACATCAACATCAAGTTCAAGATGGTCGCGCCCCAGCGTTAGCGCGCGAAGCGCTTGGCCCCGGCCACGCAGCCGATCACCGCGACCGTCACCAGCAGCATGCCCAGGCTGACCTGTTCATGCAGCAAGCCCGCTGCCAGCGCCAGGCCGAAGAACGGTTGCAGCAGTTGCAATTGGCCGACGGCGGCGATGCCGCCCTGGGCCAGGCCGCGATACCAGAACACAAAGCCGATCAGCATGCTGAACAGCGACACATAGCCCAGGCTCAGCCAGGCCGGCAGGCTGATGCCGCTGACGCTCGACGGCGCCAGCACCAGGCTCAACGGCACCACCACCGGCAACGACACCACCAGCGCCCAGCAGATCACCTGCCAGCCGCCCAGGCTGCGCGACAGTTTGGCGCCTTCGGCATACCCCAGGCCGCACACCAGCACCGCCAGCAGCATCAGTACGTCACCCGCCGGTGCGGCGCTCAAGCCCTGGGCGAAGGCGTATCCCATCACCAGCAGACTGCCGAGGATCGAAAACAGCCAGAACACCGGGCGTGGACGCTCGCCGCCACGCAGTACAGCAAACACGGCGGTCGCCAGCGGCAGCAGGCCGATGAAGACGATGGAGTGTGCGGAGGTCACGTATTGCAGGGCCAGCGCGGTGAGTAACGGAAAGCCGATCACCACGCCGAGGGCGACGATGGCCAGGGGCATCCATTGCTGGCGTGCGGGACGTTGCTCCTTGAACAGCCCCAGCAAGGCCAGCCCCAGCAGCGCGGCAATGGCGGCGCGGATCATGGTCAGGAACACCGGGTCGAATTCCATCACCGCCAGGCGCGTGGCCGGCAGCGAGCCGCTGAAGATCACCACGCCGATAAAACCGTTGATCCAGCCTTGGGTGCGGGTGTCGAGGTTGCTGAGGGGAGCTGTACGTTCCATAAGGGGTGTCCGAAAAGGAAGAGTTGCGTGGCAGGCATCCTAGGATTGAAGATAAAGACAATCAAAAAATTGTCATGGATACATCGCTTATGCCCCGTGCCCGCTACAAGTCGTTGGTCGACAGCTTCGCCGAGGCCATTCGCTCAGGCCGCATGCCCCCCGGCACGCGACTGCCGACGCACCGCCAACTGGCCGCCGAGCATGGCCTGGCGCTGGTCACCGCGAGCCGGGTGTACGCCGAGCTGGAGGCCATGGGCCTGGTCAGTGGCGAAACGGGCCGCGGCACCTTCGTGCGCGAAATCTCGCTGCCGCCGGGGCAGGGCAGCGGGCAGATGAGTGTGGCGGCGGGCATGCTCGATCTGAATTTCAACTACCCGTCCTTGCCGGGCCAGGCCGACTTGCTGCGCACGGCCTTGCGCCAGTTGGCACTGTCCGGCGACCTCGACGCGCTGCTGCGTTACCAGCCCCACGCCGGTCGCCTGCATGAGCGCGCGGCTGTCGCGCGGCACCTGTTGAGCCGAGGGCTGACGGTCGAGGCCGAACAGGTGCTGGTGGTCAGCGGCGCCCAGCACGGGTTGGCCGTGACCATGATGGCCTTGCTCAAGCCCGGTGATGTGATCGCCGTCGACGCCTTGACGTATTCGGGGTTCAAGGTGCTGGCCGAGACCCTGCACCTGGAAATTGTCGCCATCCCGGTCACCGCCGACGGCCCGGACCTGGACCACCTGCACAGCCTGTGTCGCAAGCGCCCGGTGCGTGCCGTGTACAGCATGCCGACCCTGCATAACCCGTTGGGCTGGGTGCTGAGCCTGGCGCAGCGCGAGCAGTTGGTGGCGATTGCCCGTGAGCACAACCTGATGATCATCGAGGACGCGGCCTACGCGTTCCTGGCCGAGGACGCGCCGCTGCCCGTGGCCAGATTGGCGCCGGAGCGCACGGTCTACGTGGGCGGGCTGTCGAAAAGTGTCGCGACCGGCCTGCGCGTGGGGTTTATCGCTGCCCCGTCGGGTTGGGTCAAAGCACTCGAGCGCACCATCATGGCCACCACCTGGAACGTGCCGGGGGTGATGAGTGCGATTGCGGTGGCCTGGCTCGAGGATGGCACCGTGGCGCAACTTGAAGCACAAAAGCGCCAGGATGCGCGGGCGCGGCAAGCCTTGGCGGCGCAGGTGCTCAAGGGGCTGGCCTACACCAGCCACCCGTCATCGTATTTCTTGTGGCTGCCCCTGGCGGAAGAGGCTCGCGCCGATCAAGTCGCCATGACCTTGCAGCGCGACGGTATTTCCGTCTCCACCGCCGAGCCCTTCGCCGTCTCGGCCCACGTGCCCCATGCGTTGCGCCTGGCCTTGGGCTCGGTGGACATGCCGGCGCTGCGCGAGGCGTTGCTGAAGGTGCGCAAGGTAGTGCAGTGGTGAGCCCGATGGCCCACCGCTAGCCATCAGAATTTAAACGCCTGGCGCCCGATCAGCAGCCAGTGGCCTTTCTGTTTTTGCCAGATCTGGAAGTTCTCGATTTCGGTGGGCACTTCCTTGCCGCTGTTCACCGCCAGGGCGGAGAAGTGGTTGCGTACCAGGGCGGTATCGCCACTCAGGGTGATGGTCTGTTTCTGCATTTCCAGGGTCTTGAAGCCGCTGCGTCCGGTCTCGATGTCGGCGATGAATTCCTGCTTGTTCTGGATCTTGCCGCTGGAGTGGCCGTAGGTGAGGTTCTCGGCGGTCAGGCTCTGGAGCTGCTTGAGGTCTTTATGCAGCATGGCCTGGGTGAGGTGGTCGACCGCTTGGGCGACGTCTTTGTCGGCGGCAGGGGCGGCGGCCACATAGCCGCTGAACAGGCACAGAAATCCGATCAGCACTTTGACGTTTTGCATGGGTGTTTCCTTATTGTTGTTGGGGGCGGATATGACTCGTTAAGTCATCGTACAACCATGCAATATTTTCCCCAGTGAAGGAAAGAAAAATTTGAAATATCTCGAAAGGATTGGTGTTTCAATGGGTGTGGACATCTGGGTTTCTTATACGATGTCTCAACACCTCGTTTGGCTTAAACCTCGCTTCCGGTGCAAGTAGCACATCGCTATGCTACTGCCCGACCCCCAGATCTCCGGAGAGACAAAATGGATGTTGACTGGCACAGCGAACCCATCACCCGCGCCACTCCCGTGACCCCACACTATAAAAACACCCAGAACGTGCGCCGCTTCATGCTTGAACAATGTGGGCCGGGGTTCAAGTTCGACCGGCCTTTCATGGCCTGGATTCGCAACGCAACGCCCAAGACCATGGGCGACGTGGTGGATGAATGGCAACGACGCAACGAGGAAGCACGCCCATGACGCCCGATGAAAAATACCAAGCCGTGCAAAAACGCCTCGGCTATCAATTGGATGAATTCAAAGTCGGCGGCAACTACACACCGCTGGTGCGCGACGGCAACCACCTGTACATCAGCGGGCAGATCCCTCGCGTCGGCGACACGATCATGCTGCCGGGTAAAGTCGGTGACACCCTGACCCTGGCCCAGGCCCAGATCGCCGCCGGCATCAGTGCATTGCGCTGCCTGGGCCTGCTCAAGCAGGCACTCGGTTCGCTGGACCGGGTCAAGGCCATCCCGCGTATCACCGTGTATGTACGCAGCGCCGAGGACTTCGATCAGCAGAGTGAAGTGGCCAACGGCGCCTCGGACCTGTTGCACGAGATCCTCGGCGGTGCCGGGGTGCATTCGCGCACGTCGGTGGGAGTGATGCAACTGCCGAAGTCGGCGGCGGTGGAAATCGACATGGTCGCGGTCGCGCACGACTGATGGTCAGCCAAGGCCTGGTCGTCCTGCTCAACTACGGCCTGCACCTGGTGCGCATGCGTCATGGCGTGTTGGCGGCGACGGCCTGCCATGGCACGGCAATCCTGCTGATTGCCGTGCCCTATATGGCCTGACTTGAAATGCGCTCAGAACGGTGGGAGGGGGCTTGCTCCCGATGGCAGTGGGTCAGCCACCGATGCATCAACTGACACTCCCTCATCGGGAGCAAGCCCCCTCCCACAGTGAATCAGTTAGTTTGTCGCCAGCGGCGGCGTGCGCGGCGGGATCAGGCGTTTGCTGCCGGTGGCTTCATACGCCGCCGCAAAGCGCAGCAATGCCGAATCATCGTAGGCGCGCCCGGCAAAGGTCAGCCCGACCGGCATGCCGATGTCCGCCATCACGCCCATGGGCACGGTAACGGTAGGCACGCCCAGGTGGCGGATGGCGAGGTTGCCGTTAGCTACCCATACACCATTGCTCCAGGCGATATCGGCACTGGCTTCGTTCACGTCGGCATCCGCCGGGCCCACATCGGCCACGGTCGGGAACAGCACAGCGTGGAGGCCGAGCTTATCCATCCAGTCTTCCAGGTCGATCCGCCGGGTTTGCTCCAGGCCGCGCAGGCCATCGGGCACGGTGCTGATCTCGTTCCACGGGGTGATGCCGCGCTCGGCCATGCGCACGTATTCGTCCATGCCGGCGGCCAGGTCGTCTTCACGGTTGGGCAAGGTGCCGGGGTCGTGGGGGAAGATCTTCGGCCCGTCCACATCGGCCAGGCGGTTCAGGGCCGGGTCGTTGTTGGCGCGCAGGAAATCATCGAAGGCCCAGGCCGACAGTTCCCACAGTTCATCGTGCAGGAATTCCCTGGACACCAGGCCACGGGTAAACACGGTGGGCGCGCCGGGGCGGTCGCCTTCGCAGTTGGACACCAGCGGGAAATCCACCTCGATGACTTCTGCACCGGCCGCTTCAAGGGCCTGGCGTGCGTCCTTCCATAAGTCGATCACGCTGGCGCGGGTGTTGATCTTCTGCCCGGTGGGGCCGCCGATGCCGGGCTTCTCGCTGGTGCCGGCCTCGGGGTCGGCGTTGATGTACATGCGCGGCACGCCGAAGCGTTTGCCGGCCAGGGATTCGGCCGTCGCCGCCAATTCAGGGTAAGACGCCGGGCGTACCGAAGCGACGCTGGGGATCGGCACCCACGGCTGCAGGCGCCACAGGTCGCCACGGGTGTGCGGGTCTTCAGCCACTACCACGTCGAGCACTTCCAGCAGGTCGGCCATGGTGCGGGCGTAGGGCACCACCACGTCCATGGTCGGGGTCAACGGCCAGTTGCCGCGCACCGAAATCACCCCACGGGACGGGGTGTAGGCGCACAGGCCATTGTTGGACGCCGGGCCACGCCCGCTGGACCAGGTTTCCTCCGCCAGGCCGAAGGCGGCGAAGCTGGCGGCGGTGGCGGTGCCGGCACCGTTGGATGAGCCGGAGGCAAACGGCGCGGTGAGGTAGTCGGCGTTATACGGGCTTTCCGCGCGGCCATACACGCCGCGCTGCATGCCGCCATTGGCCATCGGCGGCATGTTGGTCTTGCCCAGGCAGATGGCGCCGCCGGCGCGCAGGCGCTCGATGGTGAACGCATCGCGCTGGGCGACCAGCTTGGCGAAGGCCGGGCTGCCGGAGGCGGCGGTCAGCCCCTTGACCAGGTAGCTGTCCTTGGCGGTGTAGGGAATGCCATCCAGTGGCCCCAGGGTTTCACCCTTGGCCCGGCGTGCATCGGAGGCCTCGGCTTCCTTCAGGGCGTCGGGGTTGCGCACGACGACGGCGTTGAGTGCGGTAGCGGTCTGCGGACCGTCGTAGGCATCGATCCGCGCGAGGTAAGCCTGCACCAGTTCAACGGCCGTGGTCTGGCCGGATTCGAGCGCCGCGCGCAATTGGGCAATGGAGACTTCGGTAACTTGCATGACGTTTTCTTCGCCGCCTTAAGTTGAGGTATGGCGGCAGTCTACGTACAGATATTTCACAAAACCAGTGCGGCATTTTCCCCATGGGCGGCACGCATCACCTGCCAGGTGGCGTCGTCTGCGGGAATCAGATGCTCGATACGCAGGGAGGCGAGGGTGATGTCCTGGGGCATGCCGAAGGTGGTGAAGGTGGACAGAAAGCTCAGCTCGCCCCGGCTGGTATGCACGCGGGTCAACACCAGTGGCGGCATTTCAGGCGGCGGCGTGGTGTGGGCGGGGGCGGGCAGGCTCGCCAGGAGAGCGGCCAGCGCAGGGTTGTCCAGCGCCTCGCGGCTTGCCCGTTGCCAGGCCAGGGTGCGGATTTCTTCGGCGTTGACCAGGTGGTCGCCCAGGCCGCCGGGTTGCAGCAGGGTGGTCAGCAGGTTCAGGCCTTCCAGCGGCGGCGTGACCCCCGCCAGTGCCAACAGCACGCCGGTACTCGCATTCGCCGCCAGCACTTCCCAGTGGCTGCCCAGCAGGATCGCCGGGGCCGGGTTGTTGGCGTGCAGGACATGGCTGACCGCCTCGCGAATTGCGGCCATGGCCGGTGACGCGAGCGGGGTAGCGGCGTAACGCGGGGCAAAACCGGCGGCGAGGAACACGCGGTTGCACTGCTCCAGGGGTGTTTCCAGGGCGCTGAGCAGGTTGTGCAGGGTGCCTGGGCTCGGCTTGGCACGGCCGGTTTCGAGGCAACTGAGATGGCGCTGGGAAATGCCGGTGATCAAGGCCAGGTCGAGCTGGCTCAATTTGGCGTGTCGACGCAGTTGGCGCAAGTGTTCGCCGGCAGTAGCGGGGTTATCCATGGCGTGACTATGACCTCCGAGGTCATTGCGAGGAGGGCAACCTTATCACTAGGGTGAGCCTCGATCACGTCAAGGAGCCGACCATGCACAAACCTTACCTGGCCCTCGCCGCTCTGCTGGGCTTTTCGCTGTACACCCTGTTCACGCTGCTCACGGCCGAGCAATCGCTGCTGGCCTTCGGACGAGAGTTGATATCGCGCCCGGACACCGCGCAGGTCGTCATCGACCTGTACCTGATGGCCGTGCTGGCCTGTGTGTGGATGTACCGGGATGCACGGTCGCGGGGGCGGTCGCTGGCGTCGGTGCTGCCGTACTTCTTGCTGACGGCGGTGTTCGTGTCGGTGGGGCCGTTGCTCTACATCGTCGTGAAGGGCGCGCGGGATGAATGAGCTGTTGCACATCTACGCCCTGTGCGTGCTGGTGCTGTGCCTGAAGATGTTCGGCATTTCCTGCTATCAGGGATTTTTCCGGCTTCGCGGGCTGGCGTTCACCAACCGCGAAGATGCGGCGGTCTTCAAGCGTGCTGCGCATCCCGTGGAGTTATCCCAGGTGAGTCGGGCGGCCAGGGCCTGGGCCAATGACCTGGAGAATATCCCGCTGTTCTTCGTGCTCGGTGGGTTGTGTGTGGCGCTGGGCACTGCCGGTGCGACCACTGCCTGGTTGTTCATTGGTTTCACCCTGGCGCGGATGGCCCATACGCTGATGTATCTGGCGGGATGGCAGCCGTGGCGCACGCTGGCGTATGGGCTGGGGGTGGCGTGCCTGTTCGGGCTGGGTGCAATGGTGCTTTACGCATTGCGATGAGCCGCAGCGACACCCCCGGTTTTTGTGGCAAGCCCTAACGTCGTTCAGTTAAGCGAAGGTGATTCACTGACTGGCATTAGGACAACCGTTTATGGGTTGAGGAATGCCTGGTAGTTGTCCTTGGTGATCTGCTGGTAAGGAATGGTCAGCTCGGCGTCATACGGCTGTTTCTTGACCATCTTCACCGCCAGGTCAATGGAGCCCACGGCCTGCCCTTTGTTGTCCTGATACGCTGTCACCAGCAACTGGCCTTTCTTCACCGCATCCAGCCCGGCCGCACCGCCATCGCTGCCGGCCACCAGAATATCCTTGCCGGGCTGCATGCCGGCCTGGCTGATCGCCATGGCCGCGCCAATCGCCATTTCGTCGGCATTCGCCGCCACGGCGTCGATTTTGCGCCCGGACACGATCCAGTTGTTCATCAGGTCAATCGCCTTGCTGCGCTGCCATTCGGCACTCTGCTCCTCGACGATCTTGATACCCGGATAGTCCTTGAGCACGTTCTTGACCCCCTGCGTGCGGTTGTGGGTGGCGTTGTTGGACAGCAGCCCGAGCATGATCGCCAGGTTGCCCTTGCCTCCCATTTTCTCGGCCAGGTAGCGCATCTGGATTTCACCGGCCTTGATCTCATCCGAGCCGACATAGCCAACCCCCGGCGGTACTTCCTTGAACTCGGGGCGGCGGTTGACGTACACCAGCGGGATCCTGGCCTGTTGGGCATTGACCGTCATTTTCTGGGTGGCGGCGGTGTCTACGGCGTTGACGATGATCGCGTCCATGCCCTGGGCGGTGAAGTTCTGCACCTGGTTAAGCTGGCGCACCACGTCGCCCTGGGCGTCTTCGAATTGCAGGGTCACGCCGGGCAGTTCCTTGGCGTGGGCGACCATGTAGTCACGCATTTGCGCAAGAAACACGTCGTCGACCTGGGCGATGCTCACGCCGATCCGTATATCGGCCAGCGCCCAGGGGGTGATGGCGAGGGTCAAGAGTGCCGCAAGGAGTTGCTTCTTCATGGTTGTGCTCCGTTGTTTTTGTTGTTGTTAAAGCATCACGCCTGGCGCTTGGCCCGCAGTTGCGTCACGGCCGCAGCGAAGTCCTCATACGCCCAGCGTTCGTCGAGGGCTTGCAGCATGAGTTGTTGCCCGGTTTGCGGGGCCAGGCCCTGCAAGGGTGGGTCGGTGTCGAGGTTGGTGGGGAAGGCATAGCCGTCGGCGGTGCAGGCCACCACCGCTGCAATTGCCTGGGCATCCAGGGCCGTGTTGGCCAGCAAGGCCGGGTACACCGCCAGCATCATGCGGTCGCGGTCGAGGGCTTCCATGGGCTTGCCGAAGGCCGAGGAGATTTGCAGCAGGTTGGCCATGCGCTGGTGGCCGGTCGTGCGGTTGGTGCCGGCGGCGTGGAACAACGCCGGGTTGAAAAACAGCAGGTCGCCCTTGTCCAGCGCCAGTTGCACGGCGTGTTGCTGGAAGTGCTCGATAAATTCGGGGCACCGCCAGGCCAGGTAACCCAGGGCGTATTGTTGGGAAAACGGCAGCAGCTGGGTGGGGCCGCTTTCCAGCGGCATCGCCGAGTGGGCCACGGCGCCCTGCAACGTCAGGTACTGGGACAGCACATGCAAGGGCAGGGGAAAGCGTTCCACCACCTCGGTGGTCTGGAAGCCCAGGTGATAGTCGCGGTGTGGCTGTTGCGCCTGGCCGCCGGGGTGCACCACGTTCACTTGCGCCGTCACCTGATAGCTCGGGCCCAGCCACGCCTCGGCGATCAGCCCCAGCAGCGGGTTGGCGTAATACTCCACAAAGGATTGCGGCGACTGCAGCGCCGCCTTCTGCAATGAATTCCAGATACGCCCGTTACTGCCGGCCTTGGCAAAATGGTCGGCGGCCACGCCTTGGGCGGCCTCCTGGGCGAAGATCGCCTCGAACACCTGGCTGTGGCGATCCACCACTTCCAGGTCCTCATAGGCGCGGCGCACCACCATCACGCCCGGTCCATCGCGAAACAAGCGGTGCAGCTCATTCATCACCGTGTGGCGGTCGCTGTTGCGCAAGGTGCGGGCCTGATAGACCGGCACGTTGCCGAGCACTTCCGCAGCCAGGGGATATTCCTCGGCACGCGCCTGTTGCGCGCAAATCCGCTTGAAATCCTCAATGCGCACATCCTGCAGTGTCACGAATGCCGACATTACTCACCTCCCAGGCTCAGGGCCTTGAAGGGCTGCGGGCTGCCGCTGTCGGTGCAGCCGACCACGCCTTGCTCCAGGTCGATCACCGCGCCGGTCATCATCCCCGACTCGCGCGACAGCAGGAACGCCACGCTTTGCGCCACCTCTTCGGGCTTGAGCAGGCGACCGAACGGCTGCGCGCGTTCAGCCTCAGCCAGCCAACCGTCCTGGGCGCCGTGGTACTGGCGCTGGATCTGATCCTCATGGGGCGTGTCCATCCAGCCGATGTTCAGGCCGTTGACGCGGATCCGGTTGCGCAGCGCACTGAACGCCACGTTCCTGGTCAGGATCGCCAGCGCACCTTTGGACGCCGCATACGCGCAAAGGAACGATTGCCCGCCATGCCCGGTGATGCTCTGGATATTCACCACGGCGCCTTCCACACCCTGGCTGATCATCAATTTCAACGCGTCCTGCATCAGGAAAAACGGCGCGCGCACATTCACCGCCATCAGCCGATCGAACAGCTCCGGCGAGGTGTCGACAATGGTGCCGCGGTCCGACATCCCGGCGCAGTTCACCAGGCCATGCAAGGTGCCGAAGTGGGTGCGCGCGGCGTCGATGATCGCGCGGCAATCCTCGACCTGTTCGAGGTCGGCCTCGACAAAAAACGCCTGGCAATCCAGCTGCGCCAACTGCCGCACCTGTTCTTCGCCCTGGGCGCGGCGCCGCCCGCAAATGATCAGCCCGGCGGCGCCGCGTCGCGCCAGGGTGTGGGCCACGGCGGCGCCCAGGCCCTGGGTGCTGCCGGTGACGACAAAATATTGGCCGTTGAAGGTACTGGCGAGGTCGGCTCGAGGCATGGGGTTCTCCTGGATTGTTGTTGTTTTGATTGCCCGGCTCGACGCCGGACAAAACTGAGACTAGCATTGCAAAACCTCAGTAATGCCTAAAAAAGACCTCATAAACACCTCAGGCGAAACCCATGCTCGAACGCGCCAAACACTTCTCCATCAAGCAGCTCGCGACCCAGGCGGGCGTGAGCAAGGCCACGGTCGACCGCGTGCTGCACCAGCGCGGCAGCGTGCACGCCCAGACTCGCCGACGTATCGAGCAGGCGCTGGATGAACTGGAATCCCAGGAGAAAAACGGCCTGGCGGTAGGGCGCACCTTCCATGTCGACGTGATCATGCACACCCCTCAGCGTTTCAGCGCCGCAGTGCAGGCGGCGATCACCGCGCAACTGGCCAGCCTCGCGCCGTTTCGCATCGCCCCGCGTTTTCACCTGTTCGAAGAAATCGAACCCCAGGCCATGCACGATCAGTTGCTGCGCTGCCTCGACACCGGCAGCCAGGGCGTGGTGCTCAAGGCCGCCGACGAACCGGCGGTGAACCAGGCCGTCAAGCACCTGATCGCGGCGGGCATCCCGGTGGTGACCTTGGTGACGGACCTGCCGCAAAGCGAACGCATCGGCTACGTCGGCATGGACAACCGCACCGCCGGCCAGACCGCCGCCTACCTGATGTCGCGCTGGCTGCCGGCGTTGCCCCAGGACGTGGCGGTGGTGATCGGCAGCGAGTTGTTCCGGGGCGAGGAGGAGCGCGAGATGGGCTTTCGCGCCTGGCTGCGCGGGCGAGCCCCTCACCTGCGGGTGCTGGACGTCAGCGGCGGCTATGGCGTGTACCCGCGCACCTTCGAGCGGGTCACCCAGGCGCTGCAACAGCATCCCGGCCTCAAGGCGGTGTACAGCGTCGGCGGCGGCAACCGTGCGATTGTCGACGCCTTCGCCGCCCTGGGTCGCCCGCTGGAAGTGTTTATCGGCCACGACCTCGACGAAGAAAACCGCCAACTGCTGCTGGACGAAAAAATCGCCGCGATCATCGACCACAACCTGCAGATCGATGCCCGCCACGTGTTCCTGCACATCCTGCACTACCACCGGTTGTGGAAGGCCGGGCCGATTGCGCCGTCACAGGTGCAGATCGTCACCCCGTTCAACCTGCCGGACTGAGTACTCCCTCCAACAACATCAGGAGTTCAACCATGCTACGTATCGCCGTCCTAGGTGCCGGGCGCATCGCCAGGATCCACGCCGCCAACGTCGCCGCCCACCCGAATGCCACGCTGGTGCTGGTGGCCGACCCCTGGCGCGAAGGCGTCGATGCCCTCAGCCGCCAACTGGGCTGCGAGGCGGCCTACGATTGTGCCGCCGCCCTCACGCGCAAAGACATCGACGCCGTGGTCATCGGCACCCCCACCGACACCCATATCGACCTGCTATTGGCCGCCGTCGCCGAGGGCAAGGCGGTACTCTGCGAGAAGCCCATCGACCTCGACATCGCCAAGGCCCGCAGCGCCGCCCAGGCCGTGGAGCGCCAGGGCGGCAAGGTGATGCTCGGCTTCAATCGCCGTTTCGACCCCGACATGCTGCGCCTGCGCCAGGCCCTGGATGCCGGCCAGATCGGCGCAGTGCGCCAGGTGATCATCACCAGCCGCGACCCAGGCCTGGCGCCGCGGGACTACCTGGAACACTCCGGCGGCATCCTGCGCGACATGACCATCCACGACTTCGACACCGCCCGCCACCTGCTCGGCGAGGAACCGGTGGAAGTCAGCGCCATTGCCAGCCGCCTGGTGGACCCGAGCCTGGAACAGATCGACGACTACGACAGCGTGATGGTCCTGCTGCGTACCGCCTCCGGCAAGCAATGCCATATCAACTGCTGCCGCCAGGCGGTGTACGGTTACGACCAGCGGGTGGAAGTCTCCGGCGCCCTTGGCGTGCTGCTCACCGACAACCATCGCCCCAGCACCCTGCGCCACTGGAGCGCCGACCACACCGAAGCGCTGGAACCGTTGCAGCATTTCTTCCTGGAGCGTTACGCCGATGCCTATCGCAATGAGCTGACCCGGTTTATCGATGCGCTGAACAGCGGCCAGCCGCTGCCCACCAGTGTGCGCGACGGGTTGTATGCGCTGCATCTGGCCGATTGTGCGTTGGAGTCGGTGAGGACGGGGAGGTGTGTGGCGGTCAGTTACGACCTGTAGGCCCCGGTCCGATCCACCAGCCGAATGCTGTCCCGTCCGCCACGCTTGGATTCATACAGCGTGGTATCTCCCTGTTCGATCAGCGCCGCCAGGCTGGCCGGCGGCTGGTCGAACAGGGTGGCGCCGATGCTCAGGGTCACCGGCGCGGGCGTGGCGAAGGTTTGTGCGGCCAGTTGCTGGAACTGCTCGCGCAGGCTGCTGCCCAGTTCGACGATCTGCTCGGTCGAGGCCGGGTTGAGCAGGATCACAAACTCATCACCGCCCAAACGTGCGGCCAGCGCGCCTCGGGGCACGACGGCGCGAATCATCTCGCTCAAGGCGATCAGCACGCGGTCGCCGGCGGTATGGCCGTGGAGGTCGTTGACCGACTTGAAGTTGTCGATATCGATCAGCAGCAGGGCGCCTGGTTGTTGCGCCGACACCTGGGCCAGCAGGCGCGGCGCGCGCAGGTCGAGGGCGCGGCGGTTGTAGAGGGCGGTGAGTGGGTCGCGGGCGGCGAGGCGGGCGATCTGCTGTTCGCGGCGGTAGCGCTCCGAGCCGGTCATTGACAGCGCAATCAGCATGATCGCCATGGCGCCTTCCACCAGGGACACCTGGATGATCTCGCCCTTGAACGCCGCAAGGTCGATCAAGGTGCCGGGGATCACCACCGACAGCGCCTTGGCCACGTAGAACATGCCGTGGACCAGCAGCACATAACGCAGTTGCACCGCGCCGATGCTCAATGATCGGCCGTGGGGCCGCAGCAGGAAACTGGCGCGCAGGGTCGGCAGTGCGACCAGCAGCGACTGCACGCCCAACATGGCTTTGGACCACGGCAGGTCGGTCGGGAGCATCAGCATGCCCAGCCACACGGCCAGCAGCAGCCACCATCGCGGCGACAGGCGTACCTGGGTAAAGCGTGCGACCCCGAGCAAGAACAGGCAGTGCGCGGCCACCAGCAAGCCGTTGGCAAACCAGATGCCGATGAGCAGGTAGCCATTGATGCGCAGCAGGGCCAGGGTGGAGCCGACGGTGATGGTGGCGAAACCGGCGCTCCAGAACAGCAGCGAAGGTTCGCGTACGCTGCGCCATTCTATGGCCAGGTACAGGGCAGCAGCAGCGGCCAGGGCAACGGTGAGTGCCAAAATCGTAGGAGGGTCGAGCGTCATTTCGTGCCGGGTCTGCCTGGGTGTGCGTTGAAGCCGGGGATTGTAAGCGCACACGCAGGTTTTTCAGAGCCCAAACGATAATGGCATACAGCCATCCGATGATCGGCGGTCTAGACGCCTTTGGTCGACGGCAGCAGTATCGTCAGGATGCCCACCAGTGGCAGGAACGAGCACAGTGTGTAGACGTACTCGATGCCGTGGCTGTCGGCGAGCAGGCCGAGCAAGGCCGCGCCGATCCCGCTGAAGCCGAACATCAGGCCGAAAAAGATCCCGGCGATCATGCCGACATTGCCCGGCACCAGTTCCTGGGCAAACACCACGATGGCCGAGAACGCCGAGGCGAGGATAAAGCCGATCACCACGCTGAGCACGGCGGTCCAGAACAGGTCGACGTAGGGCAGGGCCAGGGTGAACGGCGCGGCACCGAGGATCGAGAACCAGATGACTTTCTTGCGCCCGATCCGGTCGCCGATCGGCCCGCCCGCGAAGGTGCCCACGGCCACCGCACCGAGGAACAGGAACAGGTACATCTGGGAACTCGATACCGACAGGTGGAATTTTTCAATCAGGTAGAACGTGAAGTAGCTGGTCAGGCTGGTCATGTAGAAGTACTTGGAGAACACCAGCACCGCCAGCACCACCAGGGCAAACGTCACGCGGCCCTTGGACAAGCCGTGGGTGGCCTTGCCGCCTTGCTTGAGCTTGAACAGGTTGAGGTGGTTGCGGTACCAGCGGCTCAAGCCATACAGCACCAGGATCGCGAACACGGCAAACAGCCCGAACCAGGCGATGTTGCCCTGGCCGTAAGGAATGATGATCGCCGCCGCGAGCAACGGCCCCAACGCGCTGCCGGTGTTGCCGCCGACCTGGAAGGTCGATTGCGCCAGGCCATAGCGCCCGCCGGAGGCCAGGCGGGCGACGCGCGAGGTTTCCGGGTGGAAGGTCGACGAGCCGACGCCCACCAGGCCTGCCGCCAGCAGGATCGCCGGGAAGCTGCCGACAAACGCCAGCATCAGGATGCCGACCAGGGTGCAGACCATGCCCGCCGGCAGCAGCCACGGCTTGGGATGCCGGTCGGTGTGGTAGCCGATCCAGGGTTGCAGCAGCGAGGCGGTCAGCTGGAACGTCAGGGTGATCAGGCCGACCTGGGTAAACGTCAGGCCGTAGTTGGCCTTGAGCATCGGGTAGATCGACGGCAATACGGCCTGGATCAGGTCATTGATCAGGTGCGCCAGGGCACAGGCGCCGAGGATACGCAGGACTAACGGGCTTACTTGGGGCGGACTCGAGGTGGCGGCAGGTGATGCGGTCAGGGTCGACATGCAGGCATTCCATACAAGGCAGCGAACAGGGGCAGCGAGTACTTGAGCAGGCTGCCCATTTCAATTTGTTTCAGAGCTTATGCTAGATTCGCCAGGAATGCCTGTCTCGCGTAATTCGGGAGGCAACCATCGTAAAAAGGGCGAAATGATCAAATCACTGGATAAATTTTTGCAGGAAATCGATGAGGGCGACTGGGCTGTCATCAGTTCGGCCACCGATTATCCGGAAAACTGGGTGATCCCCGACCACAGTCACGAAAAGCATCAATTACTCTACGCCACCGAAGGCGTGATGGTGGTGCATTCGGCGCACAACCAATGGACGGTGCCGCCCCATCGCGGCTTCTGGATGCCCTGCGGGCACGTGCACTCCCTGCGCTGCGTGGGCGCCCTGAAAATGCGCAGCGTGTTCGTGCGCCCCGACAGTTTCCCCAACCTGCCGACCGAGACCAAGGCGGTGAGTATCTCGCCGCTGCTCAGCGAGCTGATCAAGGCCTCCGTGAGCTTGAAACCGCCCTATGCCGAAGACTCCCGCGATGCGCGGATCATGCACTTGATCCTCGACGAGCTGGCGCTGTTGCCGGCCTTGCCGCTGTCGCTGCCGCAGCCTGCCGATCTGCGGATCCAGCAGATCTGCCTGGCGTGGCAGGAGGACCCGGGCGATGCCTCCACCGTGGCGGATTGGAGCGAGCGCCTGGCCCTCGACCAGAAAACCATCCAGCGCCTGTTCCGCAAGGACACCGGCATGACCTTCGGCCAATGGCGCCAGCAGGCGCGGCTGCTGCTGGCACTGGAGCGTATCGCGGTGGGGCAGAAGATTATCGACGTAGCCCTGGAACTGGGCTACGAAAGCCCCAGCGCATTTACCAGCATGTTCAAGAAACAGTTTGGCAAGACCCCGAGTCATTTTTTCCGCTGACGTCGGCGCAGTAGTCGTCCAGCAAACCGTTGAATGCGTCGATATCCAGCGGTCGGCTGAGGAAGTAGCCCTGGCCTTCTTCACACGCCACGCTTTTGAGCATGGCCAGGTGCTCAGCGGTCTCAATGCCTTCGGCCGTGACCGTCAGGGCAAGGGCACGGCCCAAGCCGACAATGGCTTGGATAATCGCTTTGTCATCCTCGCTTTCCTCCAGGCGGGTGAGGAAGCTGCGGTCGATTTTCAGGCCATCGAACGGGAACGCCCGCAGGTAGCTGAGGGACGAATAGCCGGTGCCGAAGTCATCCATGGCAATGCGGATGCCCAGTTGCTTGAGTGTGCGCATCACCTCAAGTGCGCCGACGGCGTCCTCGAGCATGACGCTTTCGGTCATTTCCACCTCAAGGCGCGCAGGGTCGATACCCGAGGCGTCCAGGGCGTGGCGCACGCGCTCCACCAGGTTGCCGCGCTTGAACTCGGTGGGTGACAGGTTCACCGAGACGAACAGCGTGTCGGGCCACTGCGCCGCGCACGCACACGCGGTGGCCAGTACCCAGTCACTCAGCGCCAGGATCAGCCCCGATTCTTCGGCAATCGGAATAAAGGTGTCCGGGGCGATCAGCCCGCGTACCGGGTGCTGCCAGCGCACCAGGGCTTCGGCCCCGACCATCTGCCCATCGGCGATGCGATAGCGCGGCTGGAAGTGCAGGCGCAGTTCGGCGTGCTTGATCGCAAAGCGCAGATCGCTCTCCAGGCGCCGCCGCTCGATGATCCGCGTATTCATGTCCCCGGAGTAAAAGCGCCAGGTATTGCGCCCGGCGGCCTTGGCCTCATACAGCGCGATATCGGCGTAGCGCAGCAGTTCGGTGGCATCGCGGGCATCGGTGGGCGCCAGGGCAATGCCGATACTGGCACTGATAAACACCTCTTGTTCGTCGATTTTGATCGCCTGCTCGATGGACTCGATCAAGCGCAGGCACAGGCTTTCGACTTCATCCTGGCTGCCGGCGTCGCTGAGGATCAGCACAAACTCATCGCCGCCGACGCGAGCCACCAGGTCACCATGGCGCACGCAAGCAGCCAGGCGGCCGGACACTTGATTGAGCACCCGGTCACCGGCGGCGTGGCCGAGCAGGTCATTGACCGGCTTGAAGCGGTCCAGGTCGAGGCTGAGCATCACCAGCGGCTGCTCGGCGCTGGGCAGGGCCTTGAGTTTGCCGTCCAGGAATGCCTGCAGGCGCGTGCGGTTGGGCAGCCCGGTCAGGGCGTCGTGTTGAGACAGGTACTCGATGCGCCGACGTGCTTCGACTTCTTCGGTGACGTCGGTGGCCGTCCCGCGAAACCCGCCACAGGGCATTTCCCGGGCCGACAGCCGGGTTGTGCGCTCCTGTCCCTGGGCATCGATATAGCGGCATTGCACACTGATGTCCACGCGCCGGCCCGGAGTGCTCAGCCACTGCGACAGCAGGTCGGCCTCGGTGTCCAGCAGGTCGCTCATGGCCGCCCCGAGCCAGGCTTGCCGGGTCAGGCCGGTGACGCTTTCGAAACGCTCCGACAGGTAGGTAAAACGCCAGCCGACATCGATTTCCCAGACCCAGTCCGAGCTGGCCTCCACCACGTCACGAAAGCGCGCCTCGCTGGTGGCCAGGGCGGCCTGGCTGTCCAGCAGGGAGGTGTGGCTGGCATCCAGGGCGAGGGCGGCGGCGGTGGTGCGGCGCAGTATCACCCAGGTCATCAGGCACACCAGCAACGCGGCCAGGCCCAGCAGCGGCAGGCCTACGCCCATCAAGCGCAGGCCGGGCCGGGCCGGTTCCCAGTGCAGGCTGCCGGCGGCGCCGTTGTCGCCCAGGGGGAAAACCAGGGTCTGGCCGATGTCATCGGGCGTGGCCACATGGAGCTTGCCCACGCCGAACTCATCGCCGATTGCGTGCAACTTGGCGCTGTTGAGGACATCGACAAAGATCAATACCGAGGCCGGCCGGCCATCGGGCACTACCGTGGGGTCGGTGCCGGGTGTGATCGCGGCGGCGGCCACCAGTGCCGGGCTGCCGCGTACATTGATGAACGCCGTGACCGGTGTTTCGTTTTCAGCCCCGGCACGCGCCTGCTCGATAATTTCGGTCAAGGGCTGGTCGAGCCACTGCGAGAGCTCGATGCTTTGCAGCTCGCCCTTGATCACCGAGTAGACCGTGCCATTGTCGTTATCGACCACAAACAGGCCTTGGAAACCGAAGTCCTGATACAGCGTGGCGCCGACGTTGCCGCGCGCGTAGGCCCAGTCGCTGTCCACGGTCATGTGCAGGTGCTTGTAGGCATCGCTCCAGAAGGCGTAGTCCTTGACAGTCACCCGCAGGGACTTCTCCAGGGATTGCACGGCTTTACGCGTATAAAACGCGCTTTCCTGCTGTTCGGAGTGATCCAGTTCGTGCGCAAGGTAAACCAGGGAGTAGGCGGCGGCGGCAAAGACCAAGGCCAGCAACGCCACGAAATTGAACAGCGACGTGCGCGCCAGCGACAGGCTGCTGCGGTCGGACAAGGTGCGGACGATAGGGGCGAGAGAGTTCGGCATGGTTTCCCGCAGGACGTCGCTGCAAGTCATTGGTATGACGGGTTATCGGCGGTGCGGGTAAAAAACTTAGCGCTTCGGTGTTGGCGGGCGTTGAAGCGCGGTGCGCCCTCGGGATGGCGGCTTCACCGGCAGGCTGTCGCCGTATTCAGCCCACCACGCCATCAGCGCCTGCAGGGTCGGCGCGAGCGCGCGGGCTTTGGCGGTTATTTCATATTCGACCCGGGGCGGTACTTCGGCGAACACCGTGCGGGTCACCAGGCCATCGTCTTCCAGCTCGCGAAGTTGGGCCGTGAGCATATGTTGGGTAATGCCGCCGATGGTCTTGCGCAGCTCGCCGAACCGATAGACCCGCTGGTTCAACAGCCACATGATTTCCAGTTTCCACTTGCCGCTGAGCAGTGAAAATGCACGCCGCATTTCTTCATGCATATTCAGCTTTTCAACGCTTTTAGTCTGGTTTTCCATACTGACTGCCACTTTTTCATCCTACTTGTGCGAATTCATCTCCGCGGGGATCTTAGCTGAAATTCATCCCTCACAGACTGGAGAAAACACATGTCCCGACTCAACGCAAAAGTCGCCATTGTCACCGGTGCCGGACGTGGTATCGGCCGCGCCACGGCCAAGCTGTTCGCGGCCCAGGGCGCCAAGGTCGCCGTGGTGTCGCGCACCCCGGAAAACGTCGCGCGCGTGGTGGCCGATATCCAGGCCGCAGGCGGCACGGCGCTCGGCGTGGTGTGCGACCTGGCTGATGCGGCGCAGGTCAGCGCAGCGGTGGCGAACGTCGTCGCCACCTATGGCGGCATCGACATTCTGGTCAATAACGCATTCGACCCGTCCGTGGTGTTTTCCTCGGTGCTCGAGTTGCCGGTCGAACAACTGCAACGCAACCTGGACATGGGCCCGATCGCCTACCTGCGCACCATGCAAGCCTGCTACCCGTACCTCAAGGCCAGCGGCGCAGGGCGGGTGATCAACTTCGGTTCGCTGGCCGGCATCATCGGCATGCAAGGCTACGCGCCCTACAACATGGCCAAGGAAGCGGTGCGCGCGCTGACCCGCTCGGCCGCGCGGGAATGGGGCGTGGATAACATCACCGTCAATAACCTGCTGCCGGTGGCCGATACCTGGGGTGATAGTTATGACGCGCCGGCACCCTCCAATGTGCTCGGGCGTTATGGCTCGCCGGAAGACGACATCGCGCCGGTGGCGCTGTTCCTGGCCAGCCAGGATGCGCAGTTCATCACCGGCTACAGCCTGACACCGGATGGCGGGCAGATCATCGATAGTGCGCGTTGACTGACCCGCGCAGCGGCCCAGGCGAGTAGCGCTGCGATGCACAGGAGCGCGGCGCTCAATGCAAACGTCACCTGGTAGCCGCACAGGTCAAACACCACACCGCCCAGCGTTGCCCCGGCAGCGATTGCCAGTTGGATGATGGCAACCATTAAGCCGCCCCCTGCCTCGGCATCGTCAGGCAGGGTTTTTGCCAGCCAGGTCCACCAGCCCACCGGCGCGGCGGTGGCTACCAGGCCCCACACACCGAGGAGCGCGGCGGTAATAACGGGCGAACTGCCGAATGCGACCAATGCCAGGGCGATCACCGCCATCAATACGGGAATGGCGATCAGCGTGGGGTACAGGCCGTTCTTCAGGACACGCTCGATCAGCAGCGTGCCGGCCAAACCGGCCAGGCCGAGCACCAGCAGCATCAACGACAGCAGCGATACTCCCACCTGGGTAACACCTTCCAGAAACGGCCGCAGGTAGGTGAACAGCATGAACTGGCCCATGAAAAACACGCTGACGGCCAGCATGCCCAGGGCCACCGGGGCGCGCTTGATCAAGCGCAACAGGTGGCCGTTGCCGGCCTGGCGACGGGGTTTGATCGATGGCAGGCTCAGCAGCAGCCACAGCACCGCAACCACGGCCACCGGCACCACGCAGAAAAACGCGCCACGCCAGCCGATCAAACCACCGAGGAAACTGCCCAACGGTGCTGCGATCACGGTTGCCAGTGCGTTACCGCCATTGACGATGGCCAAGGCGCGCGGCACCTGGCCCTCGGGCACCAGGCCCATGGCAGTGGCTGCCGACAGTGACCAGAAACCGCCGATGGCCACGCCGATCAGGGCGCGGCCCAGCATGAAGATCAGGTAGTTCGGCGCGAACGCTACCACGCTGCCGGACACGATCATCAGCAAGGTCAGCGCGACCAGCAGGCGCTTGCGATCCATGCGCGCCGCCACTCGGGCGATCACCAGGCTGGTGAGCAAGGCAAACAGGCCTGACACCGAAATACCCTGGCCGGCCTGGCCTTGGCTGATGCCCAGGTCGGCGGCCAGCGGGGTCAACAGGCTCACCGGCATGAACTCCGAGGCCACCAGGGCAAAGGCCGCCAGGGACAGGGCGAAGACGGCGCCCCAGCGGGGCGCGTGAGGGTTTATCGAGATCACTTCAAGTGACTGTTAAAGAAGCTGGTGAGCTTGGCGAAGGGGATCAGGTTGACCCGGTCGTAGAGGTCCACATGGCCGGCGTTGGGGAGGATCACCAGTTCCTTGGGCTCGGCGGCACGGTTGTAGGCGTCTTCGCTGAACTCGCGGGAGTGGGCGTCGGCACCGGCAATCAGCAACAGCGGGCGAGGCGAAATGGTCTCGATGTCGTTGAACGGATAGAAGTTCATGAACTTCACGTTGCTGGTCAGCGTCGGCATGGTGGTGGTCTGCGGCGACGCGCCGGCCGGTGTGACTTCACCGCGCGGTGTGCGGTAGAAATCGAAAAACTCATCGCCAATCGGGTTGCCGCTCCGCTTGAGCGGCGTGCCGCTGGTGTAGAGGGTCTCGCCGCCCTGGAATTCCACGTAACGCTGGTTGGCCGCCTGCACCAGCACCTGCTGGCGTTGTTCCGCTGTCATGCCGTGCTTGAGGCCGTTGCGGTTGGCGGCGCCCATGTCGTACATGCTGACCGTGGCGATGGCCTTGAGGCGTGGGTCGATCTTTGCCGCCGCGATGGCAAAGCTGCCGCCGCCGCAGATGCCGATCACGCCGATGCGCTCACGATCGACCAGCGGCCGGGTACCGAGGAAGTCCACGGCAGCGCTGAAGTCTTCGGCGTAGAGGTCGGGCAGCACCGCATTGCGTGGTGTGCCTGCGCTTTCGCCCCAGAACGACAGGTCCAGCGACAAGGTGACAAAGCCCTGTTCGGCCATTTTGGTGGCGTAGAGGTTGGCGCTCTGTTCCTTGACGGCACCCATCGGGTGGCCGACGATCAGCGCGGCATTTTTCGAGGCCGGGGCGAGCTGTTTGGGCACGAACAGGTTGCCCGCCACCGGCATGCCGTATTGATTGTTGAAGGTGACTTTTTCGACGGACACCTTGTCGCTTGTGTAGAAGTTGTTTGCACCGTTGGACATGTCGGCTCCCAGAGAAGAGAACGAAATCACCAGCAGACTCAGGGTGAGCAAGAGGCTTTTCATGGATGGATCCTTGAGAAGGGGGTCGGCACATTTTCCCGGCGTGGCTGAGGGTTCTGTAGTGCGTTCCACTGGATTACTTGCCTGATCCTCTGAGTCTGGCGGGTTGCCGGGGACGTAAGCGGGCCGGTCGGGGTAAAGTCCAACGATCAGAGCGAAGGGCCCTTTATGAAGATCAATCAAATGCCCCTGGACGTGCTGGTCCACGCGATCGGCTCAAGGGTCTGCATACCCGGCGACTACCCCATGCCCATCCCCGGCCTGGGCTTTTATCGGCGTGAGCAGCCCGCGACACCCGTGGTGTGCATGGTCGAGCCGAGCATCGTGCTGGTTGCCCAGGGTGAGAAGCGGCTGTGGGTCGGCGGCGAGGGGTACCCGTATGACACGGCACGATTTCTGCTCACGTCGCTGGATATACCGGCCAACTCCGAAGTGCTGGTCGCCAGCCCGACCCGCCCGTGCCTGGGCCTGACCTTCAAGCTCGACCTGCGCATCCTGGCCGAGCTGATCGCCCAGGGGGCGTTGCCGCCAACGCGTGAGCGGGCGGTGATGAAAGGCGTGGGGATTGGTGTCGTGACCGGCGCCATGCTCGCCTCCTTTGCGCGCCTGGTTGAATTGCTTGATGAGCCCGAAGCGATACCGGTGCTCGCACCCTTGATCCAGCGCGAGATTCACTTCCGGCTATTGCAGAGCGACCAGGCCGGCCGACTGCGCCAGATCTGTTCCGTGGACGGGCAGGGTTATCGGATTGCGCGGGCGATCGATTGGCTCAAGCTCAATTACGACGTGCCGCTGCGCGTGGACGAACTGGCCGCGCGTGTGCAGATGAGCGCGGCGACCTTTCACCATCACTTTCGCCAACTGACGGCGATGAGCCCGCTGCAGTATCAGAAATGGCTGCGCCTCAACGAAGCGCGGCGCTTAATGTTGAACGAGCACCGGGACGTGTCCAGTGCGGCGTTCAAGGTCGGCTATGAAAGCCCGTCGCAGTTCAGCCGCGAGTACAGCCGGCTTTTTGGTGTGCCGCCCAAGCGCGATATGGCCATGCTGCGCGGCAAAGCGCCGGTCAGCGATCCGCTGGCGTCAAGTTAGCGTAGAAGATGCAGCCGATCAGCCGCGCAAACAGGCTGAGGGTTTCCGGCAGGTTGGGGTCGTCAAACAGCATCGCCCGGGAATCCAGCGCACACAGTGCGCCGAACAGGCGGCCATCCGGCAGGAAGATCGGCGCCCCGGCGTAGCTCTCGATGGCGTATTGCTTGACCACCGGGCGCGTGGCAAAGCGGCCATTGGCGCTGACCTGCGGGATGAACAGGGTCTGCGGGTTGATGCAGAACTCGCTGCACAGGGTGGTTTCCAGGTCGAGCACGTCATCGGCATGAATGCCCATGTCGAAGGGGTCGTGCGCTGAACAGACAATCCATTCCAGGTCAGTGAACTTGGCGATGCCGGCAAAGCGCATGCCCGTCAGGCGGGTGACCAATTGCAGGATGCTGGTGGTGGCTTCGATTTCGGCGATGGCAGCGCGTTCGTCGGCGCTGAGTAACGCGTGTGCGGCGGTGAAGCTTGGAAGCATGGTTGAACACTCCACTGGCGTGGCGGCCCTTGCCACCACGCTTGGTCAGGTCTTAATTGATACGCGGATGCTGCTGCACCAGGTTCTGGCGCTTGGCTTCCAGTTCGGCAATCTCGGCGTCGATGTCTTCGATTTTCTGCTCGATATTGTCGTGATGCTCCTGCAGCAACTCCTTCGCTTCTTCCATGTCCGACGCAGCCGGTGCGGCGCCGCGCAGGGGTTTGTTGGCGGTTTCCTTCATGGTCAGGCCGGTGATCAGGCCGACCACCGCAAACACCATCAGGTAGTAGGCGGGCATGTACAGGTCGTTGGTGCTTTCCACCAGCCAGGCCACCGCGGTAGGGGTGACGCCGGCGATCAATACGGAGACGTTGAACGCACTGGCCAAGGCACTGTAGCGCAGGTGCGTGGGGAACATCGCCGGCAGCGTGGACGCCATGACGCCGATGAAGAAGTTAAGCACGACGGCCAGGATCAGCAAGCCGGCGAAGATCAGGCCGGTCTTGCCGCTGGTAATCAGCATGAAGGCCGGAATGGCCAGGAACAGCAGGCCGATGCTGCCGGCGATGATGAAGGGCTTGCGGCCGATCTTGTCGCTGACAAAACCGATGAACGGCTGCACGAACAGCATGCCGACCATGATCGCGATGATGATCAGCACACCGCTGTTTTCGGAGTAGTGCAGGTTATGGGACAGGTAGCTCGGCATGTACGTGAGCAGCATGTAGTACGTCACGTTGGTGGCCGCGACGATGCCGATGCAAGTCAGCAGGCTGCGCCAGTGCTTGGTGGCGATCTCCTTGAACGACACTTTCGGGCCATGGGTCAGGCCTTCGCGGTCACCCTGTTCGAGCTTGTCGACATGCTGTTGGAACGCCGGGGTTTCTTCCAGCGCATGGCGCAGGTACAGGCCGATCATGCCCAGGGGCAGGGCCAGGAAGAACGGCAGGCGCCAGCCCCAGGCCTCGAAGTCGGCTTCGCCCAGCACGCTGGAGATCAGCACCACGACGCCCGCACCGAGAACGAAACCGGCGATGGAGCCGAAGTCCAGCCAACTGCCGAGGAAACCGCGCTTGCGGTCCGGCGCATATTCGGCGACGAAGATCGAGGCGCCGGTGTATTCACCGCCCACCGAGAAGCCCTGGGCCATTTTGCACAGCAGCAGCAGGATCGGCGCCCAGATGCCGATGGAGGCATACCCGGGGATCAGGCCGATGGCGAAGGTGCTCAGCGACATGATCACAATGGTCGCGGCGAGGACTTTCTGGCGTCCGTATTTATCGCCCAGCGCGCCGAAGAACAGGCCGCCCAGGGGACGAATCAGGAACGGCACGGAGAACGTCGCCAGTGCCGCGATCATTTGTACGCTGGGGGAGGCGTCGGGAAAGAACACCTTGCCCAATACATAGGCGACAAACCCGTAGACACCAAAGTCGAACCATTCCATGGCGTTACCCAGTGCGGCGGCGGTGATCGCCTTGCGCATCTTGGCGTCGTCAACAATGGTGATGTCTTTCAAACCGATGGGCTTGACGCTTTTCTTACGTAATTTCATGCGGACCACTCTAAAACAGAACAGGGGAGGTGCCATCGTTGCAATGGCACCGCTCTGTCAGTTCAGATACAAGCGGACATGAAATAATTCACCGCTATTTGCGTTTTTTTGCCTGGGGCGCAATTTGCGTGCAATTGCCTGGGTTTTCGGGGTGAGCACCTACCCTGGGGCAAACCCGTTCGCCACAGTTGTAAAGAGGACTTATCCCGATGCCTGCCACCGTTTCCCGCCTTGTCTATCGTCCGCCACAGCTTGGGGATGTGCAGCGATTATTCGCGATCTTCGGTGACCCGCTGACCAATCTCTTCAATCCCTCCGGGCCCATGCCCAGCCTGTCCGCGGCCCAACGCCTGCTCGATCACTGGCTCCAGCAGTGGGCCGACAACGGCTATGGCTGGTGGGCGGTTGCCCGTATTGACGCGCCGGACTTCATCATCGGCTTTGGTGGAGTCGCCCCGCTTAACTACCTCACGCAACCGCGCGTCAACCTGGGCTACCGCTTTGCCGTGGAAGCCTGGGGGCAGGGCTACGCCACTGAGCTGGCACGCGATGCCCTGGCGTTGGCGTTTGACACCCTCCGTCTGCCGGAAGTGTTCGGCCTGGTGCGGCCCGATCACGCGGCGTCGATCCGTGTGCTGGAGAAGGTCGGCATGCAGCCGTTCGGTGTGCTCGACGATGTGCCCGGCAAGGCGCCGAGCCGGGTCATGCGCATTTGTCGTCCTACAACCTAGCCGCGCCTGACACTTTTCACACCCGTGAGATAGCCCGCAAAAGCCGTAATCTTTCAGATTGACAGCGGGTAGGTAGCCCGATATAAAAGCCACAGTTGTACGACGACATATGACGTTACATATGTCCTACCTAACAAAAATAAAAAGTGATGCCATGAACTTGATCGAGCCCATCAACGCCCAGCGCGTTGGCCAAGCTGTAGGCAACTATCGCTGGACCATCTGCGCGATGTTGTTTTTCGCGACCACCGTCAACTACCTCGACCGCCAGGTGCTCAGCCTGCTTGCGCCGCAGTTGTCGACGCAATTTGGCTGGAGCAACACCGATTACGCCAATATCGCGGCGGTGTTCCAGTTTGTGTATGCGATTTCCATGCTGTTTGCCGGGCGGTTTGTCGACAAGATCGGCACCAAGGCCGCCTACGTGATCGCGATTGCGGTCTGGTCCACCGGCGCCATCATGCATGCGTTCTCGGTGCCGATGGGCGAGGGCATCGCGGCGGTCAGCGCCGCGTTCGGCCTGGCGGTGATCCCCGTGTCCATCGCCGGCTTCATGCTGTCCCGGGCCGTGCTGGCGATTGGCGAGGCGGGTAACTTCCCGATTGCGATCAAGGCCACCGCCGAATATTTCCCCAAGAAAGAACGCTCGCTGGCCACCGGGATCTTCAACTCCGGCGCCAACGTCGGCGCGATCCTGGCGCCGATCTGCGTGCCCCTGATCGCCGGGATGTGGGGCTGGGAAGCGGCCTTTATGGTTATCGGCATGCTGGGCTTTGTGTGGGTGGCGGTTTGGGCGGCGGTGTATGAGAAGCCGGAGCAGCAGAAACGCCTGTCGGCCGAAGAGCTGGCCTATATCCGCAGCGACCAGGCGCAGCAGCCCTCTATCCCGCCGGTTGCAGGCGCGGTACAGAAAAAAGTCTCGTGGTTCAAGTTGCTCACCTACCGCCAGACCTGGGCGTTTGCCTTCGGCAAGTTCATGACCGATGGCGTGTGGTGGTTCTTCCTGTTCTGGCTGCCTACCTACCTGTCGGCGCAATACGGCATGAAAGGCGCCGATATCGTCATGCCGCTGGCCGTGCTGTACAGCATGACCATGGTCGGCAGCATCGGCGGCGGCTGGTTCCCCAGCTACTTCATGGCCCGTGGCGATGTCCCCTATGACGGCCGGATGAAAGCCATGCTGGTGATCGCGCTGTTCCCGTTGGTGGTGTTGCTGGCACAACCGTTGGGCTACATCAGCTTCTGGGTCCCGGTATTGCTGATCGGCGTCGGCGCCTCGGCGCACCAGGCGTGGTCGTGCAACATCTTCACCACCGTGTCCGACATGTTCCCGCAGAAAACCGTGGCCTCGGTGGTCGGCATCGGCGGCATGGCCGGCGGCATCGGCGGTGTGGTGATGACCAAGATCGGCGGCTGGGTGTTCGACTACTACAAGTCCATCAATGACATCCACACCGGCTACATGATCATGTTCGCGATCTGTGCGCTGGCGTACCTGGTGGCGTGGAGCGTGATGAAGACCCTGGTGCCGCGCCACAAGGAAATCACGGACCTGTAAACCCAGACCCGCTACCTCTGTGGTGAGCGGGCTTGTCGAATCGTCGCACCGCCGGCGTTGGGGTGCGAAGCGCCCCTAATAAAGACGGATGCGTTGTATCAGGCACTCCGCTGCGCCTGGTTTAGGGGCTGCTGCGCAGCCCAGCGCGGGACAAGCCCGCTCGCCACAGGTCCGTCGAATCACCCATAACGTTGTGTCGAGACCCATTCCTTCAAGCGTCTTTTCTACAACGCGCGCGCCCAGGTCTGGCTGACCAGCTGCTTGCCGAAACTCAAGGTCGGCTCTTCTTCCACCAACTCGAAACCGGCTTTCTGGTAGAGCTTGCGCGCATCGGTCAGGGCGCTCATGGTCCACAGCATCATGCGGGTGTAGCCGGCATCGCGGGCAAAGCGCAGGCATTCGTCCACCAGGCGCTGGCCGATGCCCAGGCCCCGCGCACTCGCATCCACGTAGAGCATGCGCAGCTTGGCGGTTGTATCGTCATGGCGCACGACGAACACCGAACCCACCACCTCACCATCCTTCTCCGCGATCCAGCAGCGCTCCCGCGCCGGGTCGAACTCGCGCAGGTACTTGGCGACGATCTCCGCCACCAGCGCTTCAAACTCCCAGTTCCAGTGGTATTCGCGGGCATACAGCGCGGCTTGCTGCTGCACCACCAGGCCCATATCCCCGGGGCGTGGGTCGCGCAGCAGGTAACTCGACGGGCGGCCTTGCAACAGGGTCTGGATGCGTTGCATGGCGTCGGTCAATTGCTGCTGCTGGGGTTCGGGCAGGCTCTCGAGCAGGGCGATGACTTCATCCTGGGTCTGCTGTTCCAGGGGCGCCAGGACCGCGCGACCGAGATCGGTGAGGTGCAATTGCACCGCGCGCGCATCGGTGGCGCAGCGGACTTTCTGGATCAGGCCGTTTTTCTCGAAGCCACTGGTCAGGCGGCTCAGGTAACCCGCGTCGAGGCTGAGCATCTGGCACAGGTCGGCGCTGGTGAGGTCGCCACGGGAGGACAGCTCGTACATCACCCGAATTTCAGTCAGGGAATAGTCGCTGTGCAGCAGGTGTTCCTGCAGCACGCCGATCTGGTGGGTGTAGAAGCGATTGAAGCCGCGCACGATGCCGGCGCGTTCCACAAGCAGGGGAGTGGACATGGCGAATGCTCGAATGGTTGCCTGAGGCAATTATATTGTTGCTTCAGGCAACCATGTCAATGGCTTTGCTCGACGGTCACCGTCCTCCCTGCACCGGCCGTCGCCTGGGGGCTCGTCAATATGATTCGAATCGCCATGACCACGCCGATCAGCACCGCGCTCAGGCCCGCGGCTTCCATGAGTGTGGGCCAGCGCCCGTGGAACCCCAGGCCAAGCAGGGTGGCGAAGAGGGATTCGAGGGCGATCAATTGGCCGCTGAGCACCATCGGCAGGCGTCGGGTCGCGGCGTTCCAGGCCCAGGCGCCGACGAGGGTCGACATCACCGCAATGATCAGGGCCCAGGCATAGAGCGGGCCTGCCTGGGAAAGGCCGAAGCCGAGCGTCGGCAGCGTGAACAAGCCAAGTGCCTGGATGAACGGCAGCAGGCACAACGTGGCGACACCGGCGCCCACCATCATCAGTGCGGTCCAGAGGCCGGTTGCCTGCGCCGCGAGGTGCGTCAGTTGCCGTTGGTTGATCACGCTGAACCACAACCAGAGGGCGACCGCACTCAGGGAAAAAAACAGCCCCGCCAACCAGGCGCTTGTATCCAATGCAGGTTGATGAAAGCTGCTGATGTTCGACAGCACGAGGCCCGTCGTGAGGCATGCCAGGGGGGCTGCCAGTCGGCGCCATGGGACTGTCCGGGTGCTGGCGTTACCCACCAGAGCCAACAATACCGGCACCGTGCCGATAAACGCCGGGGTCATGACCGGGCCGCCGAACATCACGCCGGCAGCGATGCACAGGCCGTAGCCCAGGCAACCCACCGCCCCGAGGGCGGCAGCGAGGCATCGCTGGGCGGGCCTGAGCGTGCGCAGTTGTGCCCGGCATAGCAGCACACCCGTGCCGCCCAGCAC
This sequence comes from Pseudomonas sp. NFACC25, assembly GCF_900100935.1. Lineage (NCBI taxonomy): Bacteria > Pseudomonadati > Pseudomonadota > Gammaproteobacteria > Pseudomonadales > Pseudomonadaceae > Pseudomonas > Pseudomonas sp. NFACC25. The sequence continues at coordinate 269,649 of NZ_FMUC01000004.1, forward strand.
GCCTGCGATCAAAAACCGCACGGCCATCAGGTCATAAAGGCTGTAGCCGCCAGTGACGTAGGGCGCGATGAAGTTCAGCGCCCAGCCCAGTGTGGCAACAATCGCGAGCAGCACGCCGACGGCAATGGAGGTCTGTGCAGCGTTCATCCGGGGCATCCATTGAGGTAATGGATCCATGGTGCCCAGTCATGCGGGTGTGCTACAAACGAGTTCTCGGCCGTGGATGTATAACCTCAGATTATGAATACACTTGGCAAGACCCTGCCGCCCCTGGCCAGCCTGTTGCCGTTTGAAGCGGCGGCACGCCTGGGCAGTTTCTCCAAGGCAGCCGATGAGCTGCACATCACCCAGGCCGCCATCAGCCGCCAGATTCGCGGGCTGGAAGACAACCTGGGGGTGAAGCTGTTCAGCCGGCGCAACCGGGCGGTGTTCCTCACCCAAGAGGGGCGGGAACTGGGCCGGGTGGTCGGCGAGGCGCTGCGCAGCATCAGTGAGAGTGCCACCAGCCTGCGGGGGTCAACCCACAGTCATCGCGTGGTGTTGCTGTGCCAGTTGTGCGAAGCGTTTTATTGGCTGATGCCGCGCCTGTCGACGTTACACCAGCAATACCCGCACATCGAAATCCAGGTGGTGACCTCCACCCGGCCCCTGACGGAGTTCACCAGTCACTTCGACGTGGCCTTGCAAAGTACCGGGCGCGCGAGTGGCAGCCATCCGCTGATGTTCACCGCCGCCGACGAAGTGTTCCCGGTGTGCAGCCCCGGCTATCTGGACAGCAAACCACCGCTGTCGCTCGCCGGGTTGCAGTCGCGCACCTTGTTGCACCACAGCTCCCATCCTCCGCACCTGATGGAGTGGGACAGCTGGTTGCAGGTGTTCGGCCAGGCCTTGGGCGGGGAGGTGCGCGGTGCGACCTTCGATAGCTACCCGCTGATGTTGCAGGCGGCGGTGGAGGGGCATGGGATCGCCATGGGCTGGCGGCGTACGGCGAGCCGGTTGATTGACAGCGGGGCGCTGGTAAGGCCCTGTGTCGAGAGTGTGCATTTGCCCCAGGCGCTATCGATTTATCGGCAGCAGGGAGAGGACATCCGCGCTGAAGTCATGGCGTTGCTCGACTGGCTGGAGGTGCAATTGCAGGATGAAGTCTGACAGGGGCGCCGCCGCCCCTGTCATATGCCGCTATGGCTTGCGCGTCACCCGCCACACGGTATTGGCCAGGTCGTCGGCGATGATCAGCGCGCCTTTCGGGTCCACCGTCACCCCCACCGGGCGCCCACGGGTCTTGCCGTCGTCACCGCGAAAGCCGGTGGCGAAATCAATCGGCTCACCCGATGGCTTGCCATTGCTGAACGGCACGAAGATCACCTTGTAGCCCACCGGGTTGTCGCGGTTCCAGCTGCCGTGCTCGCCGACGAATACGCCGTCGGCAAATTGCTCGCCCATGGCCGGGATGGAAAAGTCCACGCCGAGTGCGGCCACGTGGGAGCCCAGGCTGTAGTCGGGCTTGATCGCGGCGGCGACTTTGGCCGGGTTCTGCGGTTGCGCGCGCGGGTCGACGTTCTGGCCCCAATAGCTGTAGGGCCAGCCGTAGAACGCGCCTTCTTTCACCGAGGTCAGGTAGTCGGGCACCAGGTCGGGGCCGAGTTCGTCGCGTTCGTTGACCACCGTCCACAGTTGCCCGGAGTCGGGTTGGATGGTCAGCGCCGTCGGGTTGCGCAGGCCGGTGGCGTATGGTTTGTGCGCGCCGGTCGCTGCATCGATCTGCCAGACCATGGCGCGGTCGATTTCCACTTCCATGCCACGTTCGGTCACGTTGCTGTTGGAGCCGATCCCCACATACAACTGGCGTCCATCGGCACTCACCGCCAGGGACTTGGTCCAGTGATGGTTGATCTGCGCCGGCAGGTCGGTGACTTTGACCGGTGCGCCGCTGGCCTTGGTCTGGCCATCGGTGTAGTCGAAGCGCACCAGCGCATCCTGGTTGGCCACGTAGAGCTTGCCATCGGCAAACGCCAGGCCGTAGGGCGCGTTGAGGTTGTCGGCGAACACCGTCTTCAACTCATAGGTGCCGTCACCGTCGGCATCGCGCAGCAGCGTCAGGCGGTTACCGCCTTTTACCTTGGTGTTGCCCTGGGCCTTGATCACGCTGGCGATCACATCCTTGGGCTTGAGCTTGGCCGCACTGCCGCCACGGCCTTCGGCGATGAGGATGTCACCGTTGGGCAGCACCAACGTCTGGCGCGGGATGGCCAGGTCGGTGGCGATGGCCGTGACGCTGTAGCCGTCGGGCACCTTGGGTTTCTGATCGCCCCAGGGGGTGGGCTCGGCGATCTTCATGCTCGGCAACAGGCTGCTTTGTTGCTCCGGCAACGTGGGGTCGGGGCCACGGGCCTGGGTCTTGTCACCTTCGCCGCCGCAGGCGCTCAGCAACAGCGCGGCGCTCAATACGCTCAGTGTGTGGGGCGTTTTCATTTGGCACCTCCCGAGCGCAGGCCGGTCCAGGTGGCCGCCAGTGTCAGCAGCAAGACGACTGCCGACATGATCAGCCCGGCAGGCATTGAGGCGTAGGCATCCTTGGCATGTTGAAAGGCATTGACCAGCCCTAATACCCAGGTGGCTAACAGCAGCAGGACATACCGCGTGGGTTGCCCCGCCTTGCGCTCGGCGCGAAGCAGGTTGACCAGCGCAAACAGGAACGCGAACCCACAGAACACCAGAGCACCGGCAATCAACCAGGACGCAAAGTTGGCCCATTGAATCTGGTAGGTCTGGGTGTAGGCAATGTCGCTGAGCAAGGCCCCGAGAAACAGCGGCACGGTGCCGGCCAGCAAGGTCGCATGCAGCGGCCCCGGCATGTATCGGTAGGCGGGAAGGGTTGTCATGGTAAGGCGGCTCCTTGTTGTACAACGCCCCTGGTCGGGGCTGCGCATAGGAAATGAACGCCTTACCTGTCAGATAGTTCAGCATAATTCGTGTCGAAATATTAAGAACCAGCCGGAAAGCTGGCATGCTCAAGGCTTCACATAAGGAGCCGTACCCATGCCAACCCTGCACCTGCTGTGCGGCAAGATCGCCTCGGGCAAGTCGACACTGGCCAAGACCCTGGTGGCCGAACACGCCGCCATCCTGCTCAGCGAAGACACCTGGCTCGCCCAGTTGTACCCCGGTGAAATCCTCTCGATCGCCGACTACCTGCGCTGTGCCCAGCGTATTCGCGGGGTGTTGGGCCCGCTGGTGATCAACCTGCTTGAATCCGGCGTCAACGTGGTGCTGGATTTTCCCGCCAATACCCTGGCCAATCGCGAATGGCTGCTGGGGTTGGCGCAGGCCGCCAAGGTGCCGCACCGCCTGCATTACCTCGAGCTGGACGACGCCACCTGCCGCGCAAGGCTGCATGCGCGCAATGCCCGGGGCGATCATGATTTCGCGGCAACGGATACCGAGTTCGACCTGATCACCCGGCATTTCTGCGTGCCGAGTGAGGCGGAAGGGCTGGTGATCGAGGTGCATCGCCCATGAGTCCGCCTTCTGCGGGCATCGACGCGGACGGTTTTATCCTCACCGTCGCCGACACGCCCGTGCAGCTTGAATACCAGCCGCTGCTGGCGGACGTCTGCGCGTCGCTCTCGACGGACGACCTGGGCCTGGACGGCCTCTATCTCTATGGCAGTGTCGCAAGGGGCGACGCCATTCCCGGCGTTTCCGACCTCGACCTCACCCTGGTGCTGCGCGAGCCGGCAACCGCGGAGCTATTGGCCCGGCTGGAGGCAGTCCGGCGTGCGCTGGAGCAGCGGCACCCCCTTGTCACCAAGGTGGATTTCGATATCGGCCACCGCGCGCAAGTACTGGCGGCGGAAAACCGCAACAGGTGGGGCTTCTGGCTCAAACACCAGTGCCGCTGCCTGTGGGGCAATGATCTGTCAGTGCATTTCGAACGGTTTCGGCCATCCCGTGACATCGCGCTGGCGGTAAATGGTGATTTTCACGCCGTATTGAGCACGTACCTCACGCGCATCGCGTGCGCCGACACCGAGGTGCAGCGACTTCGCTTGCAGCGCGAGGCTTCACGCAAGCTGATCAGGTCCACCCATGTATTGCTTTCGGAAGATGCGTCGACATGGCCCCTCACCCTCGAAGAGCATGTGGCGATGTTCGTCCGGGGGTATCCGCAGCGGGTCACTCACCTTGCGTTCTTTCTCTTTGAGGCCAGGAACCCTGGCGCCACGATGGAAAACTTCACCGCGCGGCTTCGGGCTTTTCTGGATTGGATGGATTCACCCACCGTCCTTCCTACCTACGTAGCGGATTAAAAATGTGGGGCTGTGCTTGCGCCATAAGGCTTATCCAAAGATGATAGGTTTATTAGCGTTAAACCTGACCTTTCATACGTCAAGCCTATGGAGCTCCCATGATCAACTTCCGCCTTATCCGCCACCTCTGGCTGTTCCTCGCCGTGGCCGAAGAACAGAACTTCGGCCGTGCCGCCAAGCGCCTGGGTATGTCGCAGCCGCCGTTGAGCGAGCAGATCCAGGTGCTGGAGCAGGCGCTCAAGGTCACGTTGTTCGAGCGTTCGCGGCGGGGCGCCAAGTTGACGCCGGTGGGTGCGGCGATCCTGCCGGCGGTGCGCAAGTTCGCCGAACAGTTGGAGCGCCTGGAGCTGGCGGTGGAGGAGGCGGTGGCGGGGCAGTCGGGCATGCTCACCATTGGCGCGATTTCCACGGCGATGTTTGATGTGTTGCCTGGCTTGATCGACCTGCTCAAGCAGCGATACCCCCAGCTCACCGTATCGGTGCGCGAGATCGACAGCGTGGAGGCGGTACCGGCGCTGGAGGCGGGGGATATCGACCTGGCGTTTGCGCGATTGGACGGCGACCTCGGCCCGGCGATCCAGTCCTTGCCGTTGCGCGAGGACCGCCTGATGGTGGCGCTGCCCGGCGATCACCCGCTGGCGTCGCGCACGCGCATCAGCCTGTCGAGCCTGGCCAGCGAGCCTTTGGTGATGTTTTCGCGCAAGGTCAGCCCGGTGTACTTCGACAACCTGATCGCCACGTGCCGCGCCAGCGGGTTCTCGCCGCGGGTGCTGCATGAGGTGCGTTCGGTGGCCTCGCAGATTGCCTTTGTCAGCTGCGGCCAGGGCATCGCGCTGGTGCCGGCCTCGTTGAAAAAACTCGCCCCGGATAACGTGGTGCTGCGGGCCTTGACCCAGAAGCTCAACGTCGTGACGACGGCGGTCGCCTGGAACTCGCAAAGGCCAAACCCGTTAGTCACAGAACTGGTCGCGCAATTCCAGGCTCATACGATTGGCGTATGAAAACGTTCTGCAATCGGTCATTTACACGCGCAGGGAAACCCTTGAAATTGGCCGCCTTTGTGTTCAAGGAGCCCTCGCCATGTCGTTCACTCACACCCGTCTGCCGCTGACGGTAGATGGCGTATCGCTGGATATCGCCGCCCTGCATCGCTCCGGCGAGCACGCGCCGATCCTGTTCCTGCACGGCTTTGGCTCCACCAAGGAAGACTACGCCGATATCGTCCTGCACCCGGCTTTCGACGGGCATCCCTTTGTTGCGTATGACGCGCCCGGCTGTGGCGAAAGTGAATGCGCCGACCTGGGGGCAATCAGCATCCCGTTCCTGCTCGAAACCGCCTTGCAGGTGCTGGAGCACTTCCAGATCGAACGTTTCCACCTGGTCGGCCACTCCATGGGCGGGTTGACGGCCTTGCTGCTGGCGCACCGTTTCCCTGGCCGTGTCCTGAGCTTCATCGATATCGAAGGCAATATCGCCGCGCAAGACTGCTTTCTCAGTCGCCAGATCGTCGACTACCCGGCGGATGACCCGGAGGTGTTCTTCAGCGCCTTCATCGAACGCACCCGCCAGGCGCCGGCGTATGCCAGCGCCCTGTATTCAGCGAGCTTGCGCCACAAGGTCCGCGCCGGCGCGGTGCGCGGGATTTTCCAATCGATGGTGACGCTTTCCGATAACGCCGACCTGATGGACAAGTTCCTCGGCCTGCCATGCCCCAAGCTGTTCATGTACGGCGCGCAGAACGCCGGGCTGTCCTACCTGCCGCACATCCAGGCTAACGGTGTGCACCTGGCGCCCATTGCGACGTGCGGGCACTTCCCGATGTATTCCAACCCGCAGGCGATGTGGCAACAGATCGCGGCATTCATCAGGACTTGAAGCGCCCCACCAGGCCATTCAGCTCATCCGACAGGTTCGACAGGCGCCCCGAGTCGTCCTGCGCCGAGTTGGCCAGGCTTTCCACCAGGCGTGCCTCGTCGTAGATCTGCTGGATATGCCGGTTGATCTCTTCGGCCACGCTGTGTTGTTCCTCCGCGGCGGCGGAGATTTGCAGGTTCTGGTCGCGGATTTCGTTGACCGACAGCTGGATGCCTTCAAAGCTGTCCCGCGCGCTTTCGATGGACGACACACTGGCCCGTGACAGGTCCAGGCAACTGCCCATTTTTTGCGTGACTTCCTGGGTCTTGTTTTCCAGGGTGCCGAGCAGGTGCTCGATCTCGCCGGTGGAGTCGGAGGTGCGCTTGGCCAACGCGCGCACCTCGTCGGCGACCACGGCAAAACCACGGCCCTGGTCACCGGCACGGGCAGCCTCGATGGCGGCGTTGAGGGCCAGCAGGTTGGTCTGTTCGGCAATCGCACGGATGGTGCCGATGATCTGGTTGATGCTGCGGCTGCCGGCTTCGAGTTCGACCATGGCGTCGGACGATTCGGTCAGGCGGCGGCCCAGGCGGTTGACGTTATCGGTGGTGACTTCGATCTGCTGCTTGCCCTCGGCCACGCGGCGATGGCCGTTCTCCGCCGACTCTGCCGCACTGCTGCAGGAGCGGGCGACTTCGTTGGCGGTGGCGACCATTTCGTTGAACGCGGTGGACACCAGTTCCACCGCCTCGCGCTGGCGCCCGGCGGCTTCGTTCATGTTATGTGCGACTTCGCTGTTGACCTTGGAGGCGTTGTGCAAATTGGCCGAGGCCGCGCCGATGTGCTGGATCAATTGGCGAATCGCGGCGAGGAACTTGTTGAACCAGCCGGCCAGTTCGGCGGTTTCATCCTTGCCCTGCACCTGCAGTGCGTGGCGCAGGTCGCCTTCGCCCTCGGCAATCGACTGCAAGCCGCTGCTGACCTGGCCGATGGGCTTGACGATCACCTTGGAAAACGCCGCCGCAAGCACGCCGAAGATCAGCACCAGCACGCCGACGATGACCGCTGTGAGGTAGGTCATGCGCGTGGCTTCGGCCATCACTTCGCGGTGCTCGATCAGGCCGATATAGCGCCAGCCCAGGCCGGGAGAGGTCCACACGTTGGCCATGTAGCGCACGCCGTCGATTTCCACCTCGGTAGAACCCTGGGACGTCTCGGCCAGGTGCGCATAGGCGGCGCCCAGGTCCTTGAGCGGCTTGAAACTGTGGGCGGCGTCGCGCGGGTCGACCAGCACCACGCCGTCTTCGATCAGCATCACGTAGCCGCTTTCGCCGAGCTTGATGCTCTTGACCAGTTCGGTGAGGTTCTTCAGCGACACGCTGACCACGAACACGCCCTTGGCCTTGCCGGCGTTATCCAGCAGCGCCCGGGCAGTGCCCACCAGCGCCACGTCGTCTTTGTCGTAGTAGTAAGCCGGCGTGCGCACGGTCTTGCCGGGGCTGGCCATCGCGGCCTTGTACCAGGGGCGCGTGCGTGGATCGTACTTGGCCAACTGTGGGTCATCCGGCCATTTGGCGTAGGTACCGTCTTCCAGGCCGATGGACAGGATCGCGGCGGCCGGGTGCGTGGCGCCGAAGCGTGCAAAGCGCTTGATCACATCCTGCGCCGCCGCCGGCGTCGGTTGGCTGGCTGCATCGGCAGGCTGGTAATTCTTCAGAGAGTCCACGGCGGTGTATACAGGATCGGTGGCCATTTGATCGACGTTCTGCAGTGTGCCGTCGAAGAACTGGCGGATATTGCCGTCGATCTGGCGGATTTCCCGGGTGCTGCCATCGATGAACTGATCCACCGCCTGGGTCCGTGTGTTCATCACGGAGATCACGGCCACCAGGCTTACCGGAATAAACGCCACAGAGACAAATGCCAGCACCAGCTTATTTTTTATTTTCATCGAGACGACCATCAGCGCAGAGGGTGGTCAAATCGTCCGCTCAGGAAAAACAGCGCGGCGATTTGCTATCACTGCTGTTTCGGCCCGGTGCCGGTAAATCTTTAGGGTTTTTTGTACACAATACAAAGTGCTTATTGTTCTGTATCCAATCAGTAGACATCACGCAGGTAACGCTTCTGTTCGCTCAACTGGCGCCAGTACTCCACTGCGCCCTCAACGCCAAGCCCGCCGTGGGTTTGCGCGACCTGGCGCAGCGCCTGGTCGACATCCTTGGCCATATGGCTGGCATCCCCGCAGATATACAGCCTGGCGCCGTCCTGCAACCAGCGCCACAGCTCGGCACCCTGTTCGTGGATGCGGTCCTGTACGTAGATCTTTTGCGCCTGGTCGCGGGAGAACGCCAGGCTCAGGTGGGTGAGCAGGCCGTCGCGCTGCATGCCTTGCAGTTCATCCTGGTAATAGAAGTCGCTGGCCGCGTGCTGCTCGCCGAAGAACAGCCAGTTGCGGCCCTGGTGCCCCTGGGCCCGACGTTCCTGCAAAAACGCGCGGAACGGCGCCACACCGGTGCCGGGGCCGATCATGATCATCGGTACGTCGCCGTCGGCCGGTGTGCGGAAGTGCTTGGACGGCTGCACGAACAACGGCACCTCGCTGTCTGCGGCGCGGTCGGCGAGGAAGGTCGAGGACACGCCCTTGCGCTTGCCATAACGCACGGCGGCCACGGTGAGGTGCACTTCCTGTGGGTAGGCCTTGGCGCTGGAGGCGATTGAATACAAACGTGGTTGCAGGCGCTTGAGGGTGCCGAGCAGTTCGTCCGCCGAGCAATCGATGGGGTACTCGTGCAGCACATCCACCAGTTGCCGGCCCCACAGCCAAGCCTGCAGTTCGGTCTTGTGCTCGGGGCTCAGCAGGCGCTTAAGGCCTGGGTTGGCACTGCGCTCGGCGATAAAGGCGAGGGTGTCGCTGCTGGGGCGGGCGATTTCGAAACGCTGGGTCAATGCCTGGTGCAGCGGTACATCGCCGAAGGTGTCGATGTTCACGCAGGCACTGGCATCCAGGCGCGTCAGGTCGAGCAGTTCGTTGACCAGTTCCGGGCAGTTGCGCGGCATCACTCCCAGGGCATCACCGGCTTCATAGCTCAGCCCGGAGTCGGTCAGGTCCAGGGCGAACTGGCGGGTTTCCTTGTGGGTGCTCTGCGGGTTCAGGTGCCGGTTGAGCAGCAGCCGTGAGCCATGCAGCTTGGTTTTGCCGGCCGGTGTGGCGGGTGTTACCGGGGCTACGGGCTTTGCCGGGTGGAGGGTCTGTTGGAATTGGGCCAGCCACGCATCGGCGCGCTCTTCGAATTCGGTGTCGCAATCCACGCGCTCCAGCAGGCGGGTCGCGCCCAGCTCCAGCAGGCGCTGGTCAAGGCGTTTGCCGTGCTTGCAGAACTGGTCGTAATTCGGATCGCCCAGGGCCAGTACCGCAAAGCGCAGCGACTCCAGGCGCATCTCGGCGGTGCTGAGGCTGTGCCAGAAGCCTTCGCCATTGTCCGGCGGGTCGCCGTCGCCGAAGGTACTGCTGATCAGCGCCAGGTTTTGTGTGCTCGCCAGTTTGCTGGCCGGGAAATCCGCCATCGCGCTGAGCTCGACGCTGATACCGGCGTCGCGCAGGCGCTTGGCGAATCGCTCGGCGAGGGCTTCGGCGTTGCCGGTCTGGGAGGCCCATAACAGGGTGACGGCCGGGGAGGGCGTTGCGGCGATGGCGCTGACGTCTGCGCGGCTGAACAATCCGCCGAGCAAACCGTCCAGCCACAGTCGGGAATCCTTGGTCAGCGGCGCATGGGTTGGCATCACCGGCACACCCGCTGCCAGGCGCCCGGCCTCGGAGCGCAGACCGCTGAGGAAACCTGCCAGGTAAGTACGCTCGCTGTCGCTCAGTGTCGGCGCCGGCACGTTACGGAGGCCGGCAATATCGGCGAAGGCGTCGAGGCGCGACAGGGTGAGGTCCTCTACTAAGGGGGGCAAGTCTTGCGAGACCGGCCCATCGAGAAACTGGTGATCGATCAACTCGACCCGGGCCAGGGCGACGGCACAGAACTTGAACTCGGGTTGCAGGGAAATTGGATCGACCGCGTCGTTGGTCACCGCGTTGATCGCCAGGTTTTCGCCAAATACATCGTTCCAGTGGAAAGGCGCAAAACAGTTGCCCGGCCGCACGCGGTCGGTGACCACCGCAGGCAGTACGGCACGCCCGCGGGAGGAGCGCACCTCCACGCGGTCCTTGTCCTGGATGCCCAGGCTGGCGGCGTCTTCGGGGTGCAGTTCGACGAAGGGGCCGGGGTTGAGTTTGTTCAGGGTGGCGACCTTGCCGGTCTTGGTCAGGGTGTGCCACTGGTGCTGCAAACGCCCGGTGTTGAGCACGAAAGGGAAGGCCTCATCCGGCATCTCCGCCGGCGGCATATGCGGGCGCGCCAGGAACTGGCCCTTGCCGTTCTCGGTGGCGAATCTGAGCGTGCCTGTATTCAGGTAGCGGATCGGGTTGCGGTCGGCGCCCGCGTCTGAAGCGCAGGGCCATTGCAGCGGTTGCGCGCGCAGCCGTTGATGGCTGGCGCCGCGAATGTCATAGCCGGTCTTGGGGTTCCAGGCGCGCTTGATCTCGTCGAAGACCTCGGCGGCACTGGCATAGGTGAAGGCTTCGGCAAAGCCCATCTCGCAAGCGACCCTGGCGATGATCTGCCAATCGGGCAAGGTCTGGCCCGGTGGTTCGACGGCTTTTTGCATCAGGGTCAGGTTGCGCTCGGAGTTGATCATCACCCCATCGGCCTCGGCCCACAGCGCACCGGGCAGCAGGATGTCGGCGTAGCGGTTGGTTTCGGTGTCGAGGAAGGCGTCCTGGGTGATCACCAGTTCGGCGGCTTGCAGGCCTTCGATGACCTTGCGGCGATTGGGCGCGCTGGCCACCGGGTTGGTGCAGATGATCCAGCAGGCCTTGATCTGCCCGGCGCTCATCTGCTCGAACAGCGCCACGGTGCCGCCGCCGACCTGGCGCGGCAGGCTGCCTGGGGGGATCTGCCAGAGGTCTTCGATAAATGCGCGGTCGGCTTCCACCAGCACCGAGCGCTGCCCCGGCAGGCCCGGGCCCATGTAGCCCATCTCACGGCCGCCCATGGCATTGGGTTGGCCGGTGAGGGAAAACGGCCCGCTGCCGGGGCGGCAGATGGCGCCGGTGGCCAGGTGCAGGTTGCACAGGGCGTTGGTGTTCCAGGTGCCGTGGGTGCTTTGGTTGAGGCCCATGGTCCAGCAGCTCATCCACTCGGCGGCGGCGCCTATCCAGTCGGCGGCCTGGCGGATATCCGCTTCCGCCAGGCCGGTGATCTCGGCGACCGTGTGCGGCGGGTAGTCCTCGAGAAAGCCGGGCATGGCCTCCCAGCCCTCGGTGAACGCGGCAATGAACGCGGGGTCGGTGTGGCCGTTCTTGACCAGCAGGTGCAACAGGCCATTGAGCAGGGCGAGGTCGGTGCCGGGTTTGATCGGCAGGTACAGGCCGGCCTTGTCCGCCGTGGCGCTGCGCCGTGGGTCGACCACGATCAGCTTCGCCCCGGCCTTGATCCGGTCCATCATGCGCAGGAACAGGATCGGGTGACAGTCGGCCATATTGGCGCCGATCACGAAGAACAGGTCGGCGCGGTCGAAGTCTTCATAGGAGCCCGGCGGCCCGTCGGAGCCCAGGGACAGCTTGTAGCCGCTGCCGGCGCTGGCCATGCACAGGCGCGAGTTGGACTCGACGTTGTTGGTGCGCACAAAGCCCTTGGCCAGCTTATTGATCAGGTACTGGGCCTCCAGGGACATTTGCCCGGAGACGTAAAAGGACAGGGCATCCGGCCCGTGACTGTCGAGGATGCCGCGCAGGCGCCCGGCGGTTTCGCTGATGGCGGTGTCCATGGCGATGCGCACCGGGTCGTGGTCACGCTTCTCGCGCAGGTAGGCGTTTTCCATCCGCCCGGACTCGGCGATGGCCTGCCCGCAGGTGGTGCCTTTGGTGCACAGGCGGCCGAAGTTGGTGGGGTGGGCCTTATCACCGATGACCTTGACCACCTTATTGTGCTCGACCTGCATGATGATGCCGCAGCCCACACCACAATAGGGACACACACTGCGTACGCTTTGGTTTGCCATCCGTCACCCTCGAAACTTTTTCTGCCCGCCAACAAAAAAGCGCCCTGCAACCCTCCGTTGGAAACGGGGATTGCACGGCGCCTTTGTCGTGAATGGGCAATCAGCGTTGACTGCTCTGTGTGTGTTCCTAGCAAGTCACGCGCCAATTTCTTAAGCACGGGCAAATTGTGGCAAGCCAGCTTGTTGTGGTGAGCGGGATTACTGTGGTGAGCGGGCTTGCCCCGCGCTGGGTGGCGAAGCCGCCCCATCACTGCCGCTGCTTACTTCCTGTAAGGACTGAGGTGCCTGGGTTTAGGGCTGCTGCGCAGCCCAGCGCGGGGCAAGCCCGCTCACCACAGCAAGCCCGCGCACCACAATAAGCCCGCTCTTCTGTGACCCTTTGATTTTTATCCGGGAATGCACTTTTTTGTCGCGGGATGCACCAGTTGGAGGCGCTGAAGTGTGCATTCAGTCTCGATGAGTACCGCCAGAAGGCGTCGCAGTAAGGCTCGCGACCAATTGGCACAGACCCTGCAAGCTCCCCCTCAACCCACCTCGGTCAACGACGATCGACAACAGGGGCATAAAGCGGTAGATCCGGCGCAGTCGCCGATCCGATCCCGCATAAGAACAGGCAAAGGCGCCTGGAACCGCAAGGTTTCAGGCTTTTTTTTTTGCTTTTTAAACCGTGATGAACGTTGTCGGGTGCTTGCTATGAACAAACAGATGAAAACCCTGATCGTCGTCGGCAATGGCATGGTCGGCCACCATTGCGTGGAGCAATTGATCGAACGCGGCGCGCTGGATCACTACCGGTTGCACGTGTTCAGCGAAGAGCCGATGCGTGCCTATGACCGCGTGCACCTTTCCGAGTATTTCACCGGCCGCGATGCCGAGTCCCTGGCGTTGTCGGACGCCGCGTTGTACCAGACGCCGGGTGTCACCCTGCACCTGGGCGTACCGGTGCTGGAGATCGACCGCGAACGCTGTGAAGTGATCACCGCCCAGGGCTGCGTGGGCTACGACAAGCTGGTGCTGGCCACCGGTTCCTATCCGTTCGTACCGCCGATCGAGGGCGCCGAAGGCGACTCGCGCCTGGTGTATCGCACCCTCGAAGACCTCGACGCCATCCGTGCCGCAGCCGCCAATGCCCGCCGTGGTGTGGTGGTGGGCGGTGGCCTGCTCGGCCTGGAAGCCGCCAACGCCCTGAAAAGCCTGGGCCTGGAAGCCCATGTGGTGGAATTCGCGCCGCGCTTGATGCCGGTACAGCTGGATGATTTTGGCGGCCTGGCCCTCAAGGCCCAGATCGAGCGGCTGGGCGTCGGTGTGCATCTGTCCCGCGCCACCCAGTCGATCAGCGCCGGCGAGCGGTACCGCTATCGCATGAACTTTGCCAATGACGAGTTCCTTGAGACTGACCTGATTGTGTTCTCCGCCGGGATCCGCGCCCAGGATGCCCTGGCTCGCCAGGCCGGCCTGGACATTGGCCCGCGCGGCGGCGTGGTGATCAACGACGAGTGCTTGAGCTGCGACCCCAACATCTATGCGATTGGCGAATGCGCTTCCTGGAACGGCAGCCTGTTCGGCCTGGTTGCGCCGGGTTACCAAATGGCCCGTGGCGTCGCCGCGCTGTTGTGCGAGCACAGCGCCGAGCCGTTTGTCGGCGCCGACATGTCCACCAAGCTCAAGTTGCTGGGCGTGGACGTGGGCTCCATCGGCGACGCCCACGCCCATACGCCGGGTGCGCGCAGCTACCAGTTCATCGACGAGGCGACCGCCAGCTATCGGCGCCTGGTGGTGGATGCGAGCGGCAAACACGTGATTGGCGCGGTGCTGGTCGGCGACAACAGCTACTACGACACCTTGCTGCAATACATGCAGAACAGCATCGCGCTGCCGGCCGAACCGGCCAGCCTGATCCTGCCATCGTCCAGCGGCGCACCGACCCTCGGCCCAGGCGCCTTGCCGGACTCGGCCACGGTGTGCTCGTGCCACAACGTCAACAAGGGCGCGATCTGCTCGGCCATCGACGGCGGTTGCAGCGACCTTGGCCTGCTCAAGTCGCAGACCAAGGCCTGCACCGGTTGCGGTGGGTGTGCCGGGTTGCTCAAGCAGGTGTTCGAGCACGAGCTGATTGCCCGTGGCGTCAGCGTCGACAAGAGCCTGTGCGAACACTTTGCCTATACCCGCCAGGAGTTGTATGCCCTGGTGCGCGTGGAAGGGGTGACCACCTTCGAAGAACTGCTGGCCAGGCACGGCCGTGGCCACACCGGCTGCGATGTGTGCAAACCGGCGGTGGGGTCGATCCTGGCCTCGTGCTGGAACCAGCCGATCATGGACGCGTCCCTGGTGCCGTTGCAGGACACCAACGACACCTTCATGGCCAACATGCAGAAGAACGGCACCTACTCGGTAGTGCCGCGTATTCCGGGCGGTGAGATCACCGCCGACAAGCTGATCGTGATTGGCGAAGTGGCGAAGAAATACGACCTCTACACCAAGATCACCGGCGGCCAGCGCATCGACCTGTTTGGCGCGCAACTGCACGAGTTGCCGGACATCTGGGCCGAGCTGATCGCGGCCGGGTTTGAAACCGGCCACGCCTATGGCAAGTCCACGCGCACGGTGAAGTCCTGCGTGGGCAGCACCTGGTGCCGCTACGGTGTGCAGGACAGCGTGAAAATGGCGCTGCTGATCGAGGACCGCTACAAGGGCCTGCGTTCGCCGCACAAGCTCAAGTTCGCGGTATCCGGCTGCACCCGCGAATGCGCCGAGGCGCAGAGCAAGGACGTGGGCGTGATCGCCACCGAGAAGGGCTGGAACCTCTACATCGCCGGCAACGGCGGCATGCGCCCACGCCACGCCGAACTGTTCGCCACCGACCTGGATGACGCCACGCTGATCCAGTACATCGACCGCTTCCTGATGTTCTACATCCGCACCGCCGACAAATTGCAACGCACCTCGGTCTGGCGCGAAAGCCTGGAAGGCGGCCTGGATTTCCTCAAGGACGTGATCCTGCACGACAGCCTGGGCCTGGGCGCCGAGCTCGAAGCGCAGATGCAACTGGTGGTCGACCGCTATGAATGCGAGTGGGCCAACGCCCTCAAGGACCCGGAAAAACTCAAGCGCTTCCGCACCTTCGTCAACGACAAACGCCCCGACCCGGACATCCACTTTGTCCAGGAACGCGGCCAGCGTCGGCCGATCATGGCCGCCGAACTCAACCTGATTGCCGTCACCGAGGAGCTTGCCTGATGAGCCAGTCCAACACGCAGCGCAACCTTGCCACCTGGAAAAGCGTGTGCAACGAGACCGACCTGGTGAGTAATTCCGGCGTCGTAGTGTGGCTGGACGGCGCCCAGGTCGCGCTGTTCTACCTGCCCGGCGCCCGGGACCAGACGCTGTACGCCATCGACAACCACGACCCGGAATCCGGCGCGAATGTGATCGGACGCGGGCTGGTCGGCAGCATCAAGGGCGACCTGGTGGTGGCCGCGCCGATCTATAAGCAGCATTACCGTTTGGAAGACGGCCAATGCCTGGAGGCACCGCACCAGCGTTTGCGGGTGTGGCCGGTGCGGCTGAGCGGTGGGGTGGTGGAGTTGGGAGTGGACTGATGCAGCACTGCAGGTGAATGGCCAAGCCGCTCTCCTGCAGCACCCTGGCGCCTACTTGCCGGCTTTGCGGCTGGCCGGCCTGAACAGCAGGCTCAAGAGGAACACAGCCGTCTTGATATCAAGCAGGCGCAAGGCTGCACGTGCTTCTTCCGGTCGCACCCTGGCCAGCATGGGCATGGCGCCGAAGATCTTACCCTTGAGTACCAGGTCGTCACCGCTGCGCTCTATGGCGCTCACGGTCATCAGCTCGCTGTTGTCGCTGCCGAATATTTTCATGATCAGTTCCTTGTCACACGGTCGAAATCGATGCCCAGGTCATCGAATATTTTGATTGCGGTGCCCCGGCCGGCGCCGAATACGCCGCCGCCCGGGTGCATGAAAGGACCCACCAGGTACAGGTTGTCCAGCCCGGGTACGCTCAAGCGGCCGAGGTCGGGCGTAGGGCGGTGGGCGAAACTCTGGTAGAAGTAGGGGGCGACGCCGTGTACATCGCCCTTGACCATGGAGTTGGGCGAACTGCGTTCCAGGTCCAGCGGCGAGCACACCTTGCGGGCGATGATGTTATCCGGCGTAAGGTTCTTGACGAACTTGCGGTACGCCTGGAGGCTCAGATCGCCGAATTCCTCCTTGTACTCGTCCCAGCGTGCGGCACCGCCTTCGGCGAGGTCATAGGGTGCGAACGTCATACCGTGGAACATGCCCTTGCCTGGCGGCACGCGGGTCGGGTCGTTGATGCTCTCGTCGCCACCGGCCACCAGCCTGCGCCTGGACACCCGCCCACGGCGCAACTCGTCGAAGTCGTCGAGCATGTCGCTCAGGCGGTCGCAGCTCATCATGGTCAGCATCGTGGCGCGACCGACATCGGCGCCGGCATGAAACTCGGCCTGCCGGTGCAAGTCGTAGTGGCTCACGAACAGGCTGAATGGGGCCAGCGTGGCGCGTTCGGCGCGTGCGGTCACCCCAGGATCAAGCCCGTCGACGAAGCGTTTGATGACATGGGGGTGCAAGGCGCCGACCACCGCGTCTCGGGCCAGAATTCGCTCACCGTCGGCCAGCTCCACACCGTTGGCGCGCCCGCCTTCGACGATCACCTTGTGCACTTCGCTGTTACAACGGATCTCGCCGCCGTGGTGCTCGATGCAGCGCACCAGGGCTTCTGAAAGCTTGCCACTGCCACCCACCGGTTGCGACACGCCGTAGGTGTGCATGATGCCGACGAACACATACACACCCATACCTGTACCCAACTCGTCCGGGGCTTGCAGGTTTTCGGCGATCACCCGCAACAGGTGGATCTTGACCTTGTCGTGCTCAAACAGGTTGTCGACGATGTCCAGGGTACTGCGCTGCATGGCGTCGAACATCTCGCGGCCTTCCTGGCTCTGGTCAAGCATGGCGACCATGGCCCCCATGGGCGGCGGGGGCGAATAGAAACCGGAGAGGAACATCGGCAGCAGCCCGGCGGCCTTGGTCGCCAGCTTGCGATAGGTCTCTGCGTCGCGAGGCGACACGCTGGCGATGGATTCGCAGGCCTTGTCCAGGTCGCGGTAGGTAATCAGTGCGCTGCCGTCTTCGAAGACGGTCGCATGGGGCACATCGGAGTAGTTGTACTTGAGGCCGAACCGGCTGAACAGACCGAGCTCGTCGCGGGTGATCATGGGGTTGCCCTGGATCATGATATGCACGCTGGAGTGCTCGTCATGCCAGAAGCCTGGAGTGTTAAGCTGGCGCGTTGTCACGCCACCGCCCACATAGTCCTTGCGTTCCAGCACGAGGACTTTTTTGCCGGCCTTGGCCAGATAGGCTGCGGCCACGAGGCCATTGTGCCCGCCGCCGATGGCGACGATATCGTAATGATTCATAGGATCTTCCGCTTCTGTTGTTTTTGTTGTCGGCGTACTGCCCGGGGGCAGGGCGCCGCTGTGCCGGATACTGGGGCAACGGGCCGGCAGGCGGAAGACGGCACTTTAATGTAGGTCGGTTACCTGAATGTACGTACCCCCCAGGGGCTGGCAGGGAGAGAGGGATGCACAAAGGTGAAGGCTCGATGCATGTGGTCGACAAGATTCAGCGCCAGGCGCTGGATGATCTGAAAGCGCGGGTGCTGCGCGGCGGCAATGATCCCCATGGGCCTGTGCGTGAATCCCTGGCTCGGCTTGGCGACCGCTGGACCCCGTTGCTGTTGCTGGTGCTGCACACCGGTACGCTGCGTTTTACCGAACTGCAACGGCAGGTCAACGATATGGCGGAGGGTAGCTTGTCGCAGCGCATTCTCACCCTCAAGCTGCGTGCGCTGGAACGTGACGGCATGCTCGAACGTCGTGTGATCGCTAC
Source organism: Pseudomonas sp. NFACC25 (assembly GCF_900100935.1). Lineage (NCBI taxonomy): Bacteria > Pseudomonadati > Pseudomonadota > Gammaproteobacteria > Pseudomonadales > Pseudomonadaceae > Pseudomonas > Pseudomonas sp. NFACC25. Next base: position 287,854 of record NZ_FMUC01000004.1, read on the forward strand.
CATTCCGCCGCAGGTGGAATACAGCCTCAAGCCATTGGGCGTTTCATTGGTCACCCAGTTTGAGGCGCTGCTGGTGTGGCTCGAACAACAGGCCCCGGTCATCGAGGCCGCCCGCCAGGCCTACGATGCCTGATCGGGATCCATCGAGGCGGCGGTCTCGATGATCAGGTTGCGCAACCAGGCCAGCCCGGGGTCGAGCTGCTGGTATTTGTTCCACTGCATGGACATGGTCAGCGGCGGCGCGGTCCAGGGGGCGGACACGATCCGCAGCGGCAAGTATTGTGCCCATCTCTCCGCCAGGCGACGGTGCATGGTGGCGACCCGCAGGGTACCGATCAGAAACGGCGGCACACTGTTGAAGGTGTTGGTGGTCACTTCCACCCGGCGTGTGAACCCGAAACTGCGCGCAAACCACTCATCAGCCATCGGGGCGCGATGTTCGCCGCCCCAGCGCACCAGCACGTGCCCCAGCGCCTTGTAGTCATCCATGGACAAAGGCCCATTGGCCGCCGGATGGTCCTTGCACATCACGCACACGTATTCATCGCTGAACAGCGCCACACAGGGGTGTTCCTTGAGGATGTTCTTGTCCGGCAGCACCAGGAAGTCCACGTGCCCACGCTCGATCTCAAGGGCGGCCTCATCCGTGGGCAGGAACTGTTCGATGGAGCATGACGGTGCCAGGGTGTTCAGCCTGCGACTGACCTCGGGCAGCAGCACCATGCCCACATAATCCGACGCCATCAGCGTGAAGTTTCGGCGTGCCAGGTCCGGCTGGAATCGGCTGCGGTTTTCCAAGGTGGAGCGCATCTGGATCAGCAAATCACGAATCGGCTGGGCCAGGGTTTCGGCCATCGGTGTACGGACCATCCTGCGACCGACCTGTACCAGTAAATCATCTTCGAAATAGTCGCGCAGGCGTGACAACGCCGCACTGGTGGCCGGCTGGCTGAGGTGCAGGCGCTCACCGGTACGGGTGATGTTCTGCTCCGCCAGCAGCATGTCCAGCACCACGAGGAGGTTCAAATCCAGACCGTGAAAGCGCATGGCGTTACTCCGTTTTTTATGATTGTGCTTACGGGCATCCAGGCTTGTTATACCTGCCTGGCAAAGGATTTGAAACGCAAATAGCGGTGGCTGTTGGGCTATCCATCTGATGGATGGGACCTATCCGAACAAACAATTTCCGGCATACCTGAGGGGTGAGTAAGGTTGGCCCATGTTCAGCCAGCCCCCTGTGAGGCCGGCCATAACAACAATAAATATGGAGAGCAGTCCTGTGCCCCACCTCACGCTTCCAAGCCTGTGTGCCCACTTCACTCTGCATCCAAGAGGAGTGCGTTGATGAGCGCCATCAAGCATGTGCTGATCATCGGCGGTGGCATCGGCGGCCTCAGTGCCGCCATCGCCCTGCGCAAGTCCGGCGTAGTGGTCGATATTGTCGAAATCAGCCCCCAGGCCAAGGTGTATCACGTGGGTATCGTGGTCCAGGCCAACTGCATTCGCGCCATGGCGCAACTGGGTATTGCCGACGCGGCCGTGGCCGCCGGTTTCCCTTACAAGGGCCTGCGCATCTGCAACCAGCAGGGGGAGGTAAAAGCCGAACTCAGTGGTGCACGGCTGGCCGGCGAGCAGTATCCCGCGAACCTCGGACTGACCCGTCCGGCATTGCATCAGGTATTGCTTGATGCGGTGGCCGCCAGTGGCGCCAACCTGCGTCTGGGCCTGACCTTCAGTGATATTTCTCAACATGAACACGGCGTCAGCGTGGGGTTCACCGACGGCAGTCGGGGTGATTATGACCTGGTGGTGGGGGCTGACGGTGTGTACTCCAAAGTGCGTACGACGGTATTCGGCGAGCAGTACACGCCGCAATTCACGGGGCAGGGCGTGTGGCGCTACAACCTGCCACGGCCCAAGGACCTGCTCTGGTCGCACATGTTTGAGGGCAAGCCGGGCGGCAAGGCTGGCTACACGCCATTGACCGAAGACAGCCTGTACATCCTGTCGGTGTTCGAAGAACCCGGCAACCCGTTCTTCGACCCGGACACGCTGGCCGCCGAGTTCCGCCGACGTCTTGAAGGCTACGGCGGCCTGGTGCCGGAGCTGAGCGCCCAGATCACCGACAACACCCAAGTGGTCTACCGCCCACTTGAAGCCCTGTTGATGCCGGCCCCCTGGTACCGCGGGCGCGTGTTGTTGATTGGCGATGCCGCGCACGCCACCACGCCGCACATGGGCCAGGGCGCCGCGCAGGCGGTGGAGGATGCCGTGGTGCTGGGTGAACTGTGTGGCGCCGAGCTGAGTCTGGCCGAGGTGCTCGAAGGTTTCATGCAGCGTCGCTACGAGCGTTGCAAATTCATCAACCAAGGGTCCGTGCAGATCGGCGAGTGGGAGCAGCGGCCGACACCGGATGCCAACTTCGCCGGTTTGATGAAACAGATGATCGATGTGGTCGCCCAGCCTATCTGACCCAAGGACATGCTCATGCAACGTAATCCGCTCAAAGGCTGGCAGGTCGACCGCGACGCTATCGGTTTCGTCGGCCACGATCTGCAACGCCCCGAATGCATCATCGCCCAGCCCGACGGTAGCCTGTGGTCCGCCGACGCACGTGGCGGGGTGATGCATATTACCGCCAATGGCGAGCAGACCTTGTTGGCGCCCACGCAGGTGGAGGCGCAGGCGGCGTCCTTCGAATCGCGCTATGTGCAGTCCCAGGGCGCGTCGCTGCCCAATGGCCTGGCGCTGACGGAGCAGGGCGACTTCATCATCTGCAACTGGGGCCTGGACCGTATCGAGAAGCTCGACCGCCAGGGACATGTCCAGGTGCTGTTTGACCAGCTCGACGGCAAGCCCCTGGGCAAGACCAACTTCCCTCTACGGGATCGCAAGGGGCGTATCTGGTTCACGGTGACGACCACGATGCAACCGTGGACCGACTCGATCAATTCCGGCGTGCTGGATGGCTACATCGGCGTGATCGACGCCCAGGGCATTCGCATCGTCGCCGAAGGGTTTGGCGGCACCAACGAAATCCGCTTCGACGACAACGAAGAATGGTTGTACGTGGTGGAAAGCAATGTGCGGCGAATCTCCCGCCTGCGCCAGCAGGCCGACGGCTCGCTAGGGGAACGTGAAGTGTTTGGCCCGGCGGAGCTGGAGGGCTTTCCCGACGGTTTTGCCTTCGACAGCTTCGGCAACCTGTGGGTGACCTTGGTGATGAGCGACAAGCTGATTGCCCTGACCCCCGATGGCGAAGTACTCAACCTGCTTGATGACGGTAACCCGGTCGCCACAGCGTTGCTGAACCAGCACTACCGCGCCAAAACCCTCACCCCGCAGATCATGCAGGCTGCCCACGGCACACTGGCACCGTGGATGGCCAGCCTGACGTTTGGCGGGCCCGATTTGAAAACCGTGTACCTGGGCAGTCTGCAGGGCACACGCATTCCGTTTTTCCGGGCGCCACTGGCGGGCCAACCGCTGATCCACTGGCGCTGAATACCGAATAACAAGACAGGAACCGGCTCATGATTCGTTATCTGAAAAAAGGCAAACCGGCGGAGCACAAGGCGGCACTCAACGCCCAGGTGCGCGACACGGTCGAACAGATTATCCATGCGATCGATCAGCGTGGTGAAGCGGCTGTGCGGGAGTACTCGCAACAGTTCGACGGCTGGAACCCGCCGAGCCTGCGGCTGAGCCAGGAGCAGATCCAGGCGTGCATAGACAGCCTGTCGCCCCAGGCCATTGAGGACATCACCTTCGCCCAGGCCCAGATCCGTCGCTTCGCCCAAATCCAGTTGCTGTCGATGCGCGACGTGGAGGTCGAAACCCTGCCGGGCGTGGTGCTCGGGCACAAGCACATCCCGGTGAGTTCGGTAGGCTGTTACATCCCTGGCGGCAAGTACCCGCTGCTGGCCTCGGCGCACATGAGCGTGCTTACCGCCAAAGTGGCCGGTGTGAAACGCGTGATCGCCTGTGCACCGCCATTCGATGGCCAGCCGTCGCCGGAGATCATCGCCGCGATGGCCATGGCGGGGGCTGATGAAATCTATGTGATGGGTGGCGTGCAAGGTGTCGCTGCCATGGCCCTGGGCACCGAACACATCGAGAAGGTCGACATGATCGTCGGTCCGGGCAATGCCTACGTGGCCGAAGCCAAGCGTCAACTGTACGGTCGCGTCGGTATTGACCTGTTCGCCGGGCCTACGGAAACCATGGTCATCTGCGATGACACGGTGGATGCCGAACTGGTGGCGGTCGACCTGCTGGGCCAGGCCGAACATGGGCCGACTTCACCGGCGTTTTGCGTGACCACCAGCCGCCGTATTGCCGAAGAATTGCCGGCGGCCATCGAGCAGGTGCTCGCGCGCCTGGACACCGCTCCGGTGGCCAGTGTGGCCTGGCGCGACTATGGCGAGATCATCTTGTGTGACAGCGACGAAGAGATGCTCGCCGAATCCGAGCGCATCTGCTCTGAACACGTGCAGGTGATGACCCGCGACCCGGACTGGTTCCTGGCGCGCATGACTCACTATGGCGGCCTGTTCCTGGGGCATCGCACCAATGTGTCCTACGGCGACAAAGTGATCGGCACCAATCACACGCTGCCGACCATGGGCGCCGGGCGTTACACCGGCGGGCTCTGGGTGGGCAAGTTCATCAAGACTCATACCTACCAGCGGGTGCTCACAGACGAAGCCAGCGTGGCCATCGGTGAAGTCTGCTCGCGGTTGTGTGCACTGGAGCATTTCTCCGGCCACAAGGAACAGGCGGATATCCGTGTGCGTCGCCTGAAGAAGGCCTCCTGATGGGCCGCCTGGAAGGCAAGGTCGCCGTCGTTACCGGAGCCACCGGCGGGTTGGGGGTGGTGATCTGCCATGCCCTGGCCCGCGCGGGTGCCAGCGTAGTGGCGGGGTACAACCGCTCCAGCGATGCCGCCCATACCCTGGTGACTGACCTGCCGACTGTTGCCGGTGGCCACCTCGCCGTGGCGGCACCTGTCACCGACAGCGCCATGCTCGAGCGACTGGCCACTCAGGTACAGAGGCACTTTGGGCGTTGCGACATTCTGGTCAATTGCGCCGGCACGACGCGGTTTGTCGAACATGCCGACCTTGAGGGTCTGGATGACGGGCTGATCGACAATATCCTGGCCATCAACGTGCGCGGTCCGATCGCCTGTATCCGGGCCTTGGCACCGCTGCTCAAGGCCGGCGGCGATGGGCTGGTGGTGAACATCAGCTCGATTGCCGCGCGTACGGCGATGGGCAGCAATATTGCCTACTGCGCGAGCAAGGCGGCGGTGGACAACCTGACCCGGTCCCTGGCCCGTGCCCTGGCGCCTCAGGTAAGGGTGGTGTCGGTGGCGCCGGGGTTGGCCGATACGGAGTTCGTCCAGGGCCTGGCCCAGGGCTGGCGTGACGAGCAAGCCGCACGTACCCCGTTGGGTCGCCTGGCCTTGCCCGAAGAGGTCGCCCAGGCGGTGTTGGCCCTGGCCTGCCACCTGACATTTACCACCGGCGCGGTCATCCCAGTGGATGGCGGTCGGGCACTGAACTGAGGAAGGCTGCCATGTTTGCGATCAAACCCCACCACGGCGGGATCAGCGTCCCCGACCTGGAGGCGTCCATCGGCTGGTACCGGCGGATGCTCGGTTTCGAGCTGGAAAGCCGCGCCTACATTGACCGGATCCCGGCGCATATCGCCTTTATCCGCTGCGGCGACTACCGCATCGAGCTGTTCCAGCTGGACCAAGCGCACCCGTTACCGAGTGACCGTCGCGAGCCGCACCTGGACCTCAAGACCCACGGCCACAAGCACTTGTGCTTTGCCGTGCAGGATGCCGCGACTGCCTTCCACGCGTTGCGCGGCAAAGGTGCCGACATCGTTTTTGAGACGGTCATCGAAGGCAGCCCCATGGGCTTTGTGCGCGACAACAGCGGCAATCTGCTGGAACTCATTGAATGCCCGGCCCTGTGGTCCGGGCCAGGAGCACACCGATGAAACTTGCAACCCTGAAGGATCACACCCGCGATGGGCGCTTGGTGGTTGTCAGTCGCGACCTGGGCCGCGCGGTGCTGGCCAGTGGAATCGCCGGCACCCTGCAGGCTGCGCTGGAAGAATGGCCCCGCTGCGAACCGGCATTGCAGCAGTTGTCCGCCGCACTTAACGCAGGCCGGGCACCCCAGGCGTTCGATTTTGACCCGCGCGCGGCCATGGCACCGCTGCCCCGTGCCTACCAATGGGCCGATGCCTCGTCGTTCCTCAACCACGGCAGCCTGATGGAGCGTGCGTACAATCTGGATATCAAGAAAGATCCCGGCGTGCCTATCATCTACCAGGGCGCCGGGGACGATTTCTTCGGTGCCTGCGACGATTACCCGGTGCCCGGCGAGGACCACCAGATCGATTTCGAGGGCGAGGTGGCAGTGGTGCTTGATGATGTGCCCATGGGCGTTCAGCCAACGGCAGCGGCGGGGCATATCAAGTTGCTGATGCTGCTCAACGACGTGAGCCTGCGCGCGCATCTGTTCAAGGAGGTGAGTATCGGTTTCGGTCCACTGCGGGCCAAACCCAGTACGGTGTTTGCGCCGGTGGCGGTCACCCCGGATGAACTGGGCGAAGCCTGGCACGACGGCCGCGTCAAGCTGCCGCTGCATGTGCAGTGCAACGGCCAGCGTTTCGGCGAACCCAACGGCGATGAAATGGACTTCAGCTTCCCGGAGCTGGTAATGCACCTGGCTCGTACCCGCAACTTGCGCGCCGGTACGGTGCTGGGCTCGGGCACCTTCTCCAACCGTGACTACACCGCCAAAGGCTCGGCCTGCCTGGCCGAGCGACGTGCAATAGAAGTGATCGAGCAGGGTGAGGCGAACACGCCTTTCCTGAAATTCGGCGACCGTTTGCGCTTTGAAATCTTTGGCCTGGACGGGCAAAGCCTGTTCGGCGCCATCGATCACCGGTTTGTTCCAGCCCCCGTGCAGGAGCACTGACATGCATGTATTGATCACCGGCGCCAATGGTTTTGTGGGCGCCACCCTGGTACGTCGCTTACTGGCCGATCCCTATGCACTGCCGGGCTGGACACGTTTGACCCTGCTGGACCTGGCGTTTCCTCAGATACCGCCGGACCCCCGCGTGCGCTGCCTTGCCGGCAGTATCGCCGACCTGCGGTTGCTGGCCGATGCCCTGGAAACGCCGGTCGATATCGCCTTCCATTTGGCGAGCATCCCCGGTGGGGCCGCCGAGCGCGACTACAGCCTGGGCCGTCGAGTCAACCTGGACGCCACGCTGGCGTTGCTGGAAGGGCTCAAGGATCAACCCAACCCGGCGCGGGTAGTGTTCGCCAGCACCATCGCGGTGTATGGCTCGCCCTTGGCGACCGCGGTAGACGACCACACGCCCCTGCACCCGCAATTGAGTTACGCCACCCAGAAATTGATGGGTGAGTTGCTGATCGATGATTTCAGCCGCCGTGGCTGGATCGATGGCATCAGCCTGCGCTTACCGGGCATTGTGGCCCGCCCGCCGCAACCTTCCGGATTGTTGTCGGCGTTCATGAGCGAGGTGTTCTGGGCGCTGGCGGCGGGCACGCGTTTCGAGTGCCCGGTATCGCCGCAGGCGCAGGCCTGGTGGATGTCGGCGGCACGCTGTGTCGATAACCTGCTGCACGCCGCTACGCTGGCGCCCGAGCGACTGGTGGCGCGGCGAGTGTTCGCGCTGCCGGTGTTGCACCTGAGTATGGCGCAGTTGGTCGACGGGCTGTGCAGGCGTTTCGGCGAAGACCGCCGTGCACAGGTGGAGTACCAGCCTGATGAACACCTGGAGGCGAATTTCGGCCGCTATCCGCCCTTGCATGCCGAGGCATCCGAAGCCCTGGGCTTGCGCCATGATGGAGGCATCGAGCAACTGATCGAGCGAACCCTGCAGTTGTAATACCCAAGCGTGCGTTTCACCCTTTAATAATAACAATCCGGAGAGGCCATGAACGCTCCTACCCGCGTCACCCAGTCAAAGGCGACCCTCGCTACGTACCTGTTGTTGTTGATCAACTGTCTGTCACCGATGGCGGCCATCGTGGTAGCGCCGAGCCTGCCACAGATGCAGGCGCATTTTTCCGACGTGCCTAACGTCGAGTTCCTGATCCCGGTGGCACTGACTATTCCCGGCTTGCTGGTGGCGTTGCTCAGCCCGCTGGTGGGCGTGTTGGCCGATCGGTATGGGCGCAAGCAATTGCTGGTGGCGTCGATTGTCGGCTACGGCGTGTTCGGCCTGATGCCGATGTTCCTCGACTCGCTCTACGCAATCATCGTCAGTCGTATCGCCCTGGGCTGCGTGGAGGCGGTGGTGGTGACCATCAGCACCATGCTGATCGGCGACTACTACAGCGGTGCGCAACGCCAGAAGTACCTGGCGCTGCAAACCACCTTTGCGTCGTCGTCGGCGATCCTGTTCTTCATGGTAGGCGGCGCCTTGGGTGAACTTGGCTGGCGCATGCCCTATGTAGTCTACGCGGTGCCCCTGGCACTGGCGCTATTGAGCAAGGTCATGCTGTGGGAACCGCGCGCAGCCAGCATGGCGTCGGACGAAGAGCAGGCGCGCAACAACGTGAGCTTTCGGCCGTTGCTGATGCTGGGGATTTGTGTGGTGACCTTCATCGGCGCGGTCATGTTCATGATCCTGCAGATCCAGATGGCCTACCTGCTCGGGGACATCGGCGAACCGTCGCCGCAGACCGCTGGCCTCGTCGCGTCGGCGTGCAGCGTGATGATCGTGCTGGGCACTCTTAGCGTGCACCTGCTGACTCGCCTGGGCCTGCGTACCCCCCATTGCCTGGCCCTGGCCTTTGGCCTGATCGCTACCAGCTTTCTGTTGATTCCGGCGATGCACACCTGGCAGGCAATCATGGTTGTTGCACTGATCAACGGCCTGGGCTGCGGCCTGATGTTGCCCACCCTGGCCATCTGGAACATGCGTGAACTGCCGTGGCAGCGCCGCGGGTTGGGCACTGGCATGTGGTACGGCAGCTACTGCCTGGGCATGTTTTTCAGTCCGATCCTGGTCGTGGCCGTTGGCAAGGTCAGCGGAAGCCTGGCCACCACCATTGGCTGGGCCGGCTGGCTCTGCCTGCCGGTGGTACTGCTGGCACTCGGCGCCAGCCTGGTGAAGTGCCGGGCGGCACGCAACCTGCGCCTGACCGGCGTCAATCTCGAAGACGCCTGACCCTGGAATGACCGAACACTCCGGTGCCCTGGTACCGGAGCAGGCCCCCTTATCTCATAAAAACAACAAAAGAGACTGAACATGACGATTCGAATGGTGGTTGGTTGTGCATTGATCATCGTGACGGCAGGCCCCGCCCTGGCTGCCGACGCGCCGAGCGACGAGTACCCGAATGAAAAAGTCGGTCCGCGCGTATTGAATGTGGAGCCCAATGTGCCACCCAAAAGTGGCAAGCTTCTTGAAGCGCAGGGCAAGTGGCTCAACGACCATGGTGTGAGCCCGCACCTGTCGATGACTGAGATTTACCTGCGCAACCCCAGCGCCGGCCTGTACACCGGTAACCACGAGTCACTGACCATCTTTGCCATCGGCGCCGACTTCAACCTCGACAAGCTCATTGGCCTGCCCGGTGGGACGATCCACTTCGAGCAGCTGTACGTGCCCTGGACCAGCAACCTGGACTACGGTCGGCAGGTGGGTGATGTGATTGCCGGTAAACCGGGCCCTTACATTCCGAATGTCAGCCACCTGAGCCTGTTCACCTACGAGCAGAAATTGCTCGACGACAAGCTGTCCATCGAAGCGGGCAAGAGCAACGCCGGCAACTACTTTGCGCTGCCGCTGTGCAACGTGCCGCTGGGATGCGTGAACGCGATCCTGCAGGACACGGCCGGTATCAACCCGCCGCCCTACGCCAACTGGGGCGCGCGCGTCGGCTACGATTTCAGCCCCGCCGTGCGCGCGCAGGTCGGTGCGTGGCGCAGCAACAATGCCTATCCCTTCACCAATGGCTGGGAGCGCGACGTCGGCGAAAGTGGCGGCACCTTGAGTACGGTGTACCTGGCGAACCTGGCCTATCGCACCGACTACCGCATGCAAGCCTACCCGCAAACGTTCGAGGTGCTGGGCTTTCACAATAACGGGCAACAGACCGACCCCTATTTCACGGTCAACGGCACCTCGAAAGTCACTGACACAACTGCCGCTGCCGATACCCGCAAGGGCGTGACAGGTTTCTACCTGGGCGCCAAGAAAACCGTCTGGCGCCAGGACGGCGGCGCCACCCAAGACCTCAACCCAACGGCGGTAGCGGCCTATGCCAGCTTGACCCACACACTTGATGAAGGCACCACCAATGGCGTCGGCACCCAAGGCAACGCAGGGCTGATTCTTTCCGCACCCTTTCGCAGCCGACCGTTCGACAGCTATTCGGTGAACGTCAACTGGGCACAACTGACCAGTCGCGAGCAACGCTTCCTTGAAGAGGCCCACGCGGCATCGGGCGGTGGCAGTTACCGCCCCGGGCGCAACGAGTATGCGGTCGCGCTGGACGCCAACTTCATCCTCACCGACAGCATCGTCCTCAGCCCCTTCGTGCTGCGTACGTGGGGAGCCAGCAGTTGGTTGAACCCCTACACCGGCGTCAACCCGCGCGATGGTTATGCCGCCGGGCTGCTGTTGCATGTGCAATTCGACGAGATGCTGGGTTTGAACAGCCGTCACTGATTCGCCGCACTCCATGGCGGGCGCCTGAAGCCATCCACGCCATGGATAGAACCCATGTCGACAAACGATTAGTCGGCATGGGCCGGGCTTCTTACTCTGGCCTTAGACCCCTGTTTGACGAGGACACAACCATGCAGCGCAATTTCACTTTCCAGGAGACCTGAGATGGCGATCATCGGCATCGACACCCTGTTGTATGGCGTCGAGGACCTGGCCCTGGCCTCGCGCTTCTTTGATGATTTCGGCCTGGTGCGCCTCAGTGCCAACGATCAGGAAAGCCTGTATCGACTGGAGGAAGGCTCGACCATTATCGTGCGCGAAATGCATCACCCCTCTATTCCGGCGTCGCGCTACGAAGGCTTCGGTGTGAAGGAGACCATCTGGGGCGTGGACAACGCTGAAAACCTGGCGCGGCTGGTCGCCGACTTGTCCAGCGACCGTGAGGTTCTCCTGGGCGATGATGATGCCTGGCACTTTCTCAGCGATTGCGGCCAGGCCTTGGGGCTTCGCGTGTTCAACCGCAGGAAAGTCACTTACGCCCCCGACCCGGTCAACGCTGCCGGCAACGTCAACCGTCTCAACCAGCACCGCAAATGGCGCACGCGGGCTCGACCTAAAACCATCAACCACGTGGTGTTTGCCGTGGATGACTATTGGCAGAGCTTTGCGTTCTTTCGCGACCGTCTGAACTTTCGCCTGTCCGACCATCAGAAAGGCGTGGGTACCTACCTGCGCGCCGACGGTGCCAATGAGCACCACAACACCTTCCTGCTCAATAACAAGGCACCGGGGGCGGGCGGGGTGCCGCGTTTTCATCACACCTGCTTCGGGGTCGAGGACTTCGACGAGGTGATGGTCGGCTCCAATTACATGACCCGACGCGGTTGGCAGCATGGCTTTCTCGGTACCGGCCGCCACCGCATCGCTTCGGCAATCTTCTGCTACTTCAACTCACCCACCGGTGGTGAGGCCGAGTACGGCGCCGACACCGATTACCTCGACGACAGTTGGGTACCGCGCGAATGGGAGTTTCGCTTCGGCACGGCCCAGTGGATGGGCAACCCGCCTGCGTTCATGCAGGACGACATTCCCTGGGACGTGACCTTTTACCAGGGCGAATTCCCGGCTATGCGCCGCTGATTTTCACAAGGATTGACCCATGAGCATGTTCCAGTATTTCGAAACCAATTATGTGTGGAGCCTGGCAGTTGCGGCAGCCATCGAGATGGGCGGCAAGATCGGCGAGATCGACACCATGTGCCGGCCGCTGCTGGAGGTAGCCCGCCAGGGTGACGATGCGGGCACCCAGGCGTTTATGGCCGCCTGGGAGGCTGGAGGCGACAACCTGGTGGCCTTGGCGCAGGAAGACAAGGCGGCCGGCAGGTGGCTCAGCGCCGGTGACAAGTTGAACCGCGCGGCGGTGTATTTCATCACTGCCGAGCGTATGCAGGCTCACGGTCATGCGCCTCGCAAAGCGTTGTACGCCAAGTTTCTGCGCACCTTCGCCGAAGGCGTCGAACTGTCTGGCGAAAATACCCGGCGGTTTGAAATTCCCTACGACGGTGCCCATCTCGCCGGGCTGTTCACCCCGGCTGAGGGCGTAACTGACGCGGCGCCGTGTCTGGTGGTGATCAATGGCCTGGACAGCACCAAGGAGATGGTCCATCGCGCCGGGCTGTTCCCGCAATTGCTTGCCAAACGCGGCATCTCCAGCCTGTTCATCGACCAGCCCGGCACCGGCGAAGCCCTGCGCCTGCATGGCATGACCGCAGTCGTCAACACCGAACTGTGGGCCAGCCCGCTGATGGACTACCTGCAAACCCGCCGCGAAATCGACCCGCTGCGTATCGGCTTGCTGGGGGTGTCCCTGGGTGGGTATTACTGCCCGCGCGCTGTAGCGTTCGAACCGCGCTTCGCCCTGGGCGCAGTGTGGGGGGCGAACCATAACTGGGGCGAAATGCAGAAGCGCCGCCTGGCCCGCGAAGGTGAACGACCGGTGCCGCACTACTGGGAGCACGTGTGCTGGGTGTGGGGTGCGAGCAGCATGGAGGCGTTCATGACGCTCGCCGAGCAGGTGCACCTCAACGGGGTAATGGAGCGTATCAAGGTGCCGTTCCTGGTGAGTCATGGCGAGGCCGACCGGCAGATTCCGCTGGCGTACGCGCATCAGTCCTATGACCAACTCACCAACAGCCCGGATCGCGAATTGAAGGTGTTCACCCCGCGTGAAGGCGGTATCCACCACAGCAGCCTGGACAACACCTCGAACGCCGGCGCCTGGATTGCCGATTGGGTTGCTGAGCGCCTGGGCGGTACTACCCACTCCGGGTGAGCGCTCAACAACGGTCTATTTCGGGCTTACTGCTCTTTGCTGCAATCCCGCGGCGTGATGCCTTTCTCCTTGGCGTACTGCGCCGCCGAGGCTTCGATGATCGGCCGCAGCAGGGCGCGGTCGGCCTGTACCCAGTCGCTGATCAGGTTCCAGCGTTGGCCATCCCATTGCTGGAAGCGCACGGCGCCGCCGCCTTCGTGGTCGGCGCAGGACAGTTTCAGCGGTTGCACCAGGCCCTTGGCGCCCAGGGCCTGCAGGCGTGCGTCGTCGAGGTTCAGGTGTTCGAAGCCCCAGCGTACCTGCTCGCCGGTCAGTGGTTTTTGCCCGTATTTTTCCTGGGCCAGGCGCAGGGCTTCGACGTTGAGGATGCCGTTGACCACGCCCAGGTTGTAATACACGGTGCCGAAACGCTTGGGGTCGGCCAGGTTGCCCTTGCCGGCGTCTACCACGCTTTGCTTGATCCCTTGCAGCACCGGGAAGTCGGTGCCCGACGGGTGGGTGGTGATCGAGATAAAGCCTTTGGCGGCGGCGCCGGCCGGTACCACGTCTTCTTCAGAGTTGCTCCAGATATTGCCGATGATGTGATCGGCCGGGTAGCCGACTTTCTGCGCGGACTTGAGCGCCACCGGGTTCATCACGCCCCAGCCGCGCAGGATCACCCAGTCGGGCTTGAGGCGCCGGATGTTCAGCCACTGCGATTGCTGCTCGTTGCCGGGGTGCGGCACTTCCAGCAGGGTCAGTTCGAAGCCGGCGTTTTTCGCCAGGGTTTCGAGCACGCCATTGGTTTCCTTGCCGTAGGGCGAGCCGTGGTAGAGCACGGCGATTTTCTTGCCCTTGAGCTTGTCGGCGCCGCCTTCGCGTTGGCCGATGTAGTTGATGATCGCCGAGACTTCCGAATACGGGTTGAGCTGCAGCGGGAACACGTAGGGGAACACGCTGCCGTCGGTGGAATCGGTGCGGCCATGGTTGATGGTGATCAGCGGCAGTTTGTCGGCGGTGGAGCGGTCCAGGGTGGCATAGGCGATGCCGACTGACAGCGGGTTGGTGGCGGCGGCCGGTGCACCGTTGAGCCCACCCTTGAGGCGCTCATAGCATTCAACGCCTTTTTCCACCACGTACTCGGTCTCGCATTCGCTCCAAGTCAGCTTGACGCCGTTCACCCCGCCCTTGGCATTGATGTATTGCAGGTAGTCGATAAAGCCCCCGAAAAAACCGGTGCCACCGGCCGCGTACGGGCCGACCCGGTAGCTCTGCAACGGGAAGTATTGTTCGTTGGCAGCCTGGGCGCCGGCCGTGAGCCCGGCGGTGATCAGGGCCAGGCCCAAGGCCAGGCGGCGCAGCGATAAGCGATGTGTCATGGAGGTGATTCCTGGGGGGTTATTGAGTTCAGTAACGCAGCGGCCAGACCCTGGCCCGTTGACGAAAGCGCTGCCACAGACGGGCCAGCCCCTCCGGTTCCTTGATCAAAAAAGCGATGATCAGCGCGCCAAACAGCATCTTCTGGATGTTTTCCAGCTGTCCGGCATCCATCAGTCCAGCGGGCAACAGCGCGAAGAGATTGGCCAGCAGAATCGGGAACAACACGATGAATGCCGCGCCAAGGACGTTGCCGAGCACGCTGCCCAGGCCGCCGATAATGATGATGAACAGCACCTGGAACGAGCGGCTCAGGTCAAAGCCGTGGGGCTCGACCGTGCCGAGGTAGGCGAACGCCCACAGTGAACCGGCGATGCCCAGGTAGAAGCCGCTGATGGCAAACGCCAGCAGCTTGGCCTTCAACAGGCGAATGCCGATGACGGCAGCGGCGGTGTCCATGTCGCGCACCGCCATCCAGTTGCGGCCCAGTTCGCTGCGCACCAGGTTCTTGCCCAGCCAGAACAGCGTCACCACCACGGCCAGCGTCAGCACGTAGCGGCCGCGCGGTGAGCTGAAATCCAGCCCGGCAATCAGCAGCGGCGGTGAGGTGATCACGCCCGAGGCGTTGTCGTTGGTAAACCAGCTGAAGCGGGTGAGCACCCACTCCACCACGAACTGCGCGGCCAGGGTCGCCACCAGCAGGTAAAAGCCCTTGATGCGCAGGCTCGGCAAGCCGAAGAACACCGCCACCGCGGCGGCGATCACGCCACCCAGGGCAAAGCTCACCAGCAGCGGCAGGCCGGGCACCCGCAACTGCAGGTTGTAGGCGGCAAACGCGCCCACCGCCATGAACGCCGCCGAGCCGAGTGAAAGTTGCCCGGCGTAGCCCGTCAGCAGGTTGAGCCCAAGCCCGGCCAGCGACAGCACCAGCAGCGGCACCAGGATCGCGCTGAACCAGTAGTCATTGCCCAGCCAGGGCACCGCAAAGAACGCCACGCCCAGCAGCAGCCACAGCGCGACGCGGTCCTGGCGCAGGCGAAAGGTGCGGCGCTCGGCCGCGTAGGAGGTGCTGATTTGACCGACTTCTTGATACAACATGCAGGCATTTCCCCAAGGACAATCAAACCCGTTCGATGGCGCGCTCGCCGAACAACCCGGCAGGCCGCACCAGCAGGAACAGCAACGCGAGGACGTAGGGCACCCAGTTCTCGATGCCGCTGCCGATGATCGGGCCGAGGTAGATCTCGGCGACTTTCTCCGCCGCCCCGATGATCAGGCCGCCGACAATCGCCCCGCCGATGGACGAGAACCCGCCGATGATCAGCACCGGCAGCGCCTTGAGCACCACCAGCGAGAGCGAGAACTGCACTCCCAGGCGTGCGCCCCAGAGCAACCCGGCCACCAGCCCGACGAACCCGGCCACCGCCCACACCAACGCCCAGATGCGCGGCAGGCGAATACCGATGGCCATGGACGCCAGCGGGTCATCGGCCACCGCACGCAACGACAGGCCCACCCGGGTCTTGTTGAACAGCAGCGACAGCACGATCACCAGGGCGGCGGCGGTGCCGGCGGCAAACAGGTCGAATTGCGAAAGCAGCATGCCGCGGATTTCCAGCGGCTCGTCGGCGATGCCCAGGTCCAGCCCGTGCACCTGCGCGCCCCACAGGAACTGCGCGAAACCTTCGATCAGGTAGGACAGCCCGAGGGTGGCCATGAAGAGGATGATCGGTGGGCGATTGACCAAGGGCCGCAGCACCACTTTTTCGATCAGCAGCGCCAGCACCACCATGCTCGCCAGGGTGATCAGGAACGCCCAGGCAAACGGGAAGCCGCGCTCCAACAGGCTGACAAACGTCAGCGCGGCGAACAGCACCATGGCGCCCTGGGCAAAATTGAACACGCCGGAGGCCTTGTAGATCAGCACAAAACCAATCGCCACCAGGGCATACATCACGCCCGCCAGCAGCCCGCCGATCAGCACTTCGAAGAAAAATTCCATGCTCAGGTCCCCAGGTAGGCGGCGATGACATCGGGGTTGGCGCGCACCTGTTGCGGGGTGCCGTCGCCGATCTTGCGACCGTAGTCGAGGACCACCACGTGGTCGCACAAGCCCATGACCACGCCGATGTCGTGCTCGATCAACACCACGGTGGTGCCGAACTCGCGGTTGATGTCGCGGATGAACTGGCTCATCTGGGCTTTCTCCTGGGCGTTCATGCCGGCCATGGGTTCATCCAGCAACAGCAGGGTCGGTTCGGCGGCCAGGGCGCGGGCCAGTTCGACACGTTTTTGCAGGCCATAGGGCAGGGTGCCGACCAGCACGTGGCGCCAGGGATGGATCTGCAGGAAGGCAATCACCTTTTCCGCGTGCAGACGGTGGGCGTCGTCCTCCCGTGGCGCACGGCCCACGCGCAGCATCTGCTCCAGCCAACTGCTGCGGCGCTTGAGGTTGCGCCCGGTAAGCACGTTGTCGAGCACGCTCATGCCCTTGAACAGCGCAATATTCTGGAAAGTCCGCGCAATCCCGCCTTCGGCCGCCTGGTGCGCACGCATGCGCCGCCGGGTCTGGCCGGCGTAGCGGATGCTGCCGCCCTGGGGGTGGTAGACCCCGTTGATCACATTGAGCAGCGAACTTTTGCCCGCGCCGTTGGGGCCGATCAGGCCACAGATGTCACCGGCCTTGACCTCGAAACTGATGGAAGTGATGGCCTTGATGCCCTTGAACGACAGGGAAATGTCATCGAGCCGCAGTAATACCGCTTCAGTGGGTGTGGGCATGGAAGGCTCGTCAGGCAGATTGAGGCAGCAAGTGGTCACTGGGTTCGTGGCGGGTGGACGGCTCTTGCCAATGGCCGGGACGAATGCCCAGGGCCGCAAAGAAGGCGGCACTTTCCGGATGCAGCGGCGGCCCGACCAGCAAGGGCACGCGCAGGCGGCTCATGCCCAGTACATCCAGCAACGGGCGACGCACCAGCCAATGGCCCAGCCAGCGGCGCACGGGGGAGGGGGTCGGCTGCATGGCCCAGTGGTATAAACGATGGCTGAAGCTGCCCGGCAGTGGCAGGCGTTCACGCACCCATTGCTCCAGGCGCCCATAGGATTCGCGGGTGCCCAGCACCAGTGTCGGGCCCAGCTCGCGGCGGTCGGTGTCGCGGGTGGCGAGGGCCTCGGGGAAGTTCAGCCGAAAGCCGGCGTGCAGCCAGGGCGCGAGCAGGTAGCGTGCCTGCCCGCTGGCGGCAAACACCCGCGCGGCGAGGGCTTCGTCGTCGGCGCCGAGGTGTTCGCGGTCGATCAGCGTCCGCGCGCCCGCGAGCAGTTGCGCGTGGGTCAAGTGCAGGGAGGTGTCGGCATGAAAGACGAAGGCGGTGTCGCTCGGCTGCGGGGCGTGGGCGGGTGGCGGTGCATCGGCACGCAGCTCGGCATAGTCGATCAAATCGGTGTCTGCGAACTGGCTCAGGCCACGCCCGTCAAGAAACACCACCACCCCGCGTTCACCGAGTTGTTGCAGCGCTTCCAGGTCTTGCACGAGCACGAAGCGCGGTCGCAGCCCGGCCAGCAGCGCCCGGTTGTCGCGGTCCGGGTCCAGCAGCGTGACGCTGGCGCCCAGCCATTGCGCGGCCAGCGCCAGCAGCAACGCTTCGGGGCGCGCCTGGCTGAGGATCAACAGGTTATCGTCAGGCCCGAAGCGGCGCTGATGCAAGGCGGCGGCGAGCTGGCTGACCTCGTCAGCCACCGCGCTCCAGCTGCGCTCATGCCAGATACCCAGGCGCTTGAAGCGCAAGGCAATCGCCGACCCTCGGGTGTGGGCTTGGCGCAACAGCGCTTGGGGCAGTGTCTGGGGCATGGGGGTATCCTTCGTCAGTATGCGAAGGCGATTGCACGCGTCATGCCAGAGGATTAAATGCTTTTATTTCAAGGGGATATGTGGATTTTTTGGGGAGGAGGCGTGTGTTGATTCAGCACAAGCTGTCCAAGCAGTGTTGTTGGGCCAACAGCGATGGGGCCATTGCTGGAGCGCTACCTGTCGCCGGCAGGGCTCCAGCTTGTCACGCCGGGATAAGCCCCGCGTCCCGATAACTCTGGACCAGTTCGTCGTACAAACCGAGATCGGCCCGGGTGCGGGCAATCAACTGCGCGCCGGCAATGGCGGTGTAGATGGCACGCGCGCGACGCTCGCATGCCTCTGTATTGCCGGGTTCGATCTCGGCAAGCAACGCCCCCAGCCAGGCTACGTTGATATTGGCAAACGTCAGTATCTCTTCCTTCACCGGCTCCGGCAGGTCCTGATATTCGGCCGCCATAAAACTGGACAGGCACAAGCGGTTGCCGTCTTCGAGTGATTTTCGAAAGATGCTCGGATAAGCACGCAGGCATTGCAGCGGCTCCGGGTTCTCGCTGCGTATCGCCGCGAGGGCGCTGGCGGCGTCTTCCCAATAGCGCCTGGCAACGGCTGCGCCGAGATCGGCTTTGCTCGGGAAGTGGTAATAGATACTGGCGTTCTTGATCCCCACCGTTTCGCCGATGCTGCGGAAGTTGATGCCACTGTAGCCGTAGTGCTGAGCGGCGAGTCTGGCGGCTTCCAGAATCGCTTCGCGGGCATTTTCACTCACGGGTGGATTGCTCTTAAATGTGGGTAGGGGCGAATTCTACGCTGATAAGGTTTTACCTGCCAACTGGTAGGTAATGCTTGACGGCCTGAAATAATACCTTCAATCTCTACCTACCATTTGACAGGTAGGCGAGCAGATCATGACGTTCCAACAACCACAACCCCACGTATCCCAACCCCCGTTGATGAAAATTTATGATTGGTACAACGGCCCCTATCCAGCGCGCGTTCGTATAGCGCTGGCCGAGAAAGATCTGTTGCCGCGCGTTGAGTTCGTGTCGGTCAACCTATGGAAAGGGGAGCACAAACAACCTGAGTTCCTGGCCCTCAACTACTCCGGCACCCTGCCAGTGCTGCAACTGCACGACGGCACGTTCATCGCTGAATGCACGGCTATCACCCAGTACCTGGACACGCTCGATGGCAACCCGACCCTCACCGGCAGGACGCCGACCGAGCAAGGCTTGATCCACATGATGACCAAGCGCGCAGAGATTGAATTGATGGATGCGGTCAGCGTGTATTTCCATCATGCCACCCCTGGGCTTGGGCCTGAGGTCGAGCTTTATCAGAACGCCGAATGGGGCATGCGCATGCGGGACAAGGCGGTCAGGGGGATGCACTATTTCGATAACGTGCTCAAGACCCGCGCCTTTGTGGCAGGCGATGCCTTCTCAATGGCCGATATCGCGTTACTCGGCGGCATGATCTTCGCGGACCTGGTGCAATTGCCGGTGCCGCAGACGTGTGAAGCCCTGCGCGCCTGGCAGGCCAGGGTCAACGAGCGAGCTAGCGTTCAGGCCTGGCGTGCAATGGTTGCACAACCGCACTGAGGGCAACGGCCCGCATAGCTGCCGCCAGCCCGGCCGCTGCGCTGGTGAGGGGCAGCGGGCCGGCCGTTACCTGCACGGCGGCCGCGCTCATCGACGCCTGGCCCAGCGCAACCCGTGTCATTCCATCCCTATAGGCGGCATCGGCAGCTTTGGCGATTGTCGCCAGGTAGCCGTCGATGTCACCCGCCTTGAACAAGCGCCATGCCCCCGGAACCAGCCGCACTTCGACGACCGCGTTCGATTGCAGCGCGGCCTTGTGAAACAGCCGCGCGGTCGGTTCGAGGGTGGTTTCCACCGCGCACAGCACCGCAATTTTTCCGCCCGCCTGCACCGCCGAGGCGGCCAGCGCTTCGTCTGTCCTCAGGATCGGGACACTGCTGGAGATACCTTCAACGACCGGACCCAGGGTCGAGCAGGTGAGCACCACGGCATCGGCCTGTTCAGCCAGTGCAAGCAGGGCTGATGCGGTGGATGCGCAGATGTCGGCGCTCAGATGACCGGCGTTTTCGGCAGCAGCCAACAGGTCGGCGCGCACTTCATGGCGTAGCACATCAGCGCCGATACCCAGTGCTTTCGCGGCGGTTTCGAAGACGCTGATGTTGCTGGCTGCGGTATGAAGGCAGGCGATGCGCATGGGCTGTTTCCAGTGCTGAAAATGTCGACGATGGTTAAGATGCAGCCCGCACTTGCCTATAGCAAGGGCGCGAGTTGACATGCTGGTGCAAGCCGGCGTGTTCAGCGCATAGCGCCGAGAATCCCGGCCGTTTCGACCACCCTGGCGTAGTCCATGGCCAGGTTGCTCAGCGACAGCGCGTGCACGTCCTCCGCTGGCCACAGGCGTCCGGATCCATCGGTTTGATCGAAGGTGTAGCAGGCGTCTGCGGCGACGAGCACGTCAAAGCCCAGGTTGCCGCCTGTGCGTGCCGTTGCTTCGACGGAATTGTTGGTGATCACCCCGGCGATCACCAGTTGCTTGATCGATCGCGCGTGCAGCCAGCGGTCCAGCCCGGTGGCGATAAAGGCACAGGGTACGTTCTTTTCCACCACGTGTTCGTGGGCCAGTGGTTGCAGCGCAGGCTGAAATTCGCAGCCCGGCTGGCCCGGCCAGAATACCGAGCCGGGGGTACGGGAGATGTGCCTGACGTGCACCACAGGCCGCCCCGACTGCCGCCAGGCGCCGAGCAATTGCTGCAACTGTTGCTCGGCCTGCGGGTTGTTGCGGCGCCCGAGCTTCGGGTCATTCATGCCCTGCTGCATGTCGATGATCACCAGTGCAGCGTTGGTGGCTAACGGTTCCATGGCACATCCTTTGGCTCGTGAGGCACAAAACATAGCAGCCATTGAGTGCGCCTAAACAGCGATTTGTTCGATGCCTTTGCCATTTGCCTTTACACTGCCGCCCCCGAATTTCAGCAAGGATGCGTTGGATGCGTACGCGACTCAGCGGTGTACTCCTCTCCCTGGCCCTGGCCGCTCCCGTCATGGCCGAGCCCCGTTCGTTCTCGGTCAATGACCCCAGCGGTCAATACCTGGTCGAGGTGTTGTTCCCGGACGTGCCGCAGGACTTGCAGCACCTGGCGCCGGCGCTCATCACCCTGCGCGACAAACGCTCCCTCGAAATCCTTCAGCAATTGCAGACCCCGGATGCCCAGGTGCCGCTGGACCAGCAAGGCAGAACCGTGGACTGGCGCCTGATGGGGGAGAACGGCGTGGTGTACTTCGCCGATATCAACCAGGATGGCCGCCAGGACCTGGCGATCCGCAATGGCACCGGGGCGGACAAGGACTTCCAGTCCAGTTACGACGTGTATCTGCAAGACCCGCACACGTCCCACTGGGTGCTGAATGGCCCCTTGACCGACCTGGCCAACGAGACCTCCGGCGGGATGTTTTCGATCAATCCCAAGGACGGCATTATCCATTCGCAGACCGACCGGGGTTGCTGCTGGACCCGCGCCAGCCGCTATCAGATGCGCGACGGCAAACTGGTGCGACTCAGCGCGTACACCCAGGCGGAAGTGCCGGCGACGGACGATGACGCCAACAACAGCATGCCCAGCGGCTACATGCTGCGCACCACCGGTGAGTGGAAGGACGGCCAGTGGCTGGAAACGCCCAGGCTGGAAGGACCGGTCAACGAAGACCCCGAGTTCCTGGCCGGCACCCTCAACGGCAAGATCCCGGTGCAACTCTGGTACCAGCAACAGGGCGCGGTGCTGATCGGTGAGTTGCGCTACACCAAAAGCGGCAGCGGCAAGCCGATCAAACTGGTGGGGGATCAGGGTGAATACGGCGACCAGTCGTTTATCTACCTGCACGAATATGCCGATGATGGCCGTCAAACCGGCATCTGGCGCATCACGCGGGAAACCGTCGAACCTTATGCCTACGCGGGCACCTGGGTCAGTGGCGCCAAGGGCGACCAGCCCGAGCTGCAGATTCAACTGCACAGGCAGGACCGGGCGCCTGAGTACGACAAACTCGGCGACGTGGCCCGCGACCAGCGCGATGGCCATTACCAGATGCGCGATGACTTTCTCGGCCGCGACGGTGACCTGGACCTGAAAATCCTTCCCGAACGCGATGCCCAGGGCCGGGAAGTGGCGGAACTCAGCGTGACGCTCAAAGACACCGGCACCGACAAGATCATCATCACTACGCACCAACGCGTGCCGATGGAAACCGCAAACCTGATCATCGTGCGCACACCCCAGGCGCCCCCTCGGGCCGGGCCGTATCACATCCAACTGGTGAAGGGTTTTGCCGTGATCGAGCACAACTCGGCGCCGGACAGCCAGGACTACCTGACCGGGTTTTATCGTAAGCAGCCCTGAGGCCGGGGAGTAATGCTGCCTGAATGCCGATCCTGGCTCAGGCGATTAAGCAAATCGGGTATCTTTAGCCGTTTCAGCTGCTGGCCTGTCTCAGGCCCCGCGCACAATTGATTGATCAGGGAAGCAGGCAATGGCACTCAGGGTGATGGTGATCGGCGGCTACGGCAACTTTGGCAGCATCATTTGCCGGCACCTGGCGGGCGCGCCGGGCATTGAACTGGTGGTCTCGGGCCGCCACCCACACAAGTTGCAGGGCAAAGTCGATGGGTTGAAAACATCCTCCGGCCGCGAGTGCGAAAGCTGGTGCGGCGATGCCATGGCGGCCGGGTTCGCTGGCGTCTTGCAGTCGATGGACATCCAGTTGGTGATCCACACCGGCGGCCCGTTCCAGGGGCAGTCCTATGCCGTCGCCCAGCACTGCATCGACGCGGGCGTGAACTACTGCGACCTGTCGGATTGCCGGACCTTCGTCAATGGCGTCGGCGTGCTGGATGCGAAAGCCCGGCAGGCGGGCGTGGCCGTCCTCAGCGGTTGCAGCTCTGTACCGACGTTGTCGTCCGCCCTCATCGATCAGTACCGCGATCGCTTCATGCGCATCGACACCATCGAGCATGGCATTTCCTCTTCGGCGAAGATGCCGGGGCTGTCGACCATCGAAGGCGTGCTTGCCTACGCGGGCAAACCGATCAAGCAACTCAAGCAGGGCCAGGTGCACGAGGTGCTGGGCTGGCAGGACCTGACCCTGCGCAGGATGCCCCAGCTCGGCACGCGGGTGCTGGCCAATGTGGACGTGCCCGACATGGATATATTCGCTGGCCGTTATGGCGCCCATACCCTGCGCTTCAAGGCCGGTGCGGGGCTCAAACTGGGCGGTGTCGCCAATTATCTGCTGGCGCAAGCGCTACGCATGGGCATTGTGCGCGACCACCTTGCATGGGCCGCCAGACTGCATCGCCTGGGCACCTGGTTCGAACGATTTGGCGATGGCAAAAGCGCGATGTACATCGACGTGCAGGGTCTGGGCATGCACGGCCAGCCGCTGTCCCTGGCGGTGCAACTCACGGCCCTGGACGACAAGGGACCGGAAATCCCCAGCTGTGCAGCCGTCGCCCTTGCCACCAAAATGGCCCACGGTTACGTGCCCGAGCCCGGTGCCCGCCCGTGCGTAGGCGAAATCAGCGTCGACGAATACATGGCCGCCATCAACGAACCGACGAAGCTCAGCCTGACGGTGCGCTTCTCTGACGGGCAGGCCTGACCGATGCTCTACCTGTGCCTGAAGTACCTGCACATCATCGCGGCGATTTTCCTGTTCGGCTTCGGCATGGGCTCGTACCTCTACCTGATCGCCGCCAGTCGCACGGCCAACCCGCAAGTGATCGCCCAAGTGGCGAGCATGGTCGTGCGGTTTGATACCTGGATTACCACGCCGGCGGGCGTCATTCAGATCATCACGGGCTTGCTGCTGATCCAGCTTGCCGGGCTGCCTGTGACCACGGAATGGGTACTGACCGCGTTGATCATCTTCCTCGGCGTGGGCTCGCTGTGGCTGCCGGTGCTGGTACTGCAGAAGCGCATGCAGCAGATGGCCTCGCGGGCGGTCGAGACCGACACGGAGCTGGATGATGGATACCGTGGTGTGTACCGGCAATGGTTCTGGCTGGGCGTCTTCGGCTTCCTGGGGATGTTTGTGATCGTGATGATCATGGTGACGAAGATGACGCCGTGGCAGTTGGTCGGGCTGTTGGCGGCGGGCTGAGTGCCCGCTCAAGGCTTGGCATCCCAAACCGGTGCAACGATGCATACCGCTGTGTTCATAGCGGCCCCCTCAAAAAGCGCTGCTCATGCGTCGGCCGCTGCTACGGTTTGGACGGTGTGGGTGCTTAACGCGAGAGCAGCGGCGCCGGGCTTTTGTCCTCTGCGCCCACGTCGTGCAGGGAAATCCTCGACGTCTCCGGCAATGCCAGTCCGCCCGCCAACGCCAGCAATGCCACGGCTATCAGGTAGAACGCCGGTGACAGGTTGCTGCCGGTGGTGCTGATCAACCACGTGGCCATCAGCGGTGCGGTGCCGCCGAAGATCGTATACGCCATGTTGTAGGTAATCGCCGAGGCGGTATAGCGGGTGCGGGTCGGAAAGGTCTCCGACAGCAACGCCGCCGTCACCACACCACACAATACTGCGCCGACCGCCAGCAACATCACCCCGACAATGGACGCCGTGAACGAACCGGAACTGGCCATCAGGAACGACGGATACACCACCACCATCAACAACACGCACGCCGTCATCACCGTGACCCGACGCCCCACGCGATCCGAATACAGCCCCGCCAGCGGGCAAATCGCCGCGGCGAAGATCAACGCGATCAGCGACACCAGCAACGCCATCGCCCGACTCAGCCCACCGGCCACTTGCAGGTACGTGGCGAAGTAGGTGGTGAACATATAAAACGACAGCGCCGTCAGTGACACAAAAGCGCCCAGGCAGCAGATCGCCGCACCATGGTTGCGCAAGGTTTCCTTGAGTGGTGAGTGGGCCACCGCGTGCTCCTGCTTCACGGCCTGGAAGGCGGGCGTCTCATCCAGCTTCCAGCGCAGGTAAAGGCCCACCAGGCCCAGCGGCGCGGCGATCAGGAACGGCAGGCGCCAGCCCCAACTGCCCATCGCCTCGGCGGACAACGACGCTTCGAGTGCGTACGCCACCACGGCGGCGGCGGCGAAGGCAGAGAACGTCGACACCGGCACGAAGCTGCCGTACCAGGCGCGTTTGTCCCGGGGCGCGTGCTCCATCAGGTAGGCACAGGCGCCGGCGTATTCGCCGCCGGCGGAGAAGCCCTGGGCGCAGCGGATCAGCGATAACAGGATCGGCGCCGTGACGCCGATGGCGGCGTAGGTGGGCAGCAGGCCGATCAAGGTGGTGGCGCCGGCCATCAGCAGGATGGTCATGGCCAGGGTGCGCTTGCGCCCGATACGGTCGCCGAGCATGCCGAAGAAAATCCCGCCCAGGGGCCGGAAGGCGAAGGCGACGGCGAACACCGCGAAGGTTTTGAGCAAGGCCGCGCTGGCATCGCCGCTGGGGAAGAACTGTTGGGCGATGGTGGTAGCGAGGAAACCGTACACGGCGAAGTCAAACCATTCGACGAAGTTACCGATGCCGGCGGCGATGATGACCTTGCGCAGGGTTTGGGGGCTTACCTGTTCGGTGGAGGGGCTCGTCATGGGGAAGGCCTCGGAAGGGGGTCGGAGATGCTGGATTATCCGGGGAGGGTGTTGGGCGGCCGGGCTCAAAAGAGTCGTCCGCGTAGTCAGTAGCGACCGGGTGGGATGAGGGAGGCAGGAATTGGGCCAGGTCAGGCGGGGATTTATCGTTACCGGGCAGACGTGCGATAGGTCAGCAGCACAATCCCGGTCACCACGATGACGCCGCCGACTATCTGGCCGGCGCTGAGCATTTGATCGAGCACGACCCAGCCCATCAACAGCGTGGCCAGCGGCTCAATGTTCATGACCGGCGCATTGCGCGGCATGTCCAGGCGCGGGACCGACATGAACAGCACGATAAAACCGGTGCCGTACAGCACCACCAACGTTGCGAGTGCCAGCCAGCCGGTACCCGTGGCCGGCGGGTTCAGGCCGCCGGGGAGGGCGCCGCTGAGGCCGGCGAGGTTGACACTGCTGAATACGATGAAGATGGTCAGCAGGCTGCGCACGGAGCCGCGCACCTGGGACAACTTGTGGTCGGTGATCCACAGCGCGCAGGCGAACACGAACGCGGCGCAGAGGGCCAGGCCGACGCCGAGCAGCCAGTGCGGGCCGATATCGGCATGGCCTGAGAGGCGGCCGGGTACGTCCAGCACAAACACCAGGCCCACCAGAATCAACCCCATCAGCAAGGCGGTGCGCGCCGTCGGACGTGGGCCGCCGAATGCCCAGGTGAGCAGGGCGAGCAGAATCGGGAACACGTTGCCCACCAGCAGCGCCAGCGCCACCGGCACACGGGCGACGGCGGAGTAGAGGCACAGGCTCTGGGTAGCGATAAGCAGGCCCAGCAGCACTTGCCAGCGCCATGCACCTGCGGGCAGGCGCAGGCTTTGGCGTTGCCACAGTACCAGCACCGCCAGCACCAGCAAGGTGCCACCCGAGCGCAGCAGAATGGCCAACAGCACACCGGCACCATCATCGAAGGCGACCCGAGCGGCGATGTGATTGCCGGCGAAGGCACAGCCCATGCAGAGCAGAATCAACACGGCAATGGGGCGGGAGAACAGGGCGGGGGCAGTTTGTGTCGGGGCAGGCGGAGTCATGCTGGGGCTCGGGCGGTTGGCGCCATCGTCGGGGATGGCGATTTATTTTTAGGTTGTCGTACAACTTCGCGACGGGGTGATTTGTAGCGTGTTTGCGCCGAGGGAGCAAGGAGGGATTTGGTCTGGAAAAAAACTCAGCGCCTGCTGAGCGCGAGTTTTGCGGCAAACAGCAAGAAGATCACACCGGTGGTGCGATCCATCCACTGGATGACCTTTTCGCGGCGCAGGAACCCGGACAGCGACTGCGTGGCGCCGATCAATACCAGCGACCACAGCAGCCCGAGCAGCACATGGATGCTCACCAGGCCGAAGGTCCAGGCAATCAGCGAATGCCCTTGGGGGATAAATTGCGGCAGGAACGACACGTAGAAAATCCCCACCTTGGGGTTCAGCACATTGCCCAGCATGCCCTTTATAAACCAGTTGCCGCCGGGCTTGCGGTCGTCTGCGGCCGGTGCCAGTGAGCGACGCGGACGCACCAGCATGTTCAGCCCCAGCCAGGCCAGGTAAGCCGCGCCGCAGTACTTGAGCAGGTTGAACGCCATCTCCGACACCGCGATCAACGCGCCCAGGCCAAAGGCAACCGCGGCGCCCCACACCAGGCAACCCGCGTTGATGCCCAGCGTGGCCTGCAGCGCCTGGCGCTTGCCTTCCACCGTGGCGGTGCGCAGGACCAGGGCGGTGTCGAGCCCCGGCGTGAGGGTCAGCAGGGTGGCGGCGAAGGTGAAGGCGATGAGGTTGTCGGCGATGGACATGAGCGGGCTTCATGCAGAGGGATGAGTGGGCGTTAACCCAAGCTTGGCATGAGTGGTTATCTTGTGGCGAGCGGGCTTGTTGTGGCAGCCGGCTTGTAGTGGTGAGCAGGCTTACTATGGTGAGCGGGCCTGTTGTGAGTGACCGGGCTTGTTGTGGTGAGCGGGCTTGCCCCGCGCTGGGCTGCGAAGCAGTCCCAAAACCAGGCACTGCGGTTTGTCTGATGGAACGCAGTGATCTTGATCGGGGCCGCTTCGCAGCCCAGCGCGGGGCAAGCCCGCTCACCACAACAAGCCCGCTCACCACAGTAAGCGGGCTTGTCTGCCTTCAGCGGTTGAAGCGTTCAACCAGCGCGTATTGGGTGGACGCGGTATTGGTCAGTTCCTTGCTCAGGTCCGTGGATTGATGGGCTTGTATCGAGGTCTGGTCGGCCAGTTCGGCGATGGTGGTGATGTTGCGGCTGATCTCCTCGGCGACGGCGCTTTGTTCTTCGGTGGCGGCGGCGATCTGGGTGGTCATGTCGGTGATATGCGACACCGCTTCGCTGATCCCCACCAGGGCTTGGTCCGCTTCCATCACCCAGGCCACGCCTTCCTGGGCCTGGCGCTGGCCGTTTTCCATGCTTTGCACCGCGTTGCTGGAGGATGCCTGGAGCTTGGTGATCAGCCCATGGATCTGGGTGGTCGATTGTGACGTGCGCTGGGCCAGTTGGCGCACTTCGTCGGCTACCACGGCAAAGCCTCGGCCTTGCTCGCCGGCCCGTGCCGCTTCGATTGCGGCGTTGAGGGCGAGCAGGTTGGTTTGGTCGGCGATGCCCTTGATCACATCCACCACGCTGCCGATTTCGTCGCTGTCCCTGGCCAGTTGCGCCACGGTCACCCCGGTCTCGCCGACCATGGTGGACAGACGCTCGATGGCTTCACGGGTATCGCGCGCCACTTCGCGGCCGCGCCCGGTCAGCACGTTGGCCTGTTGGGTGGCGTCGGCGGTGCGTTGTACATGGCTGGCGACTTCCTGGGTGGTCGCGGCCATCTGGTTGACGGCCGCCGAGACCTGTTCGGTTTCCACGCGCTGGCGGTTCAGGCCTTTGGCACTGGCGGCAGCCAACTGATCGGATTGCCCCGCCAGGGTACTCAGTTGTTCGGCGCTGTCCTGCAGGCGGGTGAGGCAGGTTTTCAGGCGCGCGGTCTGGCTGAGGAACGCGGTTTCCAAACGCGACTGTGGGCCGCGTGCGTCACTGTACATCTGCGCGATCAAGGCATCCGACGTCGAGGGTTCGACCCCCTCCAATAGACGCAGGGTACTGCCCTGGCGCCAGCGCGAGCACAGCAGGCCCACCGGCAGCGCGACCGCCACGGCCACTGCGACGGCCGCCGGTGCACTGAGGAACAGCCCGGCGACGCTGCCCGCCACACCGGTGGCCATGTACGGCACGCAACTCACTGCCGCCGGCAGCCAGGCATCCTGGCGCGGCACGCCCGGCTTGCCTTGGCTCAGACGCCGGTAGAGGGCCTGGGCGCGGCGGATTTCATCGGCCGTGGGCTTGACCCGCACCGACTCGAAGCCAACGACACGGCTGCCGTCGAAGATCGGCGTGACGTAGGCATTGACCCAATAGTGGTCGCCGTTTTTCGAGCGGTTCTTGACGATGCCCATCCACGGCAGGCCTTGCTTGAGCGCGCTCCACATGTGGGCGAAAACGGCGGGTGGCACGTCGGGGTGACGCACGATGTTCTGGGGCGCGCCGATCAGGTCGGCGCGTTCAAAACCGCTGATATCGACGAAGGCGTCGTTGCAGTAAGTGATCATCCCTTGAACATCGGTGGCGGAGATGAGTTTTTGCGAAGGCGCGAGTGAAATCTCGCGCTGTGTTACAGGCTGGTTGTTGCGCATTCCGACTACTCCCTGAATTGCCATAAGTTCATCGGCATCACACGGAATAAGTTGATGGCGATTGTTTGATATAAACCGAGACGTGACGAATGGCGTTCAGGAGGGCCTAAATGGCGAATTGTCCTGGTGCGATACGAAAACAGTTTTTGCCTGCGCGCTTGGCTTCATATAACGCACCATCCGCATGGGCAATCACTGTTTGTGCACATGTATGTGACGTACTGTCGGCGCCTTCAAAGAGGGCAATGCCGATGCTGGCTTGCAAGGCATAGGGAAGAGCGCAACGCTCAGAGGCCTGTCGCAATGTGTCTATAATTCGTTGCGCTGCCAGGGTGGCAGAGGTCATGCCGGAATTATTCATCAGCAGAATAAATTCGTCTCCGCCCAAGCGGCCGGCACAATCCTGGTTTAGCCTGACAATCGATTTAAGTGTTGCGCCAAATTCGGCTAACGCCTTGTCACCTTCGGCATGTCCGTGGTTATCGTTGATGCCCTTGAAACCATCCAGATCTATATAGAGCACCGCAAAGTGTTTATCGGCATGCCGGCTGCGGGCCAGGGTGTTTTCAATCAGTTCGAGTATCCCCATACGGTTGTACAGGCCCGTGAGGGGGTCATGGGTCGCGCGGATTTGGTTTTTGGCCTCGGCCAGTAACGCGCGCACCAGGTTATCGTTCAACGTGTTGAGCAGTAGCCACATGCCCGTCAAGTACAGCGGGGCCTGGAGCAGGAATATCCTGAGCAGCGGTTCCGGCTGAAACAAGGTGGCGAGCTTCATGGGCACATCCGTCAGCAATATTTGAGTGAATGCGTAGCGCGGTACGCCTTGGTTGCGCATGGCGATCGCGGCATTCACGCTGACCATTGACGTGCACCCGAGAACTTGAAGAATCGCATCGCCGCTGATCAGGCAACCAGCGGTACCCAGGCCCAGCTCCGCCGCCCAGACCAGGCCCAGTAATAACGATAGATCAATGACATAAGGATATTTTTGGCCGCCGTATGTATTGATCCAATACAGCAGTGCTAACCGTGAGACCCAGATCATCGAATCAATGATGAGCCAGGCAATGAAGAATTGGCTCGGGCGCAGTGTAACCACGACTGTGCATATCACCAGGCTGTTAAACCAGCCGACCCACAGCACCCCCTTCGAAGAAAAAGGCCCGGCTATAAGTTCGCTGCGTATGCGTGTGTCATACGGCGCGTCTGCATTTGGCAGCCATCTCATCGCCTTTGTTGCAGGGAGTTGATATTCCATATTGACCCTCACCTGAAGCGCTGAAATTAAATAGTGGCACATAGCCATGCTGGCACCGTTCCAGCGGCTTTTCAAATGCTATGAGATAAAATTTGCGGGGCATTGATGCATGAAATATTCACTTGTTATTCAGCACGTCCGGTGGGGAATCGCGCCGGCAGAACCGCTATCCATCACCCCGCATGATTGAAAAGCCTGAAACTTCCCGATGAAAAACCTCATAATGGCGGCCATTTTGTTTAGCCCGTTATTCTGGTGTGCCCCCATGGAAATCAAGGTCAACTTTCTCGACAACCTCCGGCTTGAAGCCAAGTTCGATGACTTCACGGTGATTGCCGACCAGCCTATTCGCTATAAAGGCGATGGCTCGGCACCGGGGCCGTTCGATTATTTCCTGGCCTCGTCGGCGTTGTGCGCGGCGTACTTCGTCAAGTTGTACTGCAGCACGCGCAACATCCCCACGGACAATATTCGCCTGTCGCAGAACAATATTGTCGATCCGGAAAACCGCTATAACCAGATCTTCAAGATCCAGGTCGAGTTGCCGGCCGATATTTCCGATAAGGACCGCCAGGGCATCCTGCGTTCCATCGACCGTTGCACCGTGAAGAAAGTGGTGCAGGCCGGGCCGCAATTCGTGATCGAAGAAGTGGACAACCTCGACGCCGATGCCCAGGCCCTGTTGATGCCGGGCGCGGGCAGCGAGGCGGGCACTTATATTGCCGGCAAGGACCTGCCGCTGGAGCAGACCATCGCCAACATGTCCGGGATCCTTGCCGGCCTGGGCATGAAGATCGAGATTGCCTCGTGGCGCAATATCGTGCCAAACGTGTGGTCGCTGCATATCCGCGACGCCCATTCACCGATGTGCTTTACCAACGGCAAGGGCGCGACCAAGGAGGGCGCCCTGGCGTCGGCGTTGGGCGAGTTCATCGAGCGGCTCAACTGCAACTTCTTCTACAACGACCAGTTCTGGGGTGAGGAACTGGCCAACGCGCCGTTCGTGCATTACCCGGACGAGCGCTGGTTCCAGCCGGGCCCGAATGACGAGCTGCCCGGCGAAATCCTCGATGCCTACTGCCTGAAGGTCTACAACCGCGACGGCGAGTTGCGCGGCTCGCACCTGTTCGACACCAACTCCGGCAACGAAGCGCGCGGCATCGTTTCGCTGCCGTTCGTGCGCCAGTCGGATGGCGAGGTGGTGTATTTCCCGTCCAACCTGATCGAGAACCTCTACCTCAGCAACGGCATGAGCGCGGGCAACACCCTGGCCGAGGCCCAGGTGCAGTGCCTGTCGGAGATTTTCGAGCGTGCGGTGAAGCGCGAAATCATCGAGGGCGAATTTGCCCTGCCGGACGT
The DNA here is from genome assembly GCF_900100935.1 of Pseudomonas sp. NFACC25. Taxonomy (NCBI): domain Bacteria; kingdom Pseudomonadati; phylum Pseudomonadota; class Gammaproteobacteria; order Pseudomonadales; family Pseudomonadaceae; genus Pseudomonas; species Pseudomonas sp. NFACC25. The sequence continues at coordinate 320,130 of NZ_FMUC01000004.1, forward strand.
GCCGGCTGACGTGCTCGCTAAGTACCCGGGCATCCTGGCGGGTATTGCAGGCCTGGAAGCCCAGGGTTTCCCGGTGCTGGTCAAGGACGCGTCCCTGGGCGGCGAATTCCCGGTGATGTGCGTGACCTTGATGAACCCGCGCACCGGCGGCGTGTTCGCCTCGTTCGGTGCCCACCCGAGCCTGGAAGTGGCGCTGGAACGCAGCCTTACCGAACTGCTGCAAGGCCGCAGCTTCGAAGGCTTGAACGACCTGCCGCAGCCGACCTTCGAAGCCCAGGCGGTGACCGAGCCGAACAACTTCGTCGAGCACTTTATCGACTCCAGCGGTGTGGTGTCGTGGCGCTTCTTCAGCGCCCAATCGGACTACGAATTTGTCGAGTGGGACTTCTCAGGCGAAGGTGAAGACTCCAACGCCCAAGAGGCCGCGACCTTGTTCGGCATCCTCGAAGGCATGGGCAAGGAAGCCTATATGGCGGTATACGAACACCTCGGCGCAACCGCCTGCCGCATCCTGGTGCCGGATTACTCGGAAATCTACCCGGTGGACGACCTGATCTGGGACAACACCAACAAGGCGCTGTTTTTCCGCGAGGACATCCTCAACCTGCACCGCCTGGACGAAGCGGAATTGCAGGGGTTGGTCGAGCGCCTGATCGAAAGCGAGCTGGACGACTACACCGACATCACCACCCTGATCGGCATCGAGTTCGACGACAACACGGCCTGGGGCCAACTGACCATCCTCGAATTGAAGCTGCTGATCTTCCTCGCCTTGCAACAGTACGAAGAGGCCAAGGAGTGCGTGGAGATGTTCCTGCAGTACAACGACAACACCGCCGAGCGTGGCCTGTTCTACCAGGCGTTGAATGCGGTGCTGGAGATGGAACTGGACGACGACCTGGAACTGGCGGACTACGAAGCCAACTTCCGCCGCATGTTCGGCAATGAGCGGATGGACGCGGTGATCGGTTCGGTCAACGGCAGTGTGCGCTTCCATGGGTTGACGCCGACCAGCATGAAGCTGGAAGGGCTGGACCGGCATTTGCGCTTGATCGAGAGCTACAAGAAGCTGCATTCGGCGCGTGCCAACATCGTCCAGGGGTGACGCATACCCAATGTGGGAGGGAGCAAGCCCCCTCCCACAGTTGATCTTTGTTTTCTGGGGGGATTTATATCCGGGCCAAGGCCTGGGCGAGGTCTGCCCGTAGATCCTCCACGTCCTCAACCCCCACCGACAACCGCACCAGCCCGTCGCCAATCCCCAACTGCGCGCGGGTCGCCGCCGGGATGCTGGCGTGGGTCATGATCGCCGGGTGTTCGATCAGGCTTTCCACACCGCCCAGGCTCTCGGCCAGGGCGAAGAGCTTGACGGTTTCCAGGAAGCGCGTGGCGCCGGCCAGGTCGCTGTTCAAGTCGACTGAAATCATCCCGCCAAACCCGCGCATTTGCCTGCGTGCCAGTTCGTGCTGCGGGTGGGACGCCAGGCCTGGGTAATAGACCCGGGATACTTGCGGTTGCTGTTCCAGCCAGGTGGCCAGGTCGAGGGCGTTGCTGCAATGGCGCTCCATGCGCAGGGCCAGGGTTTTCACCCCGCGCAGGGTGAGGAAGGCATCGAACGGGCCGGCGATGGCCCCAACCGAGTTTTGCAAAAAGCCCACGCGCTCGGCCAACTCGGGGTTGTCGCCGACGATGGCGATGCCGCCGATCACATCGGAGTGACCATTGAGGTACTTGGTGCTGGAGTGCACCACAATGTCGAAACCCAACTCCAGCGGGCGCTGGATCCACGGGCTGGCGAAGGTGTTGTCGGCCACGCAGAGAATGCCGCGGCTGCGGCAGATCCGGGCGATGGCGGCGAGGTCGGTGAGGCTCAGCAGCGGGTTGCTTGGGGTTTCGACCCAGACCATCCGCGTGTCGTCCTGCAAGGACGCTTCGAACGCCGTCACATCACTCAGGTCGACAAAGCTGAAACGGTGCCCGGCACTGCGCTGGCGCACCTTGTCGAACAGGCGGAAGGTGCCGCCGTAGAGGTCGTTGCCGGACACGATATGGGCGCCGGCATCCAGCAACTCCAGCACCGTGGAGATTGCCGCCAGCCCGGACGCGAAGGCAAACGCCTGGCTGCCGCCTTCGAGGTCGGCCACGCAGCGCTCCAGGGCAAACCGCGTGGGGTTGTGGGAGCGGCCGTAGTCGAAGCCCTTGTGCACGCCGGGGCTGTCCTGCAGGTAGGTGGAGTTGGCGTAGATCGGCGGCATCAGCGCGCCCGTGGTCGGGTCGGGTGACTGCCCGGCGTGGATCACACGGGTGGCAAACGCGCTTTTATCGGGCTGGCTCATGCAAGGGATCTCCGCAGGTGGTTGAGCAGGTCGACGCGGGTGATCAGGCCGTGAAAGCCCGACGCGTCGGCAATGATGGCGACCAGGCCGCGGTCCAGTTCGGCCTGCAATTCGGCCAGGCTGGCGCCAGGGGCCAGGGTGTGGACTTTGTCGCTCATGGCGCTGGCGACCATCATGGAGAAGTCCGCTGCGTCATGGTGCAGGCCCAGCAGGATGTCGGACTCATCGATCACCCCCACCAGTTCGCGGCCGTCCACCAGCACCGGCAGTTGCGACACGTCCGCCAGGCGCATGCGCTGGAAGGCGGTGAGCAGGGTGTCGTCGGGGCTTACGCTGATCACGCGGCCATCTTCGAAGCGCCGCGCGATCAAGTCGCGCAGGTCGCCGTAGTGCTTGTAGTGCAGCAGGCCCGCATCGGTCATCCATTGGTCGTTGTAGACCTTCGACAGGTAGCGGGTACCGGTGTCGCAAACGAAGGTGACCACGCGCTTGGGCACGGTTTGTTCGCGGCAATAGCGCAGCGCGGCCGCGAACAGGGTGCCGGTGGAGGAACCGCCGAGAATGCCCTCGGCCTTGAGCAACTGGCGGGCGTGGTCGAAGCTGTCTTCATCGCTGATGGAGTAGGCGTGGCGCACGCTGGACAGGTCGGCAATCGACGGGATGAAGTCCTCGCCGATGCCTTCCACCGCCCACGAGCCGGGTGTTTCCAGCTTGCCGCTGCGGCTGTATTCGGCCATCACCGAACCCACCGGGTCGGCGAGGACCATTTCCAGCTCGGGCTGCACCCGTTTGAAGAAGCGCGTCAGGCCGGTGAGGGTGCCGGCCGAGCCGACACCCACCACGATCGCGTCCACATCGTGTTGGGTCTGTGCCCAGATCTCCGGCGCGGTGCTGGTCTCGTGGGCCAGGGGGTTGGCCGGGTTGTTGAATTGGTCGGCGAAGAAACAGCCGTCAATTTCCTTGGCCAGCCGCGCGGCCATGTCCTGGTAATACTCGGGATGGCCCTTGCCCACATCGGAGCGGGTGATATGCACCTCGGCGCCCATGGCCTTGAGGTGCAGCACTTTTTCCGTGGACATCTTGTCGGGCACCACCAGCACCACCCGATAACCTTTCGCCCGGCCCACCAGCGCCAGGCCCAGGCCGGTGTTGCCGGCGGTGGCTTCAATGATGGTGCCGCCGGGGCGCAGGCGGCCGTCGCGTTCGGCGGCGTCGATCATGGCCAGGCCGATGCGGTCCTTGATGGAACCGCCGGGGTTTTGGGATTCAAGCTTGAGGAACAGCGTGCAGGGGCCGGTATCGAAACGGCTGACCCGAACCAGCGGCGTGTTGCCGATCAGCTCGAGTACGGCAGGGCGGGGGAGCGTGGGCATGTCGTCACCTGAAGGCTTAGGGTGGGGGACAGCAAATGGCAGAGCATGGTCTGGAACAGTAGGTCGGTATCGGGTCGGTCGCAACCGAGGGGTCGATTGAATGTCTTTTTTTGGCGCATGGACGATGCCCGGGTGCGCTATCTACGCGCACGTTGTGCGGCGATACCTGCGTAATCACTGGCAGAGTGACCTGGCGTGGGCTTTGCTTTAGAGAAATCCAAACTTGGATACAAGATGGAGTTTCCCATGCACAACGTTTTTGGCTGGACCCTCGGTGAATGGCAGGCTGCTTACCGCAGCGGCGCGATCACGCCGGACATTTTGCTCACCCTGGCCGCGCAATACCCCCCCGAGGACAGCGCCTGGATCGCCCGCGCCCAGCCGTCGTCATTGGCCGAGCAGTTGGCACAGTTGAGCGAACGGCTGGCAGCGCTGGGCGGTGATATGACCCAGCTGCCGTTGTATGGCGTGCCGTTTGCGATCAAGGACAACATCGACGCGGCCGGCTGGGACACCACTGCCGCCTGCCCAGAATTTGCCTACCGCGCGACCCGGGATGCCTCGGTCGTGCAGAAGCTGCGCGCCGCCGGCGCGATCCTGATGGGCAAGACCAACCTCGATCAGTTCGCCACCGGCCTGGTGGGCACCCGCTCGCCGTATGGCGCGGTGGGCAACAGTTTCAATGGCGATTACGTCAGCGGCGGCTCCAGCTCCGGTTCTGCATCGGTGGTCGCCCGTGGGCTGGTGGCGTTTTCCCTGGGCACCGACACGGCGGGCTCCGGGCGCGTACCGGCGGGGTTCAACAATATCGTCGGGTTGAAGCCGACCAAGGGGCGTTTGTCCAATACCGGCCTGGTGCCGGCTTGCCGCACGGTGGATTGCGTCTCGGTGTTTGCGTTGACCGTGGAAGATGCCGAGACCGTGGCGCACGTTGCGGCGGGATACGACGCCAGCGATGCCTATTCCCGCGCCAACCCCAACACGGCGCCAGTGGCGGTGGGCGCTTCGATCAAGCTGGCCATCCCGGCGGCCCTGGAGTTTTTCGGCGATACCCAGAACCAGGCCGTGTTCGAACACGCGGTCGAACACTTCAAGGCGCTGGGCGCGGTGATCACTCCGGTGGATTTCACTGCGTTCAAGGAACTGGCGGACCAGCTGTACTTCGGCCCCTGGGTCGCCGAACGCACCGTGGCCCTGGAAAGCATGCTGGAAAACCAGCCCGAGGCAATCAACCCGGTGGTGCGCGGCATTGTCGAGAATGGCCGCCAGTACAGCGCCTGCGACGCCTTCAAAGCCGAATACCTGCGGGCCGAACTGAGCCGCCGCATCAACGACAGCCTGGCCGGTTTCGATGCCTTGCTGGTGCCGACTTCGCCAACCCTGCGCACCATGGCCGAGATGGCGGAAGAGCCGGTGCGCTACAACTCGCAGTTCGGCTACTACACCAACTTCACCAACCTGGCCGACCTCTCGGCCCTGGCGCTGCCGGCCGGTATCCGCGCCGATGGCTTGCCCAGCGGCATTACCTTGCTCGCACCGGCCTGGCATGACACGGCGCTGGCGCACCTGGGCAAGCGCTGGCAAGCCAGCCTGGAGCTGCCTTTGGGCGCCACCCAGCGTTATCTGCCGTCACCGTCCGCACCCGCCCAAGCCCCCGGCTGCGTGCGCGTGGCGGTGGTGGGCGCGCACCTCACCGGCATGCCACTGAATGTCCAACTGACGACGCGTAACGCGGTGCTGGTGGAGCAAACCCTGACGGCCGACACTTACCGCCTGTACGCGCTGCCGGGCACGGTGCCGCCCAAGCCAGGGCTGGCCAAGGCGGACAGCGGTCGGGCGATCATTGTCGAGCTGTGGGACATGCCCCTCGCACGCTTTGGCGAGTTCGTCGCCGAGATCCCCGCACCGCTGGGGATCGGCAACCTGCTGCTGGAGGATGGGCGCAGCGTCAAAGGCTTCATCTGCGAGCCCTGGGCACTGGCCGACGCCCTCGATATCACCGAGTTCGGTGGCTGGCGCGCCTTTATTGCGAGCCGGGGCTGAGCATGGGGGCCAAGACACGCCCCGACAGCCTGGCCGAGCAGATCTACGCGCAGCTCAAGGCGGATATCTTCGACTTCCGCCTGCTGCCGGGCGATCGCTTCAGCGAAGGCGAGGTGGCCGAACGCATGCACGCCAGTCGCACGCCGGTGCGTCAGGCGCTGTATCGCTTGGAACGGGAAGGGTATGTGGAGGTGTATTTTCGCAGCGGCTGGCAGGTGAAGCCGTTCGATTTCGCCTACTTCGAAGAGCTCTACGACGTGCGCATCGTGTTGGAACTGGCGGCTGTCGGCCGGTTATGTGCGATGGATGAACCGAACCCGATGCTGCAAGCGTTGCAGGCCACCTGGCAGGTGCAGGAGGGCGAGCGCCTGGAGGACGCCCAGGCCGTATCGGCGCTGGATGAGCGTTTTCATTGCGCGTTGGTGGAAGCCACCGGCAACCGTGAAATGGCGCGCATGCACTACGCCATCACGGAGCAGATCCGCATCATCCGGCGGCTCGACTTTACCCAGGCGCCCCGCATTGCGGCGACGTACGAAGAGCATGGGCAAATACTTGCGGCCATCGTGCAACGCCAGGCTGACCAGGCGCAGCACCTGCTGAAGCGGCACATCGAACTGAGCAAGCAGGCGGTGCGCGAGATCACGTTGCACCGGTTGCATACCGCCCGGCAGGTGGGGGGGCAGATTTCCTGATGCCCTGAGCTTCTGTGGTGAGCGGGCTTGTTGTGATGAGCGGGCTTGTCCCGCGCTGGGCTGCGCAGCAGCCCCAATCAGGCTCCCTGTGTTCTGTCAGGTAAACCGCAGCGCCTGGTTTTGGGTCTGCTTCGCAGCCCAGCGCGGGGCAAGCCCGCTCACCACAGGTTACGAGTAGTCCTCAGATCACGTGGGGTGTGGAGGTGCAATGGGTGAGCCTGCGCAAGCTTATTGTGATGAGCGGGCTTGCTGTGGTGAGCGGGCTTGTTGTGGTGAGCGGGCTTGCCCCGCGCCGGGCTGCGCAGCAGCCCCAATCAGGCTTCCTGTGTTCTGTCAGGTAAACCGCAGCGCCTGGTTTTGGGTCTGCTTCGCAGCCCAGCGCGGGACAAGCCCGCTCACCACAGGTTACGAGTAGTCCTCAGATCACGTGGGGTGTGGAGGTGCAATGGGTGAGCCTGCGCAAGCTTATTGTGATGAGCGGGCTTGTTGTGGTGAGCGGGCTTGCCCCGCGCCGGGCTGCGCAGCAGCCCCAATCAGGCTCCCTGTGTTCTGTCAGGTAAACCGCAGCGCCTGGTTTTGGGTCTGCTTCGCAGCCCAACGCGGGGCAAGCCCGCTCACCACAGGTTACGAGTAGTCCTCAGATCACGTGGGGCGTGGAGGTGCAATGGGTGAGCCTGCGCAAGCTTATTGTGATGAGCGGGCAAGCTCGCTCACCACAGGTTATTGGGCCTTGCGTGAAAGCCTTTGCAGCTTTGCGATGACCGCCTGGGTTGCCCGCTGCATCGGCGCACGCAACTCACTCTCGATCAAGCCCTCCAGCGCCAGTGCGGCTTTCACCGGCGCCGGGTTGGGCTCCATGAACAGTGTGTTGATCAACGGCACCAAGCCAAGGAACGTCGCCCGCGCCTCAGCCAACTGGTTGTCCCTTACCTGTTGCCACAGCGCCACAAACTGTTCGGTGCACACATGGGCCGACGCGGCAATCGCACCGCTGGCACCCAGGCACAGCGCATTGAAGATCTGCAGGTCCTCGCCACACAACACATCGGCCTCACCGCTGGCCAACACCGCCAGGGTATTGCCCAGGTTGCCGCCGCAGTCCTTGATCGCCACGATCTGCGGGTGCGCGACGATGTTCAGCAAGGTCGCCTGCTCGAAGGTCACGCCGGTACGGTAGGGAATGTCGTAGAGAATGATCGGCACGCTGGACGCATCGGCCACCGTGCGAAAGAACGCTTCAAGGCCGGCCTGGGAGGGGCGGATGTAACTCGGCGCGGGCACCAGCAAACCCGCCAGCGGGCGCTTGAGCACCTCGGCCTGGAATTGCAGCAGCTCAATCTGGTTGTTGCCCGCCAGACCCATCACCACACGGTGGGCGGGCACCTGTTGCAATACCGCATCCAGCACCGCCAATTGTTCCTGGCGGCTGAGAGATGCGGCTTCGCCGGTGGTGGTGCACACCATGATCCCGGCCACGTGCTTGTCCAGCAGGTGGCTGACCAGGCGGTGCAGGCCGACAAAATCGATGGCGCCGTCCTGGAACGGCGTGACCACGGGAACCCAGATACCTTGAAACGATGACATGCACTTTCTCCTGATGATTGACCGTTTGAGTCACCGTCAGAAAGGCATGGGCAATTGTGCAAGGGGGAGGGAGTCCGCGCTCAATGTCCTGTCAGCTCATCTGACGGGACAGCGCGCCCCGGTCACATGAGCGACTGTTTCTTCGATTTGAGGGCGTGCGCCACGCAACCTTGCGCCTTGGCAATCAAGCCAATGACGGAAAGGTTAACCACTGAGGTTGCGGACATAAGCTGACACACCCATGAAGACTGGGGCTATCTTCATGGAATATTACGAGGTGTGTCAACTTCCCCCGTGGCTTGAATGCGCCGGTGCAGGTGGATCAGCCTTTTATCGCGGCTTCAATCGCCGCAATGTCGATTTTGGTCATGGTCATCATCGCGTCGAAAGCACGTTTGGCTATTGTCGGGTCAGGGTTGGCCACCGCATCGGTCAACACCCGAGGCGTGATCTGCCACGACAATCCCCACTTATCCTTGCACCAACCGCAGGCGCTGGCCTGGCCGCCGTTGTCGATAATGGCGTTCCAGTAGCGATCGGTTTCGGCCTGGTCATCGGTGGCGACCTGGAAGGAAAACGCTTCGCTGTGGGGGAATATCGGGCCGCCATTGAGGCCGATGCACGGGATGCCCATCACGGTGAATTCCACCGTGAGCACATCGCCCTGTTTGCCGGACGGGTAGTCACCGGGGGCCAGGTGCACGGCGTCGACCGTGCTGTCGGGGAAGGTGCTGGCGTAGAAGCGCGCAGCCTCCTCGGCGGTGCCGTTGTACCAGAGGCAGAGGGTGTTCTTGGGTTTCATGATCGGTCTCCACGGACAATGGGTCCATGGAGTTTAGACGGCCAACTGCCGTTCGATCGCCGCCTTGTCGATCACCGACCAGACCTGGGCGATTTTGCCGTCGACGAAGGTGTAGAAAACGTTTTCCGAGAACGCCACCTGGCGACCATTGATCGCCAGCCCGAAAAACTCGCCCCGGGGCGTAACATTGAAGTTCAGCCGGCTGGCGACGGTGGGCGGGTCGGCGATCAGCAACTGGATGTGGAACACCAGGTCGGGGATCTCGCGAAAGTCGCGCTCCAGCATGGCGCGGTAGCCCTCCAGGCCGACCACCTGGGCGTTGTAGCACACGTCCGGGTGGACGAAGTCGCCCAGGCGGTTCCAATCCTGTTGGTTGAGGCAGTCGATGTAGCCGAGGTACAGGTCGGCAAGTTGGTTGCGGGTCATGTTTTTTTCCTCAAGCCCTGCGCGCGGTCAACAACACCGTCGCCGCCGCCGACAACAATCCCGCACAGCAGCGATTGAATATCCGTTTGCCACGCGGCTCGGCAAACCAGCGGCGCATGTGCAGGCCCATATAGGCGTAGAGGCTGATGGCGATCCATTCCAACACCAGGAACAGCGCGCCCAGCACGGCGAATTGCGGGGTGATGGGTTGGCCGGGGACCACGAATTGCGGGAGGAACGCGGTGAAGATCAGGATGGCCTTCGGGTTGCCTGCCGCCACCAGGAACTCCTGTCGCGCCAGTGCCCACAAACCCACCTTCGCGCCTGCCGATTGCGCCTCAGCCTGCGGATCAGCCCGCCACAGCTGGAACGCCAGATAAAACAGATACGCCGCGCCCACAATCTTGATCGCGTAGAACAACAACTCCGACGTCTGCAGCACCACCGCCAAGCCTGCGGAGGCGAGGGCGATCATCCCGGCAAAGGCCAGCAGGCGACCGACACCGGCCAGGCACGAGGTGCGGTAGCCGTAGCGCGTGGCGTTGCTGACGGACAGCAGGTTGTTCGGGCCGGGCGCCATGTTCAGGGCGAAGCAGGCGGGGAGGAACAGGGCGAGGGTGGCGAGGTCCATGGCGGCTCCGGTTTTGGACGGACGGGGACCGTCGAGGATAAGGGGAGTGGAGGTGGTTGGACAATGTGCGCGTTGCTTTCGACCAACAGTGGACTCAGCGGCTCGTCTACTTGTCATGCCCAAAACCCTTCTCACGCGCATGTGGCGCATTATGCGAGTCGCTTGGCGCCATCCGCTAGTGCTGCGAACCGGCAGAGCAGGCAAGCTGAGGGTAAATCTGAGCCAGGAGCCTGATATGCATATCGACAAAACCAAACCTGTAATGGTCACTGGAGCTACGGGCTATGTGGCCGGTTGGCTGGTCAGCCGCCTGCTGCAAGAAGGTTTGACGGTGCACGCTGCCGTCCGTGACCCGGATGATGCATCGAAACTGCACCCTCTGGCTGCGCTGGCTGAAAGCATGCCGGGCACTATCCACTTCTTCGCGGCAGATCTGCTTGCGCCGGGCTCTTACCAGAAGGCGATGCAAGGCTGCGAAGTCGTGTTCCATACCGCCTCGCCCTTCACCCTGGATATTCAGGACCCGGTCAAAGAACTGATAGAGCCGGCTCAACTCGGCACGCGCAATGTTCTGGAGTCTGCCAATGGGACGCCTTCGGTAAAGCGCGTTGTGGTGACTAGCAGCTGCGCCGCCATCTATGGCGACAATGCCGACCTGGCCAAGACCCCAGAAGGGCTGTTCACTGAAGAAATCTGGAACACCAGCTCCTCGGTCGATCATCAGGCCTATTCCTATTCGAAGCTGCTGGCGGAAAAAGAGGCTTGGTCCATTGCAAAGAAACAGGATCGCTGGCACCTGGTAACCATCAACCCTTCGCTGGTGATCGGGCCAGGAGTGAACCCCAACGGTACCTCCGAAAGCTTCAACCTCATTCGTCAGATGGGCGACGGCACCCTGAAGATGGGCGTGCCTGACATCGGCTTCGGTGTCGTCGATGTCAGGGATCTTGCGGAGGCCCACTTCCGGGGCGGTTTTGTCCCAGAGGCCAAAGGGCGCTTCATCGTATCAGGGCATAACACCAGCTTCCTGAAGATGGCTGAGACGCTGCTGGAACGCTATGGTGCGCGCTATCCAATCCCTCGTCGCAAGCTGCCCAAGTGGCTGGTCTGGACGGTCGGGCCACTTATGAACAAGGGACTCACGCGCAAAATGATCAGCCTGAATGTTGACCTGCCATGGCGAGCGGACAATCGTCGCAGCCGTGAGATATTGGGTGTGAGCTATCGTCCGATGCAGGACTCCATGAATGATTTCTTCGCGCAGCTGATAGAAAGTGGCCGCATAAAGGCACGTTGATCACATTATGGAACGATTCTCCGTCTCGTCAGGCTGGAAGGTACTGCTCGCAGACCTGGGCGTCCCGGTCCGCGAGTTCTTGGCTATGGCGCAACTGCCTAAAGACCTGTTCGAACGACGCGATGCCAGCCTGGCGAGCGCGGATTACTTTCGGCTATGGGAAACGCTGACAATATTGCTCGGTGATGCGCAGTTACCGCTGCGCATACTGCGTAATTTTTCAGCAGAAATGTTCGACCCGGCGACTTTCGCGGCATTTTGCAGCCCCAACCTGATTGTCGCATCCCAGCGTATTCAGCAATTCAAACCCCTGATCGGTCCAATGCACCTGGACATCGAGGTACACCCGGAGCGGCTGCGCCTGGGCATCCACTTCGGCGCGACCAGCGAGCAGCCCGCCACCGCGTTGATCGCTGTGGAACTGGGTTATTTCGTCCAGATTGCACGCATGGCGACGCGACAGGTTGTCGTGCCGCTGCGTGTCATTTCCCCCAGGACGCTCGAACCGAAACTGGCATACGAAGAGTTCTTTGGTTGTACCCTGGAGTTAGGTGACAGCATTGGCCTGGAGTTTTCCCGCGCCGACGCCGAGCGCCCGTTTATTACAGAAAACCAGGCCATGTGGGCACTGTTCGAGCCGAAGCTGCAGGAGCGGCTGGCCGAGCTGACCAGAGACTCATCCATAGCCAGCCAAGTGCGTAGTGTTCTGCTTGAGCTGGTGCCAAGTGGGATTACAGGTGCTGATGAGGTCGCACGCAAACTTGCAGTCAGTCGGCGCACCTTGCAACGACGACTCGCCGAGGAGAAAACAAGCTTTTCGCAAGTCCTGCACGGACTACGTGAAGAGTTGGCCCGCCATTACATCCGCAATTCAGAGCTGCCTTACACGCAGATTTCATTCTTGCTGGGTTACGACGACCCCAACTCTTTCTTTCGCGCCTTTCACGGCTGGACCGGGACAACACCGGAACGCTTGCGCCATGAGAACAAGCATTGATCCGAAAAAAAGCTCCACTTTAGTCGCTGGTTTTTGCAGGTATCCCAGGCGTTGAGTCTGGGGCAGGCGTACAGCAAATAGTTCATTTGCATCCAACCCTCAAAAGACAGCCCCACAGTGGCCACCATCGATTGCTATGTCATCGTTATCGAATTCGCCTGCGCCACTGCGGGCAAGCTAAGCCACCTGATTCGCAAACCTGCCCACCGCGTCGACCACCCGCTTGGCGCCGTCCTGAATTTCCACAATGACCTGGCCTGCCTGCGTGGCGAGTTCAAGACCTTGCTCTGCCTGGGATTTGCTGTTGGCCATTTCGGCGACGGTCTCATCCACCAGTTTCTGGTTCTGCAGCACCACCGAGGCGATTTCTTCCGTCGCCGTGCTGGTGCGCCCGGCCAGTTGCCGCACTTCATCAGCCACCACCGCAAAGCCTCGGCCTTGCTCGCCTGCACGGGCGGCTTCAATCGCGGCATTCAATGCCAGCAGGTTGGTTTGCTGGGCAATGCTGCTGATGGTCTGAATGATCGAACTGATCAGCAGTGACTGTTTTCCGAGGGCTTCGACTCCGCCGGCAGCCGCCTGCATATCAGCGGCGATTTTATGCATGGTATGCATCGTGTCGTTGACCACCACGGCTCCGCGCTCGGCACTGACATCGGTCTGCCGGGAAATTTCAAATGCGGTTTGCGCCGCGCCACTGACTTCCTGTTCCCGGGCAACCTGGTCGGAGACCACTGTGGCGAACTTGACCACCTTGCACAGTGCGCCTTCAGTGTCGTACACCGGGTTGTAGGTTGCTTCCAGCCACACGGTCTGGCCGCGGCTGTCAACGCGTTCAAATCGGCCGGCTACAAACTCGCCCCTGTTCAGGGTTGCCCAGAAATCCTTGTAGTGCTGCGACGAGGTTTCCTCCGGCTTGCAGAAAATCCGGTGGTGGCTGCCTTTGGCTTGCTCCAGGCTGTAGCCCATGGCGTGCAGGAACTGTTCATTGGCGGTGATGACATGCCCGGAGAGGTCGAACTCGATCACCGCCGTCGAGCGCAGCAATGCCTGGATGAAAGAGGTGTTTTCCGAGGCTTTTTCTACCCGGGCGGTAATGTTCGTTGCATAGCAGGTGACATGACTCAGCTGGCCGCTCGCATCCGTAATCGGCTGCCAATGTGCATGCAGCCATATCAATGAGCCGTCGGCATGCAGGTAGCGGTAATCGTCGGTAATGGACTTGCCAGCGGCGACCGCCGCTCGAAAATTATGAAAGCAGGGCAGCTTGGAGACGTACTGCGGCACGATCTCGGCCATGGCACGGCCTCGAAGTTGCTCCGGGGTGTAGCCCAACGACTTGGCAAAGTTGTCGTTGCATGCGGTGATCTTGAATGTCGAGTCGATGCTCAACGTCAGCATTTCACGGTTCAGGCCATCGCGCAGTTGGCGCAGTTCCAACAGCTCGGCTGCCTGGGCGTGAAGCTGGTTCTTGGCTTTTGTATTGAACATGGGAAACCGCCTCCTTGGGTTACATCCAGCCTATCGGCACGTCATTCTGCAAATTTAGACCGTTCGACGGGTAAAGCTTCATCAGCCAACCGGGATCCCCGCTGATGTGTTGCGGTCCGCCGCATGTACCGCGCTGGCGGCGAGCCCAGTGTCTTGCGAAACATACTGATGAACGAACTGACCGACTCGTACCCGAGGGCTTCGGCGGTGCGTTGCACGGATTCGCCCTCGGCCAGGCTCTGCAAGGCCACGATGATTTGCCATTGCTTGCGCCATTGGCCAAAGGTTAGCCCAGTTTCGCTTTTAACCAAGCGCGCCAGGGAGCGCTCGCTCATGGCGACCTGGCGTGCCCATTGGGCCATGGTGCAGCGATTTGACGGGTCCTGGGCCAACCCCCGTGCGATGAAACGCAGCTGCGTTGTGGCCGGAAGCGGCAGGTACAGCTGTTCCGAGGGAGCCAGTTCCAACTGTTCGAGGAGCACGCTCGCCACGCGTGCATTGGCAGACGCCGGCGGATAGTCCTGGGCTTGGGCGCTCAGGTGCAGGATCAATTCCAGGACCAGCGGTGACAGCACCAGCGTGCAGCATGTGTGCGGTAGCGCGGCCGCACCGGGCTCTACGAACAGATAGCCGATCTTGCCGTTGGCGGTCACCCGGTTGCTGTGGGCAATACCGCCCGGGATCCATACGCCGAACCCCGACGGCACCATCCACACGCCATCCTCTACGGTGCATACGATGCCGCCGTGATACGCCACTACCAGTTGGCCTTTGCGGTGGGTATGGACGGGGAATTCGGTGTCGTTTCGCTGACTCCCCAGCATCAACGCCACTGCGGGCTGGTCGAAACTGTCCAGTTCGAATTGATCCACCCCGTAGAGATGTGTCTCGTCCACGTCGCGCCACCTCGATTGTCTGAATTTGATTATATCTTGGCAGCATACTCAATATCGGCACGGCCTTGCAGTCCCTACCATCGTCAGAAAGGCCATTGCCGACTGCGAGATTCAACGATGCTGAGCGAAATCACGATTGCCCACCTCTACCTGCCGCCTTTCTTGCTCTACCTGGGCGTTACCGCCGTGGTTTACGCACTGCTGGAGCGGATCATGCGGCCCTGGCTGGGCTGGGCCTGGCACCCGAGCATGGCGCGTTTCTGCATGTCGTTGATCGTTCTCTCGATCCTTGTGCTGAAGTTTTGAGGCGCGGGCGATGACGATCAAACACCTGCTCAAGACCCTCGTCACCCTGGTGCTCGGCTTGACCGCACTGCTGCTGTGTACGCAGTTGTGGCGCGCCTATGAGTTGGCCCCCTGGACACGGGACGGGCGGGTCAGTGCGCAAGTCATCCGCATTGCCCCCGAAGTGTCCGGCCAGGTTGAACAACTGCTGATCGAGGACAACCAGTGGGTCGCCAAGGGCGCGTTGTTGTATCAGATCGACCGCAGCGCCTATCTGCTGGCCCGGCAACAGCGAACGGCCGAGCTTGCCGAGGCGCGCAGTGTGTTCGAACAGCGCCGCTCACAGCTCAGCCGTCGCCAGCAACTCGGCGATGCCATTGCGCGGGAGGAGACCGACAATGCGGCCCGGGACCTGGCGGTGGCCAGGGCGCGGGTGGACGCGGCCCAGAGCCAGTTGGCCCACGCGCAGCTGGATCTGCAGCGTACGACGGTTCGTTCACCGGTCGACGGGTATGTGACCCAGCTGCGGCTGCAGCCGGGTGACTACGCGGCGGCGGGCGATACCAATATCTTTGTGGTCGACAGCCATAGCTTCTGGGTCACCGCTTACTTCGAGGAGACCAAGCTGCCGGGTGTTCGCGTGGGGGCCGCGGCGTCCATCAAGCTCATGGGCTTCGCACCGCTGCTTGAAGGGCATGTGGCGAGCCTCGGCAGAGGCATTGCCGACGGCAACGAGCTGCGCAGTAACAGCGGCTTGCCCCAGGTGGCTCCTACCTTCAGCTGGATACGCCTGGCCCAGCGTGTGCCGGTTCGGATTGAGCTGGACAAGGTGCCACCGGGCGTGGAGCTGGCGGCGGGAATGACCGCGAGTATCGAGGTCGCCGAGGCGGGGGCCGCCCCCCATTGGCGGCTTACCCAGTGGCTGCAGGATTTCATGTGATGGCCCGCGCACTGCGAATGCTCGGGGCATGGTCGCCCGAGACCTCGGGGTATGTGCTGCGCAGTCTTGCGGCGGCGACATTGGCCCTGTGGCTGGGCTTCCAATTGCACCTGGAGGCGCCGTTCTCGGCGGCTTCGACCGTGTTGCTGCTGATCCATCCGCTGCAGGGCGCGGTGGTCGGCAAGGGCTTCAATCGCGTTCTGGGAACCCTGGCGGGGTTGCTCGCCGCCCTGGTCCTGACCGGCCTGTTCGCGCAAAAAATGCTGCTGTTCATCCTCGGGATCGGGGTGTGGCTCGGCCTTTGTGTCGGTGCCATGACCGTGCTTCGGCACTACCAGGCCACGGCGGCAGTGGTCGCAGGCTATACGGTTTGCCTTGCCCTGGGCCCGGCCATTGTCGCCCCGCAGCAAGGTTTCGAGCATATCGTGGCGCGCGGCACGGCCGTGGTCCTTGGGGTGTTGAGCCTGAGTCTGGTGGCGACGTTGTTCAGCCGCAAGACCGTCGAGTCCAAACTGAACAAGGCACTTGAGGACATCGCCGCCCGTACCTTGGGATTGCTGGCTTTGCGAATTGAGGGGGAGCAGGGCGCGCAACTGGCTATTGCGCAGGGCCAGTTGGCCATCGATGTGGGTAAGGTGGACGAGCTTCTTGGGATCGGCCGAGGTGAGTCGCGCCTGATCCGTTCCAGGCTTGCGACCCTGCAGGCAGGGCTTGCGTATGTGCATGGGGTGATCCTGGACGAGTCACCGCTCAACCACGGTGGCTTGCCTTCCCTCGTTCGAATGGGCGCGCAACTGCAACAGCTGGCCGACGCAAAGCCGGGTTTTTCCGTGGCAGCCGAGCATGTCCGGGAGATGCAGCACCGCCTCGCCCAGGCCCATGAAAACCGTCAAAGCCAGCAGTGCTTGAGTGAACAATTGGCAGACCTGTCCAGCGCCTTGCTGAGCTTTGCCTGCCTTGAGCGCGCGCCCCGGACGCCGGCCCGCGCCGTGGGGTTCCACCGCCATTACGGCGACGCGCTGCGCAACGGTCTACGCGCCCTGGCGGCCACGCTTGCAACCGCTGCGGTCTGGTACCTGAGCGCCTGGGACCAGGGGCCAACCTTGCTGGCAGTGTTGGGCCCGTGCTGCACCTTGCTGGCCACCAGCCCGGCGCCCGCTCAAGGCATCGGCCGTTTCTTCGAGGGAACGCTGTACGGCATCGTAACGGCAGCGGCGTGCAAGTTCCTGGTGTTGCCGCACATCAGCGGGTTCGCGTTGCTCAGCGTCGTGCTGATCGCCTTCTGGACCGTCGGCATTCATGCCACCACCCGGCCGCGCCACGCCTTGCAGGGCATTGCCTACCTGATCGCGTTCAACACCCTCGTCGGCACCGGCGGCACGGCCCAGTACGACTTCACGGACTTCGCCAATCAAGCGCTCGCCTGGCTGGTAGCACTTGCCATCTGCCTGCTGGCCTTCCAGCTACTGCCGGGGCAATCCGCCCGCCATGTACACGTCCTGACCCAGGCGCTGCACAGGGACACCCGGCGCTTACTCCGGCACGGGCGCCGCATGGACCTGCTCAAGTGGCAGGCCCGGCAACAGCACCGATTGGTTGCCTTGCAGGCACTCTTGGGCGCTGGTCACCAACCGGCGGGCGGCGCCGGCTCTGTGTCCCTTCAATTGAGCCGCCGGCTGCTGACTTTGCAACGCCAGACACGGGAGCTGGAACCTGACTCAGCAATCGCCAAATGTGCGCAAAGGGGCGAGCGGCGTATTTCACGGTATGCCTCCACTCCCGCGATCAGCGCGGCTCAGGCACGTCGGACGTCGAGATCATTGACCCGGCTGGGGGCTCACGCTCTGGCGGCTGGCTACCAGGATTTAGCCGGGCTGCTCGACACCTATTCAAGCATTACCAACGCGGATATCCGCATCCATTCCAGTTCAAACAACCAAGGTGAGATGAAATGAAGCAACTCCTTATCTGGACGCTTTTCGGCATGATCGCGTCGACGCCATGGGCCGTGCAGGCATCGGACGGGGCTGAGGCGCTGGCGCGCTGGCAGCAGCAATTCAAGCAGGAGCAAAAACAGCGGGCTGAACGCCCGAGGGGGGATCAGGGCTCCAGGTCCAAGGCCGCAATGATCGGGAAAGGGAAAACCTGATCATTGCGGCCGGGGCAGGGACATTCATCGGGCGAGGGCTTGATTGAACAGGTTCTGCAGAAGCCCCTCACCCCGCCGCAGAGTCAGAAGCTCTCAAGACGCACGTGGATTCCCGCTCGTCCAGCCAGCTCGATAACGTCTTCGAGTCGATCCGTGTCAACAATGAAACCGTCGTAATTTTCACCTCCGGAATCCAGGTGAAGAAACCGTTTACCGAACCGGGCGAGCCACTGATCAAAGTTATCGAGAACCTGTGGCATGGAGGTAGCGTTTTCCCGTACATAGGCGTAGGGCGTCTTCAAGCCACTGGCGCTGACCAGAAAGGGCGCTAGATACTCAAACACGTCATAGCCCCTCCAATCCACGCTGAGGAGTACAAGGTGTTCGAGTTTTTGCCCCTTGGCGTCATTCAGGAAACCTTCGGTGAGGGCACTGCAGGGGTCATCTCCCATCGCGTATCTGCGCATAACGCGGCGGACAAGTCTGGCGCCTTCTTTTTCCGCCGTGGTCGCCACCAGCGCCTGGGCAAAGGCTTCGAGGGCTTTTTTCTGGGAGGGGTCGCTGCGCTCGGGCCGCAGCTCTTTCATGATCGCTGAAGCGCTGAGGTTGGTTTCCTCGGGAGGAGGCATGGTAAAGCGTCCACCAAACAATCGATCCAAAATGCCCATGTCTGTCCCTGTATGAGTGTGAGGAAAACCATTGAGTCAAATGCAACTGCCGTTCAACAACTGCCCAGGGGCGATCAAGGCAAGGGCGCTGGGGTCACGGTGTACCAGCCCGACGGTGTTTTGGCACACACCTGCGGTCTCAGCGGCGTTTCTACGGTGGTGTCGGCCTGGGTGGAGAGCTGGCGGACGGCAATCACGCAGCCGGCCTTGAACGTGCTGATTTTCATCATTTGAAGTTCCATTTCATAGTCTTTACCGGGCTCGGGGATAAGCGTGACGGGCGCGGGAAAGCAGGAGAGTTGCGATCCCCCCATGGCGAACCCTGCAATAAACGGTTTACCGGCCGGGATGACATGTTCGTCAAACACCTTGGGCGATTGATTGATGGCTTTGCTCGCCTTGCTGGCAGGCATGCCAATCACGCTGTTCTGGCGGTCTGTCGCCCGGAAAGGGTAGAGCCCCGCCGAGTCGACATGGGCTGTTTGCCATCCGGCTTCTTCGGGGGTTTTGGTCAGCAGGGACTCGTTGTAGAACATCTCGCAGGTCTGGCCACTGATAAAGCCGGCGTGGGTGGTGTCACCGGTGATCAGGCGGACACGCGCGGTAGTGGTCGGGTCATATCGGCTGATGTGTGCTTCGTTGCGAACGTCGGTCTTGGTGGTGGCGCAGCCGATCAGCGTCAAGCTGACGGCCAGGGGAAACAGTAAACGCATGGGTAACCTTCATATCCTGTGAGGGTTGGGGGCCGCAACCATACTATGGCGGGGATATGTTCGCCCACTTGCGATACACAGGGGAAGGGACAGGGAGGGGACGTTCATGGCGGCTGTACATTGACGTAACATAGCCGCATAACACTCAGCCTCGGATGTTATCGGGAATGAAAATTGGCCCACTGGACGGGATGAAAATTGCCTATCACATCACCAGCTCACACGTTGCGTGCACTGTCGGAGCTCGATTACTACCACATTAGGTCGGTTCAGCTCCCCGTTGAAATCACCATGCTTGACGCGTGGAACATCACAACGGCTGAGCCGGGACTGGCCATGCGGCTGGCTTTCCGAATAAGGGACGCAATTTCTTCGTTATTCGGTGTGAGGCGAATCCGCGGGTTCTCCGGCGTTGCGCGAAAAACGGTACACGCAGGCGAACACCTGGATTTCTTTCTGGTGGAGCACAGCGCCTCCGATATCCTGGTTCTTACCGAGCGTGACAGGCATCTGGATGTCATGATCTGCCTTTCGATAACAGATCGTGTGCTCACCATCACATCATCGGTCGTCACGCATAACCTCTATGGACGCATCTACATGTTACCGGTAGGGCTCGCCCATAAAGTGATCGTCAGTAGTCATCTGCGCCGACTGAAGAGAAGCCTTGAAAGGCCGTAGAGGTTGGTTGTTCAGGTCGATCAGCGAACCCATACACGCGTCCATCAGCACCCATCCTGCCGCCCACTGACAGGCGCATGCACGGCCAGCAACTCAGCCACCCATTCGATAAACACGCGCAGCTTCAGGCTGATATGCCGGTTCGGCGGAAAGGCCACGTAAAGCGGCATCGGATCAAGGTGCCAGTCCTTGAACAAGGGCACTAATTCGCCCCGGTCCTCGAAGGCTTTCGACATGTAGCTGGGCAACCACAGCACGCCAAGTCGGCAGCCATGCAGACGGCTCGCCCGAGCCCGATCTGGAGGATCAGGTCCGTCTGGCGTTCAACAACCTGAATGCGATCCTGGGGGCTGCCGGCTGCACCTTTGACGATGTGATCGATGTGACGGTGTTTATCGTCGATCCCGAATCCAGGTTCGAGACGATCTGGAAGGTGGTGCCGGAGTTCTGGGACGAAGCGCCGCACCCGACGCTGACTGGCGTGGGGGTTACGTGGCTGTATGGGTACCAGTTCGAGATCAAGGTGATTGCCAGGCTTCCTTTGTGAATCCGTGCTGGCACATCCACCTCAGCAAGCACGGCTAGGCGCAGGCTGTCGGTATAGTCGATCCTATCGTCCAACGCCTATCCCGGAGCTTGCAACCCGTGTCTGACTTGCCAGGCAACGCCGCCTACACACAGCGCTTCGACGCCGTACTCGCTTATATCGACGCGAATCTTGAAGGTGACTTGTCGGTGAAGGCGCTGAGCGAGGTGGCGCATTTTTCGGTGTTTCACTTCCATCGGCAATTCACCGCGTTCGTGGGCATGCCGGTTGCGCGCTATGTGCAACTGATGCGCCTGCGCCGCGCGGCACATGACTTGTCTTCCCGCGCTGATTATTCGGTGCTGGAGGCGGCGCTGGGGGCCGGCTTCGAAAGTCCTGAAGCCTTTGCCAGGGCGTTCAGGCGAGCGTTCGGCATGGCGCCGAGCGCATTCCGGAAACGACCGGATTGGCAGCTCTGGCGCGGGGTATTCAGCGTCCCTTACTTTTCCAGGAGCATCATCATGCAGGTACGAATTGTGGAGTTTCCTGCGGTCAAGGTGGCCGCATTCGAGCACCGCGGCGCCCCAGGGCGCGTGAATGAAAGCGTGCAGACATTCATTGCGTGGCGCATGCACAGCGGGCAGTCGCCGGTGGCTTCAAGTCGCAGCTTCGGTATTCCCTTCGACAATCCTGATACGACCCCGGCCGACGAGTTCCGGTTTGCCATTTGCGGCGAGATTCACCAGGCGCTGGCCGCGAATGAGTTCGGCGTCACTGAACGCGTCATCCCCGGCGGGCGCTGTGTGGTGGTGCGTCATGTGGGTTCGCCGGATCACATCGCAGAGTCGATCTATCCGATCTACCGCGACTGGCTGCCTGGCAGCGGCGAGGAGCTTCGGGACCAGCCGTTGTTTTTCGAATACCTGAGCATTTTCCCCGAGACACCGCAGGATCAATGGCAGACCGATATTTATGTGCCGTTGCAATAGCGGCGCTCGCCGGCCTGCGGGAGCGCGACTGCGCTTCCACGCCTGGTGTTGCGGCCAGCTACGGCTGAGCGGTCCACACCGCCAGTTCATAACCATCCGGGTCAATGAAGTGAAACCTGCTGCCACCGGGGAACGAAAAGGTCTCGCGGCTGATCACGGCGCCTGCGGATTTGAGCCGCTGCTGCGTGCCTTCGAGATCATCCGCGTACAGGATCACCAGCGGGCCACCCGGTCGAACGGGCTCTGCGGTCGTGAACCCGCCGGTCAGCCTGCCATCGCTGAACTCGGTGTAGGTGGGGCCGTAGTCGACGAATGCCCAGCCGAACACCGCGCCGTAGAAGGCTTTGCTGCGGGCGATGTCGCCCACGTTGAACTCGATATTGTCGATCTGTCGGTCTTGACCGCGAACGCTCATGGTTGCCTCCTTGGCGGATGGTTGAGGGGCGAGTGTAGCGGTTTACACCCAGGACTGGGTTACCATGCCGGCGCGAAATTCCCGCCGAACCCTCTGGCCACTTATGTCCTCCAACGCGCTGTACACCGACCTGTCCATCTACTACGACCTGATGTGCGCCGACATCGACTACCGCGCGCAGAGCCACAGCGTGCGTCGCCTGCACCAATTGTTCGGCAATGACGGGCGCCGCCATCTGGACCTTGCCTGCGGCACCGGGCCCCATGTGCGCCACTTCCTCGACTTCGGCTACCGCAGCACCGGCCTGGACATCAGCCAACCGATGCTGGACCTCGCCCAACTGCGTTGCCCCGAGGCACGGTTCAGCCGCCAGGACATGGCCGGCTTCCAGGTGGACGAACCGCAAGACCTGATCACCTGCTTCCTGTACTCGACCCACTACAACCCCGGGCTGGCCCAACTGCACGCCTGCCTCGCCAGCGTGCACGGCGCACTCGCCGACAACGGCGTGTTCTGCTTCAACGCGGTGGACAAACTGCATATCGACAACCGCTTGCTGGTACGCCATAGCGTGGAGTTTGAAGGCAGTCATTTCACCTTCGGTTCCGGCTGGCATTACCGCGGAGAAGGGGAGCAGCAGTCACTGCGCCTGAGTATCGAGAAGACCACCGCGGGGGTGACCCAGGCCTGGCAGGATGAGCACACCATGGTGGCGTTGAGCTTCACGGAGTTGCAGGGGCTGTTACAGCCGTACTTTGAGGTGCAGGTGTTCGAGCATGACTATGAGCGGATCACGCCCTGGGCGGGCGTGACCGGGAATGCGTTGTTTGTGTGTGTGAAGCGTTAATGAACTGCCGCTCCTTCATATGCCTGAAAAAGACCCAGGCAGATCAACCGTCGCCTCCACCTCCGCAAGCAATCAGTTCAATAAGTCCCATTTGGTACCACTTATTCTGGCAACTCCATCCATGTTCAAAAGTAAAGGCGCTGGCCGTACCGCTGAACGCAAGGCCTGCTGAGAGAGCCAATGCTAATGCGATGGTCGAACGTACTTTCTTCATATTGTCTTTCATAAAAACTCCCTCTATCACTTGATCGCTGTGTGGCCCGAGTCGGTCAAGGTGGCGCGGTTGTCAAAACCAACCGCCCGTCTTTCGGCTGGGACACTCCTTACGCTTAATTGAACGGTATCTGAATCAAGGCAGCGGAGGATCGGCCTGCGCTGAAACAACGTTGATTCAGCGCAGCACGTTCCCCAGGCGCATTGGATAACGGGGCGCCAGCGACATCAATACGACAAGTGACCTATTACCTCGCCGCAAACCGACAGGCGAATGGCAAGCCGCGCTAATGATAGGCGTGCATTCCACACACCGTCGCACCCGGATATGTCCGGGCATGGACATCCCCCAGCTAACCCATTTCCCTGGCGAAATGCTTGGTCAGTTCGAGCAGGGTCGTTCGCAATTCAGGCGGACGCACGGGCTTGGACAGGATGGAGATATTCATGTGGATCAATGTGCTGCGGATACGCTCGATTTCATGGCCGGTCATGATCATGGCCGGTACTTCCCAACCACGCTGTTCGCGAATCGCAGCGATACACTCGGAACCTGAAATCCTAGGGCCCAGGTCGAAGTCGGCAATGATGATGTCGCATTCCGTGGTCACGTTCAGTCCATCGCTATGACTTTCTACCTCGCATCCCCATTTTTCCAGCAAGGTCGAGGTCGCCATCAGTACGTTGGAATCGTCTTCCACCAGGCAGACCCGCAGACCCTGCAGACGGCTTTGCGTGGCCGCTGGCCGTTGTGTCTCGGTGCCCGGCGCGACGCTTTCCAGGCGTTGGATAGTGGCGCGGGTGCCTTGGCCGAGCCGGGAGTCCAACTGGATATCCAGATTGAGCAACTGGCTGATGCGCTTGACGATGGACAAGCCCAACCCCAGGCCCTCGACATCCTTGTCGCGTGCGTGGCGCACCCGGTAAAACTCCTTGAATACGTCCGGCAGATGTTCAGCGGCGATGCCGCGTCCCTTGTCGTAGATGACAATGGCCAAGCCCTTGCCTCTGGGACGCACACCGATCAAGACCGGTTGGCCGGACGCGTATTTGAGCGTATTTGACACCAGGTTCTGCACCATGGTGGTCAACAGTCCCGCATTGACATTCACCCAGTGCTCGCAAGGGCGCAGGCGCAGTTGAACCCCGGCCCAGCGCGCGGCCTCGGTGTTCTGTTTGACGACGTCCCGCAGCAGCGCGCCCAGGTTCACCGGTTCCGCTTGCGGTTCCAGCTTTCCGTTGTCGAGGGTGTAGATATCCAGGATCGAACGGAACAGTTGAGAGACGGTATGCAGCGAGCGGTCGATGTTGTCTACCAGGCGCAGTTCTTCGCCGCCCA